>NZ_JANBOE010000005.1:0-345228 GCF_035615075.1 Acinetobacter sp. IK40 | reverse complement strand
AGTTTGCTGGCGACAATAGCAAGAGTGAACCACCTGATCCCTTCCCGAACTCAGAAGTGAAACCTCTTAGCGCTGATGGTAGTGTGGCACTTGCCATGTGAGAGTAAGTCATCGCCAGCTTTTAAATTAGAAACACCCCCTAACTAACGTTAGGGGGTGTTTTTTATTGGGAAATGAAAATAAATTAAACGAAAATAGATTAATATCAATAAAATTATCTAAAAACTTTAGTTTATGACAAATGTATATATTATTGGCTCTGGTAAATTAGCGAATGAATTGCTCAAAGCGTTAAATTTTGAGAAAAATTATCGGGTTTTACCGTGGGCTGACCGAAATCCAGAGGACACAGTCGCTATTGTAGTGCACGCTGGTTCTGGAAGAGAATTAAATGAGGCAATTTCTTATTGTCGACAGACAAATTCCAGTCTTATTGAATTATCAACAGATGTTGACTATCAGCAAGATTATTTGATTCCAGTTGTTTTATGCCCAAATACCAATATATTAATGCTTAAATTTATGAATATGCTCGAAAAAAGCGGGCAAAATTTTAGCCAATATCAAATAAATATTACTGAATTACATCAAGCAAATAAAACATCTCTACCAGGTACAGCAGTGGCTCTGGCCAACTCCCTGAATATTCCGAGTAATCGTATTGAATCAGTGCGTGAAATACAAAAACAGCAATCTGAATTTGGAATTCCTGAACAAAATTTAGCTCGGCATGCTTATCACCGTATTGAGATTTCTGATAACAATGCCTGTTCAATTACGTTAGAAACTAGAGTGTTAGGTGACTCTCCATATGTCGGAGGAGTTAAAGATATTATTATGGCTGTTGGTGAGCGTTCTTTAGAAAAACGGATATATCATGTGATGGAATTTATTGATAATCACTGGATTTAAGCTATTAAAAATAAACATTTTAAAAACGCGACAAGATATGCCGTCAAGAGTTGAAAAAAGGGTGTTATTACACTCGGATATCCAGCATGCTACAGAAAATAGATTTTTAATAGCCTCATGCAAGAAAGACCTTATATCAGAGCCGTAAAGCTGAAAGCTCCAGAAAGTTTAGACTGGGCCAGTTACCCCTATGTCATTCCAGCAGTCAATGATTTGGAAAATATTGAGTTTCATCCCGACGTTACATTTTTTGTTGGGGAAAATGGTTCGGGAAAGTCTACGATTCTCGAAGCATTGGCACTGGCATTAGGTTTTTCGGAAGAGGGAGGGACACGCAATGTGCAACTGAATACGGCGACCAGCAGCTCTGTTTTATATCAATCTCTGCGCACAATAAAAAGTTTTAAGAAGCCTCAGGATTATTACTTCTTAAGGGCTGAAAGTTTTTATAACGTGGCGACTTATATGAAAGAACTGGATTATCTGGCAGGTTACGGTGGAGACATACACGCACGCTCTCATGGAGAGGGGTTTTTAAAGTTATTAACCATGAAGTTAAAAGGGCGAGGCTTATATCTTTTGGATGAGCCGGAAGCCGCTTTATCACCGACCATGCTAATGACCACATTATCGGTGTTAGATCGTTTATGTCAGGCACAATCCCAATTTATTATTGCAACCCATTCACCTATTCTTCTGGCGTATCCAAATGCAAAAATTTACCAGTTTTCGGAATCGGGTATCAAACAAATAAGCTATGAAGAAACGGAACATTTTCGGGTAACAAAGGATTTTTTGAATAATTATCAAAAGAGAATAACGCAAATTTTGGAGCAGTAGTTGAGAGTTATCTTATTTAACTTTTTGAAAAATATTTATTTTCTATAATTTATATGTTTTCTACTTTCCTCCTCGCGCCACAAGCCTATAATGATTGAGAATCATTCCAAATCTAATAAGGAAATAACATGTCAACTGATCAGCAATTTCCAGCACCAGCCAACCTAGGGATCGCAGTGTATTCAAACAATGCCGAAGCCATTGGCAACACACCTTTAGTGCGTATTAACCGTCTGATTAAAACGGGTGCAACGGTTTTAGCAAAAGTTGAAAGCCGTAACCCTGCATTTTCAGTGAAGTGTCGTATTGGTGCCGCTTTGATTGCAGATGCAGAAAAACGTGGTGTACTGAAAGCTGGCATGCATATTGTTGAACCGACCAGTGGTAATACAGGGATTGCTTTAGCCTTTGTTGCAGCGGCAAAAGGTTATCCAATTACCTTAACCATGCCTGCAAGTATGAGCCTGGAACGCCGAAAGGTTTTAAAAGCTTTAGGTGCAAATCTGGTTTTAACTGAGCCTGCTAAAGGAATGAAAGGTGCAGTAGATGAAGCTGTGCGTTTAGCTACGGAAAATCCAGAACTATATTTCTTGCCGCAACAATTTGAAAATCCAGCCAATCCTCAAATTCATGTCGATACCACCGGTCCTGAAATCTGGCAGGCAACCAATGGACAAGTTGATATTCTCGTGGCGGGTGTCGGCACAGGCGGAACCATTACCGGAATTTCTCGTTATTTTGAGCACGTTCAGAATAAGCCGTTGTATTCAGTTGCAGTTGAACCGGCTGAATCTCCAATCATCACTCAAACCAAAAATGGCGAAAGCATTACCCCGGCACCGCATAAAATTCAAGGAATTGGAGCCAACTTCATTCCGAAGAACTTAGATCTGGATTTGGTAGATGAAGTTGTAGCTGTAAATAGTGCGGATGCCATTGAGTGGGCAAGAAAGTGTGCAACTCAAGAAGGGATTCTGGTCGGTATCTCCAGTGGTGCAGCATTGGCGGCGGCAGCCCAAATTGCCGAACGTCCTGAAAATGCAGGCAAAACTATAGTGGTGATCTTACCGGATAGCGGTGAACGTTACCTATCTTCAGTCTTGTTTGAAGGTCTGTTTGACGAAGCCTAAATCTATTGTTCAAGGTATAAAAAACCATGCCTAAGCGCATGGTTTTTTCATTTTTGCTGTATTTTTTATAAGGCTTTTTTCAAGGTTTTTTCATGGCGTTTCACTGAGCGGGCGTACTTTTTACCTTTATGCCGTGTCCAGAAGCTACGTTGATAGCCTGTTGGGCCAACATTGTAATAGGCCACGGCTTTGGACCAGCTACCAGCAGATCGATAGTAGGTCGAGAGAACATGCGCGCCACAGTTAATGTTGACATTTTCATCATAAAGATTGCCTGGGCAAGCCTGATTCCAATGACTGGAAATGATTTGGGTTAAACCAATGGCCCCCGTTGGTGAGCGGGCAGCGCTATTATAATTGGATTCCTGGCGAATCAGCGCGGCCAGTAAAGTCGGCGATACATCATAACGCTCAGCACTTTGAATGATCATCGGTGATAAACGATTTGCCGTGCTGGGTGAAACAGAATAAGCGTTTTGTAAGCCTGAGGAGAGTTGATTTGAGCGATTTGCAAATGATCCGCTTAAGCTACTACACGCGGAAAGACTCACTGCCATAATGACAAGGCTGAGCTTTAAAAAAAGTGAACCGAGCGCGTGAGAAGCCATACCTTGATCAGTTGATGTAGAGACGATTTGCAAAACCAAGACCCGAGACAGAATAAAATTATTAGGATGGTATGCACTCGGTTTAGGGGAGTCAATAGCAGTTGTTTTACCGTATTCATTCTTTTAAACGGGACATAAAAAAGCCCCGACATCCTGTCGAGGCTTTTCATATTGGGTTTCTTGCCATCAACTCCTGTCAATGACCACATCCTGTGCTGTTATTGTTCTGAATGAGACGTCCTGTCCCTGTATGAGTCCTATATTAATGAATGCAAGATGATGACGACATTCGCCAATAACGCCAACCGGTGTAGGTTTTTACCGACAAGGTTTATAAAGCTTCTTTCAAGGACTGTTCATGTCGTTTGACTGAGCTGGCATAACGTTCAGCTTGTTGGCGCATATACGGGCTTCTGCGATAGCCTGTTGGACCCACATTGTAATAACCCAAGGCTTTTGCCCAGTCTCCAGTGGACTGATAGTAGTTCGCTAGAATATAGGCACCACAATTAATATTGACATGTTCATCATACAGATCACCTGGACAAAACTGTTGCCAGAATTTTGGCCGGACCTGTGTTAAGCCCACTGCATCCGCAGAAGAGCGGGCAAACGTGCGATAACTGGATTCCTGACGAATTAGTGCAGCGAGTAAATGCGGGGAAATGTTATGTCGTTCAGCAGTTTTGAGAATGATTGGAGCAACGCGATTAGCTGTGCTCGGCGCAACGGAGTAGGCGTTCTGGATTCCTGTTGCAAATTGTTGAGATTGACGTACAGAGGGACCTTGAGTACTGGTACAGGCAGCGGTTAAATAGCTAATGAAAAGGACGACACTCAATTTGGCAAAAGTGATTGGGAACCGAGAAAAGCAAAATTTGTTGTAAATTATCATCGTAAAACAAGACTGACCATCATATATAAAACATGCGGATAGTAGGTAGCAAGCCACAGGGAGTCAATGCAGAATCGTAAGTTAAATCGTTTACTTTTTTGTATTCAAACAAACTCAAGGATCATAAAAAAGCCCCGACATCCTATCGAGGCTTTTCATATTTGGTTTCTTGCCGCCAACTCCTGTCAACGACCACATCCTGTGTTCTTGTTATTCTGAATGAGACATCCTGTCTCTCTATGCTTCATATCTTAGTGAATCTATCTCTCTAGGGATATTCGCCCATGACCACAGTTACTGTAGGCTTTTGCTTACAAAGTCCTAATTAGCGTTTCTTTAGAATCCAACCAACCAACCTTTGTGCAATCGGTGCACAGACCAATACGCTAGGAAAGGCAAACATCCACGCCACGATCCATGCTGACATCCACATAGCAAAGAAATGATCGATAAAACCGACTGCCTTTAATGTGGTGATGCCAGAAATTAAAAAAGACATCATGCAGGACAGAACCAATGGAAATAAAAGACTTGCTGCTTTCACGTGATCATCACTCCTTGATATGCACTTAAGCTGAATGCAAAATTTTGTCCAAATAGCTGAGCAGTTTTGATATCACCAAAATCAAAGGCATCTGCTGTACTGGCATGTTCAGCTTGTGCCATAAGCCCAGTCCATGAGCCGAGACGATTGGCTGCTTGCGTATACGGAACCCCTTGATGTTGCTCAGGTAAAATAGGGTTACCGACCCATATCATACCGTGTTGCATCGAAAAGGTGAAAAGTGAAATCAGTGTAGATTGCTTATCCCCTGCGGGCAGTGAGGAAACGGTAAATCCTGCGGCTAATTTTCCTTTAAATGCTTGTTTTTTCCATAACGGCCCTGTGGCATCCATCAATTGTTTGAATGTGCCGGATATACCACCCAAATAGGTGGGAGAGCCCCAAATCAGTCCGTCATAATGACAGAGTAATTCGGGTTGAGACATTAACTGCTCAGCGCTGAATAAAACAGTTTTAATCTGTCCAACTTGCGCTATACCGCGTTGAATCTGTTGGGCAATAAACTGGGTATGGCCCTGACGGCTATGATAAATAATGGCAATCGACTTCATGGTTGATCCCTCAGTGAAATAATGCAAGCAATAGCGCGCTGAGATATAAACCGCAGCCGAAAATAGCGTGGTTGATCAGGCTGCGTAGACAGTTGCGCAGAGGCTGTGCTGTTTTAGTTGAAGCAACGCCTGCCCCCATAGCCGGTTGCATAATCAAGAAGGGAATGAGCACTGTAATCACGCCGAAAATAAAAGCAGAGCTAAATTGTGGTTGCAATAACCATGCTTCTCCAACAATCAGCACAAAGCTGAAGGCAAACAGCATGCCGACACTGTAATGTGCCAGCCAACCCAAGGCATATTCCTGTCGGATGGCAGGACTTTGTGCAATCGATGCATGGATGAACTTGCCTCGAAATATCCAGCCCAACCAACGGCCCAACAAAGCAAAATTTAAGCTTGGGCGGTTGAGTGTTTTTAACAGCAATAGCCACATATCCATCATGATTGTGGCACCGACACCTAAACACAGGATTTGAAATAACAGTTCTGCAGTTTCCATTTTTCACCTTGATCTTTGTTGCGTAAAAAGCGATAAAGATAGTGTGCAAGTTCAAGTCAACTTGAAGTCAAGGGGTATTTATGGATATTGGAGAAGTTGCGAAGCGGGCCCATGTGAGCACCTCAACCTTACGCTTTTATGAAGAAAAAGGTTTAATCAAATCAATAGGCCGTCATGGATTACGCCGACAATATGGTAAGCAGGTTCTGGATCAATTGGCATTGATTGCTTTGGGGCGGGCGGCAGGTTTTTCCCTCAATGAAATTGCACAGATGTTTGGCGAAAATGGTCAGCCTGAACTGGATCGAGCCATGCTCAATGAAAAAGCTGAACAATTGCAACAAATGATCCAGCGTCTGGATTTTATCAGCCAGGGACTGAGACATGCTGCGGTATGTCCCGCAGAAAATCATATGCAATGTCCAACCTTTCAAAACTTTTTAAAAGCCGCGATTGCGGGTGCATATCGACCGATCAAACTTGAGTAAGACTGGATAGGCGATCATTAGCGTAATTTATAAAACAAAATGTCGGGTTACATTGTCATCTTTTCGCCATAAAGAGTTCATGCGATTGCAGTAAAAATGTCATCAAAGCTTGCTTAAATTGGCGTAATTTTTGACCAAGCGTATAAAACCATGAATAAGAAAACTTTATTGGCCGTATTGTGCAGTACAGCTTTAGGACTCAGTGCCTGTAACGATGATAATAAACAAGATCAGACCACACCCACAGAGAAAGTTACCGAGCCTACTTTAGTCTCTTTTGCCAAACTTGATGTTGCAACTTATGCGGCTGGCCCCGACTCGGGTAAAGCCGTGAGTGGTGCCAATGGAATTTATCCGCCATTTAAAGGGCAGCCAGTACAAGGCTTTTCTGCCGCTTTGAAAAATGCGGATGGTAGTTATATGGCCATGGCCGATAACGGTTTTGGCACACAGGACAATTCAGCCGATTTCTTGTTACGTATTTATAAAATCAAAGCAGACTTTAAAAGCAAAGCTAAAGGCACAGGGCAAGTGGCTGTGCAAAGTTTTGTCCAGCTACGTGATCCCAATAAACTGATTCCTTTTGAGATTGTGAATGGCAATACCGCAGAGCGTTTGTTGACTGGGGCGGATTTTGATCCTGAATCGATGCAACGTGCTGCGGATGGAAGCTACTGGATTGGCGACGAGTTTGGTCCTTATCTGTTGCACTTCTCGGCAGAAGGTGTGTTGCTCGATGCGCCGATTGGATTGCCAAATCCATTGAATCCGACACAAGAATTACGTTCGCCACAAAATCAACTGAATAAAGCCAATATCAATTATGTTGAGCCTCTGGTGGGGCGCAGTAGTGGCTTCGAGGGCATGGCAATTTCACCAGATGGCAAGTATTTATATCCATTACTGGAAAAACCTTTACTGAATGATGCAACTGGCCGACTACTGATTTCCCAGTTTGACCTTCAGAAAAAAGCCTATACCGGTATTTATTATTGGTTTGAGCTGAACAGCAAAGCCACCAATATTGGCGATTTCCAATTGTTTAATGACAAAGAAGGCATCATTATCGAGCGGGATGTGAGCCAGAATAATCTAGGTGGATATAAAAAACTGATCCGGATTAAGTTCAATGAGCCTAAACAAGCAGTAGTGCGTGAGGATCTGGTTGACTTGATGAAGATTGCCAATCCAGATGCTCTATACGGCACTGTGCGGGCCGGAGATATTGGAACAGGTAAGGTTTTTGCATTTCCATTTGAGACCATTGAAGATGTCATCATTGAAAATGGCACGACTTTGACGGTATTGAATGACAATAATTTCCCGGGTTCATCGGGACGCAATGCCAAACTTGCCGACGACAATGAAATTATTCAGATTCGTCTGCCTAAAGCATTATTTTAAACATTCGGTCAAAATCGCCGAAATGATCATTCCGCATTTCGGCTGAAGGCGTATACTGATTGGGCATAAGGAGTCCTCATGTCTGAATCAGTGTTGCGCCCAACCCATATCGAGTATGGTTCAAAATCGTTTACTGCGATTTTATGGTCCTTGTTCTTTGCCGGTTTTGCATCATTTTCATCGTTGTACTGTGTTCAACCGATGATGCCGATTTTTGCAGAATTCTTTCATGTGACGCCTACCCACAGCAGTTTCCCGCTGTCTTTTTCAACCATTGCGCTTGCGATTGGCCTGCTATTCACCGGTTTTATTTCTGATCGTTTTGGGCGTAAGCCGATCATGGTATTTGCCTTATTTTTGGTCTCGATTTTATTGCTGCTGAGTGCGTCGTTTCCCGTTTGGGAAATTTTCCTGACCACCCGTGTTTTTATTGGTCTAGCGGTTAGTGGCGTAGCTGCAGTAGCGATGACGTATATTGGTGAAGAAATTGCGCAAAAAGATATTGGCTTTGCGATGGGGCTATATATTTCAGGTACGGCCATTGGCGGCATGGGGGGACGGTTGATTGCAGGAGTACTGGTTGACTTTATCTCATGGCAAGCAGCAACTTATGCAATTGGTTTTATCAATTTCATTATCGCCTGTCTATTTTATCTGTTACTTCCCAAATCACAGCATTTCAAGCCCTTTCCATTCCGTTTTTCCCGTTTTAAGGCGGCGTTTGAGCAGAATTTAAAAGATCCGAAATTACGGATTCTGTTTGCCCAAGGATTTATCTTGATGGGCTGTCTGGTCACTGTATTTAACTATATTAGTTATCACTTGCTGGAAGCTCCCTTTCATTTATCACAAACCTGGATTGGCCTGATTTCGATCGCTTATCTGGCCGGGATTTATAGCTCACCTAAAGCTGCCAAATGGGGCTTTAAATATGGGCGCGATAAGGTGTTGCCCGTGCTATTACTTACCATGATGCTGGGTCTGTTAATTACTTTAATTCCATCTTTATGGACGATTCTGCTCGGGCTGATTATTTTTACTTTTTCATTTTTTGCCGCGCATTCGACTGCCAGTAGCTGGGTTTCTGTGCAGGCCGTGCAATACCGTGCAGTCGCATCTTCACTGTATTTGCTCTGCTATTACATCGGTTCAAGTTTATTGGGCAGTAGCGGTGGTCTGGTCTGGGAAAACTTTGGCTGGATGGGCATCACTTTGATGGTTGTGGTGTTTTTAATCTTTGGTCTTTTTCTGGCATTAAGATTGAAGTCTAGGGCTGTTTCAGAATAGAAAGAGAGGTCCTAAATTTTATCATTGATCCAGATTTTTTAAATCTGATTGTGATGTGTGAACAAAAGTTGATACCTCCTTTATTGAAAGTATTGATAAGGTAAAGTAGAAAATAATGCATAAAATATGAACATAACCGTTGTTTAATTGTAAAATATAAAGATAATGATTCTCATTTTAGGTGGAGAATCTTATGTATCGTTCTATCTCTCAATATCGAATTTTTCCAAAAAGTGCAATTTATCTGGCACTTTATACGTGTTGGGTTGGAACAGCCTATGCTGCCATGGAGGCAACAGCACCCACAAATATTTTGCCTACAATTGTAGTTACAGCAGATGATTCATTGGAGAATAATTACACCAAGAAAAATGCCAGTACTTCGACCAAACTCAATTTAAGCGTTAAGGAAACCCCTCAGTCGGTTTCGGTGATTACACAAAAACAAATGGAAGATATGGGGGCAACGAATCTAGGGGAAGCTTTATTAAATACTACAGGGATTATTCTAACGGGGGACAATACTGAACGAACCAACTTCTCGATACGTGGGTTCAACATGGGGGATGGCTGGAACTCTAATTTGATGCAGTATGATGGTGTTGCCGTCAATGCAACCAATGTCGCTTCGTCAAAACCCGATATGGCTATGTTGGAAAGTGTTGAGGTTTTACGGGGGGCGGCTGGTTTGTTGCAAGGTTCAGGAGAACCAGCAGGTACGGTGAATCTGATTCGTAAAAAGCCAACGGCTGATTTACATGCTAGCGGTGCAGTGAGTTATGGGTCATGGAATACAGTCCGTGGGGAAGTCGATGTTTCCAACCGTTTAAATGAATCAGGAACAATTAGAGGGCGACTGGTTTTAGCTTATCAAGATGGTGATTCATGGATGAAAGCCGTTACGCGCGATAGTAATTTACTTTACGGGATTATCAGTGCAGATCTGACAAAAAATACTTTACTTAATTTTGGCTATTCCCAACAGAAAGAACATGCGGTGCCAGTGAACAGTTTGCCTCGTTATTCAGATGGATCTGATATTGGACTGGATCGAGATAACTGTGGTTGTGATTATCGAGACTTTTGGGATAAGAAAAATAGCCAAGCCTTTATTGATTTGACCCACCAGTTCGAAAATGGATGGATGGTGAAGGGGAGTTATTTAAGAGCTGATATTGATATGGACATGGCCTTTACCAGCCTTGCCTTTGCTAGTACAGGTGCGATTGATAAGAGTAATCCGAAGGCGACGATCAACAAATATGGCTATCGTTATAATCAGCAACTTGATGTATTTGATTTCTTTACTAAAGGTGCATTTAACTTGTTAGGCCGTGAACATGAGTTAGTTGCGGGGATTAATCATCAGAAAAGTGATATACCTGGACAATGGACTAGCTGGGATACCCTGATGGCAGATGGTTCATTGTGGGATCGCCAAGCCAGTACCAAACCTGTTGGTGTTGAGCAAATGCAAGTGAATGTGTTTGACTTTGATCCTTATGGTCTACCTTATGCCGCGCCACGTTACGATCAAGATGGCGGCCGTTCGTACGTACATACTGAGCAAACAGGCCTTTATCTGACGACACGTTGGAACTTGGCTGATTCACTCAAGTTGATTACGGGTGTCCGAGAAAGTAATTTTAAATATGATTCAGAATACCAAAGTAATGTAACGGGTAAATTTGTCGACAGTCGTGCCGTTCATTATAAAAAAGATAATATTTGGACACCTTATGTGGGTCTAACTTATGATTTTAATGATACGTATACGGGTTATGCGAGTTTCACAGATACCTTTGTCGTGCAAAATGTCAAAGATCGTAATGAAAAATTGCTTGATCCAGTTCAGGGTAATGTCTACGAAATCGGGGTGAAAGGAAGCTTTAATGACGATAAACTGATCGCATCAATTGCAGCTTTTAGAACAAATCAAATTAATCGAGCTATTCAGGATCAGAGTAGTAAAGGGCAGTGTGCCTTTAATGGTGGAGAAGGATATTGTAATGTTTCTGCTGGAGAGGTAGTCAGTGAAGGGATTGAAACCGAATTACGTGGAGAAGTATTACCAAATTTAAATCTTTCAGCAGGTTATACCTACAATACAACAGAATATAAAAAAGATATCGCCAAGCAGGGCCAAACTTTCAATGAAACTACACCTGAACATATTGCTCGGTTATTTGCGACGTATAAGTTACCCAACAACTTAACTGTGGGTGGTGGGGTAAATTATCAAAGTGAATGGTTAGTCGGACGTTATGGCTCTAAACCTGCAAAACAGGAAGGCTATGCACTGGTTAATTTGATGGCAAGCTATCCATTGAGTGAAAATATTACGATTGCTGTTAATGCCAATAATGTCTTGGATAAAAAATATTATTCATATTTAACAACAGACTCGAATCGTTATGGTGAGCCACGGAACATGAAATTAACCCTCCGCGCTAAGTTTTAAAATACAATCGCATGGATGATTGTGATTTTGCAGTCATTCATGCAAAGATAATATAAATAAAAGAATGAACAAGGGTGCCTATGCGATTAAGGACACTGCTCTATACAATTATTTTACTGACTGCATTGTTGATCAGTTTTTTTATAGGTACTTTAACCGCAGGCATAA
Organism: Acinetobacter sp. IK40; assembly: GCF_035615075.1. Taxonomy (NCBI): domain Bacteria; kingdom Pseudomonadati; phylum Pseudomonadota; class Gammaproteobacteria; order Moraxellales; family Moraxellaceae; genus Acinetobacter; species Acinetobacter sp. IK40. Next base: position 333,417 of record NZ_JANBOE010000005.1, on the reverse strand, counting down.
ACCATTGGTTTCAACCTTTAGTTAACATGGAAATTTCTAATTACAGTGGGCAAACCATCAGCACGCTCAAGCTCTCTGTAAAAACAGCCGCTGTTCAGCATGAAATCTTTTTTCAGCCACTTGAAAATAACAAAACAATTGAAACGCAGTTTTTCATACAGGGTGAAGGTGGATATCAATTGGAAGTAACACTTGAAAATGGTCAAACTGTTACTGGAGGCAGTGGCTATATTGAGCCAGGTTATAAGGTCAAAGAGATGATTCGATCTAATGAAATAAGCAGTAAGGTCTCTTATTAAACAAAAGTTCTAGTTTCGTCTCTAATATTGTTGTTTTGATTAAACTTTATACAAATAATTTGTTATCCCCTTGTTCCTGAATGTTTTATAAACAGGGAAAATGAATGAAATTCATGTTAAAATGATCGGCTTTCATCTTTAGATGTCTCTCCTCCATCTGCTAGCCGAGATTCGCAAGCCATGTCTACTGCCTATACCACGCAGACCGCGCCAAAAGCGCTGTTTGATTACGACAAATATTGGGCGTCGTGTTTTGAACCCGCACCATTTTTGCCGATGTCACGAGAAGAAATGGATCTGCTCGGCTGGGATGCATGTGACTTTATCTTGGTGTGTGGGGATGCCTATATTGACCATCCTTCATTTGTATCGGGTGTGATCGGGCGTGTGCTAGAAGCACAGGGCTTCCGTGTCGGCATCATTGCCCAGCCAGACTGGACCAATGTCGAAAGTTTTCGTGTTTTAGGCAAACCGACCATTGCATGGGGCGTAACCGCAGGGAACATGGATTCGATGATCAACCGTTATACGGCAGATCGAAAAATCCGTTCGGATGATGCCTATTCACCAAATAATGAAGCAAATAAACGTCCAGACCGTGCAGCAACTGTCTATTGCCAGCGTTGTCGTGAAGCCTTCCCGGATGTACCTGTTCTACTCGGCGGGATTGAAGGTAGTCTACGCCGTATTGCGCATTATGATTACTGGTCAGATAAAGTCCGTCGTTCAATCTTGATGGATTCGAAGGCTGATTTATTGATGTACGGCAATGGCGAGCGCGCCATTATCGACGTGATGCATCGCTTGGCCAAAGGTGAAAAAGTTCACGAGATTACCGATGTTCGCGGTACCGCATTTATTATCAATAAACATAATAAAAAATCGAAAGCACAATTTGTCGAAATTGCCAGTAACGATGTCGATACTGTTGGCCGTGTCGATCCGATTATCAATCCTTATGTGATGACTGAAGATATTGATGGTTGTGAAGTTGAAAAAGAGAAAGGCAATTCACTGGCACAATATCAAAACTTCCAGAAAGAAATTGTGGCTAACCCGATTGTCCGTGAAGGCGACAATCTGGATCCGGATACCCAGATCGTACAGCTGAAAGCTGCACCTTCAAAAGCAATTAAACATAAATTACCGCCACGTGAGCTGGCCGTGATCCGTTTGCCTTCTTTTGAAGAAGTGGCCAATGATCAGGTACTCTATGCCCATGCCAACCGTATTTTGCATCTGGAAACCAATCCGGGTAATGCGCGTGCTTTGGTACAGCGTCATGGTGAGCGTGATGTCTGGATCAATCCACCACCAATTCCGTTGACCACTGAGGAAATGGATTACGTGTTTGATTTGCCTTATGCACGGTTACCGCACCCAGCCTATGGCAATGCGCGTTTTCCTGCATTTGACATGATCAAATTCTCCGTGAATATCATGCGTGGCTGTTTTGGTGGCTGTACTTTCTGTTCGATTACTGAACATGAAGGCCGGATTATTCAGAACCGTTCGGAAGATTCAATTCTGCGTGAAATTGAAAAAATCCGTGATACCGCACCTAATTTTACGGGCATTATTTCGGACCTCGGCGGTCCAACCGCAAATATGTACCGTTTGCACTGTAATGATCCTGAGATTGAAAAGAATTGCCGTAAACCATCATGTGTTTATCCAGGTGTGTGTCAAAACCTGCATACCGATCATGCGCCTCTGGTTCAGTTATACCGTAAGGCCCGTGAAATCAAGGGTGTGAAGAAGATCCTGATTGGTTCAGGTTTACGTTATGACCTGGCTGTATTGAATCCTGAATATGTGAAAGAGCTGGTTCAGCACCATGTCGGCGGTTATCTGAAAATTGCGCCTGAGCATACCGAAAATGGTCCATTATCGAAGATGATGAAACCGGGCATCGGGACTTATGACCGCTTTAAGCAGATGTTTGAGCGTTTCAGTAAGGAAGCAGGTAAGGAACAATATTTAATTCCGTACTTTATTGCTGCGCATCCGGGTACCACCGATTATGACATGATGAATCTGGCGATCTGGTTAAAGAAAAACGGTTTCCGTGCCGATCAGGTCCAGACTTTCTATCCATCACCAATGGCAACTGCGACCACGATGTATTATTCAGGCAAGAACCCGTTGTCTAAAGTGGCGCGTTATACGGAGAGTGTGGACATTGTCAAAGGCGAAAAACGTCGTCGCTTGCATAAAGCTTTCTTGCGTTACCATGATCCAAACAACTGGCCGTTATTACGTGAAGCCTTGAAGGACATGGGCCGTTCTGACCTGATTGGTAATTCAAAACAGCATTTGATTCCGACCTATCAGCCACAAGGAACCGCTGAAGGAGAATATAAGTCTGCACGTAAGAAGAATTCGAGTGTTGCGGGAGATTCGGCAAAACGTGGTCAAACTTCAAACCGTTCTTCATCTGGACAAAAACGGCCGCAGAAAGGCCAGGTATTAACCCAGCACAATGGTTTACCTCCACGTGAAACAGGTGAAAAGAGACCATTCTCTGGCAAGCCAAAATCCAAAGCAAAAGCCCATCGTTAATTTGATGGAAAAAAGGCATGATATTTCATGCCTTTTTTATTTTCATCGCAGGCAAAGATTTATGTTTTGATCACAAAACCATCAGAATTGGAAACATAAACTGACAATAACGACTTGAATAATGCCAGCGTAATGATTATAAATAAAGAGTAGAGGGCAGTTACGACTTTGGTCGTCTGGAAAAACACGATTAAAAAACTTAAGTTTGCACTGCAAAATGAATTTGCTATCGCTGTTATTGATTAAAAAAATTGGCTTAAAGCCAAAAATGATTATAAAAAATCTAAAGGGATTGATGGGTAATGTATTATTTCATAACAATAGTTGGATTGCTGTTGATTACAGCGTTAGCACTTCGCCGCCTTCAACAAAACAGGCGTCAAGACAGTCCATTAAAACGCCGCGGTATTTTGAATATTGCCGAGCAGATCACCTTAATGCGTTTGCAAGCCGTTTTGCCACGTCATACCGTATTGGCACATGTATCTTTTGACGCCTTACTCACCACTAAATTTGCACATACGCGCCGTAAATATCAAGGTTTGGTGGCTGACTTTGTGGTGCTCGACCAGCAACATCAGGTACTGGCGATTATTGAGATTGCAGATGAATCCTATGTTAATCGCCTGCATCAGAAACATTATCAGGACAGTTTGCTCGAGTTGGCCGGCTATCGTGTATTGCGCTATAGCAGCATTCCGACCGAACAGGAGTTAAGAGAAGATCTGATGCCTGATCTGTTTGAACCGATGACCATTCCAACCACGGTCGTCACATCAGCTCCGCTGCCAAAAATGGAGCGGATGATGAAATATAATGAATTCGCCGTAAAATCGTATTAATCATGGCGAACTGCAGTCACTGTCATTTCAACCAGAACATCAGGTGCATAGAGTTTAGATTCGACACAGGTACGTGCTGGGGGATGTCCCTCAGCAATCCATGCATCCCATACCGCATTCATGGCGGCATAATCTCGTTCGATATCTTTTAGAAAAATGGTAATTGATAAGATATGGGTCTTGTCTGTACCTGCATCTGCCAGAAAACGATCAATATTGTCTAAAGTTTGCTGTGTTTGTGCACTTACATCAACACTGGTGTCATCTGCCAGTTGGCCTGCGAGATGAACAAGATTTCCTGAAATTGCGACCTCGCAAAAACGTGAAGTGACATGAAGTCGTTGCACAGACATAGTGATTCCTTAATGAATGGGATACTGTCTGGATTGTACTTGATGCAATTGAATCGCAGTGTAATTTTGTATAAATCAGGCGGAAAAAGTTTCTATTTCCATTAAATCATCAGGGAATGAAGGAGGAAATGAAAAGCGAAAGATGAAGTATTTTGATTGGAAAAAGAAGCAACTCAACAACATCGGAAGTGCCCTGTAATCTTCGGATTTGATCGTCACACCAATCACAGGAGCAGATGCTAAAAGCGAGGTTTTCTTTAGCAAAGCGCATAACATGGATAATGTTACGGCGTTGTTTAGAGTACTGAATATTGCATAAAAAGCAAACATAAATTTGAACAATAATCATGCTTCTGTTTAAAAAAACAGCACTACCATAAAGAAAGCTGGGATTCGTCCTGTGCCGTCTGTAGCTGGTAAACCCCGACCCCGACCAGACGGAACTGAAACGCTGGATCGATATGCATTTCATTAAGCAACTGGAAAACCACTTGTGCTAAGTCCTGTTGGGATTGCAGGGCCTGCTTAAAACTTTTACTGTGCTGCAACACCTGAAAATTCTTGAGTTTAAGTTTTACACTGACCCCGCGTGCGCTCAGTTGTTTTTTATTCAGACTGCGCCATACCTGCTCGGCGAGCGGCTGCCAGGCATGCTGACATTGTTCGAGGGTATAGTCGTCGTCAAAGGTAATCTCTTTGGAAATCTGCTGGCGTTCGCGTTCTGCTTTTACAGGGCGGTGGTCAACTCCCTGAGCATATAAATACAGCTGTTTGCCGTATTTACCAAAATGATGAATCAGGACATTCTCTTCGATTTTTTGCAGATCACCCAGGGTATGCAAATTCAGCTGGCTTAATCGTTCCTGAGTGACCTTACCGACTCCCGGGATTTTGCTTAGCGCTAAATCCTGAATAAATTTCAATACTTGATGCGGTTTAATCACAAATAAGCCATTGGGTTTGTTCCAGTCCGAGGCGATTTTTGCCAGAAACTTGTTTGGTGCCACACCGGCAGAAGCTGTCAGTCCCGTAGTTGCAAAAATATCGGCACGGATTTGCGCCGCCACTTCAGTCGCACTCGGAATATTCTTCAAATTTTCAGTCACATCCAGATAGGCCTCATCTAAGGATAGAGGTTCAATCAAAGCTGTATATTGCTGAAAAATATGATGAATCTGCACTGAAACTTCACGGTATTTTTCAAAGTTGGGTTCAATCACCACCACCTGTGGGCAGAGTTTTTTGGCTTGTCCCATCGACATGGCTGAACGCAGTCCAAAGACACGGGCTGGATAGGAGGCAGCAGCAATGACTGCACGCGGATGGTGTGAAGACACCACGACGGGTAAATCTTTGAGATCTGGACGTTCTCTCAGTTCGACTGAGGCATAAAAGGCATCCATGTCGATATGAATGATTTTTCGTATTTCATTTGGCATCTTGAATGCCTTGCTGTTTCAGGAAAATCCGCCATTGTTTAGGTGATTCGGCATAGACATTTAAATCCACTGCTTTGGGAATACCTGCAATTTTTCCCTGACTGCTATGTTGCCAAAAAGTCCATTGGCGACCATCTTTCAGTTCAGGTTTGCCTTCATAATCTCTGACCCAAAGCGGTGTTTCGGTGAAACTTCCCATCAACACAATATGATAAAAGCTTTTCGAGATATAAAAGATCGGCTGTTTGCCATAATGTTTGTGCAGTTGGTCATGCATGACCTGAATTTCTTTCAGTAACTGCTCTTTGGTATAGGTATTGATACAGTTACTGTCATATTCCAGATCAATGGCAGGTGGCAGGGCATCCGCTTTCTTCGGTACGGTCGCAATAAAGTTTTCAGCCTGGACCTTACCGTCACGACATAAGCGATAAAAATGATAGGCGCCGACATGTAAGCCCTGTTCGCGAGCCTTGAGCCAGTTTTGTTGGAAATTACGGTCACGGAAATCGCCGCCTTCGGTGGCTTTGAGATAGACGAATTGATACTGCATCGGAGAGATTTTTTTCCAGTTGATCTCCCCTTGATGATGGGAAACATCAAAACCACGAATGGCATAGTCTTGCGCAGCAGCTTTCTGTTGATAGAACAGACCGAAATAACTCACCACACCCAGCATGGCTGCTAATCCGATACTGGCATAGGTCGGATAATGTTGAGAGAAGGACGATGCTGCGGGTTTCTTTGCCATAGTATCAGTGATTATGCGAGGTCGAGATGAGTGCCAGATTTGCAGTATTGATCATGTAGCAATTGTACCCGTTTCGCCTTGGCATTGACCATCTGACTACCAAATTGTTCCACAAATCTACAGGAAGCATAAGGTTCGGCACGCTGTTGATAATCGTGAATCCAGTTATTTCTACTGGCGACATATTGCTGATCCACGGGCCAAACACCGAAGCCTAAGCGCTGCATGCCAATGCGCCATGGTTTTGGACTGATGCGAGCCCGAAAGCAGTGCTGGTTTTTACACATCCGGACATAGTGAGGATCTGCTTGAATTGACTCAAACAGTAACTCGGCTTCTTTTCCATTGGCGTCAAAGGTTCGATGCATTGCCAAGATCCGGTGACCTTTTGGCGTACGGTAGACACGCAAATGCCAGTCTGGATGCTGCTGAGAAAAGTTGCGGATCGAGGCAAGTGAGCGCTGTTCAGGTGTCGTGGTAAAACATTGTTGTAGTCTAGATAAACTCTCGGCAAAAACACGGATCAATAGAAATGACATCATCAGGCCAATAATCAGAATCAGCCAGGACATGAAATAAGCAGCGACTGCGATTGAAAGTAACAGCAGCAAGAAAAAAGTAGCAATATGCACGGTCAATTGAGCGGATTCTGTAAAGTCGATATCGGCAAATAGCACATCAGGCGTGTTGAGGCACAAGGCGCCGTAGGCATTGCGCGTGATCACCACATCATCATGCTGGGCAATAATTTCTTCGCGGATGGGCAGACCTTCGGCACCGTTATATGAGGATTTATGATCCATTCGATGAATGTTTTCACCGGCTTTAATCTTCTCAATCGCTTGTGCAATACGGTGCTCTGCATGCACTTGGGCCGCCTCTGGGCTCTGATCTGACCAGCCAAAACGTTTAAGCGTGTAATGACGACCTGCAATGCGGGTTTTTACTTTGGCTTCAGCCCAGTACCGGGGAATAAGCATTGAATATTTTCCTTATTATTTTGATATGGTTGCCACAGCAATATCTTTAATCGGTGGTTTCTTTGGGGATCTGCCAGAAGACCATCGCCGTAATGATGTTGATACAACCGAGGGTAATAAGGGTGGCATGGAATGCGGTGCTAATCGAAGCAGATGAGAAATATTGACCAAATACATTGATCAAGGTACCTGCCAGTGCCACGCCCATACTCATGGACAGCATCATAATCATCGATAAGAAACTATTGCCGCTGCTGGCATCCTGCTGAGGTAAGTCTTTCAAGGTCAGGGTATTCATACCGACAAACTGCAATGAATTGAGGGTACCAAAGATAAACAAATGCAGGATTTTCAGCCACAGCGGTGTCGCTGCCGTCATCAGGGAAAAACTGGCAATACACAGCCCGACCAACACGGTATTGGTTAGTAAGAAACGGCGATAACCGACCCGTTGAATCAGTGGGCGTACAATTGGCTTGGAAAATAATGAGCCGAGTACCATCGGGATCATCATCAAACCGGTAATGAACGGTTCGAAACCAAATGCCACCTGTAGCATGAGCGGTAAAATAAATGGAATCGCATTACTGCCCAAACGGGCAAAGAAATTGCCTAAAACCCCGACCGAGAAAATTTTGTAGCCAAATAAGCGCCCATGAAACAGGGCATTCTGATGAGTATGGGCATGGTAAGCATAGCCTGCCGCAGCGACCAGTCCAGCCGCCAATAGCGCTAAACTGACCAGCCGAGAATATTGCGGTGTCGCGATATTTTCGATGCCCAAAGATAAGCCGACCATCGCTACAATTAATAAGATAAAGCCACTTAAATCAAAGGATTTGACCGTAGGTTCTTTGCGATTTGGCATGATTTTGCAGGTCATGATCATCCCGAGAATACCCATTGGAATATTGATCAGGAAAATCCAGTGCCAGGTGGTGACTTCCACCAGCCAGCCGCCTAAGGTAGGGCCCATTAATGGACCCACCAGTCCGGCCAGACTCATCAGGCTCATGGCGGAAAGAAATTGTGAACGTGGAATAATTTTGAGTAGGGCCAGACGACCTACCGGCATCAGCAATGCGCCACCAACACCCTGAATCACCCGGAAAAACAACAGTTGTTCCAGATTCTGGGATAAGCCGCAGCCGAGCGAAGCCAGACTAAAAATGATCATGGAGCTCAGATAAATATTGCGGATACCAAAGCGATCTGCCAGCCAGCCACTTAAAGGAATACATGCCGCAACCGACAATACATAGGCCACAATCACGCCGTGCATTTGCAAGGGGTTTTCATTGAGTTGTACAGCCATGGCTGGAATCGCGGTATTGACGATGGTGGTGTCCAGTGCCTGCATAAAAAAGCCAATGGAAACCAGAAGGACCAATAATCGGAATTCGGGTTGTACTGCCTGATGGGTTGTGCTGGTCATGAGCCTTGATGAGTAAAAATTCAGCTTTAGTTTAATGCAAATAGGCGTGAAATAAAGACAAAAATTGTCAAATAGCGGTCATGGAACTGACATTAAAATGTCATCGAATTTGCACTACTGGCGGCTAGATTAGCCATACAAAATAAATTGTATGGAACTTGGTCATGAAATTTAAAATTTCAGTGTTATTGACAGCGTTACTGTCGGTGGGGTTAGTGGCGTGTAATGATGATAACGACAACTTGGCGTCAACACCAGAAATCGTTGAACCGACACCAGAAACAATTAAGCTGAGCTTGTTGGGGCGCTACGAAACCAATATTTTTGCCCAAAGTGCGGCTGAAATTCCAGCCTATGATGCTGCAACCAAACGTCTATTTGTTGTCAACGCACAAAAAGGTCTGGTTGATGTACTAGATGCATCTAAACCTGAAAAACCAATACATATTGCCGAGCTATCTGCACGCACTTATCTGGCCAATTCGGAAGTGAATAGTGTTGCGGTGAAAAATGGCATTGTTGCACTTGCGGTTCAGGCTGAGCAGAAAACGGATACGGGAATCGTGGTATTTTTTAATGCCAAAGATTTAAGCTTTATCAGCAAAGTCAGTGTGGGGGCTTTACCCGATATGCTGACCTTTAGCCCTGATGGTAAAACCGTTTTGGTGGCTAACGAAGGTGAGCCGAATGATGATTATTCAGTTGATCCAGAGGGTTCTGTCAGCATTATCGATATTAGTAATATCAAGCAACCCAAAGCCAGTGTAGCAGACTTCAAAGCATGGAACACACAAAAGGCTGATCTATTGGCGAAAGGAGTACGGATCTTTGGGCCAAATGCGAGTGTCGCTCAAGACTTGGAGCCTGAATATATTACGGTTTCGGCGGACAGCAAAACTGCATGGGTCACCTTACAAGAAAATAATGCCATTGCACGTATTGATATTGCCCAGCAGAAAGTCACCGATATTTATCCATTGGGCTACAAAGACCACAGTGTTGTAGGCAATGAGCTGGATGTCAGTGATAAGGACAAGAAAATTGATATCAAAACATGGGCGGGCTTAGTGGGGATGTATCAGCCTGACTCGATTGCCAACTATCAAGCCAATGGTCAAACCTATTTAGTGACAGCCAATGAAGGCGATAGCCGTGAATGGTTAAAAGATTCCAAAGCCTACTATGCCGGCGATACCGGTCAAGGTTTTGTTGAAAATATTCGGATGAAGCATTTATTTAACAGTAAGGGCTTTAATACAGGAGGAGACTATCCTGCACACCTGCAAAAGCTGGCAGTCGGCGTGAAAGGCGCCAAGCTCAATCCAGTTACTTTTGCCTATTGCGGTGCAACAGAAACAGGTGCAGGCGGATGCCGTGAGGATGCGCAATTAGGTCGCCTTAATATTGCCTGGAATATGGGGTACCAGACCAATGCGGATGGTTCTCCGAAACTGGATGCCAATGGTTTGCTGACTTATGACAAGCTGTATGCCTATGGCGCACGTTCATTCAGTATCTGGAATACCCAAGGGCAACTGGTCTGGGATTCGGGTAGCGAGTTTGAAAAGAAAACGGCTGAGTTATTCCCTGATTATTTTAATAGTGACCATGAAGCAATTGCTTTTGATGATCGTAGTGATAATAAAGGGCCTGAACCAGAAGGGATTACTGTCGGTAGCATTGGTCAAAAAACCTTTGCCTTTATTGGTTTAGAGCGAATGAGTGGCATTATGGTCTATGACATTAGTACCCCGAATAAACCGAAATTTATTGAATATTTTACCACACGTAACTTTACTGAAACTGAGACTGCAAAACAGGGCGATTTAGGGCCAGAAGGTCTGATCTTTATTGCGGCAAAAGATTCACCTAATGGCAAGCCATTGCTGGTAGTGGGCAATGAAGTGAGTGGTTCCACCGCAGTCTATCAAGTCAATATGAACTAAACTCTAACCATAAAAAAGCGGATCCAATCGATCCGCTTTTTTATATTGCAATCTTATACTTCAATATGGCTAGGCGCATTCAGGTTCTTGATCGCGCTTGAGATTTGTTCAAGCGTTTCACAAATAACAACTTTGGCGCGATGTTGGGGCGGTAAAAAACCTTCTTCAACGGCATGATCCAGTTGCGCAATCAGTGCATCATAAAAATGGTTAACGTTATAGATAATCATGGGTTTCTGGTGCTGGTTGAGTTGCCCCCAGGTTGCAATTTCCAGAATTTCTTCAAAGGTACCTAAACCACCCGGCAAGGCAATAAAGGCACTGGCCCGTTCAGCCATCAGTGCCTTACGTTCATGCATGGACTGGACAATATGCAGCTCGGTCAGACGGTGATGGGCAATTTCATAATCCAGCATGAATTCTGGGATCACGCCGACCACTTCACCGCTATGATCAAGTACGGTATCGGCGACTTGGCCCATCAAGCCAATGCTGGCACCGCCATAGACAATACCAAGACCCTGAGCGGCAATATGCTGGGCCAGTTCGATGGCTTTATCACGGTAAATCGGTTTATTGCCGGTACGTGAACCGCAATAAAGGGCAATGAGAGATTGGGTGGTTTTTATGGGAGTAGGGGTAATGCTTTTCTTTTCAGTCATTATTAGAACACTATTCATTCGTTTATTTTCACCTTATCATTTTCGTTGTGCTTGTCTAGGCTAATCGAGCTTTATGACAGTTTTATGCACATTTTACATACAAAGCGGTTTTGTAACGCTTAGAAAGAATTTGCAAACAACATCAACATAAAAAAGATGAATTTCAGTGAAATCTTGCCTATACTGAAAATCCTTTTATTAATTTATGTCCCTCTATGAGTAGTGGTTGTTGTCGCTCCGCATTGTTCCTATTTCCTACAAAAAATGTTTTGGCTCATCGTGCCGGCCTTTTAAAAATTCAACTTCATAACAATATTGCTGATTTTGCAGAGGAGTCACGTCAATGATTCTGGAATGGATGTCTGACCCCGCTGCATGGGTTGGTTTAGCAACATTGGTGGTGCTGGAAATTGTACTAGGTATTGATAACCTTGTTTTTATTGCAATTTTGGCAGAAAAATTACCGCCTGAACAACGTAATGCTGCTCGTAGAATCGGTTTGATTCTCGCCCTGTTAATGCGTCTGGTGTTGTTGGCCTCGATCGCCTGGGTGGTGACCTTAACCGAACCGCTATTCCATATTTTCGATCATCCGTTCTCCGGTCGTGACCTGATTTTACTGTTTGGTGGTGTGTTCTTATTATTTAAAGGCACCATGGAACTACATGAACGGATTGAAGGTAAGCAAGCGCTGAAAGAAGAAAATCCTGTACATGCGGCCTTCTGGATGGTCGTAGTTCAGATCGTGGTGCTTGATGCGGTATTCTCGCTGGATAGTGTGATCACGGCTGTGGGTATGGTGAAAGAACTGTCGATCATGATGATTGCCGTGACCATTGCGATCGGTATCATGTTGCTGGCTTCACGTCCATTGATGGACTTTGTCAACAAGCATCCAACCGTAGTAATCCTGTGCCTTGGCTTCCTGATGATGATTGGTTTCTCGCTGGTGGTTGAAGGCTTTGGCTTCCATATTCCAAAAGGTTACTTATACGCAGCGATTGGCTTCTCGGTATTGGTCGAAATGGTCAATCAAACCATGCGCCGTAATCAGGAAAAACTGGTTACCACCACCGATTTACGCTATCGCACTGCTTCTGCCGTCTTGCGTATGCTCGGCAATAAAGGCAATGGTAATGAAAGCCAGAACAACGAAGCTGAAGATGTATTGGCGACACAAGCTTATGCCAAAGAAGTCTTTGATGAAGACAATGGCGTGTATCACAGCGTCTTGGTACAAGGTGTGCTTGGTTTATCTGAGCGTCCAGTCAAGTCGGTGATGACACCACGTCCAGAGCTGGAATGGTTAGATCTGGATGATGATCCTGCCGAGTTGAAACAACGTTTGATGGCCATGACCCATTCACGTTTGATCGTGGCACGCGGAGAGCTGGACAATATCGAAGGTATTGTTTTAACGCACAAAGTGTTGAACGAATATATCGAAACCGGTGCGATTGATTTCAGTAAACATTTACGTGAACCGGTGATTGTGCATGAAAATGCGCAGGTATTGATGGTCATGGAACAGTTACGTCAGGCACCGTTACAAATGGCGATTGTCCTGAACGAATATGGTTCCATCGAAGGAATTGCAACGCCGATTGATGTATTAGAGGCGATTGCAGGTGAATTCCCTGATGAAGATGAGCTGGAAGCAGCGGCAGAAAGTCTTGATGATGGTTCGATGTTGCTGGAAGGTTCAACCGATATTCGTCATGTGTCTTTGTTATTGGGCAAAGATTTAGTCGATGAGAGCGAAGAATATTCAACTTTATCAGGCTATATCCTGTTCCATCTCGGTCGTTTACCTGAAAATGGGGATACGGTTGAGGTTGATGGCTATCGCTTTGAAGTGGTCACCATGGATGGCCACAAAATTGAAAAAGTACGTATTATTGCCAAAGAGAAGCCAGAGCAAGATTAAGCACAGCTTATGAGCCTTCCGCAAGGTTCATCGGTTGAGCAAACAAATAATTAAGTTTTAGCAAATAGCCTTGAGTTTAACTGTTGTGCTGCAATAGTTGTACTCAGGGCTTTTTATTGATGCAATTGAAAATTCTTTAAGTCATTTTTTATTAACATTTAATGCCAATTTATATTGGTTTTTTGTGCAGATATTGAGCTCATTTTTGTTGGGATAAAGACTGTAACCTGCGCAGCCAAACATTCTTCAATAGAAATCACAAAAAACTATGATTAGATGCGTTGCGGAGGAAGTGAAGGAGTCTACTAGACGTAGTTTCTGAAGTTGGGCAATACTCTAATACCTGACTTATTCTATAAGATTACCTAAATAGTCAATGAGTTATGTAAAGCGCTCAGTTTGACGGAGGGAAGATGTGCTCACGTCCTTAGCTCACGACTGAGAAGATTTTAAATGAGACTTTTGTAGTCCCATAGCCTGATGAGGTCGTGATATGAACACATTAAATCCCCAAATGAGCTTGCTCACTGTAGATGTCCTAATCATTGGTTCTGGAACGGGTATGGCCGCGGCATTGGCAGCGCATGAGCAAGGCCTGTCTGTGCTGGTGGTAGAGAAGACAGATCTTGTCGGTGGATCTACAGCCCGATCTGGCGGAGCCTTCTGGATTCCCGGTAACCCGGTCTTGACACGTGCGGGTGCGAATTTAACCCGAGCTCAGACAGAGACTTATCTGGAATCTGTCGTTGGAGACAGTGCTCCACGCGATCGTTATTTGTCTTTTCTTGATCATGGGCCTGCGGCAGTCGCGATGCTGGAACGGACGACAGCCCTACAATTTTTCTGGAATAAGGGCTATGCCGATTATTTCTCGGATTTGCCTGGAGGCAGTGATGAGGGAAGTACCTGTGAAGCCAAACCGTTTAATATTAAGCGTCTCGGCAGCGACCAGGCCCGATTTCGTCGTGCTGATATTGAAGCACCTCTCCCTATGCCAGTTACCAGTCTGGATTATAAATGGATGAATCTTATGATGAAAACTCCATTTAAAAGCTGGCCGATCATTCTTAAACGCCTGCTTCAGGGTATCGGTGGACTATTACTGGGTAAACGTTATGTAGCTGGCGGGCAAGCAATCACTGCAGGGATGTTCGATGGACTGATTCGGGCTGGTGTTCCCGTTTGGACCAACAGTGAGGTCATTGAATTATATGCTACGGGAGAGCGGGTCACGAGTGCGGTTGTGCAGCAACTAGACCAACAGATTAAAGTCACGGCGCGTTGCGGCATTATTCTGGCAGCAGGCGGATTTGATCATAATATGCCAATGCGTGCTGAATACCAGTCGCCTTCATTGGTTGAGGATCTGAGTTTAGGTTCAGCGGGTAATGTGGGTGATGGTCTGAAGCTGGGACAAAGCATGGGAGCAGATTTGCGTTGCATGCATGAAGCGTGGTGGTTTCCTGCGGTAAGACCGATTCAGGGCTATCCTCCGATTTTGCTGGCAGAACGTTTCCTCCCTGGTTCCTTGATTGTTAATCAGCACGGGCAACGTTTTGTTAACGAGGCTCTGAGTTATATGGCTTTTGGTCAGACGGTATTAAGGCTGGAACGCGAGGGCAAAGCAGTAGGACAGATGTGGTTGGTCTTTGATCAGGAATATCGGAATAGCTATTTATTGGCAGGTTCGATTTTTCCACGCCAGCCAATTCCTCAACAATGGTATGATGCTGGTATCGCAGTCAAGGCCGAGTCTCCTGAACAACTTGCCAAAGCTGCTGGCTTATCACCCGCAGTATTTATGGAACAACTGGAACGTTATAATTCAATTGGCCGTACGGGAATTGATACAGAGTTTAAACGTGGGGGAAATGCCAATGACCGTTATTATGGCGATCCAACAGTTAAACCAAATCCAAATCTGCGACCATTGTCAGGTACTTTATATGCGATCCAGCTGGTACTGTCCGACTTGGGAACATGTGGCGGTCTGGCTGCAGATGAGAAAGCGCGAGTGTTACGTAATGATGGTACGCCTGTACCAGGCCTTTATGCGATTGGTAATAATGCTGGCAATGCCTTCGGGCAAGCTTATCCTGGGGCTGGAGGAACAATTGGTCAAGGGATTACTTTTGGTTATATTGCTGTGCAAGAGATCATAGCTGAAAGTGCTGATCTGGAAGAAGGAGTCTAGCTGTAAGAAAACCGTATTAGTTGAATACTGTTACCAGTTGAAAGCCACCGCTGAGCAGAAGAGGAAGGAGGTTGCCATTCAATTTCACCACTCCCTTTCCTCTTTTAGGGTCAAGCACCAAGCAGTCTAAAAACAAGATATACTATGGCCGATTTTGAGTAGACACAGGCCTGAGTGTAAGAAGAATGATCTCATCACAAGACTGCCCTTGCGGACATGGACCTTATGCTGAATGCTGTCAGCCTTTACATTTGAAACAGCAGTCTGCACTCAATGCCGAACAGTTAATGCGCTCGCGCTATAGCGCTTTTGCTTTGCAACAGATTGATTATATTCTGGAAACTACGGCTTTAGGGCAACAATCCGCTTTGGACCGTGCCGCAATTGCTGACTGGAGTAAGTCCAATCAGTGGTTAAAACTGGAACTGATCGAGTACCAGCCCAAGCTGGATAAAACCCATGCGCTGGTTGAGTTTAAGGCACATTATCATGATGGTAAACAAGCCCATGTTCATCATGAAGTTTCACATTTTGTCTTGCATCAACAGCATTGGTATTTCCTAGATCCGACGCTGGATATGCAAATCACCATGAAACAGCCCTGCATTTGTGGCTCGGGGAAAAAATTTAAGCAATGTTGTGCACAATTCATCTAAGTTTGTCTTAGAATAGCGCACACTTTTACGCCTGATTTAGGGATGTAGGCAGATGTTACTCACCGTAATTTATATTATTGCCATTACTGCGGAAGCGATGACTGGGGCATTGTCAGCAGGTCGACGTAGTATGGACTGGTTTGGTGTGGTGCTGATTGCCTGTGTCACGGCCTTAGGTGGCGGTTCGGTGCGTGATGTACTGCTCGGACATTATCCTTTAACCTGGGTCAAGCATCCTGAATATTTAGTGCTGACCTGTGCTGCGGCCTTTGTCACCATCATTATTGCCAAATGGATGCGTCATCTGCGCAATATCTTCCTGGTGCTGGATGCGCTTGGTCTTATTGGCTTTACCATCATTGGCTGCCAGATTGCCTTATCGATGGGACACGGTTTTGTGGTGTCTGCGGTGGCAGGGGTATTAACCGGAGTGTCGGGTGGTATTCTGCGCGATATTCTATGTAATGACGTGCCTTTAGTATTCCGTCGTGAGCTCTATGCCAGTATTTCCTTTGTCGCGGTGATTTGTTATTGGGTCTGTCTGGAAGTCGGTTTACCGCATGATCTGACGGTAATTTTCACTTTGGTATTTGGCTTTACCTTACGTTTGATCGCAATTTATTTTGGTCTGGAAATGCCGAAATTTATTTATCAGGAAGATGATGCCGACTCGGCTTCGTCAACGGATGAGCATTGAGATTAAAATGGATAGAGAGAAAATTGAGCAGATCAGAAAAGAACTCTCTATCCCACTTACACACGCGATCAAACTTTTAAAAGAAAACCAAAATGATGTGTCTGCCGCAATAATTAATTTCCATCAAGATAATATTGAAAAAGTGATTCAAGCCACTGAATGTCAAATCTCGGTCGCTCAAGATACCTATCAATGTTGTAATTTCGATGTTGAAAAGGCGATTAAAAAAATCCAGTCACAAGTCATACTTCTTACAACACGTGAAAATCAACAAAAAATTAAGAATGAAATAGGCTTTATTCTTTGGGCTGAATCTAAAGGTCATAAAACGAGTTCAAATGATATTTTCATTCCAATGTATGATTTTGATTATGTTTTAGATGCTTTTAAAATTACTTGCTCTGTAGACCAACTAGACAATTCTCTTTCAAAAACCAGTTTTGATGTAGGTGGATACAACTACTTAGATCATCATACTTGTACGGCTATCTTAAATGCGATGCTAAAAATACCAACAAATAATTTAGTCGTAGAAAATTTTATAAAAGCTTTAATCA
Source organism: Acinetobacter sp. IK40 (assembly GCF_035615075.1). Classification (NCBI taxonomy): domain Bacteria; kingdom Pseudomonadati; phylum Pseudomonadota; class Gammaproteobacteria; order Moraxellales; family Moraxellaceae; genus Acinetobacter; species Acinetobacter sp. IK40. Next base: position 316,117 of record NZ_JANBOE010000005.1, on the reverse strand, counting down.
GTTGGTGGCGTGACCAATTAAGCATTGCTGAATATATCGTCGTTTATGGCAATTTATGATACATACTAGCTAATTGATATTTATTATTCGCTCTTTTTTTATGAGAGTTTAGATGTTAAAAAAAATTGCTATCAGTGCCTATAGCCAGCATTCGGTCGAAATTGATGGTTATGTACCCTTTGATATTCATTTCAATGAAAAATCTCCAGATTTGTATTGGAGAGGTGGCAATGGTCGCACGTCTTTAGTGGAAATAGGTCTATTAAAGACAGGTGAATTATCAACAATTACATTAGTTAGCTTTAGCTGCCATAAGCTGATTCAAACAGAGAATAATTTCTCTTCTAGTGATTCAACACAAGTATATTTACCAATTTTTGATGTGTCATCTTGGTCAAATGATTCGAATGATTTTGCTAGCAGATTTAAGGATGCATTTGATACAGAGTTCCAATTATTCATGGGCAAAAATTATATTGAACTCGTATTTTTACCTTTAGAAAATACAATTGAATTTGTGCGTGATTGTAATTTCAATTTTGGTTTTAACGTTAATAACGAATTGACCTCTTTGCACATCTTGAATATTGATGAAGTTAAAATGAAATTATTCAGAGAAAGTCTCTGATTTGATAGTAAAAAAGTTGATTCAGTACCTTATTCAATTACAAATTCTCCGAACAAGACACCATTTGACGTTTAAACAACAACAAGGGCTTGTCACAACGCCTGCATCCACATAGCATACAAAACATTGACGATAACAATGATTTTGGATGACTTGCTGAAATGACCAGCCTTGCACATCATGCAACAGAAAACCGTTCCGTAGCCGAATTTACTGAGCAGGCTTACCTGAACTATGCCATGTACGTGATTATGGATCGTGCATTGCCGCATATCAGTGATGGTTTAAAACCTGTACAACGCCGTATTGTCTATGCGATGAGTGAGCTTGGCCTGAAATCGACAGGCAAGCCGAAAAAATCGGCTCGTACCGTTGGTGACGTACTGGGTAAATACCATCCACATGGTGACTCAGCCTGTTATGAAGCGATGGTGTTAATGGCACAGCCATTTAGCTATCGCTATCCACTGGTTGAAGGTCAGGGTAACTGGGGTTCGCCGGACGATCCAAAATCATTTGCTGCGATGCGTTATACCGAAGCCAAACTTTCTGCCTATAGCGAGCTATTACTCAGCGAATTGGGGCAGGGTACCAGTGAATGGCAGGACAACTTTGATGGTTCGATGAAAGAGCCGATCACGTTGCCAGCACGAGTCCCGAACATCCTGTTAAATGGTACCACGGGTATTGCGGTGGGGATGGCAACGGATATTCCGCCACACAACTTGCGTGAAGTGGTCAAGGGCACCATCGCACTGATTCGTAATCCTGAAACTTCAGATAGCAAACTGGCAGAATATATTCCGGCCCCAGATTTACCGACCAAGGCTGAAATCATTACCCCGCCAGAAGAATTACTCAAAATTCAGACCACAGGTCGTGGTAGTTATCGTATGCGTGCCGTGTATACGGTCGACAAAAATGAGATTGTGATTACTGAACTGCCTTATCAGGTTTCGGGTTCCAAAGTGATTACCCAGATCGCAGACCAGATGATTGCCAAGAAGTTGCCATTGGTCAGTGATGTACGTGATGAGTCGGATCATGCCAATCCCACCCGCTTGGTGATTGTATTGCGCTCGAACCGTGTCGATGCCGAAACGGTGATGAGTCACTTATTTGCCACCACAGATCTGGAATCCAGCTATCGTGTCAACCTGAACATGATTGGTGCGGATGGTCGTCCACAGGTGAAATCGATTCGTCGTATTTTATTGGAATGGATCGAGATTCGTAAGCAAACCGTGACTCGCCGTTTGCAATACCATTTAACCAAAATTGAAAAGCGTTTACATATCTTGGCTGGTCTTTTAATTGCCTACTTGGATATTGATACCGTGATTCGGATTATTCGTGAAGAAGATCAGCCAAAACCGGTACTAATGCAGCATTTTGGTATTGACGAGATTCAGGCGGAAGCAATCCTCGAACTCAAACTTCGTCATTTGGCCAAGCTTGAAGAAATGGAAATTCGCCGTGAACAGGAAGAACTGGAAGCGAAAGCTGCGATTATTCGTGAGCAACTTGCCAATCCGGAATCATTAAAAAACCTGATTATTAACGAATTAAAAGAAGACGCGAAAAAGTTTGGTGATGATCGTCGTTCACCGATTGTGGCGCGTGCGGATGCAGTACAAATTAAAGAACAGGATTTAATGCCTGCTGAGCCTGTGACTGTCGTATTGTCGGAAGCCGGTTGGGTACGTGCTGCCAAAGGGGCAGAAGTAGACGCAGCAAATCTGAATTATCGTGCGGGTGACCAGTATCTCAGTCATGCAGTGGGTAAAACCAACCAGCGTGTGTATTTCCTGGATGAGACCGGGCGTAGTTATGCCTTGCCAATCAGCAGTCTGCCTTCGGCGCGTGGTTTGGGTGAACCGCTCAGTTCAAAACTTTCACCCGCCAGCGGTGTTTCCTTTATTCAGGTATTTATTGATGAGGAGAGCAGCGAACTGCTTGCAACCAGTTCCAATGGTTACGGCTTTAAGAGTCAGGCGGCCCAGCTAGACACCAATGCCAAAGCTGGTAAGGCTTTCCTGACGGTTGCAGACAAAGCCACCGCTTTACCACTCTTGCCTATTCAGCAAGCCACCCACGTTGCCATCCTGAGTTCATCGGGTCGTTTACTGATTATTGATTTAACTGAACTGCCAGTTCTCAACAAAGGTAAGGGTAACAAGTTGATACAACTTGATGAAAAAGAGCAAATTTTATCCATGACAACCCTGACGTTAGATGAAATAATCCAAGTCGATGCAGGACAACAGCATCTGAAGTTGAAAGGGGATGATCTACAAAAATATCTAGGAAAAAGAGCAACAAAGGGGCAACTTTTACCACGTGGATATCAAAAAGCAAATAGACTCCTCATTCAGAGATAAGGCTAGTATTCTGTGATACAAATACGTTATATATGACAATGTATTCATATTGTTTGGATAGATTGACAGGGCAATTCAAAAAGTTAAAAAAAATGTTTTGCCATGGAAAGTAACGTTGTTACATTTTTAAGGATTACCACTCGGAGATAAGGGCATTATGGAAAAGATTTGGTTTGCTGAATACCAAAAGACAGGAATTCCAGAAACAGTTGAACTGCCTGCTGAAAACACCTCACTTGTTGATATTTTTGAACGCAATTTCCAAAAATTTGGTTCACGTGATGCCTTTATCTTCATGGATAAAGTTTTAACGTTTAATGAATTAGAAGTCGCTAGCCGTAAATTTGCAGCTTATTTACAAACTTTGGGTTTAGCCAAAGGCTCGCGCGTTGCGGTAATGATGCCGAACGTTTTTCAATATCCAGTGGTGGCATTAGGGGTTTTCCGTGCAGGTCTGGTACTGGTCAACGTCAATCCACTTTATACCGCACGTGAGCTTGAGCATCAGTTGAATGACTCTGGTGCTGAAGTTTTAGTGATTATTGAAAACTTTGCCAATGTTTATCAAAACATTATTGGCAAAACACCTGTGAAGCATGTTGTGGTGGCTTCGGTGGGTGATATGCTCGGCACCCTGAAAGGGACCATCGTGAATTTTGTTTTACGTAAAGTACGTAAGCAAATTCCAGCGTGGAATATTCCTGGTCACACTAAATTCAATGCGGCATTAAACAAAGCCAGCCCAAGCAATTATAAGCGTCCAAGCTTAACCTTGAGCGATACTGCTGTACTGCAATATACCGGTGGTACAACAGGTGTTTCTAAAGGGGCTGAATTAACGCATCGTAATCTTGTGGCCAACTTGCTCCAGTGTGAAGCGATTTTCTCAAGTAAATTTGGCGGTTCTGATAGTGCCAAAGGTGATCGCATCGTGTGCGCATTACCGCTGTATCACATCTTTGCCTTCATGGTATGTGCGCTTTACGGTATGTATAAAGGCCAGGCCAATATCCTGATTCCAAATCCACGTGACTTGCCTGCGGTGGTGGGTGAATTACGTAAATATCAACCTTCATTCTTCCCGGCGGTAAACACTTTGTTTAATGCCTTGGTAAATAACGAAGAATTCAAACAGCTTGACCATAGCAATCTGAAGATGGCAATGGGCGGTGGTATGGCAGTATTGCCATCGACTGCAGCGGCATGGAAAAAGATCACAGGTACCACCATTATCGAAGGTTATGGCTTATCTGAAACTTCTCCGGTTGCAACTGCAAACCCACCTGCTACAACTGAATTCAGTGGCACAATTGGTATTCCATTGCCATTAACTGAAGTTGCGATTTTGGATGATGATGGTAAAGAAGTTGCACTGGGTGAACAGGGTGAAATTTCGATCCGTGGTCCACAAGTCATGAAGGGCTACTGGAACCGTCCAGACGAAACTGCGAAAGTGATGACTACTGACAACTTCTTCCGTACTGGTGATATCGGTGTAATGGATTCACGTGGTTATGTGAAGATCGTTGACCGTAAGAAGGACATGATCCTGGTATCTGGCTTTAACGTTTACCCAAGTGAAATCGAAGAAGTCATTGCGAAACATCCGAAAGTATTGGAAGTGGCTGCAATTGGCGTTCCAGATGAAAAATCAGGTGAAGTGCCAAAATTGTTCATCGTGAAAAAAGACCCTTCTTTAACCACAGAAGAAGTGATTGCTTATGCAAAACAAAACTTAACAGGCTATAAGTGCCCACGTTATGTTGAGTTTATGGAAGAATTACCGAAATCAAATGTAGGTAAGATCTTACGTAAAGACTTACGTAAACCCGCTTAAGAATTCTATCCTCCCTTTAAAAAGGAAGGTACTGGAAAGACGCCGCAATTGCGGCGTTTTTTTATTGGATTTATTTTGAGGCTTTTGATTTCATCAACCAGCGATCAATATAAGGTCGACCAATCCCTACAATCCCCACAAAAACCACCATTGTGGCCAGCTGAAAACGTAAACGGGTCGGATCAATGCCATTAAAGCTAAAATAATTATCGGCAACCGCATACAGCACAATCACGGTCAGCCAGTGCCAGAGGGTCAGGCGATAAATACCGACTGCATAGAAGGCAACGGTCAGAATCACAAAAGTACCCAGCGTAGACTGCCAGTTCAGATTGGCACAAATCACACTGAGTAGAAATGCCATGATCGGTAATACGATTTTGAGTACACGATCAACTAAAAGCTGGTGCTGGCGTTGTTGAGCAAGGACCTCAAACATTTCTTTCTGGTCGGGTTGTGGCATAGATTGACCTTAAAACAGTATGAAAAAACACAACTTTTACACAAACAAGGTGTGTAAAAGAAACGCTTGTTGAACAAGCACACATGAATGTTCAATAAATTATAAGTTATGATAGCATGATCAGAAGAACTTCAAATGATGGATGTCAGCATGCAAGGTATTAGCGGCATTATATTGATTATTATCGTCGCATGTTTATTGCCGTATGTTTTTACCTTGATTGCAAAATCGAAAGGTGGTTTTCAAGCAAAGGATAATCAGAATCCTCGTGATTTTTTAGCGAAAACAACAGGGCTGTCAGCACGGGCAAATGCGGTACAACAAAATAGCTTTGAAAGTCTGCCTTTGTTTATTGCTGCGATTTTGATGGCAGAATATATGGTGGTTCCTGAACGCTTTATTTTGACTTTCGGCTGGGCATATATTGTCTTTCGTATTATTTACGGTATTTGCTATTTAGCCAATCTGGCCACATTACGTTCAATCATCTGGTTTTTCTCGCTACTTTGTCCGATTTTACTGTTCGTGATTACCGTCAAAATGACCTGATGATAGCTGGCTATAAAATTCGCCAGCTCGCTACATATATAGCATCATTTTCGCTGTATTCACGTTATAATCTGTCCGATTTACATCTACTTCACAATATAAACGAGTGTTGATATGAGTTATAGCAATATTCCTGCGGGTAAAGACGCACCAAATGACATTTATGTCATTATCGAAATTCCTGCAAATGCAGCCCCAATCAAATACGAAATCGATAAAGATTCAGATGCGTTATTTGTAGACCGTTTCATGGGTACAGCAATGTTCTACCCAGCAAACTACGGTTATGTACCAAATACTTTGTCTGAAGATGGTGATCCATTAGACGTACTTGTTGTAACTCCACATCCTGTTGCTGCTGGTTCTGTGATTCGTTGCCGTCCAGTGGGCAAATTAAAAATGGAAGATGACGGTGGTATCGATGCGAAACTGATCGCTGTTCCACACGAAAAATTATCTCCACTTTATAAAGATGTTAAAGAATATACGGATCTTCCGCCATTGTTGATCAGCCAAGTTGAGCACTTCTTTGCCCACTATAAAGATTTAGAACCTGGTAAGTGGGTAAAAATCAGTGGTTGGGAAGGTGCTGACGTTGCTAAAGCTGAAGTACTTAAAGCAATCGAAGCTGCTAAAAAGTAACTTTGAAATGCTGGGCCAGGTTTTAAATTTTTAAAATCTGGTCATAAAAAAACTCCATTCATTTGAATGGAGTTTTTTATTGCTTGATCAGCTGTGAATTAGAATAATTTCACAGGAATATCAAGCCAGATACGCCATTCGTTGGTATCGCCAATGTAGGCATTTGTTTGATATTCATCACTTGCACGGTAATACGAGTGACGTAAACGTAAGCTCGCATCTTTAGCAAAACCAGATTGAACTGTGTATTTCACTTGGTTAAAGAATTCACGTTCATGTGCATTATCAGTCAAATTCTTGACTTTGATATCCCAACCATAGACGTAGGCAGTGGTCCAGCTTAAGCCTGGTACGCCATAGCCACCAAAGTCGACGTTATATTGCAACTGTGCAGATTTTTCGCTGTTACCAATAAAGTCAGACAAGTAAGAGTTTGGTAAATAGATACTTTGTGCGCCGTCAGCGTTTTCACCATAGTCATAGCCGGTATTACCATTGTTCTGCTGGTAAGCCAGCATCACGCTGTGTGGACCCGTATTATAGGTCGTAGAAAGCGCCCAAATGGTATTTTTACGATTAGACAAGTCATCAGTGGTACTTGAATAGGTACTTGCCTTTTCATCCCATTTGGTATGGTAAGCACTTAAGTCATAAGTCAGCGCACTACCTTCTTGATTCAAGGGTTGTTTGTAGTTGGCATTGACATAATGACGATCGAGTTTATCCTTGCTGTCCAAGCCAAAGTAAGATGCACTCAAGTTATCATCAAATTTGTATTTTGCACCCCAAACCACGGCACGATCAAGTTTGCGGCCATCAGTATTGATTTGATCGGAATACTGATCTTTAGTGAATTTACCCGCAGTTAACTCTAAACCGTTAATTTCACGGCTAGTAGCCAAGACACCTTCAAAATATTCCGGTACTAAACGTGCAGTATTACTTGCTAAAACAGGAATATCGAGTACTTGTGTACCATAAGTCACAGTCGTATTCGAGATTCGTGCTTTTACAAAACCGCCGCCACGTGCCCAGTGATCATATGTGTCACCTTTACCATCTACACCATTTAGGCGTTCGCGTGGGATCATGCCGTTACCAGCATTATTGTTTGAGCCTAATTTAAAAGAGCCATCGCCGATCACACCAGCGCCAAAGCCAACTAAACCTTGAGTAAAACCAGTTTCTAGTTTCACCATTGCCGTCTGAGCATATGAGCTAGTGTCTTCGACACCATTCTTTTTGTCACGATTTAAATAACCAGTACGGAATAAAATATCCCCTTTGGCATCTTCAACAAGTCCTTTTGCTTCGCTTTGTTCGCTTGCATATGTTGAGGTAATTAACGCGGCATTAATCAAAACCGCTAAAGTAAGTTTCTTTGCCTTTGGCATAGCTCGCCTCATTAGAAATAATAAATTTGGGATAAGACCGAAATTTTGATCAATTGTATAAGTTATGCATAAAAAAGATAGATTTTTATTAAAAAATTTTAATTATTTTTAAATAAAATACTTATAAAATTTTATGATTTATTTCTTGTTTAAAAAATACACATTATAAACTTAAGTTGATGATTTAAAATAATAATATTATTTATTTTGGATATAAAATAATCTGGTTATTTTTTGTTTGGTTTGAATCAAAATGTGTGATTTATTGAGGTAATTTTTCTTTTATTTTAAATATTTATTTTTTCTTTGTTTAAAAATTATTCAGCTTGATTTGCAAAAAATGACATCCCGACGAATGGCAATGACTGTCCGTTCTAAAACTTACAAAAGTTCAGGCGGATTTAAGTTTTTAACTATGCACTTTTATGGGACAACGCCTATTTTTATAACGAAATGCCTATATTTTAAGCAAGCTAGATGTTTTTGCAGTTCAGGATATGCCACTTTTTTGTGCGGAAAATAATCTTGAATGGATGAATGCGTCTTAATAGTTCAAAAACTCAGAGGATTACTGTAAGGGACTCACTTGGAGAGGGTAAAAATCTAAGTCAAGAGAGATTATTTGATAAAACCAAGCTGAATACGGGCTTAAATGGAGTTGGCACAGCAATTGCTACTGACTATGCGATGCAATTTAAAACTTAAATCAGTCGAATATCCATCATGGGGGAGATCAAGATGATGAAATTTGCATGTAAAGCGATCGCGTTGAGTATTTGTGCTGTCACTTCAACTTTTGCGATGGCAGAAGAGGCCAATACCTTATCTCAATACGGTCTGAGTTTTTCAGGAACGGCTGCGTTAACGACAGATTATCGTTATCGTGGTATTACTCAAACCCAATCTGATCCGGCGGTACAGGGCGGTTTTGCATTAACACATTCATCTGGTCTTTATGCGGGGGTATGGGGCTCAAATGTTAATTTCGGTGGTGCTGATCCGCATCTCGAGTTAGACCCTTATGTCGGCTATGCGACTGAGCTACCATTTGCCGGTAAGCCGACTTTAGATGTTGGTTTATGGTATTACGGTTATCCAAGTGCATCTGACCTGAACTGGTTAGAACTCTACGCAAAACTGGGCTTTAAAAATGTATTGGCCTCTGGAGATAGTCTATTGGGGAGTTTGAACTATACCAATGATTTTGCAGGTACAGATGAGAACGGCTGGTATGTGAATGCTACCTATAACATACCGTTTGCCGATACTGGCTTTGGTGGAGTGGCAAGTGTCGGCTATACCAAAGTAGATAACTATGACTTCAGTGATACCGGTGGTGAAGACGATAATTATGTCGACTGGAAAGTGGGTGTGACCTATAGCGTCAAATCCGTGTCTGGCCTGACTGCTGAACTGGCTGCAGTAGGCACCAATATTGATGCAGATTTCCAACCGTATAAACGTGGCACAGAAACAGGTGCAGTATTTACCTTGACCAAAGCTTTCTAAGCTTGCTTGGATAAACAAAAAGCCAGCTCTATTGCTGGCTTTCTATATGGAAAGATAGTCGCTTGAGAGAGCGTTCAAATCAAATAATGACTTGCGATAGATTCAGAATATAGATAGTCCCATTCTGATAATCAGAAAGACTAACAGGAACAGAAAAAATATCCGGATAAACTGACTACCATAGCGCAGCGCCAGAAATACACCGACGAAGGCGCCCAAGACATTACAGGCTGCAATCATTAAGCCGATTTCCCACAGCACATGACCTGTAGGAATAAAGAATAAAAGTGCTGAACTAAAGGTACCAATATTCACAATTTTGGCTGATGCAGAGGCGTTGAGAAAATCAAAGCCAAAGCCTTTGACAAACAAGAATAACAGGAAGCTGCCACTGCCTGGCCCAAATACACCGTCATAGAATCCAATGAGTCCACCAAAAAAGATTCCTAGAGCAATTTCTTTAGCTCCACAGTTCACATAGCGGTTATGGGTGCCTAAGTCCTTCTTGAGAAAGGTATAAATCGCCATAAAGATGAGTAAAAACAACACAAGATAGCTCATCAATTGCTTGGGAATATGTGCAATCGTCATTGCACCCACAAAGGCAAAGATAAAGGCTGATAGCATGGTCGGGATGAGCAACTTCCAGACCAATTGAATTTTATTCACATATCTAAAAATAGAGGAAACAGTACCTGCCCATACCGCCAGTTTATTGGTGCCCAAAACGGTGGTCATGCTGTGCTGGGGCAAAGCATGTAATAGCGCAGGGATTTGAACTAAACCGCCGCCTCCTACTGCGGCGTCAATCAGGCCGCCACAGAAGGCAAAGAATCCTAAGCTAATTAGCACCGTGTCGTAGGTCATAATCGCCAGCCCGCGAGAAAGTTGTTTAAGGAGGAATGATCAGGTTGCTTGTCTGGAATATTGATCTCGCTTGGTGGTGATGATTCCATCTTCTGTTGTTTATTTTTAAAAGTATGCTTAACAAAAGTATCCGCACTTTGATGGATACTTTTGTTGGGGTGTCCAAAGAAAAACTTAGCTCTGATTGCCCCGATAGGACAGTGCTTCGGTTAAATGACTGCTTGAGATCAGATCACTTTCGGCTAAATCGGCAATCGTGCGTGCAACGCGCAATACCCGATGATAGGCACGTGCAGACAGGTTGAGACGCTGCTGTGCCATTGCGATGATTTTTGTTGAACTGTCATCTAACAGGGCATGTTGTTCCAGTAACTTCGGTGACAACGCCTGATTTAAGCATTGCTGTCTCTGGATCTGTTTTTGGTAGGCAGTAATCACACGCTGCCGCACACTGGCAGAATTCTCGGTGGGGGTACGGTCTTGTAGTTCCTGAGCTTGTAACGGCGGTACATCAATATGTAAATCAATACGATCCAGCAATGGGCCAGAGATTCGGTTTTGATAGCGTTGAATACTTTCCGGGGAACATTGGCAACGGCTGTCCTGATTGAAGGCATAACCACATGGGCAAGGATTCATGGCTGCAATAAACTGGAAATTCGCAGGAAAGGTCATTTGCCGTGCCGCACGAGAGATCACAATCTCCTTGGACTCTAATGGTTGTCGTAATACTTCCAGCACCTTGCGGTCAAATTCAGGTAATTCATCTAAAAATAAAACACCCAGATGCGCTAAGGTGATTTCACCTGGCTTGGGTTGGGAACCGCTGTTATTTACAAAGAACTATGCGACAATATAAGCTAGGGTCAAAGACTTAGACCACCTTTTATAAAGAACTATGCGACAAATTTTATAAAGAACTATGCAACGGAACCTAGAATGAACAATCAATCATGCGACACCGTTAACATCGTACCAGCTCGAAGAAAAATTGGTAATACACGTATCAGTGTATCTGGTTTATATCCTTTTAAAAAAGATTCCGCAGTTGCCTTTGAATCAACTCTTGAACGGGATTTCCTTATTCGATTAGAGGTTGATCCCAATGTTCTTGCTGTTGAGTCTCAACCATTTACCATTGAGTATTTTGATAATGGACAGAAACGAGTTTACACCCCTGACTACCTAGTAACTTATAAGCATAATGATTTTATTCCATTTATTGCACCTAAACTGGTTGAAGTAAAACCTACAGATGAATTGCAACTTAATTTGCATCTATGGAAAGCTAGATATCGTGCTGCCATGAGGGTATGCAAAGAAGAGGGTTGGAAATTTCATATTGCACATGAGGGGCGTATTCGGGACCAGTTATGGTCGAATGCCATGTTTTTACAAAAGTACCGAAAGATGGAATTTCCCCCTGCTGATTCAAAGCACTTATTGGATTATGTGAGAGATCGAGGAGCAGTAACTTTTGAGACTCTATTAGCCAGACATTTTCTTGGAAAATGGGACAGAGCCAATGGAATTAGTCAAATCTGGTATTTAGTTGCTCATGGTTATCTGGTTTGCGATTTAAGTATGCCTTTACAGCCATCTACTGAACTTTGGGTAAATGGGAGTTGTCATGAATGATAGACGTGTGAATATCAAAATAGCTGCTGGGGAGCCGGTTCAGATAAAAGGGATTCCCCATACGATTATTGAAGTCATTGACCTAAAATCGGTTTTTGTTGAAAACAATAATACTGGCAGGAAAAGTATCGCGGCTATCAGTGAATTAAGGCCATCAATAGCTGTGGAACAGTATGAAGATCTAGAGCTCATCGCTGATAAAGACTGGATTGAGGCTGAAAGACGTTTCAACATCATCCGACCTTTCATTGAGGGAGGCGTGAGTGGTCGTAAGGAAGTAGAGTTACGAGCCCAAGAACATGATATTAATCCAGCCACTATCTATAGATGGTTAAAAATCTATAAGGCATATGGAACTATTGATGGATTGCGGCCCAGAAAAGAGGGATTGCCACAAGGCAAGAAGATAATTAATAAACATGCTGAAGCAATCATTGAAAAAGCCATCAAGGATTTATACCTAACTAATCAAAGAATAAGTGTTCAAAAAGTTGTACTTGAAGTGAAACGCTTATGTCATGAATACCATATCCTAGAGGTGCCTCATGCCAATACAGTAAGAAATCGTATTGCAGCGATTAGCCAGAGAGACTCTCTTCGTAAGAGGGGACATAAGGAAAAGGCCGATAACAAATTTACACCTGCCGCAGGGAAATTCCCTCATGCTGATTATCCACTTGCCGTCGTACAGATTGACCATACGCCTGTTGATCTTATTCTGGTTGATGATTTTAGCAGGTGTCCTATAGGACGACCTTTTCTTACGTTGGCAATTGATGTGCGTTCAAGGGTAGTTGTGGGATATTACTTATCATTAGATGCCCCCTCTGTTATGTCTATTGCAATGAGCGTTTCTCAAGCTGTACTGCCCAAAGAGAAATGGCTAGCTTCGCGCAAGATTCAAGCTGAATGGCCTGTCTGGGGAATTATGAACACCATTCATGTCGATAATGGACCTGAGTTTCACTCAGAAACTTTCAGAAATGCTTGTATGGCACATGATATTCGTCTGGAATACCGACCAGTTAAAAAACCACGTTTTGGCGGGCACATTGAACGTTTGATGGGAACATTTGCAACCGATATTCACGCAGTTCCAGGAACAACTTTTTCAAATATTTTTGAAAGAAAAGGCTATAACTCAGATGCGGAAGCAGTTTTCACATTCTCCGAATTTGAGGACTGGCTGATTGATTTTATCTGTAATGTTTACCACAAAAGGAAACACTCTGCTTTAGGTACTTCTCCACTACATGCTTTTGAGTTAGGTATCTTTGGTGATAAAAACACGTTAGGTTCTGGGGCTGCTAGATTGCCTGCAAATGATCATAATTTCTTTCTTGATTTTCTACCAAGTTTTGAAAGGACGATTCAAACAACAGGTGTAACAATTGATGGTCTTGCTTATTATGCTGATGTACTAAGAGGTTGGATTAATGCTGTAGACCCTGATAATCAAAAGGAAAAACGTAAATTTATCTTTAGGCGTGATCCAAGAAATATTAGTGAGATATGGTTCTTTGATCCCGAAATCAAAAATTATTTTAAGGTTCCTTTAGCGGATCAAAGTATTCCACCATTTAGTATTTGGGAACACAAAAAGATTCAGGAACTGAAAAAGGAAACTGGCGAATATCTAAAAGATCATGAACTTGGACAGGCTCTAGCTAAACTTCGGGAGCGTGTTCAGGAGGCAAGTACTAAAACTCGACGGGCTCGCAGATCACATCAGCGCAGTACCCAACATCAACAGAGTGTTAACCCTGCTTCAATTCAGGGCAAAAAACCTCAACAAGAGAGTACGATTTTGGAGCAACAGCTTGAAAACGTATATGGTTTATTGCCTCTCGATGAGCTGGAAAATGATGAGGATATTTCATGAGTAACTATTCACATGTTTTTCAAGAGTTTCGCCCTATTGTGGAACAGTCTAATGAGGACAGACTCTACTTCCTGGAAGAGGACCGATGGATTGGGTATCCAGCAGCCAATGACTTGTTAGACCAATTGAAAGGATTCCTGACACTTCCTAAGCGGAGCCGTATGCCCAACTTACTGGTATTGAGTAAGCCAAATAATGGTAAAACCTCAATTATTAACCAGTTCTTTAAGCTGTATGGGGAGGGTTATGTCAATGCAGAAAATAATGCAGTAAAACCTGTAATCATTGTACAGGCACCTGTTTCCCCTGATGAAAAAGCTCTGTATATGGCTATTCTTGATAAGTTCTGGGTTCCTTTTCGAGAAAGAGATCCCGTTGCGAAGCTACGTTACCAAGTGGTCCATTGCCTTAAACTTTATGAGGTAAAGCTCCTCATTATCGACGAAATGAATTCTCTATTATGTGGCAGTCCGATTAAGCAAAGAACAGTAATGAATGCGATTAAGTATTTGTGTAATGAAACACAGATACCCATTGTTGGGTTTGGTACAGAAGAAGCAATTAGTGTTCTGCGTACTGATCCACAGCATGTCAGCCGTTTTCGTGTGGTTAATTTGCCCTTATGGAAACTAGATAAAGACTTTCAAGCTATGGTAAATAAATTTGAGAAAGTTCTTCCCCTCAAACAGGCTTCAAAACTGGCTGAACCAGCAACAGTAAAATATCTGCATGATATTACAGATGGAAACTTAGGTAATCTGCGAACGATTTTACGGGACGCCGCAAAGAAAGCTGTTGTTTCTGGTCAGGAGTTTATCGACCGTAGCTTGCTAGAAAGTGTGAAATAAGCAATGTGGAGGACTAGGTATGATAAGTGCAACAGAAATCCATTCATGGTTTATTCCCACGGACTTAAAGCAAGATGAGGCATTATCTTCTTGGTTGATACGTGCCGCACTTGACAGTGGTTGTGACCCATTAAGTTTAACTGGAGTACTTTGGCCCAAATGGCGAATCTGGTCTGTAGATGTAGATCGTGGTTTAAGTGCAGAGCAAGTACAGGTATTGATCAATACGACAAAAATTGATGAAAGCCAATTTAATTCTGCTACGCTTCGCAATTTTTTAATTAAATATAATCTGGATAATCAAACTCTTGATGCATGGTACTTGGTATTAGGTACAAGAAACCGTAAGCATCGAGGTGGCTGGCAATATTGTCCTGAGTGTCTATCTGAGGATAATGTTGCCTATTTCCGTCTGCCTTGGCGTTTTGCCTGGCATACAGGTTGTATAAAACATAATCAGCATTTACATGATCAATGTCCTCATTGCCATAATGCTATTCAACCTAGACGTCTTGAAGCCCCTGATCAGGTTATGACTTGCTGTTCAATATGTAAAAAAAGTCTATTGGAGGTTAATAAAAGCCTTGTGGATTGTCATGCCTTGGCATTCCAAAAAATCTTTGATCAATTCCTGGAACAAGGCTGTGCAACCTATCAAGACAAGTTGATTTCAGTAACTGATTGGTTAACGGTGATTAAGTTATTTTCACAATTTATTAGAAAAGCTTTAGCTGGCTCAGTAAATGGAAAAGGATGGGCTTTTCTTGAACAACTCAGAATTCAGGTGCCCCATCCTGAGCTTATATCGAATGGATTGGCTGTTAACCAACTTCCAGTTACCGAGAGAGAACGGCTATTTTCCTGTATTTATCAATTACTCATTATTCCCCAGGAAAAGTTTATTGAAACAGCAAAATCTTTAAATATGAACAGGTCTTCATTTTGGGATAAGAGAAACCAGTTGCCAGCCATATTAAGGCCTGTTGAAGAACAATTAGGCTCGATTTATCGGAACTACCCTCCAAAGAGAGCATTGGTAGCTACCTTTAAACCTAAAAGTAAGGAGACTGTAATACGCAAGTTTTTAAGATTAAAAAGAAAACTAGGGTAACTTTTGGGGGGACAACACCATGCCTCAGTGTGATGAATGTGGTGATGCGGTTGAAAAGATACACCGACTTTATAAACAGCGTAACTATTGCCATAAGTGCTATGTACGAGTTTTTAAAAAACAGGATTGTCCGTCGTGTGGTAAAAGTTCCAGATTATATAAAGCTGATAACTTGGCCGTTTGCCAACAATGTGAAACCAATAGACCTTGCATTAGATGTCAGCGTATTGATTACCCTATAGGAAAAATAACGGAGCAAGGCCCTGTTTGTAATAGTTGTTCAGTTTATTTTAGAGAGTTTCAAGCTTGTGAACGGTGTGGTGTGACATCACAACGCTTATCTCGTATCAGCCGTTTTGGAGATAATTTAAGAGTTTGCCCAAAGTGTGCAACCCGTGATTACCAGACATGCCAAAGTTGTAGAAGATATAGGTTGATTGAACAGGATGTTGTGTCAGGCAAAATGCTTTGTAAGAAATGTTTGACCTGTCCACCACTTCAATGTCTAACTTGCCAGCAACAGATTCCTGCTGGATATGGGAAATACTGTGAATTATGTACATGGCGAAGAATATTGGGGAATAGGATTAAGGAACTGGTTAATACATTAGTAAATCCAAGCCTCAAAGGTTACTTTAAAGATTATATGAATTGGCTTGATCATGAGGTTGGACCGCATAAGGCTGCATTACTAATTCGTAAACATATTCATTTTTTTGAAAAGACCAGTGATCTTTGGGGAGATCAGATCCCAGACAATGACTCTTTATTACATAGACTAAGAACAAGTGGTTTACGCAAATATGAGCTGCCCATCCGGTGGTTGGTTGCAGTACATCACCTGCATATAGATACCCAATCTAAAGGCCACTGTTCTGAATTTGACCAACTGAGAAAACTGGCGAACTCATGTCCTGGTTCATCGCTTTCAGCCCAAATTCTTCAGAACTATTATCAGGTTTTAATAAATAAAATGGATTTAGGGAAAACGAGTATACGTTCTGCCCGTTTAGCCATGAAACCAGCATCTGCTTTAATGCTGTTGGTAAGTCAATCACGATTAGATTTACCAACAATGTGGCATGTAAAATATTACTTATTTAAGTCCCCTGGACAAGCTTGCGCTATTGTTGGCTTTCTTAATTTTTTAAACAAGAATTATGATACGAACCTTGATACGTCATGGGTACTAGATGAAAAAATAACAGAAAAAAGTAATATGAAGAAACTGGAAAAACAATTGTTGGCCATCATGAAAGCCCCAGAGGAAAATTTTAATGAACTAGAGTGGATAAAGTTAGGATTGATGTATTTTCATAATTTGGATAAATCCTTTTTTAATCAAATGGATAGTATTAATTATAGGGGGCTGAATGATGGCTTTGAAGTGAGGTTTGGTGATCAGCAATATTGGATACCTAAATTGCTTGTATAACTGGACCATATAACGCTAATGTAGCTACATAAAGTTAAAACTGAATTTTGGGCTTCCAGAGGGTATGTATGGGGCAATTAGGTCATGAATATTGTGTTCATAATGGATTCAATAGGTCTCATGCAGGGAAATATGTTTATTCACTTGCTACGTTTATATCTTGGATATTGATTTACTTTTTACTGAAGTTCTTGGGTGGATTGTCTCCTTATTGGAATGTCATCATTTCTAGTGCTATCACTGCTTTATTATTTCTTACTTTTTATTTTCTATTTGATAAATGGATATGGAAAACAGGTTTATTTTTCAAGATTCTGAAATATCCTGATATTTCGGGAGAATGGTCATGTAAAGGTATCTCTGATTACCAAGAAGAAAATTCTGAAATGATTAAGCACAATAGAGAGTGGATTGGAAAAGTAACAATTTTACAAAGTTGGGATAAAGTAAGAATCAGATTAGAAACAGAATTTTCCACATCTGACAGTATTTCTGCTGCAATTATTTATGACGAAATTGAAGAATACAAAGTTCTTTATAGTTATGAAAACAAACCAAAAGATTTAGATCATGAAGAGTTACGTATCCATCGAGGATTTGTAGAGCTGACACTTCATAAAGACAATAAAAGTGCCAGTGCTAAATATTATAATGTTACTGGTCGAAGAACCATGGGAACAATGTTATGGGAAAAATTAGATAACTAATGGATAAGAGCCAATGGTTTCGTCATATAGGTAACCCAAATCTTTACGTATTTCCGTAACGAGTTTATCTAAGGCAATGCTCATTGTTGTGAGAGAGGTTTCTTTCTGATAACTATCAAATATTTTTCTGGTCATATCAGGTGTATATAAGCTATTTCTATAGTTTGGGTTATGATACAGATAATCAAAAAATCTTTTTGTTTCAAGAACTATTGCTAAAGCATTTGTTCTACCTTTCTTTAAATTTTCTAGATTGGAATGATACATAATAGAGGCTAGATCAAAACTACTTAAGTAAATTACTTTGCCCTCTTCAACTAAATCGGCTTTTATTGTTTTACAAAGGCGGATAGATTTTTTCAATCCTCCATCAGCATAGTATTTACATTTGTAATCTATATAAAAAATATGCTTGAAAGGTAAGTTCATCAATGTAGTAGGAGTTTTATTATCTAGAATATTGACTCCTCTTAAATAAAGGTGCTTTTGTTGTTGGTACTCATATGTTTCTACCCAATGAGAGGGTACAACATCTACATCCCGAGGAAGTGATCCACCTGTTAAAGTTATAGATTTAGCACCAGTAGTATCAATTGTTACGGCAGGATATGCTTGTCTTAATTCATAAGTGCACGCGTTCCTGAGTTCTCTTAATATTTTTATATCATCATGACGTAAAGTACCTAAATAACCCTCTGTACGATAATGTGATTTGTTAAGTACAAGTAAATCAACATCACTTACACCTTTGATATGAATATTTAGGGGAACTGACCCTTGTAATCTGTATTCTGTGACAATGTTATGATTATTTAGTAGCCTAGGCTCTAATTGTTTTTCAATTCTTTTAGCAGTTTCAATACTGATTTCTGTGTAACGTTTACTAACTTCTTGCATTGCTCCTACTGCATAACGGATAGATGGTTTGTCTGATACAATCTGCCATTTTTCTATTGTACGTTTTAATTCATCAAACTCATTAAATGAAGTTACGCCTGCTGTTACACTATCAAAAGCATTGTATGTAAGGTCAGTACCTTTTCGTCTTTTCTCTAATCTGTTCAATCTTTTATAAAAATCAATTTCAGACATTGTGAAACTCAAAAAATAGTAGTTATGGTTAAAATAATTATACCTTAATAATTATTTTAAGGTTTTAATAAATAAGGTTTTATTGTCATAAATGCTCAAATTTAAGATGGGAAGTAAGATAATTTTTAAGTATAAAGTTTGAGAATGTTTGTAGTCTTTTGTAGTGCATCCAATAGTCAAATAAATAATTGTGAAACCATGAAGACACATATCACATTGATATTTATATAAAAATATTATTTGTGATTGGAGGTGATTTTTTTAATTCTATTGATTATTGTGACTCACTACGGAGTTAATTGTCTTTAAGTATTTGTTTTTAATTGTTTTATTCTTTTAATTATTTTTATTTGATTAGGTGTTGACCTTACCATAATTGGAAAGAATAGAGTTGCTACATCAAGGGTAATGATGTACCTGATATGAAAGAATAACTTCCGAGCTTATTACCCATTATTTTTTCATAATTGTAGTAAGAGGATAACTCCATGAAACACTTTGTTCCAATGTTAATGATCGGTGCGATTGTATTTAGTGCGGGGTGTTCCTCTTCTGACGCTCCAAAGGAAAATTCAATGAGTGAGAATAAACATGAAAGCCATTCAATGCACCATGATATGAATGGTTCAGCTAAAACAGATAATCCATCTACAAATGCCTATATGGAAGTAAATACTCGTATGCACAGCGGAATGGGTATTGATTTCACGGGAAATGCAGATACTGACTTTATGTTGGGTATGATTCCTCACCATCAGGGTGCGGTTGATATGGCAAAAGTAGTTCTTCAATACGGTTCTGATCCAGAAGTGCGTCAGCTTGCCGAGAACGTTATCTCTGCCCAAGAGTCAGAAATCAAGATGATGAATGAATGGTTGGCAAAAAACAAAAATCATTCTGGCAGCAAAAATGAAGATAGCCCATCAACTCAAGCATATATTAAGATCAATGATGAAATGCACGCAGATATGATGGTTCCATTTACAGGAAATGCTGATGTTGATTTCATGAGAGGCATGATCCCCCATCATCAAGGTGCAATTGATATGGCAAAAGTAGTTCTTCAATATGGTTCTGATCCAGAAGTACGCCAGCTTGCTGAAGATGTTATCTCTGCCCAGGAATCAGAAATCAAGATGATGAATGAATGGTTAAGTAAACATAAGTAGATACTTCTCTATTCGATATTCTTTTAAATGAGGGGCTTTTTAAAGCCCCTTGTTTTATCTATAAATTTGATGAATTGAGGATTATGTTATATGCCAAAAATTATAGTTATTCCGCATGAAAAGATTTGTCCAGAGGGTGCGGAACTTGAAATTGAAAGCGGAAGTAATTTATGTCGAAGTTTATTGGATCATGGCATTCCCATAGAACATGCCTGCGATTTATCAGGTGCATGTACAACATGCCATGTTGTTCTGAAAAAAGGGTTCGACAGTTTAGAAGAAATGGATGATGTAGAGGCGGACTTACTGGATCGTGCCTGGGGGCTTACGGCCCAATCAAGACTATCTTGCCAGGTTAAGGTCCAAGATGAAAACTTGGAGGTAGAAATACCTAAGTACACAGTCAATTATATATCTGAGGGACATTAATTTTACTTTTAATGCTTGACCTTACAATTATGGCAAGGTTTATATTAAACACATCCTGAATAGTAATAGTGGAGTTAAATATGGAATTTCATGTTGAAGATATGACTTGTGGTGGCTGTGCCCGTGGTGTAACCAGAGCAATTCAAGCAATAGATGCCAATGCAAAGGTCATCACCGAACCACCCAATCGTAGTGTAAAAGTTGAAACAACTGCAACACAGCAGCAAATCGTTGAGGCTTTAACCGAGGCTGGTTTTCCTCCTCGTTAAAAACGGACGAAATGATAAAGCGACTCTCTATTGAGTCGCTTTTTTGTGGGCAATGAATTATAAGCTCAATATTTAGGAATGTTTGTGATGTTAAATTAGCAGTTATTTGACAATGTAAGTATCTAAAAGAAATGACATATTTTAGTTCATAGTTATAAATATAAAAAATAGGGAGAAGTAAAATTAATTTTACTTCTCCCTATATCCTATTGCTATTTCTTTCGGGTTAAAGGTGAAACGGAAAGCAGGTCGTTATGATGGTGAACGTCCTTTATTTCATTGTGAGGTTCTTGCAAGCCTTCAAGAATCGGACAGTCGGGTCTATTATCACCAGCACAACAGTCGATTAAGTCCTTGAGGGTATTCGCCATTTGCTGTAGGTCATTGATACGTTCTTCCAGCTTTTCACTATGACCCTGAGCAAGGCGTTTGACATCAGCACTCTGTCTACCGCGGTTATTCCATAAATCAAGTAAGTCTGATATTTCTGCTACTGAAAAACCGAGTTCACGACTTCGCTTGATAAACTTTAAACGTTCAACATCATTTGCTGAGTAAGAGCGATAACCTGCATTATTACGTCCCGCAGCAGGAATTAGGCCAATCTGCTCATAATAACGAATCATCTTGGCGGTAACTCCCGAAGCTTTAGAGACTTTACCAATGTTCATCATATCCTCCTTAGCCTTGACTGACGGATGGTGGCTGGAATCGACGTAAACGTAATGCATTGCCAAGTACAAATACACTGGACAAAGCCATTGCTCCTGCTGCAAAGATTGGGGACATCAGTATTCCATAGGCTGGGTACAATATACCAGCAGCAACAGGAATCAACATGGTGTTATAGGCAAATGCCCAGAATAAGTTCTGGTGAATATTACCAATCGTTGCTTTGGACAAGGCAATCGCATTGGCAACACCTTGCAAGTTTCCTGACATTAACACGACATCGGCAGATTCAATTGCAACATCTGTACCTGTACCAATCGCAAGTCCGACATCAGCTTCAGCCAAAGCGGGTGCATCGTTAATCCCATCACCCACAAAAGCGATATTGCCGTATTTTGCTTTCAGCTCTTTAACCGCACTGACTTTACCCTCTGGTAGAACTTCAGCAATCACTTCATCAATACCCAATTGTTTGGCAATTGCCCGAGCAGTACGAGCATTGTCACCCGTCACCATTGCTACCTTGAGACCTAATTGGTGTAGAGCCTTAATCGCTGCTGGCGTTGTGGTTTTGATTGGGTCAGCAACTGCAATAATTCCTGCCAGTTCACCATCGACAGCAACATAAAGTGGTGATTTACCCTCATCACCCAGACGCTGAGCTGTGGCAACAAATGGAGCAACATCAATACCAAGTTGAACCATATAACGGTCTGCACCAATATTGATTTCTTCATTACCATTGATGGTTGCACAGACACCCATGCCTGTGACTGAATCAAACGTATCAACTTTAGGTAAAGTCAGGTTTTCACTTTTTGCCGCATCAACAATTGCTTTAGCAATCGGATGTTCAGAACGGGATTCAACAGCCGCAACCATGCCTAGGACATAATCACGCTCAAAGAATTGAGTCACTTCAAAGTCAGTCAGTACGGGATGACCCTCTGTTAATGTCCCTGTTTTATCGACTGCAACAACTTTGGCATCCTTTAACAGTTGTAAGGCTTCGCCTTTGCGGAACAGTACTCCCAACTCTGCACCACGACCTGTACCGACCATAATTGAGGTTGGTGTCGCCAATCCCATTGCACAAGGACAGGCAATGATCAACACTGCCACCGCATTAACCAATGCAAAAGTTAAGGCTGGTGATGGACCAAAAATCAGCCAGACCAGGAATGTAAGCACTGCGGCAATCATCACCGCAGGTACAAACCATAAGGTCACTTTATCCACCACAGCCTGAATCGGCATTTTAGAACCCTGTGCCTGCTCAACCAAACGAATGATTTGAGCCAGCATAGTTTCGCCACCCACCGCCACAGCGGTAAAAGTCAACGTGCCATTCTGGTTAATGGTACTGCCCACTACATCACTGCCGATGCCTTTTTCCACAGGGATTGGTTCACCTGTAATCATGGATTCATCGACAAAGCTTTTTCCATCCGTGACTTGACCATCAACAGGGATTCTTTCCCCTGGTTTTACAATGATAATGTCACCTGCAACCACTTGGTCTATTGCAATATCCACCATTTGACCATTGCGTAAAACATGGGCAGTTTTGGCTTGTAAGCTGACTAAACGCTGGATTGCTTCAGAGGTTCGCCCTTTGGCTTTTGCTTCAAGGAAACGACCCAGTAAGATTAATGCGACAATCACCGCAGCCGCTTCGTAATACACATTCACCGTTCCTGATGGGAGGATGTTTGGTATGAATGTGGCAACAATAGAAAACAAATATGCTGCTGATGTTCCCACAGCGACCAAAGAATTCATATCAGGAGCTAGACGGAATAATGCAGGAAAACCTTTCTGATAGAATCTTCGTCCTGGAATAACCAAAACCAGTGTGGTCAGTATGAATTGTAAATACCAGCTATTCTGCATCCCAATAGTTTGATCAATCAGTTGATGTACACCAGGGATAAGGTGAGATCCCATTTCCAGAATAAATACAGGTAAAGCCAACAGGGAGGCGAGAATCAAATCACGTTTAAGTTCAGCACGTTCCTGATCTTTTTTCTCAAGCTGCTCTGTCTGGTCAGGAATAGAAGCCTGAATTTCTGTGGCATCGTAACCAGCTTTATCAATTGCGGCAATCAAGGCATCGACATTTGCTGTACCACTGACCGTTGCACGCTCAGTTGCAAGATTGACATTGGCTTCTTTTACACCTGCAACGGCTTTAAGGGCTTTTTCGACACGACCTACACAACTGGCACAGGTCATGCCTTTAATTGATAATTCAATATTATTTGCAGGCACGTCATAGCCTGACTGTTCAATGGCATGAACCAGTACCTGACGATCCACAGGCTGATCAAGTACAATATCTGCACGTTCTGTCGCCAGATTGACCGAGGCTGACTGTACACCATCAACTTTTTTGAGGGCTTTTTCAACACGTCCAACACAACTGGCACATGTCATACCTTCAATTTTTAATGTAACTTTCATATTATTAGAAAGCTTATTTGTTGCTGTTCCCATAAGATATACCTATAGAGCTTATCCAGTTGCTAAGAGCATAAACCTTGCCATTATGGAAAGGTCAAGGGTAGAATATGTAAACATCTATATTTTCGCTAATGACTGGAATTTAAGTATAAATATGAGTTTTAAAGATCACCCTACAGAATTATCTCAAGAGGAGATTATGTCTTTAGCTGAAACATTTCGGCTATTGGGTGATGCTTCACGACTTAAAATTCTACTTTTTTGTATGCGTGGACCTAGTTCAGTAGGTGAAATCAGTGATGCCCTTGATTTATCCCAGTCCTTGGTCAGTCACAATCTACGTTTATTGCGTTCAGCCCGTTTAGTCAAAGGTGAACGTCAAGCTAAACAAGTCTTTTATGAAATAGATGATATTCATGTAAGTCAGGTTCTATCGGATATGGCTAAGCATATTTCAGAGTAATGTAGCAAACACTCATTTTCTTCACTCCTTTTTCTTCTTAAAAATATATACATATGATCATTTATTCATATTTGCTATTCAAGTAGCAATATTTAAGTTATTTTAGCACTAAACATATGAATGATTAAACATATGTTAATTTGTTATGTATTTTTAAGGCTGATCTATTGATCTTCCAATTATTGGAAACTCTAGCATACAGGCAACTGCTACAGAAACCTTATTGAGAGCGTGTTGTAGCATTGCATGAAAGGTAAGCACCATGAAAAAACAAATTACAGTAATTGCTGTTGCAGTGGGGGTGGCTATATCTGGTGGTTTGCTCTACACAGCAACGAATAAACCAGATGCACCCAATCCACAAGCTGCCGCAGCTCAAATGCCAGTCCCTCAAGTTCCTGTTGCGGAAGTGATTACACGGGAACTTAACCCAACCGCAGAATATACAGGCTACTTATCAGCACCACAAAGCGTTGAAATCAAGTCCCGTGTTGGTGGTGTCATTAATAGTGTTAGTGTTCCCGAGGGCAGTTATGTTCGTAAGGGACAGGTATTATTTAAAATTGATCCTGAACCTTTTCAGGTTGCTCTGAATACAGCCCAGGCACGACTGAAAGCAGCAGAGGTTCAGTACAGCCAGGCTGTTCTGGATTTTAATCGAGCAAATAAACTGGTCGAAAGTGGTGCCGTCTCCAATAAGGTTTATGACGATGCACTGGCAACCAAAAATAACCGCCAGGCTCAGGTACAGGAAGCTCAGGCAGCCGTCAGTGCAGCGAAGCTCGATTTATCTTATACCAATATTACAGCACCGATTTCAGGACGTATTGACCGTGTTCTTGTCACCAGTGGCAACTTGATTGCAGGTGGAAATACAGGCAATGCCACAGCCTTAACCACCATCGTTTCCGTCAATCCACTGTATGTTTATTTTGACCTTGATGAAAAAACCTTTCTCAATCTAAAGGGACAAAATAAATCTGGACAATTCAACTTGCCAATCGAAATGGGATTGGCAAATACAGAAACTTATCCTTATACAGGGAAATTAAACTTTGTAAGTACTCAAATTGACCAGCGTACAGGGACGCTACGGGTTAGGGCATCTATTGCCAATGATTCAGGTGAATTAGCACCAGGTATGTTTGCCAGAGTTAAGCTGACCACTGGAAATAAACAGTCCACCATTCTGATAGATGATCAGGCGGTGGGTACAGATCAGGGCAATAATTTTGTTCTGGTTCTTGGTTCGAATAATACGGTTGAATTTAGACCTGTAACACTTGGCTCGGTCTTTGATGGATTGCGGATTATTAGCAGTGGTCTGCAAACTGGCGATAAAGTCATTATTAAGGGACTGGTTCGTCCAGGAATGCAGGTCAAGCCAAATATCATTCCAATGCAAGCCCCTGTTCCGTCTGAAAATGCTGCTCAGGGGAAATAAGCCATGAAGAACTTCCCCCATTTCTTTGTCAATCGGCCAATATTTGCGGTCGTGATCTCTGTGCTGATCGTCATTCTAGGTGCTTTATCACTGTTTAAATTACCATTGAGTGAATACCCGGCAATTACACCCCCAACTGTACAGGTCATCGCAAGTTATCCTGGTGCCAATCCCAAAATCATTGCCGAAACGGTTTCTTCCCCCTTGGAACAAGTCGTGAATGGTGTTGAGAACATGTTGTATATGAGTTCTCAAACCGCAGCCGATGGCAAGATGGTACTGACCGTTACCTTTAAACAGGGTACTGACCCTGATAAGGCACAGATACAGGTGCAAAACAGGGTTTCTCGCGCATT
Organism: Acinetobacter sp. IK40; assembly: GCF_035615075.1. Lineage (NCBI taxonomy): Bacteria > Pseudomonadati > Pseudomonadota > Gammaproteobacteria > Moraxellales > Moraxellaceae > Acinetobacter > Acinetobacter sp. IK40. The sequence continues at coordinate 289,869 of NZ_JANBOE010000005.1, read as the reverse complement.
GCCACGCTTACCTGAAGAAGTTCAACGAATTGGTGTTGTAACTGAAAAAACTTCCCCCGATGTTCTCATGGTCATCAATTTGGTGTCATCCAACAAGAACCATGATCCCCTGTATTTATCCAACTATGCACTCTTGAATGTTCGTGATGAGCTTGCACGTTTACCAGGCGTTGGAAATATAGAAATTTTCGGTGCTGGTGAGTATTCGATGCGTGTCTGGATTGATCCTGAAAAAGTAGCTGCCCGTGGTTTAACGGCCAATGACGTGGTTGCCGCCATTCGTGAACAAAACATGCAGGTTGCTGCAGGTTCTGTTGGTCAACAGCCAAATACAACATCCGCCTATCAGGTGACGGTTAATACGCTGGGACGTTTAACCACTGAAGAACAGTTCAGTGAGATCGTAGTCAAGGCTGGGGATGCTGGACAAATCACCCGTCTAAAAGATGTTGCACGAGTTGCACTGGGTTCTGATGCCTATAATATGAGAGCTTTATTGAATGGTAAACCGGCTTCTGCCTTACAAATCTTTATGACCCCAGGTGCTAATGCGCTGGATGTTTCAAATGAGGTCCGTAAAACGATTGCAAAATTGAAGAAGGGTTTCCCTGAGGGTATGGATTATAAAATTCCCTATGATCCGAATATTTTCGTAAAAGCTTCTTTAAAATCAGTCATTACTACCCTGTTGGAAGCCATTGCACTTGTTGTCATTGTTGTCATCCTCTTCCTGCAAACATGGCGCGCATCCATTATTCCTTTAATTGCCGTTCCAGTTTCCCTAATTGGTACGTTTGCAATTATGTATTATTTTGGCTTCTCCCTAAATACCCTGACATTATTCGGGCTGGTTCTCTCGATTGGTATTGTAGTTGATGATGCAATTGTAGTAGTGGAAAACGTTGAACAGCATATTAAATTAGGCGAATCGCCAAAAGAGGCGGCTCGTAAAGCAATGTCTGAAGTCACAGGACCAATTATTGCGATTACTGCGGTTTTATCTGCTGTATTCATTCCCTCGGCATTTCTTACAGGATTACAGGGTGAGTTTTATCGCCAATTTGCTTTGACTATCGCTATTTCAACTATCTTATCTGCAATCACCTCTTTGACACTTTCACCAGCTTTAGCAGGCATATTACTTAAACCTCATCAGGCTGGAGATAGAAAACGTGATTTGACTGAGCGCTTATTCGGCTGGTTCTTTAGAAGATTCAATCGATTCTTTGATAAGGCATCAGACAAATATGTGGACGCAGTACGCAAGAGTATACGTTTAAGTGCCATCATGCTCATCTTGTATGTAGGTTTCCTTGGCCTAACCTGGTTAGGTTTCAATAAAGTGCCGCAAGGGTTTGTTCCTGCCCAAGACAAATATTATTTGGTTGGTATTGCCCAATTACCTACAGGTGCATCTTTAGACCGAACAGAAGCTGTGGTTAAACAGATGACGCAGATTGCTTTGAAAGAGCCTGGCGTCGAAAACGTTGTGGCTTTCTCAGGACTTACGCCAAGTGGTCCAGTCAATGTACCCAACTCTGCCTTAATGTTTGCCATGCTTGATCCTTTTGAAGCCCGCCAAGACCCATCATTGTCAGCACAAGCAATTGCTGGAAAATTAATGGGCAAATTCAGTCAGATTCCTGACGGATTTGCGGGCATCTTTCCACCACCACCAGTACCTGGCTTAGGTTCTATGGGCGGATTCAAGCTACAAATTGAAGATCGGGCTGGTTTAGGCTTTGAAACACTGGCACGTGTACAGGGCGAGATTATGGCGAAAGCCTCTCAGACGCCTGAACTTGTCGGTATGCTTGCGAGTTTCCAGGCAAATGCTCCACAGATTGAAGTTGATATTGACCGTGTAAAAGCGAAGTCACAAGGTGTACCACTGACCGATATTTTTGAAACACTACAAATCAATCTGGGGTCAATCTATATCAATGACTTTAATCGGTTTGGTCGTACTTATCGTGTAATTGCTCAGGCAGATTCCCCATTCCGTATGCAACCAGAGAATATTAATCTGTTAAAGGTGAGAAATGCAGCGGGAGACATGATTCCACTTTCGACCTTTGTCACGATTAAGCGTAGTTCTGGCCCCGACCGTGTTATGCACTATAACAGTTTCCCATCAGCCGATATTAGTGGTAACGCTGCACCAGGTTATTCATCTGGTCAGGCAACTGCCGCAATTGAAAAAATTGTGCAGGAAACATTGCCACAAGGCATGACCTATGAATGGACCGATCTGGTCTATCAGGAGAAGAATACAGGCAATACTGCGGTCATGGTTTTTGCTCTGGCAATTATTTTGGCGTTCCTTTTCCTTGCAGCTCAATACAACAGTTGGTCAATGCCTTTTGCAGTATTACTTATTGCACCAATGGCCTTGTTATCTGCGATTGTGGGTGTTTGGGTAACTGGTAGTGATAACAACATCTTTACCCAGATTGGCTTTGTTGTTCTGGTGGGACTTGCTGCAAAAAATGCCATCTTAATTGTGGAGTTTGCCCGAGCCAAAGAGGATGAGGGTTTGAATCCTTTTGATGCGGTACTTGAAGCAGCCCGATTAAGATTACGCCCAATTCTGATGACCTCAATTGCATTTATTGCTGGTGTGATACCACTGGTATTAGCCACAGGTGCTGGTGCAGAAATGCGTCATACAATGGGTATCGCTGTTTTCTCTGGAATGCTAGGCGTGACGATCTTTGGTTTACTGTTTACACCAATTTTCTATGTCGTCATTCGTAATTTTATTCTGCGTAGAGAACAGGCCAAAGCAATCGTACAGGAGGGTTCAAAATGAAAAATTTAACACTTCATTTAAACCGATACACTTTCCTCAAGAAAATGAGTGTACTAACCATTGCCACTATTCTTGCAGGATGTTCAATGGCACCAATATATGAGCGACCTGTCTCTCCTATGTCGGAACACTATCCAACAGGAGAAGCTTATCCAGGGCGGCAAGTGAACAATGGAAAGCAAACAGTCGCAGCCGATATTGGCTGGCGTGACTTTTATACCGATCCTGTCTTGCTCCAACTCATCGATCATGCATTGAAAAACAATCATGATTTTAAGGTGACAGCTTTAAATGTTGAGGCGATAGAAGCACAGTATCGTATTCGTCGTGCTGACCGTTTACCACATGTGAGTGTTACCGCAGAGTCAGCCAGTCAGCGTTTACCGTCTGATCTTGCTTATAACCCCCGCATGTATCAGGTTGGTGTTACTTCGGTCGCATGGGAAATCGATTTATGGGGCCGAGTACGCAGTCTGAGTGATCAGGCTTTACAGAACTATTTGGCTTCTAAAGAGGTCCAGACAGCATCACAGTTAAGTCTGGTATCCGCAGTTGCTAATGCTTATCTGGTCTATAAGGCCGATCAGGAAACGTTAGGTTTAACCAAGGCGACTTTGGCGACACAGCAGAAATCCTATGACTTGACCAGGAAACTTGTTGATGTTGGTAATGCAACCCGATTTGACTTACGTCAAGCTGAAATAGGACTGCGCACAGCACAAATCAATTATGCAAAATTCTTGCGTATTACTGCACAGGATCGTAATGCTCTGGTGTTACTTCTGGGTTCGCCATTAACACAGGAACTTGCGGTCCAATTGGACCAGTCCCCAAAAATTCCTGATCAGGTTGTCATACAGGATATACCAGTTGGTTTACCATCGGATCTACTTCAACGTCGTCCAGACATTCGTGCCGCAGAACATAAGCTTCAGGCTGCGAATGCAAACATTGGAGCAGCCCGTGCAGCATTTTTTCCATCCATTACCCTAACGGGTTCGGCGGGTACGGCAAGTTCCAGTCTGGATAATCTATTTAATGCAGGTACAGGTGCATGGAGTTTTATGCCCAAGATTAACTTGCCCATATTTAGTGCAGGTTTAAATCAGGCAAATCTGGATCGCTCACATATCATGAAGCAGATTGAAGTCATCAACTATGACAAATCTATTCAAACAGCTTTTCGTGAAGTTGCTGATGGGCTGGCTGGCAAATCTACGCTAGATGAACAGATCAAATCGCAGCAGCAAATGATTGCGGCCAGCCAGGATGCTCATAAGTTGGCAACCTTACGTTTTGATGCTGGTGAAGATAATTATCTCGCAGTCCTCGACTCACAACGAACACTGTACGCATCTCAGCAGGCACTTATACAGACCCGCCTGGAACGCCTGAATAATCAGGTCAACCTCTACAAGGCATTAGGTGGAGGCTGGAATGAACATACCGTACAGATTGAACGTAAATCTTTGAAATAGCACATCGATGGAGTTCATCTTTTGATGGAAAGAGATGAATTCCTGAAAAGATGAAACAGAATATGAGGTCATGTAAATGAAATTTATTATCCATGATATAGAAAACTTCCCATTTGTTGAGTTTAAGCAAGATCAGGCAGTTCCAGGCTATTCACCTCAATGGCAGTTGGAAATGCAGGAGTTCCTGGAAATGAGTAGTCCGTTTGTGATTGTTTATGATCAATTATCAATGCAAGAAACACCTGAAGACTTTAAACAACGTGGTCTTTGGCTTAAAAACCATAAAGATGAACTTAATCAGTTGTGTAAGGCAATTATCTGCATTGAACCTGATCAGGAAAAAAGAGTTGCCATCAGAAAGATGACGGAAATGGCTGTAAAGGCATTTGGCATACCTTATGAAATCGTCGATACCAGGGAAGATGCCGAACGGATCGCTGATGAACTTACTCAAGTCTAAGGTGAATGTGATGAACATTATTTATATCAATCAATTGAAGCAAGATTTTGATGGTCAAGAGGAAAAATCAAAGCCTTTTTTCATGACATTCTTACTCATTCTTATGACGTTAGGATTAGCTTCAATTTCGCATGCAAAAGCACCGATCAATACAGCTTTGGAAACCGTGGAGAGCTATCTTAATATCTGGAATGGTACGCAGCCAGATGACCTGACTAAAGTTCTTGACCCGAATGTTGAGTATTTCAATACAAGTAATGAAGAAACCCGTAAAGGTACAGCATCTGTAATTGAGGTACCCAAGTTTTTATTAACAGTCATTCCTGATCGGAAGATGACGCTTACATCCCCGCCACTCATTGTTGGTGATAAGGTTGCTGTCGAATGGCAGCTTCAGGGAACCCTCAATAAAAAAGACCAGTCTGGTAAAAAAGACGCAAAAGTAATCACTTTTAAAGGTGCTTCATTTTTTGAGGTTAAAAATAATAAGATTACATACATCGGTGATTACTACAACAATCATCCATTGCGTAGTCAGTTAGAGCCATAATCAGGAATGCTATAAAATGTCTTCGCACAACCATACACAAGATCACAAGCATAAACACTCTGAACATGATCATTCTGGGCATAAGCATAGTCATGGTAACGGCCATAAACACAACCATGATCACTCAGGACACCATCACGGTCATGGTGGTCATCATCATGATCACGACCACAGCCATATCCCGAGTAATAAAAAAATTCTGACCATAAGTTTTTTACTGATTACCATTTTTATGGCAGTGGAATTTATAGGTGGTTTTATTACCAATAGTTTGGCCTTGATTTCGGATGCTGGCCACATGCTGAGTGACTCTGTTGCACTTGGTATTGCACTTGCAGCAGTCTTTATCGGTCAAAAACAGATTACCAAAAATAAAACATACGGCTATCAACGCTTTGAAATACTGGCTGCTGCATTGAATGGTATTACACTGGTTGGTATCGCACTGTACATCTTTATTGAGGCAATTCTACGGTTCCAGCAGCCACAACATATTGAAGTACAAGGGATGTTGATCGTTGCCAGTATTGGATTGCTGATTAATATCATTGTTGCAGTAATGATTTTTAAAGGTAGTGATACCGAACACGACTTGAATATGCGAGGTGCTTACCTGCATGTACTCAGTGATTTGTTAGGTTCTATTGGCGCAATTGCTGCTGCGCTATGTATCTACTTCTTTGGATGGGCCTGGGCAGATACTTTAGCCAGTGTTCTAGTTGCAATACTTGTTCTTCGCAGTGGATATTCAGTTGTAGTAAAGGCTTCGCATGTTTTAATGCAGGGTACACCAGAAAAATTTGACTTGGCAGAAATCAAAGAAACCATTCTTCAAGACCAGCGAATTCAAGGTGTACATGATTTACATATATGGAGTCTGACAAGTAAACGTTATATTTTATCCTGCCATATTGTTGTAAGTGAAGAAATGAGTATGCAGGAAGTGCAGATACTCTTACATGATCTGGAGAATGTCATACAAAATCTAGGTATTGAGCATGTCACTATTCAGGCTGAAACATCACTCAACAATCACGATGATATTCATCATTGCATTATTGAAAATATACCAAAGGATTCAGAACACTGAGTTTAAAAAGGTTAAATATTCCTAATATAGGTGCTTATCTAGTCACAAGTGGTACCCAAGTTTAATGGCACTTAAAAGTGCCATTAAACTATATATAATTCAATTTGATATGTAATAAAATTACCCATAGGAAAGAATTATGGAATAGGCTAAAAGAAGATGGTCACAATTGTAAGATTCGAAAATTATTTTTCCTCCTTTTCCTCCTTTTCCTCCTTTTCCTCCTTTAACTTGATATTCGTAATTCCAATTTTTCTTAGAGCATTCAATAACGTTGATTCACCCTCTGACAAGCCAGCAGATTTTGAATGTCTAAAAACAAATAATTGAGTAACCAAATTGGAGCCTAGGAGAGTTGTCGTATAAGAGCCCTCTGACAAAGGCAGGCTCTCCATGAGCCCAGAAATATACTGCTCAAATTGTTCTACGGTTCTTGACCTAAATATTAGACCAGCATGCCCACGCTCCTTGAGAACACTTTCCCCATCTACAGTTGAAACGTAAGTCGCTGGTTGTATATCGAAAAGATAAACTGGAGGGCAATTTACAAGAGATAATCGGATGACCAATGCTCCACGAAGTGCTGTTTTATTTGAGTTTGCATAACACCAATTTTTATAAGTTTGTTTTTCTCCATCTGTAATATCTTTATTATTTAATGTTTCTGAATTAACGAAAAAAGCCATGAGAGTGGGTTTATCGCTGTAATCAAACTCTTCCTCAAAAGTATAATAGTGGACTGCATTGACAATACTGGGATTTAACGAGCGTGCCTTTAAACATGCATTCCATAGGCCCATGATTCTTCCATGATATGGAGCTTCAAACTCTGTATCTCCATTAGTGGTCGGGTTAATTTGGACATTTAGAACTTCCTTAGAGCTATCAGGTTCTCCTGTACCAACTGTATTGGTTTCTTTAGTATTTTTCTTTCTCTGTGGTTGGGTGATGGTTCTTTCATACTTTGTTTTACTTTTTTCCCCGATAGGGCCTGAACCTAACCATGTAAATTCATGACCTAAAATAACCGATTGTAATAATGGTTTGCGCCCTCCTTGATCTTCAGATACGTTAATCTGACCAGGACCTAGTTGCAACTGAGGAGGATTAGGTGAGTTGACATCTACAGGTTTCTTAATGCGGTGAATTACCTTTGGAACACGTCTGATAAGTGTTTGATCAGGTAGTTCTATTCCAAGAATTGTCAAGGCTAAAAAAGCATTGGTGTCAGGAATACAAAAACCTGAAACCCTAATTTTTCTCGTTTCCTTATGCCACGGCATTACTTTAGGGTATATATGGTTTCTTTGGATAAAATCATCATGTTTTGCAATACTGCTAAATAAGATTCTTACGGCATCTTGGGTATATTCGCTATATTTATAGTAGGCAATAAATACATGATCATCTGATGTGAGACTATCACCTATAAGGATAGTCCATGTATTTTCTTCTTCTGGATGAGGGGTGTAGAGCCTTTCATGTCTTTCGACCTCATCATATGTTGTTAGAATTCTAGGAAGTTCTGTAGAGAGGCCATATCCTCTCACCAGAAACTCAAAACAAGGTACGAGAAGCTCCTTATATTCCTGATCCTTTAAAGAGAAAGAAATACAATTTTCACGTTGGCTTGGGTTAATATAAAACTTATTCCTGTCTGAGAAGAAATGATCTATTTTTCCTGTCTTTTCATCTCGCTTATATGCTTGAACAAAGGTATGTTTAAAATTTGTATGATCAATATCAAATTCCCGTATTTCCAAAGGAAGATAGTCAACTAATCGTTCATGGTGCCAAACTGTTCCAATAGGCCAAGACATCAAATCTGTTATATTTGCATCAATAAAAATAAAATTATCTGTGGGTGTGTAATCTTCCAGAAGTTCCCTAAAAGCCACATGAACTTTAGGTTGAGCATTTCTACGATCAGCTTTTGCTAACGCCCCATACCACCAAACCATTAAGAACTTTTCAGCATTGGATTCAAGGACTTTGAATGCGGGTGATTTTTTATCTGAAGAGTTATCAGTATTTTCTTCATTAGAATGATTGTTCATGATCAACCTCTCTATTGGTAATATTATCGAATAATCAATTCTTCTTATAAGTTCAGTTCGGCTGTAGGGATATATTGCCCATCTACCCAATCGTAAAGCTGGATATCGCAAATACCATTCAAGCGATGTCCCAAGACCATTGCAAAAACTGAGGGTGCTTTAATAAAGAGGTGTAATTTAGATAACTTATTTTCGGATTTAAATGAAACTAAAGCAGATTTTGCCTCTCTCACAGCAAGATTTAGAGTCTCCATATTATCAATGGCATGAGAGCTTTCTAAATTCAATCTAGGCAAGCTCTTTACTTCATTAATCGTAGAGTCAATGTCTTTACCTATAGCTGTAGGAAATCCGATAGCGACTATGGCTTCAGTTTCACCCTGTGGTTCAACAGCTTCGATTTTAGTAAAAAATTGTCCCTCTTTCTGTTTATGGTCATCAGTGCGATAAATGAGGCCATTATGTTCTATTTCGAGTAGGAAATTACGTGTGGCACTAAAAACATAGCCAAGCATACATGCAGTGGACATTCTTTGTTTGCCATCTATAAGGAGGGTTCTACGGTCACCACTGTTATGAATGAAATCCCCAATCGATACTGCTTTTTTGATTAGGCTGTTCCAGTCGCTGGAGGTTTTTTGAGCACGATCAGGACCATTGAAATCACTAATATCTAAGTTTAAGTCTTGATACTGACTGGATGATGCTGAAAGATTAATTTTAATAGGATCTAATAGCCACTGGCTTCTATCTTCTTCAAGAGCATGGCAAATAAAATTTTCAAAGTCTTTGCGATATATTGGACCAAAAGAAGAACGAGAAATCAGGTTTTTAAACTGATCTTTTAGTTGTTTGACCTGACTCCTGAGCAGTTCAATATTTATTGTGTCTTGAATTTCACTTAGAAATATAGACTCACTATTCTCAGAATTAAAAGTTATGAAACCAACATAATCAAGAGCAAATTCAGCTAAAGAGAAATCAATTTTTTTACCAACACACCAATCAAGGTATTCCGAGCGCCCATTCACTGAAACTGAAGAGTCGTCATCATAAGAAGATCCAACCCCTCTTAATCGGTCTATTTTTGAAATTAATGGTGAGATAGCGGTGTTATAACTTGGGCATACTAAATTAAACCAAATAAAGTTTTTTGGGTGGGTATCAAAAAGACTTTTAAAACGCCTTATTTCATCCCAAAATTCCGTAGCCGTTAAGGAGTGATTTTTTGCTTCATACATTACATGTAATGACTTTTCCGAAGAAAAATAACAAACTTCTATATCACTTAATGCTTCACTCACTATATGGCTAAATGCACTTTGTGAAAGCCATAGCGGTAAGCTCCTTAATACAAATGCATCCTGATATTCAAATCCTACTCGTGCAATCGCACCACCAGTTGATTGTTTTTCTAACAGACTCGCACTCATTATTATCTCTCTAAATCTAGGGTGGATCGGTAACAGGAACCATCTGGTAGGTAGGTGTGAGCACTGCCATCAAGATGATTGTTTTTTAAATGAAAAATCAGTAAGACTACAAAATTTGCACCCACTTTTGGATCGGACACCAATTCCCTCATGGTGTGATGGTCTTTACTGCTGGGTTGTACACTGAAGAGAGGATGGCTATGCCATTCACCTAAATAGTTAAATTTTTGATAATTATTGTTTGTTGATTTATGAAAAAGACGGATTGCTTTAATAGCATCCGTAATTCCACGTACAAAGGATGCTATCGTTCCACTCTTTTGAATAGTTAATGAGTTAACTCTAAAATGGTTTGTACCAATATGCTCACCCATTAAAACACCGCCACATTCGTGGGTTCCAGACTTCAATAGGGCTTTTACCAGTAAAACTTGTATGTCAGTAGGAATGGATATTTTCAGCATCAGTATGATATACGCTGAATTATCAGGAGACTTTCCCTTGGGAGATTCTAGGCAGCCAACTTATAAAAGTCTTCGGCCATTTGATTTGGTGTCTTAAAACCCAAACCCTTTTGAATTCTTCGATGATTATAAAATAACTCAATGTATTTTATAATATCTGCTTTGGCTTCTTCTCTAGTTTGATAGTTGTAATGATGAACTAACTCATTTTTCAATATTCCCCAAAAGCTTTCAATCGGTGCATTATCGTAACAGTCTCCGCGCTTGCTCATTGAACCTTGAAAACCATATTGCTCAAGTATATTTCGATATTCATGGCTGCAATATTGACTTCCTCTGTCTGAATGCACAATCAGTTCTTTGGTTGGTTTTTGATTGTGAATAGCCATATTTAGCGCATTACAAACAAGCTGTGTTGTCATGCGCTCATTTAAGCTATAGCCAACCACTTGCTTCGTGTAAAGGTCTTTTACCGCTGCTAAATACAGCCATCCTTCAACAGTCCATATGTACGTAATATCACTTGACCATGCTTGATTTGGTCTAGTCATTGAGAATTGTTGCTCCAGCAGGTTTTCATAGATCGCTCGATTATGGTCACTATTCGTAGTCCTTTTAAAACGCTTGTGTCGCTTACAATACAGGTGGTTCAGCGCTTTTATCTGACGTACAGCGTACATACTCATTTTTATACCCTGAGCTTGTAAGTATTTGGTTAATCGAATATAACCATAGCTCTGCCTTGTCTCCTCATGGGCTATTTTCACCAATATCGTCTGTTGATTTCGTTGAATCGTTCTTTTGCTCACGCCTCTCTTGAGCCAATCATAAAAACATGAAACTGAAACATGAAGTAATCGAGCCATTAAGGTAATTGGAAAAGAATATCTTTTTTGTTTCATATAGGCGTACCTTACTGACTTTCTTTGGCAAAGTACGCTGCTGCCTTTTTTAAAAATTCACGTTCCATTTCAGCTATTTTGAGCTGTTGTTTGAGTTTTTTATTTTCTTCGAGTAGAGCGTTTAGATCAGGTGAATACTGTTTTGTACCTGCTAAAGTTCCAGCCTTTGCTTTGGTATTCCAATTTGAAAGAGTTTGCATTGAAATGCTAAGTTGTCTAGCTGTTTCCGAGACATTGCCTTGATTGGCTTCAATTAATTTGATGGCTTCAGCTTTAAATTCTGTGGTGTAAGTCTTGTGTTTCTTGCTCATGGTAAACTCCTGATGAGTGTGTTTAGTTTACCAAGTTAAAACCTCCTGTTTTTTCAGCACACATCACTTTTCAATATGTTCAAAAAATCGTATAGGGAAATGTAGGGCATTAGATAGATTTTGGATAACTTCATCGGAAGGTTTTAAGTCCCCACTTTCAATTTTAGATAATGAAGCCTGAGTAATAGACTGTCCCATTCCAGCAATTAGTTCAGTTTGACTAAGGCCACGAAAGTTTCGTGCAATACTAAGCATATCAGGATTGAAATGAGTCATATTCACCTCCAAGATCATTGACTTACAGATCAAGTTAAATGAATAATAACTGAACAGTAAAGAGTATGCAAATTTTTCTACAAATTATTCCTAAAATGTTTCTATTTTTAATAACCACTATATATAGTGGTAGTTCTTTGAATTTTGATACCATATATTGTATTTTATTGTTTTGCAATCTTAAGAAGATAAATTGAAATGGCTCTACTTGATTTAGTGGTTTTGAGAGTTATACGATTAGACAATTAAATTTGTAGTACGGTTGGTTTGAGAAAGGGGAATATCCTGTTCTAACTATCTTTATTCATATTTCTTAGTAAAGTATCATACTTAAGAGATTGAAAAATATAATATTCAGTTGAAAACGATATCGATTGTTATCTTAGGTATCTAACATATCCCATTCGTCACCTAATACCCAACGTAGAGCTGACAATTTACCGTTAATCATACCCCATTCAAAGTCATTCCAAGGGCCAACATCTTCATATGTCTCTTTAACTTGTTTGGCAGATTTGATTGCACCTTCAAGAATATCTTCGTGAATAAAATGATTACCATAGTGTTTCGTACCTTTAGGAACAATTTCTATCTCACCTTCATTTATTTTCCAGATTAGATTTTGATGACGGTTATACCAAATTTTATCCACTAGCTCGTCTAATACATCGAGAATTTCTCTTAAACCCCGAGTTTCTTCTGTAAAGTCATATTCAAACTCTATTTCAGCTAAGTAATTATTATCAATCTGGTTGATTGCGGATGCTAAGTTGTTAAAATAACAAGTATTACCATTGAAAATATTTTCAAAATCAGTATGAGGCTTTCGATGGTCTTTGGCAGAAAAGTCGTTATGATTATGTGTTATGAAAAAACAACTATCTGCCGTATTGACACCTAATGAAAATTCATAAAATTGCTCAATAATTACAGCATCAGCTACTGAGTTTTTACTGATATGGAATGGAGCTTTTTTATCTAAGCCTCGTTGAATGGCTGCAATCTTTGAGCGCTCGCTAATACTTATTTTTTCCGCTGATTCAATTAGTCTCTCAACTCTGTTAATGGTTGCATAGTTAGCATCAGTCAAAAGAGGAAGTCTTGCATTTATATCGTTTAGTACTTCAATGGTTTGAGCTTTATTTTTTTTTGCAAACTCACTTACAACTGCTTTGACTTGTTTAAATTCTTGAGATAATCGTTTTGCTGTTTTGTTTGCGACCTCTTCTTTGTTTCTTTCATATTCTTGAGCTACTAAGTCAATTACGACTAACTTTGCTACTTTAGTACGAACAAGTTCTTCCAATGCAGAAACTAGTGGTAATTCTTGTTTCTTAGTAGAAATATCTAAAAAAACACACGTATCAAGAAATATATAAAACATACTGCCTCATTGATTATTAAAAAGTTAAATTTATTGACCCTCATTAATGTGCTTATAGGTAATTCTATAAATACATCTAAAGTAACATTTTCTATAGAGGCAATATATATTGATTTATTTTGCGTTCTAAGCGTTCAATTTCTATCTTGCACTTTTGGTAATAAGAATCGTTAGGGATATTACTCTTAGCGATATTTAATGATATGGTTGCGTGCTCTATATCTCCATCTGCTAAATAAGCATATATTTTTTGTAACTCACATAGGTGCATAGATTTCCCGAGTTTATGAGCTAAATCTAAGCACGTTATAGATTCTTTGGTTTTATTTTTAATTCTGGCTAATATTTTACCTTTAGTAAATTGGAGTTCTGAGTGATTAGGATCAATGTTAGTAGCTTTATTGATTTTTTCTAATGCTGGTAGAAAATCTTTATATATAAATAGAGTGTTTGAATACTTCTCTAATAACCAAATATTTGTTGGATCCTCATCTATCGCTAATTCATAGTATGAAATTGCTTGTTCTTTATTACCCTCATTAAAGAATTTTCTAGCTGCCCGTGCAAACCTACTTAAATAAGCTTTTTGATCATTATCTGATATTTCTACTTCAATATGTTTTAAAAACTCTATATATCTTTTTTGGATTGTTTCTAGATCTTTTTGAAGAGGATGTGTTTGATCATTAAAATTTACAGTTCTATCTTTACAAAATTTCATAAAATCATTGTTGAAAGTAATCTGAAGTTGGCCATCAATACTACTAAGTTGACAAATCCCTTTACTACCTTCTAATGTGCTCTGAGCTAAAGAAAAAGTTAAATTAGCTTTATCAGAAGCTAATTGCATAAAATATTGATCATGATCAGGACCAAAATAGGTTAAGAGAAGTAAAAAGTGCTTTTCTTTTTCATTAAATCTTTCCCAAACATCAGAAAACAAGAACATCCCTAAGTCTTTTTCCTGTAATCTTTTCACTTTATCTAATGCGCTATTAAGTGAGCTTTGTAGTTCATTTGCAAATTGAATGAAAACATTCAAAATCAATGGTTTATTATTGAGTTCTCGAGTGATTTTTTTTAAAGTAGGTATGCCAGCCTTTTTTATTGCATCAATATTTAATATATCTCCTCTTTTTTGAATATATTCTACACCTTCTTCATCGGACCATTTAGTTGTTTCAATTGGTCTTGCTTCAAGTCTTTCTGTACGACGAGAAGTAAGAATTACTCTTCCAGCATAACGGGAAAGTAAGTGTATTTGTTTACCTAGATTAATAATATCATCATCATTTTCAGCCATAGTTTCTGTATTATCTAAAATAATGAGATGCTCATTTTTTTTAATCTTCTCTTTTTCAAGTAAGCCTTTTAATTTTTGAATAATAGTTTCTGCATCTTTTTGATACCAACTATTGTCAAGTTTGACTTCTAATAGTTGTGCTATATGTAAAGCGACATCTGCAACGCCTAGATTGTTGTTCGTGAGTGATTCTAAACCATGTATTCCCCAACGAGTCTTTTTTGCTGTGTAAAAAGTAATAACACTGGGTTTCCATTCGACCTCAATAGAACCTTCAAGGACACGATGCATAAATTCTAAAATGAGAGTTGTCTTTCCAATGCCACCATCACCATATACAAGACATCGTTTTGAGTCTTCTGGATCATTAAACCAGTCAATAAGCTCAGTGATTTCTTTTTTTCGTCCTGTAAAGTCAGCTACTGATATAGCTCTCTCTGGTAAAAAAATTAGCGGATTCCAATCATTATATTCATATACCTCATAAGTTTTTTTTGTAGAAATATTAAAAATTTTATTTGGTACTTCATAAGATTGATCGGTAGCGTTTGTTAAGGATGTTTGAACTTTAGCAGTAACATGAATCATCCCATTATTAGTTTTTTTGATTTTTCTGTAACACGTAGGATTTCCATCAAATAATCTTAATGTTTGAATAGGAGTAGAGATATTAAAATTTTTAGGAAAAAATAAAAAATCGTCGCCTTTACTTTCTGGTAGATAAACTTTTAATTTTTCTAAAATATATTCAATAATATCGATATCTAAAAATAAATTAGTTGATGAAATACCATGACCAAAGATACTTTCATTTCGATCTTCAACATATGTATGTAAGATATTTCTTAAAGATATTTCTTTGATTTGTAGCCATTCTACTAATGCAGGTTCGTTTGAAATATCTTTATCTTCAAAGTAGAATCTAGCTAAAGAGCTGTTTTTCAATTTTGCTATCTGTGTTAGAGAGTTACTTATAAAATCAACGCATGTTCCATCGGCCGGTTGAGATAGCTCAATAAAACTAATATCAATTTTTGACATGTTTTCAGAACTTTCTTTAGCTAAAATATTTATATATTCTGCATTTGAAATACAAATATGTTGAATAAGCATTCTAAAAATACTCAGACTTACTTCAGCAATATTTTTTTGTGTTTTTAATTTACGTGCTGCTTTAATATTATTTAAAAAGATATTATACATTGCAAGATCCAAATATATAGTTAGTACTTTGATATTGTTTTAAATTATATTAAATTATTTTTTATATTCAATGATTTATTTCAAATAAAGATTACTGTAAAGATAAAACCTGTAATTTATCGCATAGTTGTTTGGAATGTCGCATAGTTGTTTGTAAATGACAACCGCCACCGACCAGCGCAATGGCTGAGGCGGTATGGTGGGGTGCTCTAAATGGACGCTGGCCAAAACTGTGCGGGGCGTTGGCTACCGAATAAATACTGGCGACTTCAAGATTTTCCTGTGCATTGAGCGGCGGTAAAATCGAAGGCAGGCGAGATGCCAATAAGGTTTTACCTGTGCCGGGTGGGCCTTTAAATAATAAAGAATGTCCGCCCGCAGCGGCAATTTCCAGCGCACGGCGTGGGCGCAACTGTCCTTTTACATCGGCCAGATCAAATGCATAGGCAGATGTGGCTGAGTTTGGTCGTTGTGGTGCAGCTACCAGCTTGGTATTGCCCGAAAAATGTGCACACACCTCTTGTAAATGTTGCGCGGCATAGACTTCAAAATCGGGAAGTTGGTTTGCCTCCTCCAGATTACCAGAGGGCAGCAGCAAACGATGTCGGGCCTGCTGGCAGGCCATGGCGATGGTTAATGCCCCTGAAATGGGACGTAAATGTCCATCCAGCGCTAGTTCCCCTATAAATTCAAAGTCTTCGGTACTGTGTTCCGGTAATTGTCCAGAAGCAATCAGAATCCCTAAAGCAATCGGCAGATCCAGCCGTGAACCATCTTTAGGTAAATCGGCAGGTGCCAGATTGATGGTTAAGCGCTTGGTGGGAAATTGAAAACCGCTATTGATGATGGCAGAACGTACACGATCTTTACTTTCACGCACGGCAGCTTCCGGCAAACCCACAATGGTTAAGGAAGGAAGCCCTGCACTGATATGTACTTCAACTTCAATTTGCGGGGCATGTAGTCCTAATAGCCCTCTGGTGTAGATCTTGGCAAAAGACATCTTATTATTGTTCCATTGTGGTGCTTTATTTTTAATCATTGAAGGGTGCAAAATGCACCGAGTTGGTGCTTATTTTTTGTTCTGAATGACGTCTTCAAGTGTTTTCATTTGTTGCTGGAGTTCAGTCAGACGTTGATTAGCAAGCTCAAGTGCCGTTCTTTGACGATCAAGCTCTTGTTTTGAAACGAGATCCAGTTTTTCGATGCTCTCATTTAGCAAGGCGCGCAGATTTTTTTCTAAATCTTTTTTCGGTTGATCGACTTGCTGCAAAATAGCCTGTAAAAGCGTTTCAATCATAAGGGACTCAATCAGTTATGTATGTTTGCTGCTCAGTGTATCACTGCTTGCCGCAATCCTCTAGCACAGTTCGGGCCAGAAGCGGATATGACTTAGCAATCCAGTTAAACAGCGGCAAATGATACTTATTTTCGATGGACAATCTACATCTTCAAGGCTAAATAGGTTATAAAGAAAGCTTATGTCCGATATTTAAAAACCCCCAACCTTCTTTAAATATTGGCATGAAAATTGAACATAAAACCTTACTGGTGAAAATAAGCCGAAGGAAAACAAACATGAAGCTTGTAACTGCAATTGTAAAACCATTCAAACTGGATGATGTGCGTGAAGCACTTTCGGAGATTGGTGTTCAAGGGATTACCGTAACTGAAGTCAAAGGTTTCGGACGTCAAAAAGGTCACACAGAACTGTACCGTGGTGCAGAGTATGTGGTTGATTTCTTACCAAAAGTAAAAATTGAAATTGCAATTAGCGATGAAATGGTTGATGCCGTGATCGAGTCGATTACGCGTGTCGCAAGCACAGGCAAAATTGGTGATGGCAAAATTTTTGTGACCAATTTGGAGCAAGTGATCCGTATCCGTACGGGTGAGACTGGGCCAGATGCTGTGTAAGTTGGCACAAACTTTGCTGAGCTATTAAAAGTATAGCAATAGCTTGCGAAATCAGGTTGGGGGACACGAATGAAAAAAATGCTTATGGCGCTCAGTCTATCTGGCGCACTCTTAGGTGGTTCAGCGCTGGTTTGGGCAGAAGATGCTGCTTCAACACCTGTTACTGAACACGCTGTAGCGGTTGATACCACAACTGCATCAACAGATATTGTTGCAGCAGAAGCGCCAGCTCCTGTGGAGGCAACTCCCGCACCTGCTGCGGAAGCAACCATCGATACGGGTGATACCGCATGGGTACTGGTTTCGACAGCTTTGGTGCTGTTGATGACGATTCCCGGCTTAGCCTTGTTCTATGGGGGGATGGTGCGTAAGAAAAACGTTCTTAGCACCATGATGTTCAGCCTTTCTGCAGCGATTCTTGTGAGCTTGATCTGGGTGACCGTTGGTTACTCGCTGGCTTTCTCCGGTTCAGGGGCCTATGTCGGCGATCTCGCTAAAGCCATGCTGAATGGCGTAGCCTTCGATGCCTTGACGGGTACCATTCCAGAAAGCCTGTTCGTTATTTTCCAAATGACCTTTGCCATCATTACGGTTGCCATTATCAGTGGTTCAATCGCTGACCGTATGAAGTATTCTGCATTTATGGCCTTTATCGCTGTTTGGGTGATTCTGGTTTATGCACCGATTACACACTGGGTCTGGGCAGCAGATGGCTGGTTATTCAAAAAGGGCGCATTAGACTTTGCTGGTGGTACGGTTGTACATATCAATGCCGGTGTCGCGGGTCTGGTCGCAGCGTATATGTTGGGCAAACGTACTGGCCTTGGCCGTGAATCGATGGCACCGCATAACCTGACCTTAACCGTGATTGGTGCCAGCCTGATCTGGGTCGGCTGGTTCGGCTTTAACGGTGGTAGTGCTTTAGGTGCGGGTGCACGTGCAAGTATGGCCATCTTAGTGACTCAAGTTGCTGCTGCCGCTGCTGCATTCTCTTGGCTGATTGTTGAACGTGTGATTCGTGGTAAGGCATCGGTACTTGGTGGTGCTTCAGGTGCAGTTGCTGGTCTGGTGGTGATTACACCTGCTGCTGGTTTCGTTGGTGTTGGTGGCGCATTAATCATGGGTCTTATCGGTGGTGTGGTGTGTTTCTGGGGAATTACAGCATTGAAACGCCTGCTTAAAGCGGATGATGCCTTGGATGCATTTGGTTTACATGCAGTCGGTGGTATTGTGGGTGCGATTCTGACAGGTATCTTCTATAGCGATGAAATCATAAAAGCAGCGAATGTTACGCTAGATCCGACTTTTGCTGGACAATTGTGGGTGCAAATCGAAGGTGTACTCGCAACCATGGCTTATAGTGCAATCGTGACCTTCATTATTCTGAAAGTGATTGATCTGGTGATCGGGATCCGTGTTAGCGCAGATGATGAGCGTATGGGTCTTGACTTGAGTCAACATGGCGAACGTATTGAATAATTCATACAAGATATGATGTAAAAACAGCCTCATGGGGCTGTTTTTTTATGCCTTCCGGGTGCTGGTTCTGCAATTGCAGAAACTTTGCTACACTTAGGTGAAGAGATTAAATAATCGCGCAACTATGCATTGTCCATTTTGTAACGCTGCTGATAGTAAAGTTATCGACTCCCGTCTGGCTGCTGAAGGGTGTCAGATTCGTCGTCGTCGTGAGTGCGTCATCTGTGGTGAGCGTTTTACCACATTTGAAAGTTATGATGTGGTGATGCCACGCGTCATTAAATCGGATGGTAAGAATGAGCCATTTGACGAAGCAAAGTTGCGTCGTTCATTGATGCATGCTTTACAGAAACGTCCTGTCACCCAAGAACAGATTGAAACGGTACTTAGCGATATCCAGTCACATATTCGTCGTTTGGGTGAGCGGGACGTGAAATCCAGAACCATTGGTGAAATCGTCATGCAGGCGCTGTTTGCACTGGATCATGTGGCCTATGTGCGCTTTGCTTCGGTGTATCAGGATTTTCAGGATGTCGATGCATTTCGTCAGCAGATTGAACAAATGCAACAACGCGAAAATGAAAACTAAATTAGAGAAACCATGTCTGAGTTAACCCAAGATCATTTATCCGAACAGCAGTACTGGATGCAACGTGCCATTGCACTGGCGCGACTTGGACAATATTCAACCAAGCCCAATCCAAATGTGGGTTGTGTCATTGTCAAAGATGGACAGCTGATTGGCGAAGGCTATCATCCTAGAGCAGGCCAGCCCCATGCAGAAGTTTTTGCCCTGCGTCAGGCGGGTGAACTTGCCAAAGATGCAACGGCTTATGTGACTTTGGAACCCTGTGCCCATTATGGTCGAACGCCACCTTGTGCTGAAGCATTGGTGAAAGCGCAAGTCAAGAAGGTGGTGGTGGCCTGCTCGGACCCCAATCCGCTGGTGGCTGGCAAAGGCGTGCAAATATTGCGGAATGCAGGCATCGAAGTTGAAACGGGGATTTGTGTCGAGGATGCCAAAACACTGAATCTCGGCTTTTTAAAAGCTATGTCGACCGGTATGCCTTATGTTCGTTTAAAAGTGGCCTCGAGTCTGGATGGTCGTACCGCCATGGCTTCGGGTGAATCGAAATGGATCACCGGCACTGAGGCGCGTCAGGATGTCCAGCACTGGCGTGCAATTTCAGGGGCCGTAATCACAGGCATCCAAACCGTGCTGGCAGATGATTGCGAGTTAAATGTCCGTACTTTGACGGATGTTGATGTTTCGACAGTAGTACAGCCGAAACGAATCGTGCTAGATCGCCAAGGTCAGCTACCCTTGTCTGCCAAGATGTTGCAAAATCCTGAAACCGTGATGGTGATGACACCATTTCGTCAAGAACTTGCCGATTTAGGCGTGATACAATTGCCACCGCAACCTTTAAATCAATTATTGCAGACCTTATCTCAACAATATCAAATTTATGATGTATTGGTTGAGGCAGGTGCAACTTTATCCACCGCCTTTTTACAGCAAGGTTTGGTTGATGAAATGATTAGTTATGTTGCACCTACTTTACTTGGTCAATCTGCCCGTGCGATGTTCAATGCTGAATTGAGCAAAATGGCAGAACAACGACGATTTGAGTTGGTCGATGTAACCCAACTCGGGCAAGACATTCGCCTGAGATTGCTCCCTATCCAAGAGTTGATATGAATCCAGAACCATCGGTTTATCACAAACGTCGTCATGCGGCCCGTACGACTGACGAATATCTTTTTCATCAGTTAGTTCCTTATCTCGGGAATAAGCGTCGACTTCTACACCTGATTTTAGAAGCGCTTGAGATTACCGGCACACTGAATAGCAAGAAAAAGAATCCACCGATTTTTGCGGATTTTTTTGCAGGCAGTGGGGTGGTTTCACGGTTGGCCCGCCAGAATGGCTACCGTGTGATTGCCAACGACTGGGAGCCGTATAGCCATGCGCTGAATCATGCGATTCTGGCCTGTGTTGATGCACCCGCATTTAAAGAATTGGGGGGCTATCAAAAGGCCATCGATTATCTGAACCGCTTGCCTGAAGTCAAAGGCTGGGTCACACATAATCTATGTCCGCGCAATGACGATGTGTATGATCCTGCACGTGATCGCCTGTTCTTCAAACGTCGTAATGGCATGCGTATTGACGCGATTCGTCAGCAGATTGCAACTTGGCAGGCACAGGGCGCGATTAATGATGTGGAAATGAGTGCCTTACTGGCGCCGTTACTGTATTCGGCAAGTTTTGTCAGTAATACCAGTGGCGTTTTCAAAAGTTTCCATCAGGGCTGGGGCGGACGTACTCAGACCGCGTTAGAACGGATCGAGTCCTTGTTGTGGCTGACACCTAGCCGTTTCTGTGAAATCGGTGATCCTAAACGTCCAGCGGCAGAAATGTGGTGTGTCGATGCCCAGCATCTCGCCAATCAGATGAGTGGTTTTGAGGTCGATGTGGCTTATCTGGATCCGCCTTATAACCAGCATGCCTATAGCAGTAACTATCACGTTCTCAATGCCTTGACCTTATGGGATCAGGTCGATTTACCTTCACCGGATACCAAAGGCTTTAAAAGCGGGATTGATCGGGCATGGCGTAAAGAGCGCCCAAGTCCTTATAACTCTTCTAAATATGCCAAAGAGGCTTATGAAAAGTTATTGGAAACCATCAATGCACGTTACATTTTGACCAGTTACTCGACCGATGGAAATATCGAGCCAAAAGACTTGCTGACCGCCAATTTAAAACGCGGTAAGGTGACTTTGCTGACCCAGGATGTACCGCGTTATCGCGTGAGTAAACAGCGTCAGTCTGAACGGGCACGGGTACTGGAATTTATCGTGATTACCGATACGCATGCCAAGTCAGGACCGCCGTTACGACAGTTGTTAGGGCAGTTATATCACTTTGCTGAACTGGGCGGAGTCGATACCACCGGGAACAGTACCCAACTGGCACTTTGGTAAAATACAGGACACCACTTTTAAAAGTGGTGTTTTTGTATTCAGTTTTTTTATTAAATCGGATAATTAGATAAATAAAATCGGTTTATATGATAAGTGTCTGTTTTTATGGTAAATATCTCGCATTTCTACTGGATTGGACTGTTGGGTTAGCGCTACTGCAAAAAATGATCATAATTTTATAAAATAAATAAAAACAGATATTTGAGTTGTATTTTGGTCAGCTTATTAGTTGGTTTTAGAGGTGTTTTTTGAAGAAAAATCTTTTGACTAATCGTTTAAAAAATTATCAAACCATATTGACCCGTTTCAAAAATAAATATAGTTTGCCGAGCTTAATTTAGGGTCTTGCCTATTTGCAGCGATGACCAAGAGAGGTTGTTATGAGTCGCTCGGAACCCACCTTATTGGGGCAATGTGTAGCCGAATATTTTGCTACCGCAATTTTTTTATCGTTTGGTATTGGTGTGGTGGCTGCACTTAAGCTTGCAGGCGCAAGTTTAGGTCTGTGGGAAATCAGCATTGTATGGGGCTTGGCCGTTGCATTGGCTGTTTATTTGTCTGCAGGTATTTCTGGGGCTCATCTCAATCCTGCCGTGACCATCGCCCTGGCTTTATTTGCTGGCTTTGATAAACGTAAAGTCCCATTTTATATCATTGCTCAAGTGGCGGGTGCTGCAACAGGGGCTGTGCTGGTCTATGGCTTATATAGCAATCTGTTTGTAGATTATGAACAGACCCATCACATGGTACGGGGCAGTGTCGAAAGTCTGGAACTGGCTGGAATTTTCTCAACTTATCCGCATCACCTATTGTCGCTGGGTCAGGCTTTCATGGTGGAAATGTTTATTACCATGTTATTACTGTGGCTGATTATGGCGATTGGCGATGATAGCAACGGTTTGCCGCGTGGTACTTTGGCACCGATTCTGGTGGGTTTGCTGGTGGCCGTGATTGGTGCTTCTTTTGGCCCATTAACCGGCTTTGCCATGAATCCTGCACGTGATTTTGGCCCGAAAATCGTGGCTTATTTCTCAGGCTGGGGTCCTGTTGCCTTTACCGGCGGTCGTGATATCCCTTATTTCATCGTCCCGATTATTGCACCAATCGTAGGGGCATGTTTAGGTGTGCTGGGCTATAAATTATTCTTTAGCCATTTTCTGGTCAAGCATCAGGTGGTAGCAAAAGACCCAACAGATCAGCAAGTCTCTGAAATGCAATAACTGCATCACTCAATAAATAATACCAAAAGGGCGCTCAGATGATCGCCCTTTTTGATTTGCGGGTATTTGCTTGGGAGATGCCTTGTTATCTCAGATTCTTTGCTTTAAGGTATCTGATTCACTGTGGCAGACACTGCAATAAAGATAGGTTGAAACTCCCATGTTTACAGGCATTATTGAAAGTTTAGGTAAGGTTCAGAGCCTACAAAGTGTAGGCGGTGATGTTCGTCTAACAATCCAGACGGATCTGGACATGTCTGATGTACATCTTGGGGATTCGATTGCTACTAATGGGATTTGCCTGACCGTGATCGAGTGGGGCGAGAACTGGTATGCGGCAGATGTTTCCCGCGAAAGTCTGAACCGTACCACACTCGGACAATGGAAAGTCGGTCAGGCGGTCAATGTTGAAAAAGCGATGTTACCGACCACACGTTTTGGCGGACACATTGTCAGTGGACATGTCGATGGGCTGGGGGAAATTACCCTGGTTCGCGAAGATGCACGTTCTTTGTATTTTGAAGTCACAGCACCTGTTGAGTTGGCTAAATATCTGGCAGAAAAAGGCTCGGTCACCGTCGATGGCATTAGCCTGACCATTAACCACTTACGTGGCAATATTCTGAGCCTGAATTTGATTCCGCATACCGCTGAACGTACCAATATTGGTACTTGGCAGGTGGGAAGCAAAGTGAATTTAGAAGTTGACGTATTGGCACGTTATATCGAGCGTTTATTGCTCGGTGATAAGGCGGCGGAGCAGAAAACTGAATCGAATATCAGTATGGCATTCTTGGCTGAAAACGGTTTTTTAAAATAAAAGATCAAGTATAAAAAGCCCAGTTTAAACTGGGCTTTTTATTATTTCTCGTCCGAGAACTCACTGTTCTTCAAAATATATTCAATTTCATCTTGTGCCAGTGCATGCAGCTTGGCGCGGAACACGGTCACTGCTTGCTCAATCAGGCCTTCAGCTTCAAGTTCAAGACGGACCCGAACACTTTCCAGCTCAGACAGAATTTGCTGATCATCAATCGCGATGCGCTGACCGCGTGCATAATCAATGCTTGGCTGCTCCGGATTGGTTTGATAGCGTTCGGTCTGTTGCGCAATTTCCTGATCGATATGACCACGTAAGGCAACTAGATTCTCGGTTTGCTGCTCAAACTGACGTGCTTCATCCGCTTGTAACTGGGCTGCATAGGCGGCTTCAGCTGCACGTTTTTCTGCCAGTGCTTTTTCCAGCGCCAGCTGTTTACGAATACGTGCCTGTTCCAGTAACTCAGCCTTTAAATCGGCATAAGCTTGATCAATGCGTTGTTGAGAACGCTGTTGGGCACTTTCCTCGTTCTGCGTCCAGGTTTGAATCGAAGTTTGTGGTAATAACAGATCACAGATACGTGCTAAATCTTCCTGATAGGTCTGACGAACCGCCTCAGGTGCATTTAACCAGCGTTTTTTAAAATCCTGACCTACATTTAATGCCACAAGACACTCCTAAAATGATGTTTTTTATCGCCAATTTATAATCTAAATGTACGAGGTTCTATGCCCAACCGTCGATACCGTTTAAATTTTTCCCGCCCAATCTGTTTCGCAGTTTCATTATTTTCAATAATTTCGATAATGTGGCGAAAATCTTGAGTTTGTTCAAGTGCATGATTGTTAAAATTAAACACGATCCAATCATTGGAGGGGGGTAAATCTTTTGAAATACACACTGGGCTATGTGGCTGGTCAATCCCATGCGCAATGAAACTTTGTGGATCAAAGCTCCAGAGCAGTTCATCCAGTTCATTTTGCAAGTCTGGATCAGCACAGTACCACCAGATATGGGGATGTTGATTCAGAATCTTGCGACACAAACGGCAAGCACTTTCGACTTGCCGTTCCTGACTGTTTTCAAAGAGATAAAAACTGATTTTAGCCATTCGCTTGAACACGATTTGCCAGGAATTGCATCAATAATGGAACCGGGCGGCCGGTTGCACCTTTAGCGGTACCCGATAACCATGCCGTACCTGCCACATCAAGATGAGCCCAGCGATAGTCACGGGTAAAACGTTCGAGGAAGCAAGCTGCCGTGATGGCGCCACCATATGGCCCACCAATATTGGCAATATCGGCAAAAGGTGAGTCGAGTAATTCTTGATACTCTTCCATGACCGGCATACGCCAGACACGGTCAAGTGACTGTTCGCCTGCCTGTTGCAAGTCTTGTGCAAGCTCATCATCTGGTGTGAATAAACCACTGACCACTTTACCGAGCGCAACCACACAGGCGCCGGTCAGGGTGGCAATATCAATCACCAGGGCAGGGTTAAAGCGTTTGATATAGGTCAAGGTATCACACAGGACCAGACGGCCTTCTGCATCCGTATTCAGAATTTCTACAGTTTGTCCGCTCATGGTGGTGACGATGTCACCGGGACGGGTGGCATGAGCAGATGGCATATTTTCTGCAGCGGCAATTGCACCCACCACATGAATAGGTAATTGGGCTTCACAGAGTGCCTGAATGGTACCAAGAACCGAAGCTGCGCCGCACATATCAAATTTCATTTCATCCATGCCCAAGCCTGGTTTTAATGAAATACCGCCTGTATCAAAAGTCACACCTTTGCCGACCAGTACCACAGGGGCTTGATCAATCTGGGCATTGTATTCGAGGGTGACAATACGACCCGGACGATCTGAGCCTTTGCTCACGGCAAGGAAGGCATACATGCCCAGATCCGCCATTTGCTGCTCATCCAGTACAGTGACTTTTAATAGGTCTCGATATTGCTTGGCTAGCGCAAGCGCCTGATCTGCGAGGTACTCAGGGAAACAGATATTTCCAGGACGGTTACCCAGATCACGGGCAAAGTTTTGACCCGACTGAACCGCATGAATCAGCTTTAACTGTGCTTCATCTAATGGGGTCTGGCTGGCAATCAGGTGAATGGTATCTAGCACGAACTCATTCTTTTTCGACTTAAACTCGTCATAACTATAAGCCGCTTGCGTAAGGCTCAAGACAAAGAGGGGGTGTAAATCGGCAGGCAATGCTGAAAGATCGACACTAATTTGTTTAAATTTATTTTGTGATGATTTGATAATGCTTTGTGCAAGTTTTGCTAATTTTGTCGCTTTAAGCTCGTCACTTTTGCCCAGTCCTAATAATTGGGCATTGGCCTGTACAGAGATATTGGCAAGCAGCGGCAAGTTGTCGTTAAAACCGGCTTTATATTGGCTTGCGTTAAGGATGTCATCTAGATGGTTGATTTGATAAGTATTTAAGTTCTGTTGTAATTGTTCTGAATCAACCAAAATCCACAAAGATTCGCTAGACGCCTGAGTTGGGAATGCGTTTTGAAGTGTAAATTTCATTGTTTATATAGAACCTAATGAGTAAAAAAGAAAGATAAGTCCATTAAACACTTTCAGATATGAGGTTGCAATCCGCAACAAGCGATAGGTTTTATATTTTTAACATTCGGGTAAACTAGCGTTACCTTCGATTGGTCTTTTGGAAGTATTACTTTGATTATTCGGCGTTATCTCGTCAAACAGGTGGTTTCGACATCTCTCGTCGTTATTGGTCTATTGACCATGATCATGATGGGTGGTCGTTTGATCAAGTATTTTGGCGTCGCAGCTCAAGGTCGTTTGGATGCAGGGATCTTATTTAGCATTATCGGCTATCGTTTACCTGAATTTTTAACATTGATCTTACCATTGGGTTTCTTTATTGCCTTGATGCTGGTATTCGGGCGTCTGTATGTCGACCACGAAATGGCGGTTTTAAATGGCAGTGGCGTCAGTCGCAATCAGTTGGCTCGATTACTGTTGCCGATGACCGTGGTATATCTGGTGGTACAGACCTGCTTAATGGTCTGGATGGGGCCGTGGGGCTTACGTGAGTTTGAAAAACTGACCAGTACTCAGGCAGTACGGACCGGATTTGACTTGGTACGTCCGAAAGAGTTTATTTCTTCAGGGCCGTATACCATTTATGCGGGATCACTTTCAGAAGACCGCAAGAACTTAAAAGATATTTTCTTCTATCAGAAAGGCAATCAGGCAGATAAACCTGATGTCATGATTCTGGCCAAAGAAGCAACACGGGTTGAAGTGGCCAATGATACCGCCAATGTGGTGGATCTGGTTCAGGGGCGCCGTTACGAGATTTATCCGAATCAACCTCGTTACACGCAGGCAGAATTCCAGTCTTATCGTTTACGTTTAGAAAATGACAAAGACGTAAAATTTGAGAGTGGTGATGTTGAAGCATTATCCATGTCCAAGTTATGGGAAAAACGTGATGATCCTGTCGTGCGTAGTGAACTGGGCTGGCGTGTATTTGGTCCCTTTGTGATTATCGTGGCTTTAATGCTGGCGGTCGCATTGTCTGAGGTGAGTCCGCGTCAAGGTCGTTACTATCGTTTGATTCCCGCGATCTTTATCTTTGCCAGCCTGATCGTATTATTGATTGCGATTAAGACCCGAATCAGTAAGGAAGAACTTGATATCTGGGCTTATCCAGTGGTTCTTCTTGTTTATGCCATTGCCGCAGCAGTTTTTGCGCGTAAACAAAAATTGGCACCAAAATTTAAGAGAAGTATTCAGCGAGTGGGGTTGTGATGTTAGCACGTCGAATAGTCGCCAAACATGTGACAAAAACCACGATCCTAGCCATGCTGGGCACGACGCTGGTGTTATCTTTCTTACAGGTTCTGTTTACCTACTTAGGTGAATTAGGCTCGCTCAAACCCGACTATAATGCCTGGCAGGCTTTCCTGTACGTGATGTGGGGAGCGCCGCATTATCTCTATGAAATCCTTCCTGTTGCCGCCTTGATTGGCTCGGTGCTGGGACTGGGTGCATTGGCTTCGAATAGTGAACTGATCGTGATGCGCTCGGTCGGGATTAGCTTATGGCGAATCGTTGGCTGGGTAATGCGTTCGGCACTGTTATTGATTGTATTGTCCTTTGTGCTAAGCGAATGGGTAATTCCTTATACCAATGAACAGGCACAAAGTATCAAGAAGCAACGTAGCGTGGCGGCGTTGGGTGAAGTCAAAGGCTACTGGACTCGTGAAGGGCAGCGTTTTATTTATATTGACTATGCCAACTCCAAAGGCCAGTTACGCAATATCCAGTCGATCGATTTTGATCAGGACTACCGTTTGCAGTCTTTTGTGAATGCAGAAAAGGGCCAGTTTGTTAAAGATGGCGAATGGACGCTAGAGCAGTCACATCAGGTGGATTTGCTGGCTCAAGGGAATGCCATTAAAACCGATCATGCACAGCAATCGCTGGGTTTGGCCTTGCAGCCTAAATATGTGCATATGGTCACCCTTGACCCGGAAGATTTGTCTCCAAGCCAGTTGATTAGTTTTATGCGCTATATGGATGAATATAGTCAGGTACCGAAAACCTACGAACTGGCGTTCTGGCAAAAAGTGACCTCGCCGTTTGCCTTGATTACGCTGGTGTTAATCGCCTGTTCATTCATTTTCGGACCATTACGCCAACAGTCGATGGGCTTCCGTCTGGTGATTGCCTTATTTACCGGACTGGGCTTTTTCTACTTACAAGATTTCCTCGGCTATGCAAGTCTGGTTTATGCCCCTTCTCCAGCATGGTTTGTGCTGATGCCGGTGGTGCTCATCTTTATGGTAGGCAGTTACTTACTTTATCGAGCAAGATAAAGGACTTTGATTCATGGGCGCTATCATCGCTATTGATGAAAGCCATGAGTGGGGTCATAGAGAAATACCTTAAACTTCGGTAAAATAGACCGAACAAATGATCGACAAATAGAGAGTCCATTATGACGGATGCAAATGCTGGCAAAATTCCTCACGTTCTCGTAATCATGGATGGCGTAGGACATCGTGAAGCAGTTGATGACAATGCCTTTCTGGCAGCAAAAACACCCAACCTCACGGCAATGAAAGCCAAGCATCCGAATAGTTTAATTTCTGGCTCCGGTGAAGATGTCGGTCTGCCTGATGGCCAAATGGGTAATTCTGAAGTCGGGCATATGAATCTGGGTGCAGGTCGTGTGTTGTATCAGGATTTCACCCGTATTACTAAAGACATTCGTACCGGTGCTTTTTTCGAGCATGAAGTTCTGGTGGATGCGGTTGAAAAGGCCAAAGCAGCCAATGGCGCCGTACACGTGATGGGCTTGTTGTCGGAAGGCGGTGTGCACTCGCATCAAGATCATATTGTCGCCATGTGCGAACTGGCGTTAAAACGCGGTGCAAAAGTGTATTTACACGCTTTTCTGGACGGTCGTGATACGCCGCCACGTAGTGCACAACCATCATTAGAAAAACTGGATGCCTTGTTCGCACAATATCCAAATCAAGGTCGTATTGTGTCGATGATTGGTCGCTATTTCGCGATGGATCGTGACAACCGTTGGGACCGTGTGGAACAGGCTTATCGTTTAATTACAGAAGGCGAAGCCGTACGTGTCGCCAATTCTGCGGTTGAAGGTTTGGAACAAGCCTATGCAGCCAATGAAAATGATGAGTTTGTTAAAGCAACACGCATCGGTGATGTCACCAAAGTACAAGATGGCGACAGCATTGTATTCATGAACTTCCGTGCCGATCGTGCGCGTGAAATTACCCGTGCGTTTGTGGAAAAGGATTTTGCCGGTTTTGAACGTAAAGTGCAGCCGAATTTATCTAAATTCGTGATGTTGACCCGTTATCAGGCCAGCATTGATGCACCAGTTGCATATATGCCAGAAGGGCTGAAAAACTCGATTGGTGAATATCTGTCTGATTTGGGTAAAACCCAATTGCGTATTGCTGAAACTGAAAAATATGCGCATGTGACCTTCTTCTTTAGCGGTGGTCGCGAAGATGAATATCCGGGTGAAAAGCGTATCCTGATTCCATCCCCAAATGTTGCCACCTATGATTTAAAGCCTGAAATGAGCGCTTATGAAGTGACCGATGAGTTGGTCAATGCCATCAATTCAGGTGAGTTTGATCTGTTGGTGGTGAACTATGCCAACGGCGATATGGTCGGGCATACCGGCGTTTTTGATGCTGCAGTAAAAGCGGTTGAAACGGTGGATACCTGCTTGGGTCGTGTTTACGATGCAGTCATGGCAAACAAAGGACACATGTTAATTACTGCGGATCATGGTAATGTAGAGCAAATGCAAGACTATGACAGTGGTCAGGTGCATACCCAACATACCACTGAACTGGTGCCATTTATTTATGTTGGCCCGACGCAAGCAATTATTGCAGAAGGCGGGGTATTGGCTGATGTGGCGCCAACACTCCTGCATTTAATGCACATTCCTGTACCGCCAGAAATGCAGGGTAAGAACTTAATTACTTTAAAATAAGGTGAAGCAATGACCCAGCACAACAACATTTACCGAGCCTTATGTGCAAGTTTGTTGATGTGTTGGGGGCATAGTATTGATGCTGCACCCGTTACTCATGCGTCGGGATGGACCGAAGATGCGCCGCGTACAGCGGAAGTCCCGATTGAATCGATTCAGCAATTTGTCCAGATCTATGGGATTGTGAAAGATAACTATGTCGATAAGAAGTCGGACGATGCGCTCTTTCAGCAATCGATTAAAGGACTGGTCAGTGGTCTGGACCGTTATTCCCGTTATCTGTCGGCAGAAGAATATCGTCAACTGATTCAATATACCGAAGGCGATCTGGCCTCGGTCGATTTTAATTTAAATTATGACGTACATGCTAAATCCTGGCAGATTCAGGACTTAAAAGCGGGTTCTGACTCGAGCAAGCTGGGTTTGCGCAATGGTCAAGCCATTATTAAAGTGGACAATCAAGAATTAAAAAATCTTAATCAGGATCAGGTACAAGGGCTGCTGTATGGCTCAATTGGCAGTACTGTACAGATCCAGCCTGAAAATAATAACAGCACCACCATTCTGGTCCGAAACAAGAAAGTAGAAACCGATATTGAACCTGTTTTAATGCATAATCAGGTACTTGTACTTAAAATTAGAGTGTTTCAGCAAGACACTGCCAATGAAATTAAACGTTTAATCGAAGAATATAGTTCTAGCAAACTCAAGGCCGTGGTTCTGGATTTACGTAATAATCCGGGAGGATTATTGTCTGCTGCGGTTGAGTCAGCGGATTTGTTCCTGAATCAGGGATTGATTGTGACCACGAAAAGCCGTTCTGAAGGTGATCAACAATTTCAGGCCCTGCCTTCCTTTGAATTTCAGAATCTGAAACTCGGTATTTTAATTAATAAACGATCCGCCTCGGCAGCCGAAGTGTTTACCGCGGCGCTGAAAGAACATAAGCGTGCCTGGGTCGTGGGGGAAAACAGTTATGGTAAAGGCGTGGTGCAGAAGCTGTTCCCGTTACCGAGTGGCGCTGCCTTACAAATGACGGTCTCACATTACTACACCCCCAATGGCAACATGATTGAGGGGCAAGGCATTCAGCCGAATCAGATTTCGCCTTTGCCACCTGAAATGAAAGAAGATACCTACCTGGAACATGTCACTGATCTGGTGTTGAAAAGTAGATATTAAAAAATAAAGCCCCTTAACAAAGGGGCTTTATGATTAAAGCTTATTCATCATCTTCGGTATCCAAACCGAATTTTTTCAAGCGATAGCGTAAAGAGCGGAAGGTCATTCCCAACTTTTTCGCCGCTAAAGTCCGATTCCAGTGGGTCAGATTCAAGGCATTTAGCAGAATCTCTTTTTCGATATTCTCTAAATAGCGCTCTAAACCTTCTGGTGGAAGTTTTTTCGAACTCATTGTTGGACTGGCAGAGTGTTGTGGGGCTTCGATTTCTTCTGCCGGTGCATTGGCGAATGCAGGCGCCGGATTTGCAATTGAGCTACGTAATGGCGCAGTTTGCAAGTGAGCCAGATCAATGGTTTCATCATCACTCAGCGTAATGGCACGTTCAATGATATTACGCAGTTCGCGCACATTGCCCGGGAAATATTGCTGTAACAAGAACTGCTCTGCACGAGAGGACAGTGTCTTCACCGACACTTCCCATTCCTGACTGATCTTTTGAATAAAGTGATTGGCCAGTAACAGAATATCCTGACCACGCTCACGTAATGGCGGCAACACCAGATCCATGACATGAATACGGAAGAACAGGTCCTGACGGAAGCGGCCTTGCTGGACCAGCATTTCCAGATCCTGATGGCTGGCACTAATCACACGGAAATCGACATCAATCTCCTGATCTGAACCGACCGGACGAATTTTCTTTTCCTGCACCGCACGAAGTAATTTAACCTGCATGTTTAATGGCAATTCAGCAATTTCATCCAGAAATAAACTACCACCGTGTGCCGACAGAATTAAGCCTTGTTTGTCCTGTGTTGCGCCAGTGAAGCTGCCTTTCTTGTGTCCAAATAACTCGCTTTCCATCAATTCCGTTGGAATGGCACCACAGTTAATGGCAATAAACGGCCCTTCGCTGCGGTTACTTAAACGGTGTACCAGATTGGCAACCACTTCTTTGCCTGTACCTGATTCCCCTGTGATAAACACGGGTGCCTGAGAGCGTGCGATCTTCTTTAAAGCAATGCGAAGTTGCTGGATCGGTGCTGAACGTCCAATCAGAAGCTTGTTTTCTAAAGCAGTTTCAGCAGCTTCCTGTTCAGGCTGAGGCCGGTTCAAAGCTTTCTGGATTAATTGATCCAGATGCATCTGATTAACCGGTTTGCTAACAAAGTCAAAGGCACCTGCTTTGAGGGCTGCGATGGCGATGTCCATGTTGCCATAGGCAGTAAGCACTGCAATAGGCGTATTAGGATAGTTTTGAGTGACATGTTTCACCAGGTCTAAACCATTCCCGTCCGGAAGATTTAAATCTGTTAAGCATGCATCGTACTGGAATTCAGTGAAGAATTTTTTTGCCTGTTCGACCCGATAAGCGATATGTGTTTTGATGCCCATCCGCGCAAGCGTCATCTGCATTAAAAGACATAAATCCTCTTCATCGTCTACGAGCAAGACGAGTGGTTGTTTTGTTGCCATTTCCCCGAAAAACCTAATCTAATCTATGAATTTTGAGCATTCCATCCTGAAACATGCTCCTTGTTGTCGCTCTATATAGGTGAGCTTTGCATGATTCGCCTCACAAAATGTATGAGACAAGTACAATCCTAAACCAGTTCCTTTAATTTCGGTACTAAAAAATGGTTTGAATAACTGAGAAATATCCCGTTTTGAGACACCCATCCCAAAATCGATGACATCAATACAGATTCGACCTTCTTTTTCATGAACATCCACTTCGATAAAGGGGGCATCGGTGGCGTTATGACGTAAGGCATTCCGGATCAGATTAATCAGCACCTGGCGTAATTGTTTTTCATCAAATACGATCGTCGTCTGTTCGGGTTGTTTTAACCGGATCATCTGTTTGGCATCCGCCAGATCTTCATTCAATAAACTGTCAAAGAACGAGGTGAGCTGGATGGGTTGGGCTTCGGTTGGCCGATTGCGAGCCATCGCCAAAGTATCTTGGACGATGCTATCAATACGTTTGGCTTGCTTGCTAATCATGCGTGACAGCATTTCTTGCTGATGTGCATCACTGTCTTTAAGTAACTCATTAGCCTGAACAATGGCGGCCAATGGATTGCGAATCTCATGGGCAATACTGGCAGAAAGTTGGCCTAATGCCGCCAGCTTGAGTTGTTGCACCTGCTGGGTCAGTTTCTGGGCATCTTTTAAGATCAGTAACACCAGCGCTTGTTCAGGAACGATCAGATGTTTAACCCGAACATGAACCGTATACGGGCTTTGTTGTGATTCAAAACTGAACTCTTCACCATCTTTTAAATCACTAAACTTGATCAGTTCAAATAGATCCGGTTGTAACTTGATGAGTGGTGTTTTTTCAAGAGAAACAGGTAGATAAATTCCCAGTAAAGTGTTGGCTGCCGGATTGGTCAGGACAATATGGTTGCTTTCATCGAGTACCAGATAACCGTCTTCAATCTGCTCGAGAATATAACGGTTAATATTTTGCAGTTGATGGATTTCAATCGATTGATGAAAGGTGAGGGTTTCTAAAATCTTAAAACGTTGAACCGCGATGCGGCCAATGGCATGCACCACAAAAAATAAAAAGGCCAGAAAAATACTATTGCCGAGATGAGTTAAATTGGCTGAATCAAAGAAGTCACCCAAAAAGCGCTGGTAAACCACCATGATCACGGCAAACAGGGTGATGATCAGTGATAGCTGTGAATTTAATAAAATGGCCGAGGAGAAAATAATGATGACATAGAGCAAGCTCAGTTGCAGATTCGGCCCACCCGCTGAAAAGGTGATTAAACTCAAGCAGATCACGTCAATCAGGAAAATCACAATCAGCTGTCTGGAGACTTGTACAGGCACCAGATGCAACATAAAAAGCTGAATGATATTCAGCGTGATATACGCAATCAGGGTATAAAAATATAAGCTTGGATAAATATAATTACTGCTGAGTTGCTCGGCAGTGAGTAAATAAATCAGCAGCAGGCTAACGGCAATAATCAGCCGATAGCCGCTATACCAAACGCCCAGTCGATAGACGGTCTGAGAGACCGATGAAGCAATTTTCCCTAACATAGGCGTTGACTATTATTGTAAGTATTTTAAGGTTTAATCAGTCCATAGCGTATCGCAAGATGCGTC
Organism: Acinetobacter sp. IK40; assembly: GCF_035615075.1. Lineage (NCBI taxonomy): Bacteria > Pseudomonadati > Pseudomonadota > Gammaproteobacteria > Moraxellales > Moraxellaceae > Acinetobacter > Acinetobacter sp. IK40. The sequence continues at coordinate 254,864 of NZ_JANBOE010000005.1, read as the reverse complement.
AGTTTGACATCACTATCAATCGCCAGTTTTTCAAAAATACGGTAGCGATAAGTATTTACCGTCTTCACGCTGACAAATAATTTATCTGCAATTTCCTGTGCGCTGATACAGTTCACCACCATCATCGCGACCTGCATTTCACGTTCTGATAAAGCATCAAAAGGAGACTGCTGGGTGTCAGAAAGGTAAGAACTCGCCAGTTGCTCGGCAATATCCGCACTGAAATACTTGCCGCCTTGCATGACTTTATTGATCGCACGGACCATCTCAGAGATTGGCGCACCTTTGGTGATATAGCCTTTGGCACCTGCTTTGAGTAAAAGGGATGGGTAGGGCTCTTCCGCCAGACCGCTGACAGCAATGACCTTGGTTTCAGGTGCACTCTGCAATAAACGTCGCGTTGTCTCAACTCCACCAATGCCAGGCATATTCACGTCTAGCAATACCACTTGGGGATGTTTCTGGCGAACCAGCGCAATCGCTTCTTCTCCAGATTCAGCTTGTCCGATCACCTCGACATCGGGGTGGTCTTCGAGCATACGGCAAATCCCGGTGCGCACGAGTTCATGATCATCAACAACGAGAACAGTGATCAAGAAGACCTCCTTTTTTCAAAAACACTGGTTTTTTGTTACATAAAGCAAAATTAGCTTGCAATGAAACGACAAAATTAGCAATCCTATTCTTCGTTTTTAGAGAATAGTTGTACACAATTGTGTCTACAAAAGCTTTACCCGATTTGTTCAAATGTAAGGCATAATGGTGGTAAGCGCAAATGTGCAGCGTCCTGAGTTGAGTATTGTGTCGTGAAAAATTCTAAAAAATCTATCATGCATGTTCTAAGCATGTCTATCTTGTTGGCGTGGAGTTCAACAAGTTTTGCTGAACTGGTTGTGAATAACAATCCAGCTGCTTCGCGTGCGAGTGGTTCAGCAACCTTAAACTGGTCAGCAAGTGATGCGAGCCAGTTAATGGAAGATGATGAACCCTTAGAGATTGGTCCTCAAGGTTCAACCTCTGTGACCACAACATTACGTAACGGTGGTTCAGCTTCAATTTCATCCTCAAGTGCTCCGCAGCAATCGACACAGATTCGCGATACGTTTGGCTATAGCAGCCAGCCATCAGTGAATGCACGTGCTGCGCTGGTCATGGATGCACAAACAGGTGAGGTGCTGTACAGCAAAAACAGTAACATGTCGGTTCCGATTGCTTCAATTACCAAATTGATGACTGCGGTGGTGACTGCTGATGCGCGCTTAAACATGTCGGAAGAGATTACCCTTGAGTCGATTGATTTCGCGGGTGCAGGCGGTAAAAACTCAAGCTCAACCTTACGTGCTGGCGATAAGATGAACCGTGCTGAAGCATTGTTGTTTGCCTTGATGAAGTCTGAAAATCCAGCGGCGGCGGCATTGGCACGTACTTATCCAGGTGGTCGTCCTGCATTTATTGCAGCGATGAACGCCAAAGCGAGGCAATTGGGCATGACTTCGACACGTTATGCTGAGTCAACCGGGCTTGATCCGCATAATGTCTCTTCCGCACGTGATTTAGGCATTCTGGTAAGTACCGCTTCGCAATACGGTCTTATCCGCCAATTCTCAACCACACCAACCTATGACTTCAACCTTGGTTACCGTGTACTCAAGTCGAACAATACCAATGCTTTAGTCCGTAATGGTGGCTGGAACATTAACCTGTCAAAAACGGGTTATATCAATGAAGCCGGTCGTTGTGTGGTAATGCATACGACGGTGAATTCACGTCCCGCTGTGGTCGTGTTATTGGGTGCACCAAGTTCACAAGCACGCAATAGCGATGCAACCAATTTATTAACCTGGTTAAGCAGTTTACCAAAACGTGTTTAATGTCGGTTGATGTAAAAAACGCTTCATCAGGAAGCGTTTTTTTTATGGCTAGAAATGACTGATTTTAAGTGAACCCATAAAAAAACCAGTTGCGGGCAACTGGTTTTTTTATTTCAGACTTGATGCTTACATATTTGAAAGAATAGAGTCTTTAACCTGATCCATGGTTGCATCGATGGACAACATCACGGCATCAGCACATTGCTTGATTGCCGTATCAGGATCTTTTAAGCCATTACCTGTCACGGTACATACGATCACAGAACCTTCAGCAATTTTACCAGCCTTGATGTCACGGATTGCACCGCCAATTGAAGCGGCAGACGCAGGTTCTACAAATACGCCTTCGTACATTGAAAGTAAACGTTGCGCTTCCAGGATTTCGCTGTCCTGAAGCTCATCGAACCAGCCTTTAGAGTCACGTACCACTGCTTTGGCATGGTTCCAGCTTTGTGGATTACCGATACGGATTGCAGTTGCAACTGTTTCAGGGTTTTCAACAGGGGCACCACGTAAGAATGGTGCAGCGCCAGAAGCCTGGTAACCCACCATAGTTGGCAGGCCTTCTGGTTTAGGACCTGTGAACTGATCTGTCGCCGCGTCATAAATCACTTGCTCGAACTGATCTGCAGGTTGGTTGGCAACAGCTTCGGTATAACCCATCCAGTGTGCGGTGATGTTCCCCGCGTTACCGACAGGCAAGCAGTGATAATCAGGTGCACGATCCAATGCCTCCACGATTTCATAAGCAATGGTTTTTTGACCTTGCAAACGATACGGATTGATCGAGTTGACAATCGTTACAGGTGCCTGATCAGCCACTTCTTTGACCAAACGCATACCATCATCGAAGTTACCGCGGATTTGCATGGTGATCGCGCCGTACATCATTGCCTGCGCCATTTTACCCATGGCAATTTTGCCTTCAGGGATCAACACGAATGCTTTAATGCCTGCACGCGCTGCATAAGCTGCCGCTGCTGCTGAAGTATTACCGGTAGAGGCACAGATAATCGCTTTAGAGCCTTCTTCAACTGCTTTGGTCACCGCCATGGTCATACCACGGTCTTTAAATGAACCGGTTGGGTTCAGACCTTCGTATTTCACATAAATTTCGACGTTTTTGCCAATAATACGTGGAATGTTCTCGAGTTTAATCAGTGGAGTATTACCTTCACCTAAAGAAATTGCGCGTGTAGTTGCAGACACAGGTAAACGGTCACGATAACGATCTACAAGACCAGTATAACGATTGGCATTCGACATGATGGTGTTCCAATATAAGGTAGAGAAAAAATCCCGCTCAACAGGCTCCCTTTCAAAAGAGAGCAGTTCCATTCTTGAGTGAAGAAGGGTGAGGGGATTTAAACTGATTAACTATCGAGCGATTCTAAACGAATTCTCACGATTTCGCCACGAATTGCAGGTAATGCTTGAATTTGGGCAAGCGCTTCGTCCATTTTAGATTCAACTATCGGATCGGTTAAAATCACGATTGGAATCAGGTCTTTTAAGCGCGATTGCTGCATGATGGCATCAATACTGATACCAGCACGGCTCAGAATGGTCGTCACATCTGCCAATACACCGGTTTGGTCTTCAGCATTGAGGCGAATGTAATAACCAGTGGTCATTTCTTCACGGCTGAGGATTGGCACATTGGTGAGTGCTTCAAAGGCCAGCTGAGGAATTGTTCCAGCGCCATCTTCGGTATACGAAATATCACGCACGATATCAATCACGTCTGCAACCACAGCTGAAGCAGTTGGACCAGCACCAGCACCAGCCCCGTAATATAAAGTCGGGCCAACGGCATTGGCTTGCACCAGTACGGCATTTTTCACGCCATTGACATTGGCAATCAATTCTTCCGCAGGGATCAGGGTTGGATGCACACGTAGCTCAATGCCTTTGTCGGCACGGCGTGCAATACCCAAGTGCTTGATACGGAAACCAAGTTCTTCTGCATATTTCACGTCCTGAGCGGTGATTTTGCTGATGCCTTCGGTATAGACCTTATTGAACTGTAACGGGATACCAAATGCACATGAAGCTAAAATGGTGAGTTTGTGTGCAGCATCAATGCCTTCAACATCAAAGGTTGGGTCCGCCTCAGCATAACCAAGTTCTTGCGCTTCTTTTAACACATCTTCAAAAGCACGACCTTTTTCACGCATTTCAGTCAGAATGAAGTTGCCTGTACCGTTAATGATGCCAGCAAGCCATTCAATATGGTTGGCTGCAAGACCTTCACGGATGACTTTAATGATTGGAATCCCGCCTGCAACCGCTGCTTCATAAGCAATTTGCACCGCATTGTCTTCTGCTGCCTTAAATAGCTCATTACCATGCTCAGCCAGTAATGCTTTATTGGCAGTCACTACCTGTTTGCCATGTTTAATGGCTTCCATGATGACTTCATACGCAGGATGAATGCCACCCATGACTTCGACCACCACATCAACATCAGGTTGACGTACGATCTCCATCAAGTCATCGCTTTGTTTAATTCCTTCGAGTTGTAAATCTGGACGTGGACGGCGTGTGCCTACGTGTGTAATTTGAATTTCTCGACCGGTACGGCGTTTAATTTCCGCAGCATTTTCTTGTAGTAATTTAAGGGCTCCACCACCTACAGTACCAAGACCGAGTATCGCCAGACGAACTGGTTTCACGTCACACTCCATTATATTCAATCATTTTAATGAAGCTTGATCATAGCTAAAAAAATGCGGAGACACTAGGGCTAAGATCATCTTTCATCTGTCGCCCGGGTCTTTGTTATTTTAAAAGGAATATTTACCTTATTTGTTTAAGCGTTGAACAATTTCTTCAGGGGTCATGTAACCACCTAAATATTCTCCTTCAACGTTATAAATCGCTGGCGTGCCATTTACACCCATGTTTAGACCCAGTTGGTATTGATCACGAACCGGGTTCTTACATTCTGCAGCAGTCACAGGCTGACCTTGAGTTGCTTGCTCAAATGCAGCCTTACGGTCTTTACTGCACCAGATGGCCTGCATGGTTGGCATGAATTGTTCGCCACGTGGCCATGCGATATAACGCACTTCAATACCTTTGGCATTAATTTCAGCCAAGTGTTCATGCAATTTATGGCAGTACGGACAGCTTGAATCGGTGAACACATAAATCACATGTTTGGCTTTACCGCCTTGTGCCGGATAAACGATCAAGTCTTCAGTCTTGAGGGAAGCCAAATGCTTTTTATTTTCGGTGGCCTGTAATGCATCACTGACATTGTGCAGTTGCTTGTCACCTAAACGCACCACATCACCCTGAATAATGTATTGGCCATCAGCGGTGGCATAGACCGAACCCATTCCTTCCAGACTTACCCAGTACAGGTTGGGTACTTCAGTTTTCTTGACGGCAAGAATTTTGGCATTGATGTTGGCTGTCTTGAAATGTTTTTCTAATGTAGAGACTAAACGCTGCTGTGCATTACGTTCATTTAAGGTTGAAGCTTCACCTGTCGCAGGTGCACTTGCCGTGAGTGCATCTTGTTTTTGTGCTGAATTTTCTTTTGAGCAAGCACTGACGAATAATGTTGATGCTAATGTACAAGCAATTACAAGCTGAGACCGAGTAAACAACATATAGAACCTTTTTGTACGTTTTAAGGGCTTTAGCATACCAAAAAAAAACAATCACTTCGTTAAATCTTGCTGATGCTGTGTGAACGAGACCAAGTTTAAGACCTATTCAGGACAGACGGTGGTTTTAACCGCGTGGGTGGTATTTGCCATGTAACTCTTGCATACGATGTTGAGCGACATGGGTATAAATTTGCGTGGTAGAAAGATCGCTATGCCCCAATAACATCTGTACCACGCGCAGGTCTGCGCCATGATTGAGTAAATGGGTGGCGAAGGCATGGCGTAAGGTATGCGGTGATAATTCGGCCTGAATATTGGCCTGCAAGGCATAACGTTTAATCGCGTACCAGAAATTCTGACGACTCATGATGCCGCCGTGCTGGGTCAGAAATAAATAATCGGTGCTGCTTTTATACAGTTGCGGGCGTGATTCCAGCAAATATTTTTCAATCCAGTCACAGGCGAATTGCCCCAAAGGCACCAGACGTTCTTTATTGCCTTTACCGGTAATCCGTAAGTAGCCTTGTTTTAAATTGATCAGTTCAAGTTTCAGGTTGAGTAATTCTGATACGCGCAATCCACAGGCATACAGCACTTCGAACATGGCACGGTCGCGTAGGCCTAGTGCAGTGCTGGTATCAGGTGCATTGATCAATGCTTCAACATCTTGTTCAGACAGATCTTTAGGTAAGGCCCGTCCAATCTTAGGAGAATGATGTGTCGCAACGGGATTGTCGTCCCGGAGTTTTTGTTCGCGTAAAAATTTATAAAATTGCCTTAAGGCAGAAAGGCAGCGGGCAATTGAACGGGGACTTTTTCCAGCCTTGGTCAGCGCAATCAGCACATCTGCAATATCGTCACTCGACCATTCGGGTAGGGTGGCAGTTCGATGCAATTCACTACATTGGATCAGGTCCGATAAATAGGCATTACGGGTATGCGGGCTCACTGTTTGAGCGACTAAATAATCACGAAAACCCTGTAAAAATCCGAGATGTTCCGGAATATTAATGGCGGCTGGGATACGTGGTTTTTTATTTAACATAATGGACTTGCTGAACCTTCGTGTTTGCACTGTAAAAGAAAAATGAATTGTTGTCGAACTGTCAAAAGGGTAAATGCCATTGAGATTGTTTTTGGTAATTATTCTCATTTGCTTGTATACTATAATAAAGAGCGTAAAGGGTTAGAGCGGTGCGATTGTCAGCATTAAAAGTCAAGCAGATAGCGGTGATCACGAAAGTGGATCGCTTGGTCGATGAGACACAACAGCCAGATTTAGTTGCGGTTCGTTTAGAAAGTTTAGGCTTTGTGCCTGGTACACAAGTGCAAGTGATTACTAAAGGTATTTTTGGCGGTGATCCGATTCTAATCCAGCTCGGTTTTACGCGTTTTGCGTTACGAAAGGCGGAAGCTGATAAAATTGAAATTCAACTTGAAGGAGCACCTGCATGAGTGATGCGTTACGTGTTGCCCTTGTGGGAAATCCAAACTGCGGTAAGACATCTTTATTTAATCATTTAACTGGAACGCGCCAAAAAGTTGCCAACTATGCGGGCGTGACGGTTGAACGTAAAGTTGGACATTTTCAGCTTCCTTCTGGAAAGTCCGTGCGTGTGCTGGATTTGCCTGGGACTTATAGTTTACAAGCCACCAGTCCAGATGAAGAAATTACCCGTGACGTCTGTCAGGGCAAAATCGCTGAAGAAGGCCAGCAAGATGCCTTCCTGTGCGTGGTCGATGCCACAAACTTAAAGCTGCATTTGGGTCTCGTGCTGGAAGTGATTGAACTGGGTCGTCCGATTCTGGTTGTATTGAACATGATGGATGAAGCACGCCGTCGTGGTATCCAGATCAATACCCAGAAACTTTCACAGCGTTTAGGTGTACCAGTTGTGGAAACCGTGGCGGTGCGTAACGCTGGTATCGAAAACCTATTACATGCCTTAGATCAAGAAAAATATTCTGTTCCACAGACCGAATTAAGTGGCTTGACCGGGACTCACCATCAGAAAATCGATATGATTTTCAAGGATGTGGTGAACTTTGTTGATCAGGAAGACAAGCGTACCGATTTCCTCGACAAAATTTTCTTACATCCGGTTCTTGGCTTAGTTAGCCTTGCAATCATGATGTTCATTGTCTTTCAGGCCGTGTTTGCCTGGGCGGCGCCGTTTATGGATGGCATTGAAGAATTCTTTGCCTGGTTCGGTGAAGCATTAGGCGAGCATATCTCCCAGCCTTTGCTGCATAGTTTGGTGGTTGACGGGATTATCGCGGGTGCGGGTAGTGTGGTGGTGTTCTTGCCACAAATCTTGATTCTATTCTTCTTTATTTTAGTGTTGGAAGAATCGGGCTATTTACCGCGAGCCGCCTTCTTGCTGGATAAATTGATGTTTAAAGCAGGCCTAAGTGGTCGTGCCTTTATTCCATTGCTGTCAAGCTTTGCCTGTGCGGTGCCTGGCATCATGGCCACGCGGAGTATCAGTGACCCGCGTGATCGCTTTACCACGATTATGGTTGCGCCATTGATGACCTGTTCGGCACGTTTACCGGTCTATGCCTTATTGATTGCTGCCTTTATTCCAAGTCAAACGGTATGGGGCATTTTCAACCTGCAAGGTCTGGTGTTATTTGGCCTGTACATGTCGGGTATTGTCAGTGCGCTCTGTGTGGCAATCGTGATGAAATTTTTGCAGAAAGATAAATCACAGCATGCATTGTTACTGGAGCTGCCAAGCTACCGTATTCCGGATATTCGCAGTGTCGGGATTGGCTTGCTGGATCGCGGTAAGATCTTCTTAAAACGTGTCGGTGGCATTATCTTTGCCCTGTCAATTTTACTTTGGTTCTTATGTACTTTCCCGCAAGCGCCAGAAGGGGCGACTTTACCTAACATCGATTATAGTTTTGCGGGAATGTTAGGGCATCTGCTTCAGCCAATATTTGCACCAGTTGGCTTTAACTGGCAGATCGTGGTTGCATTAATTCCGGCTATGGCGGCACGTGAAGTTGTGGTTGCCGCTTTGGGTACGGTATATGCCTTATCGGGTGCGGATGATGATGCAATTGCACAGGGCTTGTCGCATCTGATTAGTGCGGACGGTACGGGCTGGTCATTGGCGACAGGCTTGTCGTTATTGGTGTGGTTCATTTACGCGCCGCATTGTTTAGCGACCTTGGCAACGGTACGCCGTGAAACAGGTTCATGGAAACATGTATCGATAATGACGGCCTACCTGTTTGGTCTGGCCTATTTAATGTCTTTCTTCACTTACCAGATTGCATCACGCATTTGGGGGTAAAAGGAGTAGCTTATGTTTGAGTACTTGATTGTTGCTGTATTGGTGCTGTGGAGTGCTGTTGTGGTCTTTAAGAAGGTATTTCCTCAAACAGCAGGTTCAGCATTCTTAGCCTTGTCTAATAGCTGTCAGCGTATGGGCTGGCAGCGTTTGGCCGTATGGTTAAAACCTAAAATGGTGGCGGGTTGTGGGGGAAGCTGTGGCTGTTCAACCGATGAGGCTGAAAGCAAAAAAACAGAGTCCGTGCAAACTGTGAAATGGCGTTGATAAAACTCAAAATGCCCATCCTAAGATGGGCATTTTTTTGGAAACAAGAAAAAAATGAATCAGACTCAAATCAGTAAAAAACAACTATTAAGCCCTAAACATAAATTGATTTTATTGGGCTTTATCCTGGTGGTGACCTTGCTTTATCTTTCTGCTTTGTTTAAAGGTCTGAATATTTATAAAGAAACTCTCTCCTGGCTTATTTCATGTTTAATCTTGATTTACCTATGGCTAAGACCAGAATTCATTGATCTTAAAATCAAAGCTTATGCATTTAAATCTGTAGATTGGTTAGGGGCCGTGATCTTGGCTTTATTGGGGATTGGCTTTTTTATACCTGCTTAAGCTTTTACGCACTGACACAAAAAAGATTGAATAAAACCAAAACTGAAAAAGCATTTAAAACAGTAAAGTGCTAACATTTTTGCCATTCTGTGATCTGCGAAAAATGGGGCAAAAATGTTAATACAGCGCGGTGGATTAAAAGTTGTAGCTGGCTTGGGAATTTCCGGTGTATCCGCGGTTAATTTTTTACACGAACAGGGCTACCAGGTTGCAGTCACAGACTCGCGTGCAACCCCGCCAGGACATGACCAGATTCCAGCAGGTGTGCGGACCAGCTTTGGTCAACTGGATACGGATCTTTTATTACAAGCAGAAGAGATTATTCTGAGTCCGGGGCTGGCACCGCAACTTCCAGAAATTCAGCAAGCAATGGAAAAAGGCATTGCAGTGGTGGGGGATATTCAGTTATTACGCCGTGCTACAGATGTGCCGATTGTTGCGATTACAGGATCAAATGCGAAAAGTACTGTCACCACCTTAATCGGATTGATGGCTGCAGATGCAGGCAAGAAAGTTGCTGTCGGTGGAAATCTGGGCCGCCCTGCATTGGATTTACTTAAAGATCAACCTGAATTAATCATTTTGGAGCTATCGAGCTTCCAGCTTGAAACCACATCACACCTGAATGCAGAAGTGGCTGTGGTGTTGAATATGAGCGAAGATCATCTCGACCGTCATGGCGATATGCTGGGTTATCATAAGGCCAAACATCGCATTTTCCAAGGTGTGAAAAAAGTGGTGTATAACCGTGACGATAATCTGAGTCGTCCTTTGGTGCCTGATGTGACTCCGATGCAGAGCTTTGGCCTGAATGCACCTGATTTAAATCAATATGGTGTGTTACGTGATGCGGATGGCAGCATGTGGCTGGCCCGTGGCAGAGAACGTTTGCTGAAAACCTCGGAAATGTATATTCAAGGCATGCATAACGTTGCCAATGCGTTGGCCTGTTTGGCACTGGGGGAGGCGATCGGTTTACCGATGGCTTCGATGTTAGAAAGCTTAAAGTATTTTAAAGGTCTGGAACATCGTTGTGAGTACGTTCAAAGCATTGACGGCGTACGTTATTACAATGATTCGAAAGGTACCAATGTCGGTGCGACCCTTGCTGCGATTGATGGTCTGGGTGCAGCCATTGAAGTAAAAAATGGCAAACTGGCATTGATTTTGGGTGGTCAAGGTAAAGGACAGGACTTCAAGCCGTTACGCGATGCCATTCAAAAATACGTCAAGACTGCGATTCTGATTGGTGAAGATGCAGCAGTGATTGAACAGGCAATTCAAGGTACAACCGTGATTCAGCATGCTGCCAGTCTGAAAGAGGCAGTGGCAATGGCACAAAAAGCGACTCAGGCAGAAGATGTGGTATTACTTTCACCGGCTTGTGCCAGCTTTGATATGTTTAAAAGCTATAATGATCGCGGACATCAATTCGTGGTATGTGTGCATGCCTTGAATGAAAAATAAGACCTAGGAACAGAACTATGGCTGACTTGGCCCAAAATACGGTACAGAAGATTTCGCAATTGCTAAATCGTTTACCTAAGCTACCTGCAGAAATGACAGCACGCAATATCTTGATCTTTTGTGTGATTTCGCTGCTATGTTTCGGTTCGATCATGGTCGCATCGGCGTCGATGCCCTATGCGGAATATATCCATGAGAGTCCTTTTTACTTTCTCATTCGTCACGGCATTTCGATTGTGGTTGCTGCCGTGGTGGCATTTTTAACCTATCGGGTTTCCTTGAATCTGTGGTTTCAGAATGCCTTTCCTTTGTGGCTCATTACCATCGTTCTGCTCTTGGCGGTACTGGTGGTGGGTTCTGAAGTGAACGGTGCGCATCGCTGGATCAAGATTGGCGGCTTTACCTTGCAGCCAACCGAAATTGCCAAGATTGTCATGGCGATTTTCACTGCGGATTATGTGGTACGCCGTGCCAAGGAAGTACGAACGCATTGGAAAGGGCTATTGCGTTTAAGTGGTGTAATGGCCTTAACCGTGGGCTTTATCGTCGCTGAGCCTGACTTGGGTGCAACCGTCGTGATTGTCTTGATGATGGTCGGTGTGTTCTTCTTGGCAGGTGCACCAGCGACTCAGTTCCTGATTATGTTGGGTGCGATCTTTGCGGGTGTCAGTGCGCTGATTATCTTCGAGCCATTCCGCTTCCAGCGCCTGATTTCCTTTACCAACCCTTGGGCAGATCCATTGGGCGTTGGTTATCAGCTCTCGAATGCCTTGATGGCCTTTGGTCGTGGTGAGTGGTTTGGTACGGGCTTGGGGCATAGTGTGCAGAAGCTGTCTTATTTACCTGAAGCACATACCGACTTTATGTTGGCAGTATTAGGCGAAGAATTCGGTTTCTTTGGTGTGTCTGTGGTGATGATCCTGTCATTTACCATGCTGGCATGCTGTATCCGTATCGGTCATCGTGCCTTGCAGCACAATTATCTGCGTGCAGGCTATCTGGCTTATGGCATCAGTATCATCTTCCTGATGCAGATTCTGGTTAATGCCGGGATGAACATGGGTCTCATGCCAACCAAAGGTCTGACCTTACCTTTCATTAGTTATGGTGGTACCTCGTTGATGATGTGTGCGGCAATGATTAGCTTAATTCTGAAAATTGATGCATCGACGCAAGAGCTGAACCCTGTGAAAGAAGAGTCGAATTTCTAGCATATTCAAACCAATAAAAAGCCCTGTCATGACACAGGGCTTTTTTATGACTTATAAATAAGTACCGCTTAAATGAATGCCTTTGGGGATCAACTCAACATCCCATTGCTGTACTGCCTGTTGTAGCATGATACGTGGCTGATCAAGTTCAACCGAAGCTTGCCCCAAAGCTAAAATTGCCTGTTGCAGAAGTTCGGGTGCCTTGCTGATATCGAGGGCCTGTGCCAGATTCTGTTTAGACAGTTTTTGCCCCTGATCATTCATCGCCAGCGGTAGGTGCATATAATTTAGGGTGGGATAATTTAATAACGATCCTAGCCAGATTTGTCGGGCAGTATTATCGAGTAAATCTGCACCGCGAACCACATGGGTAATGCCTTGTCGATCATCATCGACCACCACCGCCAGTTGATAGCTGATAATGCCATCACGACGCTTCAAGACAAAATCGCCTAACTCATTTTGCAAGTTAGAACATTGTTGGCCTTGTAAGCGGTCCTGAAAGCAAATCAGTTGATCCGTGACTTTTAGACGAATCGCCTGATGGGCAAAATCCAGATTCAGATTGCGACAGGTACCTGCATAGATGTGATTGGAACCCAACATCTTGCGTGTGCATTGGCAAGCGTAAATGGCTTCTGATTGCTTGAGTTGTTCAAGCACCTGCTCATAAAGATCTAAACGGTCTTTCTGGAAAATAATCTCGGCATCCGGTTCAAACTGGAAGGCATCAATGCAGGAGAGGATGTGTGTTTCGCTATGGGGATAAATGCGGGGAATGTCAGTATCTTCAATACGGACTAGCCATTTGCCATGATTGGCTTTGGCATCACAATAACTGGCCACTGCAGTGAGCAGCGAGCCAAAATGCAATGGGCCGGTTGGCGATGGCGCAAACCGACCCACGTAGCGACAGCAATCTGGTTGCTGTTGGAAGCATTCTGGCGAAACAGCTGCTTGCTGTTCCGCAGTATGTTCAAGCATGGTTTAACCGTTGTTTTGCTTTTCTTTGATTTCAGCCAAAGTTTTGCAATCGATACATAAAGTCGCAGTTGGGCGAGCTTCTAGACGACGTAAGCCAATTTCGATACCACAGGTTTCGCAGAAGCCATAGTCTTCGTTTTGAATCGCTTCAATCGACTGTTCAATTTTACGAATGAGTTTGCGTTCACGGTCACGTGTACGTAGTTCAATCGCAAATTCTTCTTCTTGCGTTGCCCGGTCATTGACATCAGGAAGAGCACTTGATTCGTCTTGCATGGTATTCAAGGTACGATCAACTTCAGACATTAACTCAGCTTTCCATGCATTTAAAATTTGGCGGAAATGCACAAGTTGTCCTTCAGACATGTATTCTTCATTTTTCTTCGGCTGATACGGCGCAATACCAAATAAGCTCGCGGTTGTACCACCTTCTGAAGCTTTCGGTTTGGTTTTACGTACGCGCTTCACCGCTTTCTGATCGTCGATCACTTCGGTCTGTTCGTCCAAGACTTGATTTTGGTTGTCATTCGCCATATAGGGCATTCCTCATCTTACACGTACTATCTATACGCAAAAAATATGGTGATATGCAAGTGTTTTTATAGAAACCTACGATGGTTTTTTCCATCAAGGGTCGACATCATATAGAGTTTTTGGACAAGATGGTAGTCATTCCCGTCCAGATTTTGTGTGAATTCGTCAATGTAATTTGTAATCAAAAGTTTTAGGAACTGCTGCTATTTCAACCATACATGGTGTTATCGGCTAAAACGCCATAAACAAGGTATGAAATGCAGACAAAAGCGATTCCCTTGGCCCATTGCCTAATCATATCCCAAAACTTCAGAACTACTCATGCGCTGCGAAGTGGGTAGCCGATAGACTTGTGTTTCCAGTTCTCCATTGGCTTTCAGGCGGATTAAACGGTAGCCTGGGTGTTCCTCATCCAGCGCGAATTTTTCGCTTTTGGGTCTGAACTGAATACAGGTCGATGGGGTGGACAAGAACTCAACGCCTTGCCAGGTATTGACTGAATCCTGATGCACATGCCCGCAGATAATCGCCTTGACATTGGAAAACGGCTTGATGGTATCGAGCAGGTCAGATGAGTTTTTTAACTTATGCTGATCGATCCAGGCGGACTGCATGGCAAAAGGGTGGTGGTGACAGGCAATAATCACATGACGATCATGTAATTGAGTCAATAATCGGGTTAAGTGCTGTAACTGGATATCGCTAATTTTGCCATCAATACGCTCAGGTTGGGCGCTATTCAATAAGATCACGCTCCATTGGCCTAACTCGACCACGGTCGGTTGGGTTGGATCTTGCTCATGAAAGGGGAAATGCGTGACATCATCATGATTACCGGGAGTATGAAAAAAAGGAATCCCCAAGCTTTGCATGTGTTGTACATAGCGTTTATAGGTTAAAGGTGTCGGCGACTGGGCCAGATCACCGGTATGGATGATCAGATCGATATGCGGATGCTGCTGGCGCATCAAGTCGATGACCGCATGAAAACTTTGCTCGGGTTGCATGCCGACAAATTCGAGGTGGGGATACTCTAATAAATGTGTATCGGTAATCTGTATCATCACAAAATCTTGCTGTGATAATGATGAGACCTGGAAAGTCACCGTCGTTAGCCCCTTCAGATTTCTTATCTTTGTTGTATATGCTGAGCCAGCCACTGTAATGCCATGATCACAGGTGCATTTCTCAACCGCCCGTTTTGAAATAATGCTTCTAGCTGGGAATAATCAAACAGATGCAGTTGAATATTTTCACCTTCATCTGGCATCCCAAAAACGCCCCCATGTTCTGGAAGCTGAACCTCTGCCACATATAAATGAAAAAATTCAGAGCAGGCCCCAGCAGAAGGGTAGAAGCTAAATAAATGTTTTAATTCAGTGATCTCGCACCCGGACTCTTCCATGCTTTCACGGCGGATACAACTTTCTGGAGATTCGTCTCCATCCAGCACACCGGCAATAATTTCAAGTTGCCAAGCTGAAACCGGATCATTGACGGCCCCGACACGAAACTGTTCAATCAGTGCAAAGCGTTGTTGCTGATCGCTATAGAGCAAAACGCCAGCGGCTTCAGGACGATGAACCAGTTCACGTTGAATGAGAGGCGAGTAATCTTTCCGGTGAAATAACCGGTGTTTTAAGCTCACTTTCTCAACTTGTATGAACCCTCGAAACAATGTTTGTCGAGATTCTATCGTAACGTCGGTGGCTGAATAGCTGGCGTGGTCAAGAATAGTCATCTTCAATCAGGATGAGATTGTACATATCTCATCCTAACCGAGAATGATTCGCAGGAAAATCTTTTTTTAGTCGATTTACACTTTATGGTACAATTTTTGACCATGTTCCTGATAGGCGGTTTTCATGGCATTGAGACCTGCTTCAACTTCTGTTTCCGCATCATTTGACTGCTTGGCATTGTGTTGATTTTGCGCATAATCTCGCACATTTTGGGTGATTTTCATGGAACAGAATTTTGGACCGCACATAGAACAGAAGTGCGCTGATTTATGCGCTTCTTTTGGCAGTGTTTCATCGTGCATACTGCGTGCCGTATCCGGGTCCAGACTTAAATTGAACTGATCATCCCAACGGAATTCAAAACGCGCTTTTGATAAGGCATTGTCACGAACCTGAGCACCCGGATGACCTTTGGCCAGATCTGCCGCATGGGCTGCAATCTTATAGGTGATGATGCCATCTTTAACATCTTTCTTATTCGGTAAGCCCAGATGTTCTTTTGGCGTCACATAGCACAGCATTGCCGTTCCATACCAGCCAATCATCGCTGCACCAATTGCAGAGGTAATATGATCATAGCCCGGTGCGATATCGGTGGTGAGTGGTCCAAGGGTATAGAATGGCGCTTCTTTACAGACCTCAAGCTGGAGGTCCATATTTTCCTTGATCATGTGCATTGGCACATGGCCTGGACCTTCAATCATCACCTGTACATCATGCTCCCAAGCGCGATGGGTCAGTTCACCTAGGGTTTTCAGCTCGCTAAATTGTGCTTCATCATTGGCATCCTGTACGCAACCCGGGCGCAGACCATCACCTAAGCTGAATGACACGTCATAGGCTTTCATGATTTCGCAAATTTCGTCGAAATGTGTATATAAGAAGTTTTCTTCATGATGCGCCAGGCACCATTGCGCCATGATTGAGCCCCCACGAGACACGATCCCAGTGAGGCGATTCGCTGTCATCGGGACATAACGCAGTAATACGCCTGCATGAATAGTGAAATAGTCTACGCCTTGTTCGGCTTGTTCAATCAGAGTGTCTTTAAAGATTTCCCAGGTTAAATCTTCAGCCACACCATCGACTTTTTCCAGGGCTTGATAGATCGGTACCGTACCGATAGGTACCGGTGAATTACGGATAATCCACTCACGGGTTTCATGAATGTTCTTACCTGTCGATAAGTCCATGATCGTGTCGGCACCCCAACGGGTGGCCCACGTCATTTTCGCCACTTCTTCATCAATCGATGAACCGAGCGCCGAGTTGCCAATATTGGCATTGATTTTCACCAAGAAGTTACGTCCGATAATCATCGGTTCGCATTCAGGATGATTGATATTGGCTGGGATAATCGCGCGCCCCGCTGCGACTTCCTGACGGACAAATTCCGGGGTAATTTCTTTTAAATTCTGCGCACCGAAGTTTTGTCCGGCATGCTGACGCATATCGACGCCGTCACGCTGGCGCTGGTTTTCACGAATAGCGATATATTCCATTTCAGGGGTAATTATGCCTTGCTTGGCATAGTGCATTTGCGTGACATTTTTCCCTGCTTGGGCACGACGTGGGTTTTGAATATGGGCAAAGCGGATATCGGCAGTACGGATGTCTTTTAGACGGGCCTGCCCAAACTCGGAGCTCAGGCCTGAAAGGATGTCGGTATCCTGACGTTCATCAATCCAAGCTTGGCGAACCAGTGGCAAACCTTTATTTAAATCGATTTGTACATTGGGGTCGGTATACACGCCAGAGGTGTCATAGACCATCACAGGTGGGTTGTGTTCACCGCCTAAACCTGTTGGTGTTTCGGTTAAGCTGATTTCACGGAAAGGCACCTGGATGTCTGGGCGAGACCCTTGGACATACACCTTTCTTGAAGCCGGTAGGATACGGGTTAAATCTTTAGCGTCTTGCTCATGTTGAGCAGAAATATCAGCAGGGGAAAGATTCGTTAACTGGTTCATGGCATGATCCTTATGTATGGCATTAACGAATCAAGCACGACCAAAAACAATGGCGGATTTATCTCTATGATAAATAAAGGCTAAGTTTTTGCTGGGCTTGATTCCTACGCAGGTGTTAACCTGATCAGGTTCAACGGTACTTGTCTTTAAATTCTGTGATTAAGACAATCTCAGCAGTTTGTTAACTGCGCTCCGTCAAGCGACGTGTTTAGACTACCAGATTTAAAAATTTTTGTTGTATCAATTCACACCAATTTACAATGCCTAAAACCATGCTATTGTCATAAAACTTTCATCATTTCTATGTTCTAATCACCAATCATTTTTTCCATGTGTCTAGTGGAGGCATACTGTGAGCCCAAGCAATCCTGTGTTAAGTCATCATATTTCTTCACAATTTAATGAAGACTTGCAAGATGTGCATACCAAGTTTATGACCATGGGTGGATTGGTGGAGCAACAAGTTGCCAACTCAATTCATGCTTTATTAGACACAGATGCGAATTTAGCCATTGATGTGCAATTTAAAGACAATGCGGTGAATCAGTTTGAGCGTGATATTGATGAAGGTTTAACCCTGATTCTTGCTCGCCGTCATCCTGCAGCGATCGACTTGCGTATGGTGATTGCCATGAGCAAGGCCAATACCGATTTAGAACGTATTGGTGATGAAGCGGCAAAGATTGCCCGTATTGCACAAAACTTGTGTGAAGAGGGTGAGTCACCACGTGGTTATATGGAAACACGGCATATTGGTAATCAGGTACGTGTCATGATTCATGACGCGCTGGATGCATTTGCCCGTTTAGATGTGGAGCAGGCCTTGAAAGTGGTGATGGCCGATGTCGACATTGACCGTGAATATCAGTCTGCGACACGTACTTTAATGACTTATATGATTGAAGATCCGCGTCATATTTCACGTGTCATTAACGTGATGTGGGTATTGCGTTCATTAGAGCGTATTGGCGATCATGCGCGTAATATTTCAGAACAAGTGATTTATATGGCGAAAGGTATGGATGTGCGTCATACCAGCATTGAAGAAATCGAGCAGAAAGTTCATCAGAAATAAATGTAAAAATAAAATAACTTTAAGCCGTCCAATCATGGGCGGTTTTTTCATTTTCAGGATATATAGATAAAAAAAATCCCAGACTTCGGGGGAAAAGTCTGGGAGAGAAATATCATGCGTTACGTGAGATATCAACGTATCTCTTTGTCTTTCTGAATACAACTATAAGCGCAGGCGTCTGAGGAGTCATGTAGACAACTGTGTATACTCTGTAAGGCTTTATTACTTATGTAAATGTCACGTAAAAAGAGAGCTAAAAACAGCTCTCTTTTTATCGCAGGATCAGGCAAAATGACTTACTTTTGCTCAGTCCAACCCTCTGCTTTTTCTACACTTTCATCGTTATTGAAGAACTTCTCACGTTGTTCTTCCAGAAACTTCTTCGCATCCGGTTCAAACACATTCAGACGTTTTTCATTAATCAGCGTGGTCTGGTGTTTTAACCATTCCTGCCATGCCTGCTTTGAAACGGTTTCAAACAATTCCTGACCTTTTGCACCCGGAAACGGTGCGAAGTCCAAGCCTTCAAGCTCTTGTTTATATTTGCGGCAAAATACTTGTCTAGTCATTATGGCATCCAGTGAAAGTCCCTCTTTGTAAAAGAGGGATATAGGGAGATTAATATAACTGTTCTAGGCGAGTGTGCGCACGCGCAATCGCAGCTTCAACCTGTTTCGGCGAAGTTCCACCAATATGGTCACGGGCATTCACAGAAGCTTCTAAAGTCAATGCTTTATCAAATACATCTGCGGTGATCAAATCAGAGAATTGTTGTAACTGTTGCAATGTCAATTCTGATAAATCTTTTTCTTCTGCAACACCTAAAGCCACCGCTTTACCGACAATTTCATGGGCATCACGGAATGCTACGCCTTTTTTCACAAGGTAGTCGGCAAGATCGGTTGCGGTAGAGAAGCCACGAAGTGCTGCTTCGCGCATAATTTCGATATTTGGAACAAGCGCTGGAACCATGTCTGCGAAAGCCATGAGTGAACCGCGCACGGTATCAATCGCATCAAATAGTGGTTCTTTATCTTCTTGGTTGTCTTTGTTATATGCCAATGGTTGACCTTTCATCAGGGTCAACAGGCTGATCAAGTCACCAAATACACGACCTGATTTACCACGTACCAGTTCAGGCACATCTGGATTCTTCTTCTGCGGCATGATGGAAGAGCCTGTGCAGAAGCGGTCAGGAATATTCACAAACTTGAATTGTGCTGAAGTCCATAAAATCAGTTCTTCTGACATACGTGACAAGTGCATCATGATTAACGATGCCGCCGCATTAAATTCAATGGCAAAGTCACGATCAGAAACCGCATCTAAAGAGTTTTCTGAAACCGCTTCGAAACCTAAGAGTTCAGCTGTATAAGCACGGTCGATCGGGTAGGTGGTCCCTGCCAATGCTGCAGAACCGAGAGGCATACGGTTGACGCGTTTACGGCAGTCTTGCAGGCGCTCGGTATCACGCACCAACATTTCAAACCACGCCAGTAAATGATGACCAAAGGTCACTGGCTGTGCGGTTTGCAGATGGGTAAAGCCCGGCATAATCGTATTGGTATTTTTGCTTGCCAAGCTGAGCAGGCCTTTTTGTAAACGAAGTAACAAGCCCAAGATGTCATCGATTTCATCACGTAAATAGAGACGGATGTCAGTTGCAACCTGATCATTACGGCTACGGCCGGTATGGAGTTTTTTACCGGTAATGCCGATACGTTGAGTCAAACGAGACTCAATATTCATGTGTACATCTTCTAAATCAATACGCCATTCAAAGTTACCCGCTTCAATTTCAGCCTTAATGGTGCTTAAACCTTGGATAATGTCGTCACGTTCAGCTTCAGTCAGTACACCTACTTTCGCAAGCATGGTGGCATGCGCAATTGAACCGGCGATATCTTGTTTATAAAAACGTTGGTCAAATTGCACAGATGCGGTAAATTCTGCAACAAAAGCATCAGTTGCTTCAGAGAAGCGGCCGCCCCACATTCCAGAGGTTTGATTCGGGCTGGCTGAAGAAGAGGATTGAGAAGATGTGGTCATGGCGGCTCAGTAAAATAAAAAAGAGTATAGCAAATCCAAACGCAGTTGCCGAAACTCGACGTAAGAAGTTATCGCAAACTCGTCAGGGGGGAAATCCATCAGGCTCCTATTTTTTTACGAAAATCGGGCAATGGCAACACTTATTGGAATTAATTGTTGCCAGCAATGTGCTGGCCATGGTGCTAGCGCTGGCTGAGGCTCGGTCATGGCAGGCTTTAGAGGGCATTCGTGTCCTGCAATATATGTTTTTTATTAACTGGGTAATTTTATCTTTTTCGGCACTGGTGGATTATTTTCAGGATTTTTTTGCCAGATTTAGCCAGAAAGTCGCTCTGGTATTGGGCTTTATTCTCTTACAACTGATTGTGCTGGTGACCACCTGTGTTGTGAATGTTCTGCAATATTGGGCCACACGTTCCGGGCCATTCTCGGAAGAGATTCTATTGCACGGAACCAGCCTGCACCTCGGTTATGGGGTGTTGCTGGGCGCGTTCTGTATGCGCTATCTCTACATGCGCGAACAATGGATGAATCAGCAATATAGTGAATTAAATGCCCGTATTCAGGCCATGCAGGCACGAATTCATCCACATTTTTTATTTAACAGTCTGAATAGTGTGGTGAGCCTGATCGCGATTGATCCTGACAAGGCTGAGAATATGCTGATTAATTTATCCCGCTTATTCAGGGCCAGTTTTCAGGAACTGAAGCTGGTGAGTCTGGCGGAAGAAATTGACTTATGTCAGCACTATTTAAGTATTGAAAAGATGCGTTTGGGCGAGCGTTTGAATGTAGAATGGAACATACAGGCCACAGCTGTTGAATTAAAACGGACAACGATTCCGTTATTAACGTTGCAACCTTTGCTGGAGAATAGTATTTTTCATGGGGTAGAAAAAGTTTTGCAGCCATCAACCATCAGCGTATTGGTTGAAATATTGCAAAATCAAGTCAGTATAGTCATTACTAACCCTTATTCTCACGATACAATAAAATCGAGAAAAGGAAATGGTATTGCGATTGAAAATGTGAAGCAGCGCCTGAAAGCTTATTATGGGCAATCGGTCAAGTTTCAGATTTACGGGGGAACGTCGTTGTATACGACGGTGGTGAATTACCACGATCAAGTAAAATAATAAGTCGAGTTAACCATAAAAATGATGGATATGAAGTTAACGCTGACAAGGAGAATAGGATGAGAGTTCTGATTGCTGATGATGAGCCTCTTGCTGTAGAGCGTTTGTCACGTTTGGTCACTCAAATGGGACATGAAGTCATTGCGACAGCGCATCATGGACAGGATGTGTTAAATCATATTGAAAATGACTCACCGGATGTTGTTTTACTGGATATTCAAATGCCCGGGATGAATGGTCTGGAGTGTGCCGAACAGCTCAGCCAGCTTAATCCTCGTCCGGCCATTATTTTCTGTACAGCATACGATCAACATGCATTGGAAGCATTTAAATTTCAAGCACAAGGCTATTTACTTAAACCTGTTGCACAACAAGATCTACAGCAGGTATTTAATCATTTAACCCAACTTACACAAGCACAAATGACTGGCTTACAACAACAAGATGATATGTACGATACCAAAACCCAACGCCAACAGATTGCTGCGAAGACTTATCGCGGGGTGGAACTGATTCCCTTGGAAAATGTGTATTATTTTTTAGCGGATCAAAAATATGTCACGGTGCGTCATAAAAATGGCAGCGTACTGATTGATGAAACACTGAAAGATCTGGAACTGGAGTTTGCCGACCGTTTTATCCGTATTCATCGTAATGCGCTGGTCTCACTGGATTATCTGGAAGGGTTGGAACTGGTCGCAGCAGGCCAATATCAGGTGCGCTTGCGTGAACTGGATGAGCGTTTATCGGTGAGCCGCCGTCATTTGCCAAGTTTAAGAGAGTGTATGCATCAATTGTAAATGCGGCTTTTCAGCTGAATCAATGCTCACTTTATGATTTTTTACTTGCAATTTCGGGTGATCAAGTTAAGTTGGGAGCAATTGCTTTGATCAATACTTCATTTGAATTTATGAAAACCTTAAAAATTGCGACCCGACAAAGCCCGCTTGCACTTTGGCAGGCCGAGCATATCCGTTCTCGTTTAAATGCACTTTATCCAGATTTAACGGTTGAGCTGGTCAAGTTTGTGACGCAGGGTGACAAGATTCTGGATACCCCACTGGCAAAAATCGGTGGTAAAGGTTTGTTTGTGAAAGAGCTCGAAGCGGCATTACTGGATGGTCGTGCAGATTTAGCGGTCCATTCCATGAAAGATGTGCCGATGCATTTGCCTGAAGGCTTAACCTTGGCGGTGATCTGTGAGCGTGAAGATCCACTGGATGCATTTGTTTCGAATCAATACCAGCATTTTGATGAATTGCCGCAAGGGGCAAAAGTCGGTACTTCGAGCCTGCGCCGTAAATGCCAGATTTTACAGCAACGCCCCGATCTGGAAATTATTGATCTACGTGGCAATGTCGGTACCCGTTTATCCAAGCTGGATGACGGATTATATGATGCCATTATCTTGGCGAGTGCGGGTCTGAAACGTTTAGGTCTGTCGGATCGTATCCGTCATTGTCTGGCACCCGTACTGAGTTTGCCAGCAGTTGGACAAGGTGCGCTGGGATTGGAATGCCGTGCCAATGATGACACATTGTTAAAACTGATTCAGCCATTACAACATGAAGAAACCTCGATTTGTGTCCGCGCAGAACGTGCCTTTAATGCTTATCTTGAGGGTGGCTGTCAGGTTCCGATTGCAGGCTATGCCACTTTGGCCAATGATCAGCTTCAGATTGAAGGGCGAGTGGGTAGTGTCGATGGACATACTTTATTAAAAGAACAACTGGTTGGTGCGCCAGCCGAGGCTGAGCAACTGGGTGAGCAACTGGCACAACGCTTATTGGCGCAAGGTGCGGGTGAGTTGCTAAAAGCGTTGTATTAATGCTGTTGATCAACACCCGTCCTGAAGACCGTGCGGGTGCTCTAACACAGGCATTGTCCGAGGCTGGTTATCAGGTTGTGGGCTTGCCATTACTTGAACTGGTGCCAGAGCCTTTTTCGCAAGGCTTGCAGCAGCTCTATCAGCAGCTTGATCAGGTGCAGGTGATTGTTGTGGTCAGTCCCACTGCGGTTGAGGTGGGGATGCACTATTTGCAGCATGCCGGGATCGCGCTGGAGAAGCTGCAACATATCCGCTGGATTGCAGTCGGGCAAACCACTGCGCAGGCACTGGCCCGATTCAATATTCATAGTGATGTGCCTCAGGTCGAAAACTCGGAAGGCATGCTGGATTTACCTATTTTAAAACAGCAGAAAAATTTAAAGAAAATTGCGTTCTGGCGGGGGCTAGGCGGACGACAATTCATGATGCAGCAATTGCAGCAGCAGGGGATTGAAGTACTCAATTTTGTCCTTTATCGCCGTCAATGTCCGCAACAAAGTTTTCAGATCTTCCCTGAGATGATAAAGAAAATAACGCCTCAACAAGCGGTTGCTGTGCTGATCACTAGTGAGGCAAGCTGGAATTACTGGCAGCAGATCTGTGAGCAGGTGCAGCAGCCCCGAACATGGATTTATCTGGTGTTGGGGCAACGGCTGGCACAATTATTAGAAAACACCAGAACACAGACAAACAAAGCATTTAACATTATTCAGCTTGAAAATTTATCTGCATCAGAGATCATTCAACGCATGAGAGACTGGCAAGGACATGTATGAGAAAAATTGGTTATTTAATATTAGGGCTGAGTTTATTGTGGTTGGCTAAACTCAGTTACGATGTTGCACAATATTCTCAAACGGTTCCCCAGCTTCAACAGCAGCTTAGCCAGACTGAACAGCGTTATGCATTATTGAATGATCAATTTGTCGCGGTCCAGCGTCAGTTGCAGAATAATCGTGTGGTTGAGCCTACAGATAATAGTTCAATTCCGATGACAGTTGAGGGTATCTCACCGATTATCCTGATTAAGCAGCAAATGCAACTGGTGCAGTTTGCACTGGATCAGCAACAGTTTATTTATGCACTGGAACAACTGAATCAGGTCCAGCAGCATGTATTGCAATACGCAGTCTCACCAGCTTTACAAGATAGCCTGATTAAATCGATAGAGCAGGATAAACAGGCCATCCAGCAATTTGTATTAAGCCAAACCCAGCAACAGCAGCAGCTTGATCAGCTATTGCAGCAACTGGATCAAAAGATCGCGCAAAACCTGCAAGATCCGAAACTATCAATTGAAAAAGGTGAAAGTGCAACATGGTGGCACTGGTTTAAACTGGAAAAAGTGCAACGTTCATCGCCAGATTTAATGGGTCGTAATATTACCTTAAAAGAAGCACAGTTACGGCTATTGCTGGCATCTCAAGCCTTGCATGAAGGTCAATTGACTGAATATCAGAAATCGGTTCAGGAAGTGATCCGGTTACTTGCCGGGTTACCGGATCAAAATAGCCAGCAAATGAAACTGCGCTTAGAGAAAATCTTGAACCAACAAGCCGTCCCTACACCGAAATTAACCAGCTTAGGCTTGTTGGGATAATCTGTCATGAAGCAATTAATGTTGATTTATTTTCTCTCGGCGCTGGTGTTGTTCGCATTATTTTCTGTATTGAGTTATGGCTATGGAAATGGCTATGCGTATATCTACTGGCGAGAATGGCAGTTCCAGAGTAGTGTGTGGGGCTTAATTGCACTGTTTATTGTGATTAGCCTGATCTTGCAATTATGCTGGTTATTGGCTAAACGTTATTTCACCCGGGAACAAAGAAAAAAAGAAACGATTCTGCACTTCAAGCAATTACATCCTTATGAGCAACTCGGTATTGTCTGGTTGCTCGAAGCCTCAAAAGACCAGCAGGTTTTTATAGAGCGGGTATTTGCCCAGTCGGGCCTGCTCAGCAATATTATTGATGCGCAATTTGATTATCAAAATGGTGATTATGTTGCGGCATTGCAGAGTCTGGATAAATCAGCCCCGATGGCTTTTGAATTGGCTGAATTACAACGCATAGATATTTTTCTTGAGCAAAAAGAAACCGAAAAAGCGTTAACCCATTTAGAGTTTCTGGTGCAACATCAGCTTTCTCCGTGGCTGGTTGAAATCGAAACCGCTTACCAGCAGCGTATTACTGCACTATGGGGCAAACTGGCACTCCAACAACCCTGGTTATTTTTGCAAACCACGCAATATGGGTTGTTAGATGCGGAACATCGTGATTTATGGTTGCAGCAATTATTAATTCATTTTGATCAGGCATCGGTTGATGACCTTGGTGCATTACAGCAGCGCTATCTGGTGTTGCAGGATGAGATTGAAACCCGTCCCTATAGCAGCAAGGTGCTGTGGTTGAAACTATTGGCCAGAATGCCTGAGATGAGCGTGCAGCATGAAGAGCTGGCCTTACATTTATTGCAAGATCAGTTCGACCCGGAAGTGTTTTATTTGTGGTTTCAGCAACAGTTACTCAAGCAGATTCCGGATTATGCTTATGTTGAGCAGCGCATTATTCAGCTGGAACAGCGTTATACCAGTGTGCCTATGCTGGCTTTTGCAAAGTGGCATATTTATATGGCGACCCAACGTCAGGCAGAGGCAGAGCAGTTATTAACTTTATATCCTGATAATATATTAATGAGTTATTTAAGAATTAAGTCGACCTTGAGTGATAATCAGGACTTAATCAAACAGTTAAATTTAATATTTGAAAATGATGTGAATTTTCTTAATTTTAAGATATGAGTGTAAATATGAAAGAACTGTCTGTCTATCCGGTTATTCATCAGCAATCCGTGGCTTGGGGCGATATGGATGCGTTTGGGCATGTCAATAATGTACAATATTATCGCTATATGGAAAGTGCCCGTATTGCCTATTTAATGGCATTAAATATCTTCGATCAGGAGATATTGACAGTGGTTGCCTCGAGTCAGTGTAAATATTTACGGCCGGTATTTTATCCCGATGTGCTGCATATTGGTGCGCGTATTGAAGAGTTAAGAAATAGTGCATTTCGTATGCATTATGTATTATGGAGTGAATCCCAGAATCAAATGATTGCCACCGGTGAGGCGGTTATGGTTTGTGTAGATAAGGTAACATCCAACAAACGTAATATCCCGGATTCAATTCGGCAGAAAATTATTCAGCTTGAAGAAAATGTCGGGCATCAATTAATATTAGGCCCGTCATCATAAAGACAATTATGTCTATTTTATTTGAATATATAACAAATTTCATAATGTGGTGCTTTTGAGTGGCCGGCAAAACAGGCACAATAAAGCACCATGAACTAAATCAAAAAATAAGAAATTTTTTAGTGAAATTTAAGAATACGTTAATATAACTGGTGTTGGTTAAGGTTGTTTATTTAATTTTTAAAATCTGTTTAGATATCTAAATTCTCCCTTTTTTTGTTTTATTGTAAATAAAATACCATTTTATTGTTGATGTACGATTAAGTGAGCTATTCTCATATTGATTATTTAATCACTTATAAATTAATATTGAATAGAATTCTAAATTCATTTTTATTTTTGAGTGATATTTTTTTCTTATTAAGTTGGAGTGGTTCGAATGAAACCAGATATTAGCGAATTATCGGTAGAAGATTTAAAGCGTTTACAGGCTGAAGCTGAAGCTTTAATTGCCAGCAAAAAAGATCAGGCAATTGAAGATGCTTATAATCAAATTGTTGCTATTGCTGAAGCAATTGGTTTTAGCGTTGAAGAGTTATTAGAAGTAGGTGAGCAAAAGCGTAAGAAAACGACGCGTAAAGCTGTAGAGCCACGCTACCGCAACAAAAACAATACTGAGGAAACTTGGACAGGTCGTGGTAAACAGCCACGCTGGTTAGTTGCCGAGTTGGAAAAAGGTGCAAAACTTGAAGATTTCTTAATCTAAGCAAGTTTTAAAGTCATCGTTTTGTCATACGATGGCTTTATCCTGAATCAAAAGCCAGGCTTAAAAAGCTTGGTTTTTTTATATGAGAGAATTGGCGATGTTGAAAAAGTATGCATAATGTCATTCAGGGGCGAGTGTCTCGAAAAGGATGATATTTTGCATGTTGGTAAGGGTTGAATGAAGAAAAAAACCAAGCAATGGAGATGGTGGCTTTTCGCCATTTTTGCATTTTTAATTTTTATTATTTTACAAATTCCAGCGACATGGTTAATTGCAAAATTCTCAAAAGATAATCAAATATTACATAATGTCAGCGGCAATATCTGGCAGGGGCAAGCCGATTGGCAACGTGGCCAGCTACGCGGCTCGGTGCATTGGAAAACCCGTCCTTTAGATTTGTTATTGTTACGTTTAGGGGCAAATCTTGATATCCATAGCGGTAACACGCAATTCAATGGAGTATTTGGTTATGGTTTAGGACAAAAAATCATGATCAAGGATTTGCAGGGTGCGATTTCGCCAGAAACAT
This sequence comes from Acinetobacter sp. IK40, assembly GCF_035615075.1. Taxonomy (NCBI): domain Bacteria; kingdom Pseudomonadati; phylum Pseudomonadota; class Gammaproteobacteria; order Moraxellales; family Moraxellaceae; genus Acinetobacter; species Acinetobacter sp. IK40. The sequence continues at coordinate 226,973 of NZ_JANBOE010000005.1, read as the reverse complement.
TAAAGTATTTTGCAAACTGGCAATGGCCTGAAAATTCTATTCAATTGAAAGACGTGCAATTTAACTATCAAAAAGAAAAAGGTTTTAGCGCAGCAGAAGGTCAGTTGAATTGGGGCGGCGGCGCCTTGAGTTATACCTTTGGTCAGCGTCAGGACCGTATGAATATGCCTTCCTTGGTGGCTGAGATAAAAGATGAAAACGGCCAACTCCAGATTGATATCCGTGATCAGCGTAGCCAGAAAATGGGGAATCTCAGCTTAGATGCCAACCTGATGCTGGATGTACAGCTGACGCAACGCATGTTGTTGAATATTCCATCCTATCAAGGTAAAGCCGGCCTGGATACCTATGTGATCAGTTCACGTCAGCCGTTGTTGCAGGGTGGTTTTTGATGAAAGCAATCACTGAAAAAATGCAACAATTGCGTTGGCAGAAGCTGGATAAGTTAAGTGGCCTGATTCTGGCTTTACTGATTTTATGGTTATGCTGGAAACTGGCTTCCTTATTCTGGTGGGTGGTTGCACCGCCACAACCGATGCAGTTTGACCGGGTTGAACTGGGTTCGCAGCAAGCCCAGGTTCCCAATATCAGTTCATTTGCCTTATTTAATGAACCTGCAGCAGCTTCGGCCGATGACAATATCAATCTGGAGTTACAGGGTGTATTGCTCGGTCAACCAAATTACTTGTCTTCTGCGGTCATTAAAATGAATGATACTGCTGAACGTTATCGGGTAGGCGAGACCGTTGGTTCTAGCTCCTATCAGCTGGCCGAAGTGTATTGGGATCACGTAATCTTGCGTCAAGGTAATGGTGCAACACGTGAAGTCAAATTTAAGGGACTGGACAATGGTTTATATCAACCGGCTGCGCCTGTTTTAAATAATGGAACAAGCGTCCCTCCAGCAGCAGCTCCTGCGCCTGCTCAGAATTCGCCCCAGTCTGCTTTAGGGCAGGCTATCCAGCAAATGCAGGATAACCGGGAACAATATCTGAAAAATATGGGCGTCAGTAGTGGAGGGGAAGGCTATGAAATTTCGGATAAGACGCCCTCGAGCTTAAAAAATAACTTAGGTTTGCGTTCGGGTGATCGTATTCTGTCGATCAATGGCCAAAGCGTCGGGCAGGGGCTCAACGAAGTACAATTATTAGAGCAAGTACGTCGTGAAGGGCATGCCAAAATAGAAATAAAACGTGGTGATCAGGTGATGACCATACAACAAAGTTTTTAGTGATCACACGTCACACATCAGTTAGGAATAAGTGCAGGTTATGGCTTTCTTGAATCATCAACGTCCACTTTGGGCATTACTTGCTGCAGCGCCTTTAATTGCGACAGTCAGTACCCATGTGCAAGCACAAACATGGAAGATCAATCTACGTGATGCGGACTTAACTGCATTTATTAACGAAGTTGCTGATATTACAGGGAAGAACTTTGCGGTTGACCCACGTGTACGTGGCAATGTTACGGTTATTTCCAATAAACCGCTGAATAAAGATGAGGTTTATGACCTATTTCTGGGCGTCCTCAACGTCAATGGTGTGGTGGCACTACCTTCTGGCAATACGGTAAAACTGGTACCAGACAGTAATGCCAAGAATTCGGGTATTCCTTATGATGCCCGAAGTCGTGCTGGCGGTGACCAGATTGTCACGCGTGTGATCTGGCTACAAAATACCAATCCGAATGACCTGATCCCGGCATTACGTCCATTAATGCCACAGTTCGCGCATCTTGCTGCGGTGGCTGGAACCAATGCCTTAATTGTTTCGGACCGTGCCACCAATATTTACCAGCTTGAAAATATCGTGCGTAATCTGGATGGAACTGGGCAAAACGACATTGAGGCAATTAGTCTGCAATCCAGTCAGGCCGAAGAAATTATTGGTTTGCTGGAGACCATGAGTGCCACAGGTGCATCCAAGGACTTCATTGGATCGCGTGTCCGTGTGGTTGCAGATAACCGGACCAATCGTATCTTAATCAAGGGTGATCCGGACTCGCGCAAGCGTTTGCGTCAAATGATTGAAATGCTGGATGTGCCGTCGGCGGCTCGTTTGGGTGGCTTAAAAGTTTTCCGCCTGAAATATGCCAGTGCTAAAAATCTGGCCGAGATTTTACAAGGTCTGGTCACAGGGCAGTCGGTTTCATCATCATCTTCTTCGTCAAATAGCAACAGTAGTTCAAATTCGATTAATAACCTGGTTTCAAGTAGTCAGAATTCAGGTTCATCAATGGGTTCTTCATCTTCTGTTTCCACACCTTCGATTAATTTAAATAGTAATTCAAGCAATAGTCAAAATGCGGGCATTACCAGTTTCAATCAGGGTGGGGTCAGTATTATTGCCGATCCTGCACAAAATGCTTTGGTGGTGAAGGCTGAACCGCAATTGATGCGTGAAATTGATGCCGCGGTTCAGCAACTGGATACGCGCCGTCAGCAAGTCATGATTGAGGCTGCGATTATTGAGGTGGTTGGGACCGATGCAGATCAACTGGGAGTGCAATGGGCGCTTGGTGATTTGAATAGTGGCGTAGGGTTAATTAACTTTTCCAATTTAGGTTCTGGCTTGTCCAAAATTGCAGCTGGATATCTAACTGGTGGTGCAGCGGGTGCGGCAGGCGCTTTAGGTGATGGTGCATCCATTGGTCTTGGTAAGTATAAAGAAGGCAGCAATGGCTCTCGTCAGCTATACGGGGCCTTGATTCAGGCACTTAAAGAAAATACCAAGTCTAACCTTCTTTCAACACCTTCCATCGTGACCATGGATAATGAAGAGGCGTATATCGTTGTTGGTCAGAATGTCCCGTTTGTGACAGGTTCGGTTGCAACGACAGGTAACAGTACAGTAAATCCTTATACCACTGTTGAGCGTAAAGATGTCGGGGTGACTTTAAAAGTAATTCCGCATATTGGTGAGGGTGGTTCTGTACGTTTGGAAGTTGAGCAAGAAGTCTCTAACGTTCAGAATAGTAAAGGTCAGGCTGCTGATTTGGTCACCAGTAAGCGTGCAATTAAAACTTCGGTATTGGCAGATCATGGACAAACCGTTGTGTTGGGGGGCTTGGTCTCAGACAACACGACTTTAGGACGTCAAGGCTTACCTATATTAAGTGATATTCCGTACTTGGGCCGACTGTTCCGTTCGGATAATCGCAGTAATGAAAAGCGTAACCTGCTTGTGTTTATTCATCCGACCATTGTGGGTGATTCGGATGATGTACGTCGCATTTCTCAGCAGCGTTATAACCAGCTCTATAGTTTGCAACTTTCAATGGACAAAAATGGTAACTTTGCCAAATTACCTGAAAATGTTGCAGATATTTATAGCCAGCAGCCTGCGGCAAATTCACCTTATCAAAAAGTTCCAACCGCGAGGCAAGCCCAAAAAACCGTTGTGGTAACTACGCCAGTTGCGGTTGAGCAGCCTCAGCTGCAGCAGAAAACCGTACAGCTCCCGGTGAAGGAAACCGAGCGGAGTAAAAATACGGTCACCACCACTACGATTCGCCCAGCGTCTTCACAGTAGCTGCACAGAAACGCTTATGTCACAATGTTACGATTGTGGAAAATGATAAAGGATATGCATCTATGACTTGGAAATTACAAGCCATTACAGGTGAATTTACGGGGCAGGAACTGAATATTGAGCGTGATATGTTGGTTGGCCGACATCAGGATGCCGATATTTTGTTGCAATCCGCCGATATTTCGCGTCGTCATGCGGCGTTGTTACTCAAAGGTCAACAGCTTTGGGTGCAAGACTTAAACTCGTCCAATGGCACATTTATTAATGATGCGCGAATCGAGCAGGAAACTGAATTGCACGATGGTGATATTTTGCAGTTTGCCAGCTTTGTGTTCTCGGTACTTGCGCCAGCGGCAGCAACAGAATTACCTGAAATTGAAGCAGAGCCTGTGACAGCAAACACGCATGATCAAGGCATGCCGAGCATTGCCGAACGTGCGGCCGAAACACCAATCACACGTGATGGGATGCCACAACAGGTCGCGATTCCAAAACCGGCACCCATTCCTGAAGGTGTGCAGGTACAGGCTGTGCCTGAACCACAACCTGTTGCGCTTGAAGAGCCTGTTTCACGTGTGGCTGAAGAGAAAGAGCAACAGAAGAATGCTTCGGTTGGGCTCATTTCAATTATTGTATTGATCATTTTAGCTGTGATTGCCTGGCTGTTCTTTAAATAATCGGGCGAAGCTTTTACAATCAAAGGCATGCCCGTTTGGGTGTGCCTTTTTTATTATGAGGGTGAAATTTCATGTCTGTTGCGCAGTTGCAAAGTCGTCATCTGGTGTTATTTGATCTGGATGGAACACTGGTGGATTCCGCCGCTGACCTATATCGTGCCATGAATCTGAGTCTGACCAAGCTAGGGCTGCCGCTGGTGACTGAAGCGCAGGTGAGAGTGTGGGTGGGTAAGGGTGCCGCAAAATTATGTGAAGCGGTACTGAGCCATTTATTTGGACACGTCGATGCGCAACAGCAAGCGCAGCTGTTAAGCACCTTTATGCGGGTGTACGCGCAAGAGCTCTGTGTTGATACGCAGGTATATGACGGTGTGTTGCCCTTTCTGGAGTATTGTCAGGCCCATAATATTGCCATGGCCTGTGTCACCAATAAGCCAGAACATCTGGCCCGAGGTATTCTGGACGTTTTAGAGCTTGCACCTTATTTTAAAATGGTCGTAGGTGGGGACAGTTTGGCGGAGCGTAAACCGCATCCGTTACCGCTGTTGCATTGTGTAGAGCAAGCAGGAATAACCACGGCTGAAACCTTGATGATTGGCGATTCAAGCAATGATGTTGAAGCTGCAAGGCGTGCAGGTATTGATTGTATTGTAGTCAGCTATGGCTATAATCATGGGGAAAGTATTTATGACTGCCAGCCACAGCAAGTGGTTGATCGTCTGGCAGAGTTAGTTTAAGAAAATCAGATAGGGAAAGAGGTATGAGGATGATGATGGTTTTTCGATGGCGGGATTAAAGCAGTATTAAAACAGGGAAACGCAGATAAATCGAAACCATAAGAGATGACTCATGACAACAGCAATCCAGTTTGAACAATTAAAAGCAGCAGGCTACAACACCATTCCAGTTTATCGTCAACGCCTGGCTGATACTGAAACCCCGTTATCTGTTTTTGCACGTTTTAAGGAACAGAAACAAGCTTATCTATTTGAGTCGGTAGAGGGCGGCGAGAACTGGGCACGCTATTCCATGATTGGCCTCGGCGAATCTACCGTTTTTTCATGCAATGCCGGTGTGTTAACCCTCCAGCAAGCAGATGGCACAGTAACGCAACAGGATTGTGCAGATCCGTTTCAATATATTCGTGATTTTCAAAGTCAGTTTAAAGTTCCCAGCAAAGCCGAACTGCCGGACTTACCAAGCTTTACCGGTGGCCTGGTGGGTTATTTAGGCTATGACGCCGTGCGTTATATTGAGCCAAAACTCAAGAATGTCCCAGCAGCTGATCCGGTGACTCTACCTGATTTATGGTTGATGCTGTCTCAAACCGTGATTGTGTTTGATAATTTAAAAGATACGCTGTTCCTGATCCATCATGCTGATGTCAGTGAGCCAGATGCCTATAACAAAGCACAAGGCAAGCTGGATCAGCTAGAGCAGTTACTGGCAACACCAGTGAGTCTGCAAGCAAAACCGCATACCGCCCCACATTTTGAATCGATTACCGGCAAGGAAAAGTTTCTGGAAACTGTGGACAAGGTTAAGGAATACATCCGTGCTGGGGATGTGATGCAGGTGGTGCCCGGTCAGCGTATGGTGTCTGACTTTGATGGCGAAGCTTTACAGGTCTACCGTGCGTTACGGCATTTAAATCCATCGCCTTATTTATTCCTGGTGCAAGGGCAAACGCTGACCGATCAAAAACCTTTTCATATTGTAGGATCATCGCCAGAGATTCTGTCCCGTCTGGAAAATGGTATCGCAACGGTACGCCCTTTGGCAGGAACACGACCGCGCGGCAAAACCAAAGAAGAAGATCTGGCCTTGGAACAAGATTTACTGGCGGATGAAAAAGAGATTGCCGAACATTTAATGCTGATTGATCTTGGGCGTAATGATGTCGGGCGGGTATCCAAGATCGGTAAAGTGCAAGTGACAGACCGTATGGTGATCGAACGTTACTCACATGTCATGCATATTGTATCTAATGTGCAGGGTGAGGTACGTGATGATATTGATGCTCTGGATGTATTTAAGGCGACTTTTCCGGCTGGAACACTTTCCGGTGCACCCAAAATACGTGCCATGGAAATTATTGACGAAGTTGAACCGGTAAAACGGGGGGTGTTTGGCGGTGCAGTGGGTTATTTAGGCTGGCACGGCGAAATGGACATGTCGATTGCCATTCGAACCTGTGTGATTCGCGATAAAAAGGTCTATGTACAGGCTGGAGCAGGGCTGGTTGCGGACTCAAATCCTGAATCTGAGTGGAATGAAACCCAAATAAAAGCTCGCGCAGTGATCAAAGCGGTTGAATTATCGTCAAACGGATTGATTTTATGAGTTTTTAACGGTTTTTTTTAAAAAAGCACTTGCATCGATTCTAAGTTTTGCTAAACTGCACACCGTTCCGATACGAAACGTACGAAACACTAAGAAAGAGCCGGCATAGCTCAGTTGGTAGAGCAACTGACTTGTAATCAGTAGGTCCACAGTTCGAATCCGTGTGCCGGCACCATCTTAAAAGTGTGGTAGTATAAAGTAAAGAACAGCACTGTGTAAGTGTGATATGGTGAGATTCCCGAGCGGTCAAAGGGGGCAGACTGTAACTCTGCTACGAAAGTTTCGAAGGTTCGAATCCTTCTCTCACCACCATCTAACTTCGATAGATGTCGTACCAACATGCGGGAGTAACTCAGTTGGTAGAGTGGCAGCCTTCCAAGCTGCATGTCGCGAGTTCGATCCTCGTCTCCCGCTCCATCGAAGATGTCGCTCTTATAGCTCAGTGGTAGAGCACTCCCTTGGTAAGGGAGAGGTCTCGAGTTCAAATCTCGATAAGAGCTCCAGATATACAGTTTAGTGGTTATTCCACAAGTTTTTAAAGAAGCAGGCTATTATAGTCTGCTTTTCAAGTATTAGGTGTCTAGTTTTTTAGGCGAATGTCGATAAAGAAGGTTTTTCAGGGTTGTTTTTCTCTAAACTGGTGTCGACGTAAACGAGGAAAATCAAAATGGCTAAGGCTAAGTTTGAACGTAACAAACCACACGTAAACGTGGGTACAATTGGTCACGTTGACCATGGTAAAACAACTTTAACTGCTGCGATTGCAACGATCTGTGCAAAAACTTACGGCGGTGAAGCGAAAGATTACTCACAAATCGACTCAGCTCCTGAAGAAAAAGCACGTGGTATTACAATTAATACATCACACGTAGAATACGATTCTCCAATCCGTCACTACGCTCACGTAGACTGCCCGGGCCACGCCGATTATGTTAAAAACATGATTACTGGTGCTGCTCAGATGGACGGCGCGATCCTTGTATGTGCTGCGACTGATGGTCCAATGCCACAAACTCGTGAACACATCCTTCTTTCACGTCAGGTTGGTGTACCTTACATCGTTGTATTCTTGAACAAGTGTGACCTTGTTGATGACGAAGAATTACTTGAATTGGTAGAAATGGAAGTTCGTGAACTTCTTTCTACTTATGACTTCCCGGGTGATGACACTCCAGTTATCCGTGGTTCAGCGCTTAAAGCGTTGGAAGGTGATGCTGGTCAATATGGCGAATCAGCAGTTATCGCTCTTGTTGAAGCGCTTGACTCTTACATTCCAGAACCAGAACGTGCAATCGACAAAGCATTCTTGATGCCAATCGAAGACGTATTCTCAATTTCTGGTCGTGGTACTGTAGTAACAGGCCGTGTAGAAGCTGGTATCGTTAAAGTTGGTGAAGAAGTCGAGATCGTTGGTATTAAAGATACAGTTAAAACAACTGTAACTGGCGTAGAAATGTTCCGTAAACTTCTTGACGAAGGCCGTGCAGGTGAGAACTGTGGTATCTTGCTTCGTGGTACTAAGCGTGAAGACGTACAACGTGGTCAAGTACTTGCTAAACCAGGTACAATCAAGCCGCACACTAAATTCGATGCAGAAGTATACGTACTTTCTAAAGAAGAAGGTGGTCGTCACACTCCATTCCTTAACGGTTACCGTCCACAGTTCTACTTCCGTACAACTGACGTAACTGGCGCGATCAAATTACAAGATGGCGTAGAAATGGTAATGCCTGGTGACAACGTAGAAATGTCAGTAGAGTTAATCCACCCGATCGCAATGGACCCAGGTCTACGTTTTGCGATCCGTGAAGGTGGTCGTACTGTAGGTGCTGGTGTTGTTGCTAAAGTAACTGCATAAGCCCAATACTGTGTTACACTCAAATCGGAAGCTTCGGCTTTCGATTTGCATAATAGGCTAGTAGTTCAATTGGTAGAGCGTCGGTCTCCAAAACCGAATGTTGGGGGTTCGAGTCCCTCCTGGCCTGCCACTTTTTTTTTATAAAAAAGCTTAATTCTGGCTGAGTTGTCATATAATAAGTCGCGAATTCTACGACGAGTAAAAAAATGTCGAATGATAAATCGCGTGACGCATTAAGCGACGCGCCAATCCCTCAAAGAAATAATGCTGCAGAAGTTGTAAGCGCTGGTACTCCACTTGATGTTGTCTTGTGGTTGATTGCTATCGTTTTATTGATCGGTTCAGCATTGGTAAATCAACATTTACCTGCCTATTGGGCGCCAGCAAATGATGTTTGGGTGCGCGTTGGGGTAATTTTGGCTTGTATCGTCGTCGCTTTAGGTTTATTATACGCCACCCATCAAGGCAAAGGCTTTGTGCGTTTGTTGCAAGATGCGCGAATTGAACTGCGTCGAGTGACCTGGCCAACAAAACAAGAGACGATCACGACTTCGTGGCAGGTGCTTTTGGTTGTAGTGGTTGCATCATTGGTTTTATGGTGTTTCGATTACGGGTTAGGTTGGTTTATTAAGTTAATTATCGGGTAAGAGTGCGATGAAACGTTGGTATATTATTCATGCCTATTCAGGTTTTGAAAAACAAGTGATGCGTTCACTTAATGACCGAATCCAGCGCAGCACTGTTGCTGATAGCTTTGGTGAAGTCCTCGTTCCTACTGAAGAAGTAGTGGAAATGAAGGATGGTAAGAAGCGTAAGTCTGAACGTAAATTCTTTCCAGGCTATGTATTAGTCGAAATGGAAATGAATGATGATACTTGGCACATCGTTAAAGAGTGTCCAAAGGTTCTTGGTTTTATTGGTGGTACACCAGAAAAGCCGGCACCTATTTCACAACGTGAAGCTGATGCGATTCTTGCGCGTGTACGTAATACTGGTGAAGCACCACGTCCTAAGACGATGTTTGAACCAGGTGAAGAATTGCTCGTTGTTGACGGTCCGTTCACTGACTTTAAAGGAGTCGTGGAGGAAGTTCAATACGATAAGTCACGTTTAACGTTGACGATTAATGTATTTAATCGACCAACTCAGGTTGAACTCGAGTTTCGCCAAGTCGAAAAAACGATTTAACCTGTCTAGGTTGATAAGCGCCCGATCTGATCGGGCATTGTTGTTCAAACACTTCGGTGTTGTTTAATTTTTTGGGGAGCCTAGCGGCGTCTGTACCCAGAGGTAATTTTCAATGGCTAAGAAGATTGACGGCTATATCAAGCTGCAAGTTCCAGCTGGTAAAGCGAATCCATCTCCACCAATTGGTCCTGCTTTAGGTCAACGTGGTGTAAACATCATGGCATTCTGTAAAGAATTCAATGCTGCTACACAAAAACTTGAAGTTGGTTTGCCAATTCCTGTCGTGATTACTGTGTACAACGATAAGTCGTTCACTTTCATCATGAAAACTCCACCTGCATCTATTCTTCTTAAGAAAGCTGCTGGTATTCAAAAGGGTTCTTCTGTACCGAACAAAACTAAAGTTGGTAAGTTGACTCGTGCTCAGTTAGAAGAAATCGCGACTACTAAAGAACCAGACTTAACTGGTGCTGATTTAGACGCTCGTGTTCGTACCATCGCTGGTTCTGCACGTTCTATGGGCTTGGAAGTGGAGCTATAAGACATGGCAAAGTTAACTAAACGTCAAAAAGCCATTGCTGCTGCTGTAGAAGCAAACAAAGTTTACACTTTGGAAGAAGCAGTACAAGTTCTTAACAGCCTTCCAGCTGCGAAGTTCAAAGAATCTTTAGATATCGCTGTAAACCTTGGCGTAGACCCACGTAAATCTGATCAGGTTGTTCGTGGCGCGACGACTTTACCTGCAGGTACTGGTAAAACTGTACGTGTAGCTGTATTTGCTCAAGGTGCTGCTGCAGAAGCTGCGAAAGCTGCTGGTGCTGATATCGTTGGTTTTGATGACCTTGCTGAAAGCATTCAAGGTGGAAACCTTGATTTCGACGTAGTGATTGCTGCTCCTGATGCAATGCGCGTTGTTGGTAAGTTGGGTACAATTCTTGGTCCACGTGGCTTAATGCCAAACCCGAAAGTGGGTACAGTAACTCCTGATGTTGCTGGTGCGGTTAAGAATGCTAAATCTGGTCAAGCACGTTACCGTGTAGACAAAGCGGGTATCATCCACGCTGCGATCGGCCAACTTGGCTTTAGCGAAGAAGCTGTACGTCAAAACGTTGAAACTTTAATTGCAGACTTGAAAAAGTTAAAACCTGCAACGTCTAAAGGTGTATACGTTAAAAAGATCACTTTGAGCTCAACTATGGGTCCTGGTTTGATCGTTGACGTAAGCAACGTATCTAAGTAATTAGAAAGAATTTTAAAGCCTTAGGTTTTCTCTTTGAGAAAATCTAAGCAAACTTTGAATTGATAAATGAATATTTATCAGCGTCAAAGACCTCAGGCGAGAAATATTTTCGAATGTTTTTCTTAATCTATCAGCCTGAGTAGACGCGGTGGTGTGATTTGTTCCTCCTCCGCGTGTGAGTCTGAATAAGGCTTGCGAATTGGGAGTGTGCTCGCAAGAGTACATAAATCACCGTTAGGAGGTTTTACGATGGCTCTTCTTATCGAAGACAAAAAACAGATCGTTGCTGAAGTAACTGAAGTTGCTTCTACTGCGTTCGCTGCCGTTGTTGCTGACTACCAAGGTTTAACAGTTGAGCAATTAACTGCTCTTCGTGTTGAAGCTCGTAAACTAGGTGTTGCTACACGTGTTGTACGTAATACTTTGGCTAAACGTGCACTTCAAGATACGCCATTCGCGATCTTGAATGATGACCTTGTTGGTCCAACAATCTTAGCATTCTCAACTTCTGAAGATGACATGGGTGCAGCTGCACGCTTGTTCGAAGAATTTGCTAAAACTAACAAAGCATTTGAATTAAAGGCTGCTGCATTTGAAGGCAAACTTTATCAAGGTGCAGAAGTTAGTGTTATCGCAAACCTTCCGAACCAAGAAAAAGCGCTTACTATGCTTGCCTCTGTTCTTCAAGCTCCGATTTCGAAATTGGGTCGCTTACTTACAGCGCTTCAAGAGAAAAACGGATCAGAAGCTGCTTAAGCTTAAATCTACATTCACACCATTCAATATCCATTTGGAGTTACTCTCATGGCTTTAACTAACGAAGAAATCTTAAACGCAGTTGCTGAAAAAACAGTTCTTGAACTTGTTGAATTAATCTCTGCTTTCGAAGAGAAATTTAACGTATCTGCTGCTGCTGTAGCTGTTGCTGCTGCTCCAGGCGCTGGCGCTGCTGCTGAAGAACAAACTGAATTCAACGTTGAGTTGACTTCTTTCGGTGCTAACAAAGTTGCTGTAATTAAAGCAGTTCGTGAAGCTACTGGTCTTGGTCTTAAAGAAGCTAAAGATATGGTTGAAGGCGCTCCAGCTGTTCTTAAGGAAGGCGTTTCTAAAGAAGAAGGCGAAGAACTTAAGAAGAAGCTTGAAGAAGCTGGTGCTACAGTTACACTTAAGTAATTCTGTAGGGAGTCGGTTTTTTGATAATCGGCTCCAAAAATTGGCTGATGGCTCTTGGGTCATCAGCCTTTTTGCGTTACAATAATCGGCTCGTTTTTTGTTAGTTTTGCGTATAATCCGCGTATTATTTGAGCAAAATCAATAAAATCAAACGCTTACCAATATTTTTTTGCTTATAAAAATATTGTTAAGCGTTTTAATACCACTAAAAATTGCAGCATTTGTAAACAGTGGTGGCCATATCGGCCTGCGTAATTCCTTCTAAGCCCGTTCTGCAGGCGGGTTTAGTTTACTTTCCGAGGACTCCAGATGGCATACTCATATACCGAAAAGAAACGGATCCGTAAGAATTTTGGTAAATTGCCCCACGTAATGGAAGCACCGTACTTACTTTCGATTCAGGTCGATTCGTACCGTACATTCTTACAAGGCGGTAAAACACCAAAAAATCGCGAAGATATCGGTCTCCAAGCCGCATTTCGTTCAGTTTTTCCTATTGAAAGTTATTCTGGCAATGCTGCTTTAGAATTTGTTGAGTATAGTCTTGGTAAGCCTGAGTTTGACGTACGTGAATGTATTTTACGTGGTTCAACTTATGCAGCACCAATGCGCGTAAAAATTCGTTTGATCATTAAAGATCGTGAAACGAAATCAATTAAAGACGTTCGTGAACAAGAAGTTTACATGGGTGAAATGCCACTCATGACCGATAACGGTACATTCGTTATTAACGGTACTGAGCGTGTAATCGTATCTCAATTACACCGTTCACCAGGCGTATTCTTTGACCATGACAAGGGTAAAACCCACTCAAGCGGTAAAGTGTTGTATTCAGCACGTATTATTCCTTACCGTGGTTCATGGTTAGACTTTGAATTTGATGCAAAAGATTTAGTATTCGTACGTATTGACCGTCGTCGTAAGTTGCTTGCAACGGTGATTCTACGTGCCTTGAATTATACCAATGAACAAATCCTGAATTTGTTCTACGAAAAAGTACCTGTCTATCTTGACATGGGTAGCTATCAAATTGACCTCGTTCCAGATCGTTTACGCGGTGAAATGGCGCAATTTGATATCTTGGACAATGATGGTAAAACCATTGTTGAACAGGGTAAACGTATTAACGCACGTCACGTACGTCAAATGGAAGCTGCGAACTTAGCCAAGCTTTCTGTACCTGATGAATATTTATATGAGCGTATTACTGCTGAAGATATCACCCTGAAAAGTGGTGATGTGATTCCTGCGAATACCGTGCTTAGCCATGAAGTGATGGTGAAGTTGGCTGAAGGTGGTGTTAAACAATTTAACATCCTGTTCACCAACGACATCGATCGTGGTCCTTTCGTTGCAGATACATTACGTGCAGATACGACTACTGGCCGTGAAGAAGCGCTGGTTGAAATCTATAAAGTTATGCGTCCAGGCGAGCCACCAACGAAAGAAGCTGCTGAAAACTTATTCAACAACCTGTTCTTCTCTTCTGAGCGTTATGACCTTTCTCCAGTGGGTCGTATGAAGTTCAACCGTCGTTTGGGTCGTCCTTACGAAGTGGGTACTGATCAGAAGTCACGTGAAGTTGAAGGTATTTTATCGCACGAAGATATCATTGATGTACTGCGTACATTAGTTGAAATCCGTAACGGTAAAGGTGAAGTCGACGATATCGACCACTTGGGTAACCGTCGTGTACGTTCTGTTGGCGAAATGACTGAAAACCAATTCCGTGTTGGTCTAGTTCGTGTTGAACGTGCTGTTAAAGAGCGTTTAAGCCAGGCGGAAACAGATAACTTGTCTCCACAAGATTTAATCAACGCGAAACCAGTTGCTGCTGCAATCAAAGAATTCTTTGGTTCAAGCCAGTTATCTCAGTTCATGGACCAAAACAACCCATTGTCTGAGATTACACACAAACGTCGTGTATCTGCGCTTGGTCCTGGTGGTTTGACACGTGAACGCGCGGGCTTCGAAGTACGTGACGTACATCAAACTCACTATGGCCGTGTATGTCCAATTGAAACGCCTGAAGGTCCAAACATTGGTTTGATCAACTCGCTTTCTGTTTATGCAAAAGCGAATGACTTCGGTTTCTTGGAAACACCATACCGTAAAGTTGTAGATGGTCGTGTAACTGATGATGTTGAATATTTATCTGCAATTGAAGAAGTGGGTACTGTCATTGCACAGGCCGATTCTGCAGTAGATAAAGATGGCAACTTGACTGAAGAAATGGTTTCTGTACGTCATCAAGGTGAATTCGTACGTATGTCGCCTGAGCGCGTCACACATATGGACGTTTCTGCACAGCAGGTTGTTTCTGTTGCAGCATCATTGATTCCATTCCTTGAACACGATGATGCGAACCGTGCATTAATGGGTTCGAACATGCAACGTCAGGCTGTTCCTACATTGCGTGCTGACAAGCCGCTTGTTGGTACCGGTATGGAAGCAAACGTAGCACGTGACTCAGGTGTGTGTGTGATCGCAAACCGTGGTGGTGCGATTGAATATGTTGATGCATCTCGTATCGTTATTCGTGTCAACGAAGATGAAATGATCGCGGGTGAAGCAGGTGTAGATATCTATAACCTGATCAAATACACACGTTCAAACCAGAACACCTGTATTAACCAGAATGTCATCGTGAATCTGGGCGACAAAGTTGCTCGTGGTGATATCTTGGCTGATGGTCCATCGACTGACATGGGTGAACTTGCGCTGGGTCAAAACATGCGCGTCGCGTTCATGACATGGAACGGTTATAACTATGAAGACTCGATCTTGCTTTCTGAGCGTGTGCTTCAAGAAGACCGTTTAACCTCGATTCACATTCAGGAATTGTCATGTGTAGCACGTGATACCAAGTTAGGTGCAGAAGAAATTACTGCCGATATTCCTAACGTCGGTGAAGCTGCACTGTCTAAACTGGATGAGTCAGGTATTGTTTATATCGGTGCTGAAGTGACTGCGGGTGACATCCTTGTTGGTAAGGTAACTCCTAAAGGTGAAACTCAGTTAACCCCTGAAGAAAAATTACTTCGCGCAATCTTTGGTGAAAAAGCAGCTGACGTTAAAGATTCTTCTTTACGCGTTCCATCTGGCACTAAAGGTACGGTAATTGACGTTCAAGTCTTCACTCGTGATGGTTTGGAAAAAGATGAACGTGCTCAAGCAATTGAGAAAGCTCAGCTCGATGCATACCGTAAAGACTTGAAAGAAGAATACAAAATCTTCGAAGAAGCAGCACGTGAACGTATTGTTCGTTTGTTGAAAGGTCAAGAATCTAACGGTGGTGGTTCAACTAAACGTGGCGATAAGCTGACTGAAGACGTATTGTCTGGTTTAGAGCTGGTTGATTTACTTGAAATCCAGCCAAATGATGAAGCAATCGCTGAACGTTTAACTCAGATTCAAGTGTTCTTGAAAGAGAAGAGCTACGAGATTGACGAGAAGTTTGCCGAGAAGAAGCGTAAACTTTCTACAGGTGATGAATTAACAACGGGTGTATTGAAAGTTGTTAAGGTTTACCTTGCGGTTAAACGTCGTATCCAGCCTGGTGATAAGATGGCGGGTCGTCACGGTAACAAGGGTGTTGTATCAAACATCTTGCCGGTTGAAGACATGCCACATGATGCCAATGGTGTACCAGTCGACATCGTATTGAACCCACTGGGTGTTCCGTCACGTATGAACGTGGGTCAGATTCTCGAGACTCACTTGGGTATGGCGGCGAAAGGTCTTGGCGATAAGATCGAAAAAATGTTGAAAGAACAACGTACAGTGATTGAACTGCGTGAATTCTTAGACAAGATTTATAACAAGGTTGGTGGTGAGCAGGAAGAGCTTGATAGCTTGACTGACGCAGAAATCTTGGCGCTTTCAGGCAACTTACGTGCTGGTGTTCCATTGGCAACTCCAGTATTTGATGGTGCTGAAGAAAGTCAGATCAAAGACTTACTTGAATTGGCAGACATTTCTCGTACAGGTCAAACAGTATTGTTTGATGGTCGTACCGGTGAACAGTTTGACCGTCCTGTAACTGTAGGTTACATGTACATGCTCAAATTGAACCACTTGGTTGATGACAAGATGCATGCGCGTTCAACTGGTTCTTACTCACTTGTGACGCAACAGCCGCTTGGTGGTAAAGCACAATTCGGTGGTCAGCGTTTCGGTGAGATGGAAGTATGGGCACTTGAAGCATACGGTGCAGCATATACTCTCCAAGAAATGCTTACCGTGAAGTCGGATGACGTCGAAGGCCGTACACGCATCTATAAGAATATTGTAGATGGTAACCATTATATGGATCCGGGTATGCCTGAATCGTTCAACGTATTGACCAAAGAGATCCGTTCTTTAGGTATCAACATTGAACTGAAAAATGGTGACTAAATCCCCCTCGATCCCCCTTTATTAAAGGGGGAAGTACCCCTCTTTCTTAAAGAGGGGCTAGGGGAGATTCCAAATTTCAGTAAAAACAATATTTGTGACCCAGTCGGGAGAGCGTAGCTCCCCGACACACGGAGAAAAAAATTGAAAGACTTGCTCGATATCATGCGTAAGAAAACGGATTCAGAAGGTCATGCACCTATTGAATTTGACCGTATCCGTATTGGTCTTGCGTCACCAGAGATGATTAAGTCATGGTCTCACGGTGAAGTTAAAAAGCCTGAAACCATTAACTACCGTACGTTTAAACCTGAACGTGACGGTTTGTTCTGTGCCAAAATTTTTGGTCCAGTAAAAGATTACGAATGCTTGTGTGGTAAATACAAGCGTATGAAATACAAAGGCGTCATTTGTGAAAAATGTGGCGTTGAAGTAACAACTGCTAAAGTTCGTCGTGAACGTATGGGTCACATCGAGCTTGCTTCTCCAGTGGCACACATCTGGTTCTTGAAATCATTACCGAGCCGTATCGGTTTACTTCTTGATATGACATTACGTGATATCGAGCGCGTATTGTATTTCGAATCTTATGTGGTTACTGATCCTGGTATGACTCCGTTTGAAAAGTATCAACTTTTAACAGACGAAGAATACTACAATGCCCTTGAAGAACACGGTGATGAATTCACTGCGAAAATGGGTGCAGAAGCAGTTCAGGACTTATTAAAAGATATCGATCTTGAAGCCGAGATTGCGCGTTTACGTGAAGAAATTCCACAAACAACCTCTGAGACGAAACTTAAAAAAGCGTCTAAGCGTTTGAAATTGATGGAAGCTTTCAAAGATTCGAACAACAAGCCTGAATGGATGGTGATGAACGTACTTCCTGTACTTCCACCAGACTTACGTCCGCTTGTACCACTTGAAGGTGGTCGTTTCGCGACTTCAGACTTGAACGATTTATATCGTCGTGTGATCAACCGTAACAACCGTTTGAAGCGTCTTCTTGACCTTGCTGCGCCAGACATCATCGTACGTAACGAAAAACGTATGTTACAAGAGTCTGTCGATGCGTTGCTTGATAACGGTCGTCGTGGTCGTGCAATTACTGGTTCGAACAAACGTCCATTGAAATCTTTGGCAGACATGATCAAAGGTAAACAAGGTCGTTTCCGTCAAAACTTACTTGGTAAGCGTGTTGACTATTCTGGTCGTTCGGTTATTACCGTAGGTCCTACTTTACGTCTTCACCAATGTGGTCTTCCGAAGAAGATGGCACTTGAATTATTCAAGCCATTTATTTTCGCGAAACTACAAGCATCTGGCCAAGCAACAACCATTAAAGCTGCGAAGAAAATGGTTGAGCGCGAGACGCCGGAAGTTTGGGACGTTCTAGCTTCTGTAATTCGTCAACATCCAGTGATGTTGAACCGTGCGCCAACTCTTCACCGTCTAGGTCTTCAAGCATTTGAACCTATCTTGATCGAAGGTAAGGCAATCCGTCTTCACCCACTCGTCTGTGCTGCGTTTAACGCCGACTTCGATGGTGACCAAATGGCGGTACACGTTCCATTGACCTTGGAAGCACAGCTTGAAGCACGTGCGTTGATGATGTCTACCAACAACATCTTGTCACCTGCAAACGGTGAGCCAATCATCGTTCCTTCTCAGGACGTTGTCTTGGGTCTTTACTACATCACACGTGATGCGGTAAATGCCAAAGGTGAAGGCATGGTGTTTGCGGATACTCACGAAGTTAACCGTGCGTTAGCAACGGGTAAAGTTGCGATCCATGCGCGTGTAAAAGTACGTGTACACCAAACTGTGATTGATGAAAACGGTAACCGTGAAAAGCAAACCATCATTGTTGCTACAACACCTGGTCGTTGCTTGTTATGGGAAGTTGTTCCACAAGGTTTAAGCTTCGAATCGATCAACCTTGAGATGACCAAGAAAAACATCTCTAAGTTAATCAACTCTTGCTACCGTAAACTTGGTTTGAAAGATACTGTTATCTTCGCTGACCAATTGATGTATTTGGGCTTCCGTCAAGCGACGCGTTCAGGTGTATCTGTTGGTATGGAAGACATGTTGATTCCACCAACCAAGCATACGATTATCGATAAAGCAGAAACCGAAGTTCGTGAAATCGAACAACAGTTCGAGCAAGGTTTCGTAACTGCAGGTGAGCGTTATAACAAAGTTGTCGATATCTGGGCGCGTACTAACGACCAGGTAGCGAAAGCGATGATGGATAACTTGTCTTATACCCTTGTGAAAAACAAACAAGGTGAAGACGAGAAACAGAAATCATTCAACTCGATTTATATGATGTCTGACTCGGGTGCCCGTGGTAGTGCGGCGCAGATCCGTCAGCTTGCTGGTATGCGTGGTTTGATGGCGAAGCCGGATGGCTCGATCATTGAGACCCCGATTAAAGCAAACTTCCGTGAAGGTTTGACGGTACTTCAGTACTTCATCTCGACACACGGTGCGCGTAAAGGTTTGGCCGATACTGCATTGAAAACTGCGAACTCTGGTTACTTGACACGTCGTCTTGTAGACGTAGCACAAGATTTGGTGATTACTGAATCTGACTGTGGTACAGCTGGCGGCCTAGTGATGACACCATTCATTCAAGGTGGTGACGTGATTGAACCATTACGCGATCGCGTATTGGGTCGTGTAACTGCTGAAGATGTACGTCGTGCATCTGATGATGAAGTGGTTCTTACACGTGGTACCTTGATTGACGAGAAAATTGCTGCTCAGCTTGAAGAAGCGGGTGTCGATGAAGTTAAAGTACGTTCAGTTATTGCTTGTGAATCTACCTTCGGTGTATGTGCGCGTTGTTATGGTCGTGACCTTGCACGCGGTCACTTGGTGAACCCAGGTGAATCAGTGGGTGTAATGGCTGCACAGTCAATTGGTGAGCCAGGTACACAGTTAACGATGCGTACCTTCCACGTGGGTGGTGCTGCGAGCCGAACTTCTGCTGCAAACAGTGTTCAAGTACGTAACAAAGGTACTGTACGTTTCCACAACGTGAAAACTGTACAACATGCCAAAGGTCACCAAGTATCTGTTTCACGTTCAGGTGAAATTGGTATTGCGGATGATTTAGGTCGTGAGCGCGAGCGTTATAAGCTTCCTTACGGTGCAAGCATCTTGTTGAAAGATGGTGAAGCTGTAGAAGCTGGTGGTATCGTCGCGACTTGGGATCCACATACACATCCATTGGTCACAGAAGTTGCTGGTAAAGCGCGTTTCAGCCAGATTGCTGATGGCGTAACTGCAACATCGAAAACTGATGATGCAACTGGTATGACTACTGTTGAAATCTTGCCTGTAACAGCGCGTCCTGCTTCTGGTAAAGATTTACGTCCTGCAATCGTGTTGGATACAACCGATGGCGGCGAACAGTTCTACTTCTTGCCACAAAACACAATTGTAACTGTCCGTGATGGCGAAACGATTGGTGTGGGTGATGTCATTGGTCGTGTACCACAAGAAACGTCACGTACTCGTGATATTACCGGTGGTCTGCCGCGTGTAGCTGACTTGTTCGAAGCACGTAAACCGAAAGAGCATGCGATCCTTGCAGAAGTATCAGGTGTTGTCAGCTTCGGTAAAGAGACCAAAGGTAAGAACCGTTTAGTGATTACTCCTGATGATGGTTCTGAGATTTACGAAGAATTGATTCCAAAATGGCGTACCATTAACGTGTTCGAAGGTGAGCATGTCAACCGTGGTGAAACCATTTCTGATGGTCCACAAAACCCACATGACATCTTACGTTTGAAAGGCGAAGTGGCATTAACCAACTACATCGTGAACGAAGTTCAAGACGTTTACCGTCTCCAAGGTGTAAAAATCAACGATAAGCACATTGAAGTTGTTGTACGTCAAATGTTGCGTAAAGTTGATATCACTGATGGCGGTGACACAAGCTTCATCAAAGGCGAGCAAGTGGATTACATCCGCGTTGTTCAAGAGAACCAAGCTGTCTTGGCTCAGAACAAGTTCCCTGCGAAGTTTGAACGTCAATTGATGGGTATTACCAAAGCGTCGCTTTCTACTGACTCGTTCATCTCTGCTGCATCGTTCCAGGAAACCACACGTGTGTTAACTGAAGCGGCTGTAACAGGTAAAGAAGATGATTTACGTGGCTTGAAAGAAAACGTTGTTGTGGGTCGCTTGATCCCAGCGGGTACAGGTCTTGCGTATCACCTAGAGCGTCGTCGTCAAGAAGCAGAAGCTGCTGAATTTGAACTTCACAATGACTTTAGTGAAGTTGACCAAGCATTTAGTCAAGCGTTGAACTCAGACCAGTTCTAAGTCTTAACCAATGAAAAAGGCACCTTCGGGTGCCTTTTTTTGTGGAAAAATGAAGCAGTTGTTACAAAAACGCATTACAGCATCAGTATTTGATTACTTAATCAAAGTAAACAGTTCATTAAACAATACTATCCTATGCACATCTGAGAGAGGAGATGTTCGAATGAAAAAAATGATGATGATTGCTGGTGTAGGTTTGATGTCAACCACCTTGTTTGTCGGTTGCCAAAATGCCAGCCCAGAAAGTAAACGTATCGGTTCTGCTGCGATTGGTGGCGGTGCAGGTGGTGCGGTAGGTAAGCACGTTGGTGGTAACCTTGGCGCTGGTCTTGGTGCTGCAATTGGTGCAGGTGTTGCGGCCAATGCTAAAGGTTCAAATAGTAAAAATACACGTAATAGCGCAATCGGTGCTGGCTTAGGTGCAGTGATTGGTGGCGCGGTATTGGGTGGTGACTCAGGCGCTGCAGTCGGTGGCGCATTAGGTGGTAGTGCCGGCTCTGCTTATGGCGAGAAAAAAGGCAAGTACTAAGCCCGCGCCTAAATTTGTAGATGACTTGGGAGATGATCTGAATAATTCAATCAGATCATCTCTCTAACTATTATTTTATAAATGTTTCTTTCAGTGATAAAGTTTGATTGCTGCGCGCGCTTCAAGAAAAATTATAATGTCTTTAGTCGGCTTCATAACAAATGAATTCTGTTGAATAAATACCAAGTTTTTGATCAGGTGTATCAAGATTATTTCTATCCTTAATTATTTCAAAATCCTTTAGCCACCCGAGCTAGCTGCCCCAAACACTGTCTTTACAAAATACTAATCGATTGGGACAGAGTGATAACACAATGTGATCAAATTCCCCATAAAAGAGGATTATGCTTTTGGGTAGAGCATAAGAGAAGTGAGTATAGGCATGAAAAAAACAATCGGTTTAGTTTCAACTTTGGTGTTATCGGCGGTAATGTTCACAGGCTGTCAAAATATGAGTGCCTCTGACCAGCGTATTGGTACCGCAGCGCTTGGTGGTGCTGTCGGTGGTGGTTTAGGTAACCACGTGGGCGGTGGTCTTGGTGCGGGCGTTGGTGCAGCTGCGGGTGCAGGTGTAGGTGCTAATGCAAAAGGCGCGAATAGCAGTTCTACAACCAGTAGCGCGATTGGTGCGGGTATCGGTTCTGTGGTAGGTAAAGCCATCTTTGGTGGTGACTCAGGCGCTGCAATTGGTGGTGCAATCGGCGGTGGTGCTGGTGCAGCCATTCAAGAGAA
The DNA here is from genome assembly GCF_035615075.1 of Acinetobacter sp. IK40. Taxonomy (NCBI): domain Bacteria; kingdom Pseudomonadati; phylum Pseudomonadota; class Gammaproteobacteria; order Moraxellales; family Moraxellaceae; genus Acinetobacter; species Acinetobacter sp. IK40. The sequence goes on along the minus strand of NZ_JANBOE010000005.1, from coordinate 204,967 downwards.
GAAAAGATAATGTCTGCGCAACAGATTTAAAAAATGCCTGCACGTGTTGCAGGCATTTTTATTGCTATGGTTTTAATGATGCTTTAGGTTTTTTACGCCGGATATAAAGCACTTTTTCGACTTCGGCAATACGCGTGCCGGCATCATCCACAATATTTAAGCTGTAATGCCGTAAAACCGGTTGGTGATTTTCTGCCAGCTGCTTAATTTCGGTGATTTCATTGGCATTCAGCTGGATCTCGGCATAAACGGTATTGCGGCCTGGCGCAATAAAATTAATCGTGGCACTTTTATCCCAGACAATATATTTATTGCCCAGATGATGGATCAGAATCAACATATAAAAAGGATCGACCATCGAATATAAACTACCGCCAAAATGCGTTCCGACCAGATTGCGATTGCGTCTGGTGAGCGGCATTTTGACCCGAATGTAGTAGTCATCCAGATCAATGGTTTCAATCTCGATTCCTGCACCTCGATAAGGGGAGTAGTGATTCAGCAGAAATCTGGAAATTGCCGGAATGGTTCGAATTTTTCTGAAAAAGTCTTTCATGGTCAATTTTTTTTCTTGCAACTCTATTCATACTCCATAAGTATCATTTTTAGTGTATCGCTGGCAATGGCTGTTTTATCACCAGGCCGATAGAAAACAAAATGGGAAAGAATTATGCAAACACAAGTAAAAACAGTAACCACATCGGATCAGCAAACACTCTGTGTCAAAACATGGGGCGATGAGAAAAACGCGGCTTTGGTGCTGGTGCATGGCTATCCAGATAATCAGGAAGTCTGGGAGCCGATCATTGAACAACTGGTCAATGACTATTATGTGGTGACCTATGATGTGCGTGGTGCCGGCTTATCGTCCATTCCGAAACGGATTAAGGACTATCGTTTGCCACGTTTGTCACTGGATTTACAGGAAGTTGTTGATCAGGTGTTACCGAATCGTAATTTCCATATGGCAGCACATGATTGGGGATCTTTGCAGTCTTGGGAATCTGCAACTGAACCAAAACTTAAAGGCCGCCTGTTGTCCTATACCACGATTTCAGGCCCTTGTCTGGATCATGCCTCATTTTATTTACGTGAAAAATTTAAAGCTGCACCAAGCAATGTGCTGAAAATGCTGACGAAATCCTGGTATATCGGGGCTTTTCATTTACCCCTGCTGGCACCGACGGTATGGACTTTCTTTAGCCCTGAAAAATGGGGCAAAATTTTAAGTGGTTTAGAGAAAAAGCAAGATTTGCCATTAAATGCCAACATCGCCTCCGATGGCAAATACGGGATTAACCTGTATCGCGCCAACTTTATTCCGTCTTTAACCCGGCCACGCCAGCGTTATGCCCAGTGTCCCGTTCAGGCCATCGTGTTAAAGCGCGATGCTTTCGTTAGTCCCGAGTACATTACCGAGTCGATGCCAAAATGGGTTGAAAAGTTTGAATATACCGAACTGGATGCCAATCACTGGGCAGTGTTGAGCCAACCAGAAAAAATTGCTGAACTGATCCGTCAGTTTGTCCAGCGTCAGGCGGCTTAAGGCTTTAGTGGAATTATTAAGCTAAAAATCACTTAAGATTAGCGATAATCAGGCGATATTTTCAGCTAGGTTTTTATGAATCTGCTAGAATGTCGCCTTTTCTTTGCTCCTAAATTTGTTCATGAATGCTGTCGTAATTGCGATTGCCGTGATGTTTATTCTGTCACTGGCACGAGTTTCTGTTGTTCTCACATTAGTGATTTCAGCCATTATTGGCGGCTTGGTCGCTGGTCTAAGCCTTTCTCAAACCGTCGAAGCATTTAATGCCGGCTTAGGCGATGGGGCTGAAGTTGCATTGGCTTATGCGGTGTTGGGTGCATTTGCATTGGCACTGTCCAAATCAGGATTGCCCGATTTGCTGGCGCATAAACTGATTGGGTTATTGGGGATGGAAGCAGGTAAAAATCAGCAGACCAAAGTGAAATATCTTTTGCTGACGATTTTACTGATTGCTGCGATTTTTTCTCAAAACCTGATTCCTGTCCACATTGCCTTTATTCCGGTGCTGGTTCCGCCTTTATTGAAAGTGATGAATCACTTGAAGCTGGATCGACGTGCGGCGGCATGTGTCATGACACTTGGTCTGGTCGGCACCTATATTTTCCTGCCTGTGGGCTTTGGTGCGATCTTCCTTGAACAGATTCTGATGGGCAATATCAACAAGATTGGCGCCGCTTATGGCTTGCACGTAGAACGTGGCATGATGCCAATCGGTATGGCAATTCCGGTATTAGGTATGGTGATGGGTACGCTGGTTGCGGTATTTATCAGCTATCGTAAGCCACGCATCTATGTTGACCGTTCAATTACGCCAGTTAAAACGATTGATCTGGATAAACCGTTAAAAGTCACCACACAAGCAGAATATGATCTCAAAGCCGATGCTGAAGAGCTGAAACATGAAGCAGAGAATGTGCCTTATATTTCCAAAAAAACCATGTTTATGGCGCTGCTCGCGATTGGTTTAACCTTGGTTGCACAGCTCTATTCAGGCTCGATGATTCTGGGTGGTCTGGTCGGTTTTGCCGTGCTGTCTGCTTCGGGCATTTTTAAATGGCAAGATGCCGATGATGTGTTTGTGCAGGGCATGCGCATGATGGCGCTGGTTGGCTTTATCATGATTTCTGCGGCAGGTTTTGCTTCAGTGATGACGCATACAGGCGACATTACGCATCTGGTCAATGGTGTAGTGCATATCATTGGGGATAATCATGCGCTTGCGGCATTCCTGATGCTCTTTATCGGGCTGTTTGTCACCATCGGGATTGGTTCATCGTTTTCAAGCGTACCTGTGCTGGCGGTGATCTATGTGCCATTGTGCGTACAGTTTGGTTTTTCTCCTTTGGCAACCATCGCCTTGATTGGAACAGCTGCTGCTTTAGGCGATGCAGGTTCACCAGCTTCCGATTCAACCTTGGGGCCAACAGCAGGTCTAGGTGTTGATGGTCAACATGATCACATTTGGGATACGGTTGTGCCTACATTTATACATTTTAATATCCCGCTCCTTATTTTTGGCTGGATTGCAGCAATGGTTTTATAATCAGAAATGGCTCAGAAATGAGCCATTTTTTTTGCTTTATAAAGTACGGCTTAAATATAGAAATAATCATTAAATGACATTTTTTGTCTCTTTTTAAATTTGATTTTATAATAGGTTTTTAATATTAAGTTATATGTGATTATATTTTTAAATTTGGCTTAATTTATTTTTAAATCTGATAAAAATACTAGGTTTTATAGTAATTTAAGTTGATTAAAATAGTCTGAATTACTAATTATTACATATTTTAACAATTATATTTTATTAATATTCAATGCATTATAAAGTAAATTAAAATGGTTGGAATTAATCTCTATTGCATAATGTAAATGTGCGTGTTTATTATGTTGAACAAGAACATAAATTGTTAAAGAGGTTGTTTAAATGTTAAAGAAAGTTTTAGTTGTTGCTTTATTGGGGTTATCTTCAACTGCATTTGCAGGGGGCTTTCAGGTTAAGTTTGGTGGAAGTGTAATTACACCAACAGACGATACTGTAGTTGCGGGTGTTGGCACATTAAAAGCAGATCATGAATTTGCATTTACACCATCGGTTGAATATTTCTTCGGTGATACGCCTTTTTCTGCTGAATTATTATTGGCGACACCAATTTCACATGATGTGTTATTAAATGGTGAAAAAGTAGCGAAGCTTAAACAATTGCCACCTACTGTGACTTTTAAATATAACTTTAAAAACTCAACCCGTTTCACACCCTATATTGGTGTCGGTGGCACAGCTTTCGTAACTTGGGATGAAGAAACAACAGGTGCTTTAGAAGGCGCAAAATTAAAAGTGAAAGAAGACTTTGGTTTTGCCGGTCAGGTCGGTTTTAATTTCCAGCCTGCTGATGCAAAAAACTGGGGTGTATTCTTTGATGCGCGTTATGCACAAATCAGTCCTGAAGTAAAATTAAATGGTCAGAAGCTGACTGATCTAGATATTAATCCGATGGTATACACATTGGGTTATAGCTATAAGTTCTAAGCAGAACTTGCTCTTGAAAAGCCTCACCTTGTGGGGCTTTTTTATTTTTGCAATTCCAATATAAAACCGATACAGGCCTTACACAGAGAGTTTTGTATGCTGAAAAAATAATCTTAATAAAAGTGAGACCATCATCATGAAAAAACTAATGACTTCGATTTTATTGTTGATCCCCGTGTTATTTTTATCCCAAGCGCATGCGGCCAGTTACTCCTGTAAGGCAGCCAAGTTGAAAGTCGAACAGCAAATCTGTAATGAGCGCAGTTTGAATGATGCGGATGTGAGAATGGCAACGACCTATCAGATTATTTTACATGCCTTGCCAATGGGCGGACGTGATGCTGAAAAAGACAGACAATTTCAGTGGTTAAAACAACGTAACTCATGTGGTGCTAATACGCCGTGTATCAAACGTGCTTATGCGCAACGTCAACAGCAGCTTGATCAGCTATTACAGGAGCGAGTATTGAGTCGAGGTCCGTTCTAATTACCGTTTTGTATCTTTTTTGCCTGAAAAATACGCTTCAAGGATTGAAAAATTCAAGATATACACCATTCATAAATCATTCCAAATAGATAAGCCTCACAGAAAGGAGTGATTTATGAGTGAACAAGTCGCACAAAATTATAGTTTCCAAGCTGAAGTTGCTCAGTTATTACATTTAGTGACGCATTCTCTGTATTCCAACCCTGAAATTTTCTTGCGTGAATTGATTTCAAATGCGTCTGATGCGTGCGATAAGTTACGTTTCGAAGGGATTAATCATCCTGAATATTATGAAAATGATCCAGACCTGCATGTTCGTGTCACTTTAGATAATGACAATAAAACCCTCACCATTTCGGATAACGGGATTGGCTTAAGCCAGCAAGAAGCGATTGATAATCTGGGAACCATTGCCAAGTCGGGCACCAAAGACTTTATGTCTAAACTGACCGGTGATCAAAAAGCCGATGCGCAGTTGATTGGTCAGTTTGGTGTTGGTTTCTATTCAGGCTTTATCGTTGCGGACAAGATTACGGTGGAATCACGCCGTGCCGGTTTAGATGCAGCAGAAGGTGTGCGCTGGATTAGCGGTGGCACAGGTGAATTTGAAGTTCAAAGCATTGATAAAGCCACACGTGGTACAGACATTATCTTGCATTTACGTGATGATGCGCTTGAGTATCTAGAGTCGTGGAAAGTTAAACAAATCATCAATAAATATTCTGACCACATCAGCTTGCCCATCGAAATGCAAAAAGAAGTTTGGCAAGAGGACGAAGTCGCTGAAGGTGAAGAAGCTAAAGCTACAAGCGGCGGTAAGATGGTCAAGACCGATGAATGGGAAGCGATTAACTCGGCAAGCGCGCTATGGACGCGTAGCAAGAGCGAAATCACCGATGAACAATACATCGAATTTTATAAAAACCTGAGCCACGATTTTGCTGAACCGTTGGCATGGGCACATAACCGTGTTGAGGGCAGTACTGAATATACGCAATTATTGTATATCCCAAGTCAGGCCAAACAGGATTTATTCACCCGTGAAGCCAAGGCGGGCATCAAGCTCTATGTAAAACGTGTATTTATTCTGGATGAAGCGGATAACCTGATTCCGAACTATTTACGTTTTGTTCAAGGCGTGGTCGATAGCGCTGATTTACCGCTCAATGTCAGCCGTGAACTGTTACAAGAAAGCCGTGATGTGAAAACCATTCGTGAAGGCAATGCACGTCGTGTACTGACTTTACTGGATGGTTTGGCAAAATCGGAAGATGAAAAAGACCAAGAGAAATTCAAGACTTTCTATACCGAGTTTGGCTCAGTATTGAAAGAAGGTTTGGGTGAAGATACCGGTAACCGTGAACGGATCTTAAAGCTACTACGTTATGCGACTTCGACCAATGATGATATTTCAACCTCTTTTGCTGACTATAAAGCACGGATGAAAGAAGGCCAGAAGGCCATTTACTATGTCACCGCAGAAAACCTGACTGCAGCCAAGAACTCGCCACAGCTTGAAGTGTTCAAGAAGAAAGGTATTGAAGTTCTGCTTATGGCAGACCGTGTCGATGAGTGGGCGATGAACTTCGTATTTGAATTCGATGGTACGCCGCTTCAAAACGTATCGAAAGGTGCTGTCGACTTGGGCGACTTGCAAGATGCTGAAGAGAAAAAAGCCTTAGAGCAGGCAGCAGAGCAGTTTAAACCGGTGGTCGAGCGTTTAAGTACCTCGTTAAAAGACAAGACCAAAGAAGTGCGTGTCACGACACGTCTGGTAGACTCACCAGCCTGTCTGGTGACCAGTGAAGGGGAGCTGTCTCCACAATTGATTCGTATGTTGAAACAGGCGGGTCAAGCGGTTCCAGAGATTAAACCGACATTGGAAATTAACCCTGAGCATCCATTGGTGAAAAAACTGGAAAGCTCGGCGCAATTTGATGATCTGGCCAATGTGATTTTTGATCAGGCGGTGATTGCAGAAGGTGGCTTACCAGAAGATCCGGCAGCCTATGTCAAACGCATCAATAGCTTGTTATTAAAATAAGTCATTTGATCAAGAAACCTCTGCTTCGGCAGAGGTTTTTTTTATTGCTATGGATAACCTTAAAGTTATCCACAGTGGTGTCGCTATTTTCATCAGAACTGTGCTTCAAAGCTCATCTGGTAACTAAAATGATCCGCTTGTCGGGTGGCAGGAACATTTAAATAATTCAGATCATTTTGCATAAAAATCCAGTTGCGCCAGATAGGACGACGCCAGGAAAAGTAAGGTCCCCATTCGTTAACGTGCAGTTCTCTATTTTCATATTCTCCTGTGCTGAAAATGCCATAACTCAGCTTATCCTGCGACAAGAAATGTAGTTGCTGGAAGGTACGATTACTCCAGCTATAGTCTGTATCCTGGGTTTTGGAAACATTGAACTGGCTTGAAAGCTGGTTTTGATGCTGAAGTTTTTGGGTCAGATCAAGATTGGTTTCGGCATAGTTTTTACTGCTGGAGCCATAACGGAAAATTTGCGCCGTATTGAGCTGTAATCCTAAAGGCAAAGCCCAATTCTTTTTGGCAAGAAACTGGATATAAATATCGGTATCTGAATTTGCGCCCAGATCAAGATCATTACTAAAAGGTAATAGGCTTGAAATGGTTGACCAGCTTGCACTGAGCGGATTTGGTGTCGCAAGCTTTTGCTGGCTGTGATGTTTGTTGTTTTTACCTAATTTTTTGACTGGTTGAGGCTGTTGAGCCCGTTGCCACAGGGTATCGGTACCGAAAACCGCCATTAAGTCGTGGGCAAGTTGTGGATCATCGGCAGTAGGCTTATTTTCTTCTGCGCAACTAAAACTGGTTGTCGGTGATTGGTGGGTTTGAACAAATGCTGTATGTCCTGAAACAGAAGGACGGTTAAACGATCTGCTGACAGGTAAACGCATTGGAAATAAAGGCATCAGCAGATCCCCCAGACACAGGTTCCCTACAATCAAAAAATACACAACCACAGCGTATTGTTGACGCATGCCATAAACAAGAACAATAAAAAAAGATGACGTTAGCAAGCAAAGCTTAAGGATTTATTGAAAGAAATATTATTTTTTCAATAAAAAAAGCCCAAACAACGAAGCATTTGGGCTTTTCGAGGCCGGCCTGAAATTTAGAATAAAGTTTCCAGACGCACAAAGGTACTCACGTAATGGTTACGATCTTCACGGTGATCATTGAAATAGTTGAGATCACCTTGTACGTAGAACCATTCGCGCCACAGCGGTTGACGCCATGATACGAATGGACCCCAGTTATTTAAACGGAGGTCACTGTTATTGTAGTAACCGCCTGTGTAGATGCCATAGTTAAAGGTATTGTGGGCAAAGAACTGGTGTTGACGGAAAATACGGTTGTCCCACCATAGATCATCATCCTGCTTATCGGCATAAGTTAGGCTGAATTGATTGGATAAGAAGGGCTGGTTTGGCCGCGCATGGATCAGTTCAAGATTGGTGCGTAGATAGTTTTCACTTTTACTGCCATAACGATAGATCTGTTCGGCATTAAAACGGAAATCATTGCGTAAATCCCAGTGTTTTTCGGCTCTTAAACGCGCATAAATATCCGTCCCTGAGCGCACACCAAGATCGGCATCGGTCTCAAAAGGTAATTTTTTGGAGAAATTTGACCAACGCAAGGCTAGCGAGCCATTACTATCACGGGTCTGTTTGGAGTCAAATTTTTTATCTGGGTCCTGATTGGGCTGATTATTGGTATTGCCGACATTGTTCTTGAATTCATCATCTAAGGTGTCATCACCGAACACCACGCTGACCTTTTTCTCTAAGGTCGGTAATTTAATCTTACCGCGAATACGGGGCTTGACCTCATAATTATCATATTCATTCCAGTAATTATCCAACATGACGCGGATGGTTGCTGAGGCGGGTTTATCAGGATCGACTTCGCCAAACCAGTCATCAATTTTCACTGAAGTATTATCGGCCCATTCCCGAATACGACGCTGTTTTTTATCAAACCAGGTTTTATCTTCTGTTTCCGCGGTGGGAGGAACATTCACTTGGTCGGACTGTTCGGGAAAAATCGTCGGAGTGGCATCGACCAAACGTGGAATATAGTCCAGCGCATTTTCCGAATTGCTTTGCGAAGTTGTATTCGGCTGCTGATTTTGCGGTGAGGGAGTAGTTTCTGCTTGCGCTACATTGAACGTACCCATCGTCAATGCGAGCAAAGCAAAAACGATACGCGATGGTACCATTTGCTGTAAATTATTCATAATAAAGGCTTATATGTTGTTCTTGGTTTAACTTTTGATGATTTAATGCATAAAATCAAGCGGCTGTCACAAAAAGCAGCAATTTAACTGTACAAAAATGCTAAAGATCATAAGGATTTAGCGTAATTAATAGCCATCATTCCAAGCTTCGGTCGATTTTGAATAGCTTGAAATGATGGATGAAATAAATGAGCGATTGAAAGGCGTTTAAGAGGATTCGACCGGCATGCTGTTTTCCAGTGCCTGATATAAATCGTGCACCGAAATCGGTTGCGGTAATCGGCTAATCACCTGACGAATCAACTGCCAGGTATAACCATCGCTGCGGTCTAATAATAAATAGGGATAGGCCTGATCTTCACTGGAAAGTTTTACCCGTTCCAAGCCATGAATGACCCGGATTTTCTGACGTTCCCGTAATAAAATCACAGGAGTGAAAAAGGTCGCAGAGGTTTCTTCAAATGGAATGAATTTTTGTGTATTGATAAATGACGCTGGAATATACGGATAAACACGCTGATCACGTTGCCACACCAAGGTTCCATTCATAATGCATTCATTGAACAGGCTTTCATGCTGATGATAATGCTGTTTGAAATGGGACCAGCTGGTTTGATGAATCGAGCTGGTGCGGGTATGGCGCTGATCAGTATAGGCTTGCAGAATAGTAATGGCATATTCCACGTTATGGGTTCCCACCAGCACCACATAATGGGAAAACTGCCCTTGTGCATAGAGCTGTTCCGCGACAAAAACCTGCGCAGATTCCCAGATGGGTTGTGCTTCGTTTTCGGCTTTTAAATAGAGCCAGTCAATCTTAATATTCTGGTCAATCTCATTATGCAAGTCGGCCCGATACAATGAGGGAAAGGTCCGTGCATCAATACGTTCCAGACGGCAGATCAGGCCATCCAGATTAAAATCATTCAAGGCTAAAGGCTGTGCTTTATTCAGGTGCGGTGAAGGCTTGGCACTGTGTCTAAAACCCGGTTTGATCCGATGCTCGGTAGGTACTGGTGCAGCTACGCTTTCTGGCACTGTTCTGATTTTATCTTGAATGATCGCATTGAGCTGGGACTGAAAGTTGGCGCTTTCTTGTTTGAGTCTTGCCAGTGCATCGTTTGAAGCCTGCTGGTCTTGATCCGATAGATGTTGATCCAGCGGTTGCAGAACCGGAATCAAATGCTGGAGTTCATGATCGGTTTTAATATATTCATGAGCATGATTTTGCAGCCACTGCAGGGCATCTGTTGATGAGTTTAGCCAAGGGCTTTTGAGAAAGGATAAGGCCGGGCGGATCACCCAGACTTGCCAGAGTTGTGCCTGACGTAACGCTGCCCAGCCCATATCTGCTGAAGCAAATAAGGCATTTTCTACCCGTCCCATGAAGTTATAGGTCCCGCGATAGGTCATGCTAAAACCATAGCTGGCTAAATCGTCAGCCGAAAATTCTTCATTCAGAATAAACTGCTTGAATGGGGTCACTTGTTGCTGAAATGCAGGATCGTCGCAAGAGGCGCAAATATCTTTAATCCGTTGTTTGGCTTTTGCTATTTCAAAAAGTGAGGTTTTTTCATTGTTGAGCCCATCGATGAGATGTTGCAGCTCATCCACCAAAAGTGCTTTCTCTAATACGTCCATCTGCTGTTTCCTTAGAGATAGGCTTGAGCCTGTTTTTTAAATAATGAATCAGTGCAAATTTGACCGCTGTTTTAGACCGGCTTTATCAATTATTGTTGCTCAAGTATATGTTTGCCCCTATGACAAGCTGTGAGCTATCTGTCCATTCGACTGGCATTAAAAGTTCGAATAACGCGCGTAACGCTTGAATATACATCACAAAAGATTGTCACTTTATGACGATTATAGAAGAAAACCAGACAAAATCTATAGCTTGAAAATGAGTAGAAAATCACATTCAAACAGTTTAAATCGAGATGTGGATCATGGTTTGTCTTTGAAAATAAAAACATTTTAAAACAATAGATCGGATATCTAGATGATAAAGCAAAAAGGTATCTATAAATTTATGGGCGAGTTGTGACCAGACTCACAGAAGCAGCGGTGAAAAGTCCAGCAAATAAAAAGCGGCTTGGTGACACAGTGATATGGCACAGCAATCCAATGCTGATGGGATATAAAAGGGCAGGCGGTCAATAAGGGGGGATTATCATTTCAGGAGAAAAAACTGCTTTAATCATGAGATTAAAGCAGCTGAGTGTGATGATTAAGGCTTGATTTCACATTGCTCATCATTACATTGAGCGGCGTCATCCTGCTCGATCTGTTCAGAAGAGGAGGATTGTGCCTGTTGTAAGGCTTGCAAGAAAATCTCACGTGGCTGGGCACCAGACAGCGCCAGTTTCTGATCGAACACAAAGAAAGGTACGCCCGTGACATTCAACTGTTCACGTGCAATTTTCTCATCGTGGCGGACAAAATCTGCCAGCTCATCGGAATCCAGTACATACTCGACTTCGGCATTATCCAGACCGATACGTGATGCGATTTCTTCCACCACTTCACGTTCGCCAATGGCCAGACCTTCGGTCATATAGGCATGGAAGAATGCTTCTTCTGCTTCGTTACCCAAGCCTTTACTCTGGGCAAGATGAATAATCCGATGCGCGTTGAAGCTGTTGCCGGAGTTGGCTTTTTGCCATTGAAAGTCGATGCCTTCAGCTGCTGCCATGGCTGCAACATTACGCTCCATCTCTTCCATTTCCGCATAACTACGGCCATATTTTTTGGCTAGGCGTTCGGTATTTGAGGTGTCATGCTTGGCTGGTGCATCTGGGTCCAGCTCGAAGCTATGCCAGTGAATTTCCAGCTCGATGCCTGCTTGTTCTGCGACATGTTCAAGACGTTTTTTACCGATATAACAAAAAGGGCAGACCACATCTGACCAAATATCTACACGCATGGCGTATCTCTTCAATTCTCGTTAAACAGATAATAGGGGCGGCACCGATGAATTTAAAGCGATGAATATGTAATGCTGCGTTACGAGAACTGAAATAAAAAGCATATAAAGGATTGTCTTTGATCGATTAAACTAAGATTTAGAACATAAAAAAATATAATGAATTTGGAGGCAACATGCGCCGTTTTTTATTATTTGTCCTTATGGTGGTTCTTGGCATCGGTTCTTTTTTTCTTTATCAGCATCATTTACAGCAACGTGCCGCCAACAACAAACAGATGTTTGAAGTGGTGATGGCAGAGAAAATGCGTACACTTTATGATCAGGCCCAAGACTGGAGCACACCCGTACAACTGGATATTCATGATGATCGTCTGTCTGGTGATTATAAGTTAATGTCAGAATTCCTGCTCAACTACTGGATGCAAAATGTTGAGGCACGCAATCGTTATTTACGTGCGCTCAAAGCTGCGAATTGGGATACCTTTTTGGATGTGGAACGGCTGGATCGGGACCGAAAGCAGGATTATAAAGAAACTGAACAGATGCTGGCGGATGTGCGTAAAGCATCCACTGAATATGAGCAAGCACGACACCAGATTCAGTCCAGTTCCATGCAACAGGCAAAAAGTCTGGCCATTCATAATGAAATGCGACAGTCCTTACAGGCAAAACTGGAAAGTAACCTGAAAGCGGATAAAGCGCATGATATTTTCCCGATCGAACAGCAGATTATTGAAAAAGCACAAGCCATGTTTGACATGCTGAAAAAGCAGCAATGGCAAAGAAAAGACAAGATGATCCTTTTCCGTGAATCCGCGCAGGTGAAAAAGTTTAATACGCTGTATCAGGATGTGCTGAAATTGAATAGCAAAATGGAAAAGATCAAGAGAAATAATGCAGAGGTACTGGAAGAAGAACTGTAGTCAATATCGCTGACTCAATACACATTGCACGCATAAAAGGCAGACGTTGAATATATGAATTTATGGCAGCTATTTCATAAAGTAAAACCTTTTGTCCTTCCTTATAAGTGGCTGGTTGCCGTGACCTTACTGCTAACCCTGATTGGTGCTCTCACTGCACAGGTCAATGCGTTGACCTTGCAATATGCGGTTGACCAGATCAATGCCGTAGTTGAATCAGGACAGGGCTTGAGAGCAGGCTGGCATATTCTGGTCACCATCAGTGTGATTCTGTTGAGTAAAGAGATCATCAATATCTTTATTCAGTTTGGACAAAAGTTCTTTGGTGAGAGACTTCGCATTCTGATTTCGCAGGATGTGGCGCAGTCGATCATCGTGAAATTTTTACAATATCGGCTGGCGTTTTTTACCCAGGATGATAATCAGGCTGGAAAATTACAGACCCGTATTGATCGCGGGATTGGTTCGATCACCCGACTGGTACAGATTTTCTTTATCGAGATTTTCCCACTGTTTAGTAGTGCCTTGATCGCCTTGGGTTTGATGTTCTATGCCAATGTCTGGATCGGTCTGGTGGCACTGTGTATTGTCCCGATTTATTTTTGGGTCACCTTTAAACAGGCGCAGAAACTCAGTGGCACGCGCCGTAATTTACGTGATGGGCGCGAGCGTAAAAGTCAGGGTATTTTGAGTATTATCAACTCGATCACTGTAATCAAATCCTTTAACCGTGAACAGATCGAAGCAGAAAAACAGCTGACGCTACAAAAACAGTTAACCGATCACCAGATGCGGACACGGCAGCTCAGTTTCTTGTTCGAGGGCTTAAAAACCTTTATTGAACAGATCGGTGTGGTGTTTATTATCATCCTCACCGCCTATTTTGTGCTGGTCGGTGATATGAGCATCGGCATGATCATGTTTCATATTCTGCTATTCAACAATGTCTCTGCGCCGATCCGGTCCTTGCACCGGATCTATGATGAAGTCAATGACGCGATGATTTATGCAGAAAGCTTTTTCAAGATACTGGAAGCGGATGATGAGGTGGAGACGTCGGGCCAATTAAAACCTTCGCCACTCACCGGCAAATTTGAGCTGAAACAGGTGAATTTTTCCTATCCTAATGGTTTTCATGCTTTGAAGGATATTAACCTGACGATTCAGCCCAACAAGATTACGGCTTTGGTGGGCTTATCGGGAGCGGGGAAATCTACCCTGATTAGTCTACTGGATAAGTTCTATCTGCCGCAGTCAGGTGAAATTCTACTCAATGGCACCTCGTTAAATGATATCGATACCCAATATTTACGGGATCATATTGGTCTGGTATTACAAAAAAATCATATTTTTCAGGGGACGATTGAGGAAAATATCCGTTATGGCAAGATGAATGCAACACAGGATGAAATTATTGCAGCGGCACAAAAAGCCTCGATTCATGAGCAGATTCTGAAATTACCGCAGGCCTATCAGTCCGACGCCTTATTGCTTTCAGGTGGACAGCAGCAACGGATTGCGATTGCCCGCATGTTCCTGAAAAATCCCCCGATTATTTTTCTGGATGAGCCGACCGCAAGTCTGGACGCAATCGCAACTGAACAGATCAAACATAGTCTGGATGAGATTAAGCAGGGAAGGACCGTTATTATTATTTCCCATAGTCTGTCCCAGATTATTGATGCGGATTATACCTATGTCATGCAGGATGGCATGATTGTAGAACATGGTGAACATCATCAGCTGTATCAGCAACAAGGCGTGTATAAAAACATCTTTGATGCGATGGCCAAGAGCCTGAATATCGAAAAAATTTCCAAGACTTTTGAGGGGGATGATGAAGAGGAAACCCATAGTTAGTGGATTTTCATTCAGTTCAACATATTCTCAGTTAAATATCCCTGCGACAATTTGAAACAGCGGTAAAGAAATCCCCACAGTTGATGAGGATTTCTTTTAAAAGTTTATTTACTTGCGACTTCGAAGAGTGGATTCAAGATTGCTTTCGCTTCAACAGAATGATTTTTCTTGGAGTAAGGTTTGCCCATCAGTAACCCCGCTTTTGTCCACATAATGGTTTTATTGTTTAAATCAACAATGTGTACCACATACTGTTGCCCTTCCTGTGGAATATAGGCCGTTACCAGACCGCTACCAGCACCGACGGTTGCAAGGGTAACACCTACACTTAAAGCGCCGGCGGCAAATTTCTTACCAAAAGACGCATCCGTACCTGTCACTGATGCAATAAATGCGTAATTGGATTGGGTTAAGTCTTTAATTACCGTAACGTCCTGATCGCTTAGTTCAAGCAGATTACTCACTGGTTTTTTTTCTTTGGCATTTTTAACAGCCAATGCTACCTGTTTATTAAAGCTTTGATTAAGATTGAGCAAAGCTTGCTGCTGTTGCTCTGACAAGGTTTTGTTTTCTAAAGAAACAAGTGGATAATTTTTAATTTCAGCACGTTTAGTTTCACTATCTAGGCGATAGTCATATTTCTTCAGTTGCTCTTCAGGCATAAGACCGCACACAAAAGGCATGAAAGTATGACTGACTGTTACACCTTGTTCATTGAGCTGGCTGGAGAGCAGGGCTGCAAATTTCTGGGCGGTTAAACGAGACTGTTCACCTTCAATCAGACTGGTGCCCAACTCACTTCGAATTAAACATCCATCCGAGATAACGGCAACCTGATTTGTTTTGATCAGCGTTTGAGTTTGATTAAGTTTATTTCGCTCTTCTGGAGAGATTTTCGTGGTTGCGCAGCCTGTGACAGAAAGACCAATTGCCAAACAACAGAGTAATTTTTTCATGTGTACTTTAGGAGGTTGAGTAAAGTTTTGTAAAATTATGGATAAATAATGTATTTAAGTAAATAGTTATCATTATTATTTTTTAATAATTTAAATAGGTTTTTATTTTGGATGAAGCAGGGCGGATTTAAATTGAAATTTACCGTTTATCTGACCCTTACTGAATCCATTCTGACTTTGCTGTAGCCTATTTATATCTGCTTTTATTTAACTCACTATTGTCTTATGGATGAGGGATATTTGGAGCAAACAATGAATTTTCAAAAACAAGCAGCTTTGATCTCCCTGTTGATGATTACAGGCATGCAAATCGCTTATGCACAAGAGGGCGAGGTGACGGCATTACCGACAATTCGGGTCATGGCTGAATCCGAGCTGCGTGAAGAAGTTGGTTTCGTGCCTTATCAAGAAGATAAGCAAATTCGCCAAGCACTGCAGCATCGTGTCTATAAAATTCACAATGACATACAGAATGCAGGTGTGACTGCAAGTCCGACTACTGTGAATTATCAGCCTACGACAGCACAGCCGGATCTTTCCCAATATTCTCCGATTTTGCAGCAGTACATATTGGCTGTGGCATCAGGTTTTCAGTCTTCAGATCCGACCAATGGTCTTTTTAAAATGCTGGAACCTTTGAATATTAATCGCGGTAATATTGACGGTATTCGCAATGGTACGATTAAAATCGATCTAGGCGATATTTTGAAATTGCAGCAACAGATTCGAGATGGATTAAATCCGCCACCGAATCCTTTATTGCCGCGTTAAAAATTTGATCTTAGAAATAAAAAATCCCCGCATAGTGCGAGGATTTTCTTTTATCTCAGTGTTAATTAAACACGTTCGATAATGGTCGCGATACCTTGACCAAGACCGATACACATGGTTGCAAGACCGATTTGTGTATCTTGTTGTTCCATCACGTTCAACAAGGTTGTAGTGATACGCGCACCAGAACAGCCCAATGGGTGACCCAATGCAATCGCACCACCATTCAAGTTGATGATGTCTTGTTTGTCATACACGCCTAAGCCTTTCATGACTGATAAGCCTTGAGCAGCAAATGCTTCGTTTAACTCAATGGTTTGGATATCCGCCATGGTTAAACCAGCACGCTTAAGCGCTTTTTGAGTTGCTGGTACTGGACCATAACCCATGATCGCAGCGTCACAACCTGCAATTGCCATTGAACGAATCACAGCACGTGGTTTTAAACCCAATGCTTGAGCGCGCTCAGCAGACATAAGCAACATTGCAGATGCGCCGTCAGAAAGAGCAGAAGAAGTTGCTGCTGTTACTGAACCATCTTTAGGATCGAAAACTGGTTTCAATGCTTGGAATGCTTCAAGGTTGGCATCAGCACGAATTACTTCGTCGATGTCGCAAAGGATTTTGAAGCCATTGGCATCATGACCTTCAACACCAACGATTTCGTTTTTGAAACGACCTTCTTGAGTTGCAGCCCAAGCACGACGGTGAGATTCAACACCGAAAGCATCTTGTTCTTCACGAGAGATACCGTTCATACGACCTAACATTTCAGCGGTTAAGCCCATCATGTTCGATGCTTTCGCATAGTGTTTAGATGCTTCTGGGTTAAGGTCGATGCCGTGCATCATACCGACGTGGCCCATATGCTCAACACCACCAATGATGAACACATCACCTTGGTTGGTTGCAATCTGTGCAGCAGCCGTGTGGATTGCTTGCATTGAAGAACCACAAAGACGGTTGACTGTTTGACCGCCAGCAGTTTTTGGAATGTCAGCCAATAAACCAATGTTACGAGCAATGTTCATACCTTGCTCTAAAGTCTGGTTTACACAGCCCCAGATTACATCTTCAACTTCGTTGGTATCAAACTGGTTACGAGCAACAAGTGCACGTACTAATTCAGCAGATAAACTGTCGGCACGTACATTGCGGAACATACCGTTACGTGATTTGCCCATGGCAGAACGAACGCCATCAACAATCACAACGTCACGTGGATTTAAAGTAGCCATTCACGTCGCTCCTTAACCGTAGAATTTTGTGTTGTTAGCAGCCATGTCACGCAACATTTGTGGCGCTTCATAAGCCTTACCTAAGTGTGCATATTTGTCGCAAAGCGCAACGTATTCAGCAACACCTGTTTGGTCGATGTAACGGCATGGACCACCGCGGAATGGAGGGAAACCAACACCCATAATCATTGCCATGTCTGCTTCAGAAGCAGTTGCAACGATCTTGTCTTCTAGGCAACGAACAGTTTCGTTACAGAAAGCAAGCATCATACGGTCAATGATTTCCTGATTATCAAACTCGCGTTTTTCACCGGTCACGAATGGTGCAATGATTTCGTATGCTGTTGGATCAACAGTTTTCGCTTTCTTGCCTTTCTTATCTAACACGTATTTGTAGAAACCAACGTCATTCTTTTGACCAAGACGTTTTGCTTCATACATTGCTTCGATTGAACCTTTGTAATCTGGCTTCATACGGTCAGGGAAACCTTCAGCCATCACTTCAGCGCCGTGAACACCTGTATCGATACCAACAACGTCGATCAAGTATGCAGGGCCCATCGGCCAGCCGAATTTCGCCATGACATTATCCACTTGCTGGAAATCCGCACCGTCTTTTACAAGAAGGTCGAATGCACCGAAGTAAGGGAACAATACACGGTTAACCAAGAAACCTGGGCAGTCGTTAACAACGATTGGTGTTTTACCCATTTTTTGAGCAAGAACTACAGTTGTTGCGATTGCTTCTTCAGAGGTCTTTTCACCACGAATGACTTCTACAAGCGGCATCATGTGAACTGGGTTGAAGAAGTGCATACCTACAAAGTTTTCAGGACGTTGTAATGCTTTTGCTAAACGTGTGATTGAAATCGTCGATGTATTAGATGCAATGATCGTGTTTTCACGAACATGTTTTTCAGTATCAGCAAGTACGATTTCTTTTACTTTTGGATTTTCAGTCACCGCTTCGATCACGATATCCACTTCTTTAAACTCGTCATAGCTTAAAGTTGGACGGATGCGAGCAAGTGTTTCACCCATTTGCGCAGGTTTCATTTTCTTACGTTCAACTTGCTTGGTGAGCAAGCCATTCGCTTCTTTCATACCCAATGCAAGTTGTGGATTACCAATGTCTTTCATGATGATTGGTGTGCCTTTGCTTGCCGCTTGGTAAGCAATACCACCACCCATGATACCAGCGCCTAGAACAGCGGCTTGGTTTACCGGATGAGCACCTTTCTCATATTTTTTCGCAGTTTTCTTCACCACTTGGTCATTGATGAATAAACCGATCAATGCACCTGCTTGTGGAGTAATCGCAGCTTTTGCAAAACCTTGTGCTTCAGCTTTTAATGCGTCATCACGGGTTGAGCTTGCACCTGCTTGTAAAGAATCAAGCAATAATTTTGGCGCAGGGTATTGAGCAGGGTTTGCTTTCGCAAGTACCGCACCTTTCGCCGTATTGAACGCCATCATTTGTTCAAGCGGGTTCAATTTGATTGCATCTAATTTTTCTTGACGCTTTGCTTTCCAGTTTAAACGGCCAGCGATGGCTTGTTTAACGAGATCAACCGCAGCTTCTTGTAATTTGTCAGCAGCAACAACCGCATCTACAGCACCATCTTTCAATGCAGCAGCTGGTTTTTTCGGGTTCGCCATTGCCATCCATTCAACGGCATTGTCGATACCGATTAAACGGCTTAAACGTACGCTACCACCAAAACCAGGATAGATCCCCAATTTGATTTCTGGTAAGCCAACTTGCGCTTGTTCTGACATCACACGATAGTCACACACCAAGCACATTTCAAAACCGCCACCCAACGCTGTACCATTAATAGCAGCAACTTTAGGTAGATCTAAATCTTCAAAACTGTTGAAGATTTCATGTACAGGCATAAGCCAATCAACAATCGCTTGCTCACCAGCAGCGAAGTTGTCGCCAAATTCAGTGATATCAGCACCAACGATGAAGGTTGATTTGCCAGAAGTTACGACTAAGCCTTTAATATCGTTATTGGCTTTCACTGCAGCAATTGCTGCTTGGAAGTCTTCGATGGTTGCACGGTTAAACTTGTTAACCGACTCACCTTGTAAGTCAAAGCGGAATTCTGCAATTCCGTCCGCAAGCATTTGGACGGTAATGGCATTGCCAGCGTGGATCATGCCTGATCTCCCTTGTTGTGGAGGATTCTAAGTGGATGTCATAAAGCATATGTGCAGTTTCAGCACATAAAAAAGCTTCGCTAATCTTACGATAACTATATCCAAAAAGGACATAACAAGTTGTATCAAGCCGTGACGCTAGGGTCACCATTTGTTTTTGTTGCCCTATCTTTGACTTTATCTGTTTGAAAAAAATAATTTTTAAGTATTCTTGGTTGTGTTTATTCTGGCTTTTATGAGGCTTTATTTATCGTGTCGAAATGCCTGTGCTCTTTAAATATTCAACTGTTTTTAATGCTGTGAATCAGACCTATGGATGGGGGACTAACTCTATAAATTTTGACTTTAATCTAAAGATTGGAAATATCAAACAAGCATTTTTATTAAACAAAACAGGACATTTTATAAACAGTGGACAGAAAGACTTGTCTATTTTTTTATCTTTAGATAAGCTTCATGTGATAAAAATGTTTAAGAAAGTAAAATTATGTTAAAAATTAAAATTGTTGTATTGGCCATGCTTCCATTGATGTTGAGCGCATGTGGAGGAGGTGGTGGATCTAATGATAATAAATCCACAAACACCAATCCAAGTACTGAAACTCAAGACTCTACTGCAGATGGTACGCGTTATTATTTTATGGATTATAACGCAGATACCGAAGATGAGCTGAATACTGCTTATTTTCAAATCTTTAATAAAAAGTCTACCATCGCCTCTTCAAATCAGACTTTAGATGAATATTTATTAACAGAGAAAAAGCTTTATTTACCAACAGATAAAGCTTTGAATACGATGAATATTAATACCATGACTGATTGGCGACTGGATATTGTTGGAGATGTTAAAGAAGACTGGAAATTACAAAAAATTGATCTTTCTGGGAAAAATATGTTTGATGCAGTGCTACCGGGTTACCGTGAAATCGGCTTTACTGTGACAGACAACAGTACTGCAAATGGCCGCATCTTTCTTAATACCTATGGTCAAAATAAATTTCCTCAAGGAAGTAGTTGTTATCGTTTAGTCTCAAAAAAATCCAATCAGCCGACCTTCGCATTTAATACGGATCAGGATTATGAAATTAATCAAAGTTTTGAAGAGTTTGATGCTGAAAATGGTCCATATCTCGAGTATTTGAATCAAACCAATCCGTTTGGCTTTAGCTATAGGGCAGTTAAAGGATCGTGGCTCAATGTTCCATGGACGACAATTTATGATACCAGTCTGGGTTTACAGGCAGGTAATGCTGTTGCAGTACAATATGGCGGCAAGACCTATGCGGCAGAATATACCAGCAATATCGCTTGGACTGCTGATCAAGAAAGTCTGCACTGGGATATTTTCCTCAAAAAACAGTCTGATCCAGCAGCAATTCGTGTTGCCAAATTAAGAATGGCTCAGTTGAAATCAGGTTGTTATGTCTTTAATGAAACTGCTGCAGATGCACTTGTTTCTTTGAGTTCATTGAACTGGAAACCATATCAAGACTAATCTCAGACTCATCTTGACTAAATCTCAGAAATGAATATTTCTGAGATTTTTATTTATTAAAAAATGATACTTATTGATCTAGGTCTGAATTTTCTTCGCGAGTTTGTTATTATTTCTCCATTTCAAATTCCGTCGAAGTATCCTAGATGATACTCAAGAGTGAGTAACTATATGATTAAGTGGATCATATTAGCGATTTTTATCATTTCTGCGTTGTATATTCAGCGCCGCGGAAAAGTAAAGCATTCGTTTTATCGTCAATTCTTTGACCATTCGACGATCCTCGCGCCAATTAACTTTTTAATGTACATGTTTTCCAAAGTGCCGAATCAGCCCTATATCGACACCCAGCATTTTAAGGATTTAAAAATCCTTGATGAAAACTGGGAAATGATTCGTGATGAAGCCAAAGCTTTGTATGACAAAGGTGGGATTAAAGCTTCAAGTAGTTATGATGACTTGGGCTTTAACTCGTTCTTTAAAACGGGCTGGAAACGGTTCTATTTGAAATGGTATGACTCTGCGCATCCATCAGCAGCTGAACTTTGTCCGAAAACAACCGCTTTATTAAAAACATTGCCTACGATTAAAGCGGCGATGTTTACTGAACTTGCACCAGATAGCCGTCTGGTACGTCACCGTGATCCATATGCAGGTTCATTGCGTTACCATTTGGGTTTGATCACACCAAATGATGACCGTTGCTTTATTGATGTAGATGGTGAACGTTATTCTTGGCGTGATGGTGAAAGTGTGGTGTTTGATGAAACCTATATCCACTATGCTGAAAATACCACGGATCAAAACCGTATCATTTTCTTTGCCGATGTTGAGCGTCCATTAAAAACACGTTTTATGGAAAAATTTAATCACTGGTTTGGGAAAAAGGTGATGACGGCTGCGAGTTCACCCAATGAAGCAGGTGACCAGACAGGTGGTTTGAACAAGGCCTTTGGTTATATTTACCAGATCCGAATTAAAGCCAAAGCCTTGAAGAAGTCAAACCGTTCGTTGTACTACTTCTTGAAGTGGTTCATTATGCTAGGTTTGTTCTTCCTGATTTTTATTCGTCCTTATGTCTTTTAAGTTCGAATAATGTGGACGCCCGAAAGGGCGTTTTTTTATGACTGATTAAGCTAGAATAATATAAGTTTATAAAAGAAACTTAAGGAAAAATATGCAAGTATTCCGTTCCAAAATTGATTGGTGGTTTTGGGGTATCGTGATTGCAACATCAGGGTTATTACTGCAATTATTATGGACCATGTATATCAAGGGAACGATACAGGAATATCCTGAACATGCAGTAATTTATTTTTTTATTATTGTATTGTTGTGGTGGCCGATTCTAAATACGCGCTATATCGTAACCGAACAGCACTTAGTGATTCGTTCGATGTTATTTAAGTGGCAGATCAACAGATCAAACATTACTAAAGTCTCGGAAAGTCATAACATCATTTCATCTCCTGCCTTATCTTTGGATCGTTTACGTATTGATTATCAGAAAAATGGTGTGGCAAGTCATATTTTGATTTCACCTAAAGATAAAGATGTTTTCTGTCAGGCCCTAGGACAAGGACGCGATAAAGCATAGGTGAATAATTTGTTATTTCAGATGAGCTAGATAAACTTGTTTTTTTGAATGGAAATAATTTTTTAGTTGTACGGAATAGTATGACTTGGATAAAATTCAATATTTAAAATCATGAGAAAATATAATGAAAAAACAATTGTTGATTGGGTTAAGTTTTTTAAGCCTAGTGGCTTGTAGTGAAGAAAATGATGATCATTATGGAACTGTTGACCCAAAGAATAACGCTTTTTACAGTTATGATCTTGCAGCCACAAATCAATCAAACAAACTGATAAAAAAAAGCTATCAGATCGATAAAAATAATGATCTTTTAATTGCTTACAATGAAAAACCTGTATTACAAACGGAAGCTCTTCGAAACTTTATAACAAGCAATGGTATCTCAACAATATTTCCGCCACAAAATACAGCGGGAGCTTATATGGTGGGTCGTAAAGCAATATTTAATGATCGTGTTTTAGAATACGAACCTTATAATTTAGAACAGAGAACAACATTTAAGCTCACTTATCAGCTTAAGAAGATTGACTTATCTGGCTTACAAGTTTCGGACGCCGTGCGATACTTTTTAAGCCAAGCGACAGCATCAACTCTGATAAATGATGCAACACTGGAAATTCTTCAAGCTTTATTATTTGCTAGTCAAGATAAATTCCCCTCAGGTGCAACATGTTGGCAGAAACAAGTTCAGTTGAGTACGCAAGATTATATTGAATCTTATCCGACACAAAATCTTGCGCACGTCAGCACGAGTAGTAATGTCCAAAATCAGGGAATCTGGCAAAATGCAGCATGGACAGCATTTCAACCCAGCACAGAGTTTAATTTAGCGAATACACGGATCCGTCATCAGGCTCGTGAATATTGGGGTTTTTACCATACTACAAGAGAAGTTCAAGTAGTTCCTTCCACAAATGAACTGGCCTGTGATTTATTTAACGAGTCTGCATTTAAGAGCGTGGACAAAGTATTAGGCAAGGTTCTTTAATCATCAATGTAATTTGAGTTATTCAATTGATAGATTTCAGCTCAATTGACTTGAAATTGATTTAGGCAGGCTACATCATCAAGATAATACTGATGATTAAAGCTGACTAGTGAATTCAAACGCTCGAGAACACATTGAAAAAATATTGGCGCATATGACCCAATTACCCGGTGTTTATAAAATGCTGGGTAAGGACGGCGAACTGCTATATGTGGGCAAAGCCAAAAACCTGAAAAACCGTGTCTCGAGCTATTTTGTAAAAACCATTGATCATCCGAAGACACAGGCTCTGGTGGCCCGTATTTATGATATTGAGTCGCTAGTGGTGCGCTCGGAAACGGAAGCATTATTACTCGAACAAAACCTGATTAAACTGCATCGTCCGCCCTATAATATTATGCTGCGGGATGATAAGTCTTATGTCTATATCTTTGTATCTGCTGACAAACCCTATCCACGAATCGCCAGTGGGCGAGGCAAGGGCAAGCATCAGATTGGCAAGTTCTTTGGGCCTTATCCCAGTGCCTATAGTGCCAGAGATACCTTACTGGTTTTACAAAAATTATTTAATGTACGTCAGTGTGAAAACAGCTATTTTTCCCAGCGTAAACGCCCGTGTCTGCAATACCAGATTAAACGATGTACTGCGCCGTGTGTGGGTCTGATTAGCCCCGAAGATTATAAAGAAGATGTCGATAACTCGATCCGCTTCTTGCAAGGCGATACCAAAGAGCTGAATCAGGAACTGATCAGTAAAATGGAGCAGGCGGCAGAAGCGCTGGAATTTGAGAAAGCCGTGTTCTATCGCGATCGTTTGGGCTTATTGCGTGAAGTTCAGGCCCAGCAAGCAGTATTTAAAATTAAGGGCGAGGCCGATATTCTGGCGATTGCCTATCAGGCAGGGGTGACTTGTGTCCAGATCATGCATGTACGTAATGGACGGATGCTGGGCGGTAAAAGTTATTTCCCGGATATGCTGAGTGATGATCTGGGGCAGATGCTCAGTGATTTTATGGCGAATTTTTATTTTCAGGTGGCTGATGAAGTGCCGTCTGAACTGATTGTGAATATCGACATTCCTGACAAGGTTCAACTGGAAGAGGCGTTACAGCAAAGCTTTCATAAAAAGGTCCAGATCAAGCATAAAGTGCGTGAAACGCGCGCGGAATGGCTTGAGCTGGCGCAAATGAATGTCCAGCATGCGATTAAAGGTAAGTTGAGTAGTCATCTGGAACTGAATGAGCGTTTTCATCAGCTAGAACAGGTAGTTGGTCGCCCGATTGATCGGATTGAATGTTTTGATATCAGTCATACCATGGGTGAAGCACCGATTGCTTCTTGTGTGGTGTTCGATCAGGGCGGTGCCAGAAAACGTGATTATCGCCAGTTTGCCATTCAGGATATTACCGGTGGGGATGATTATGCCGCCATGCGTCAAGCGCTGATCCGTCGTTATAAAAAGAATATGCTGCCAGATTTACTATTGATTGATGGTGGTAAAGGGCAGTTGCATATGGCGATGGAGGTGATGCAGGAGCTACAGCTGGATGCCTTTATGATTGGGGTATCTAAAGGAGAAGGACGTAAACCTGGACTGGAAACGCTACATTTTACTGATGGCACCAAGATCCAATTGCCCGAAGATCATAAAGCATTGCATCTGATTCAGCAGGTCCGCGATGAAGCCCATCGTTTTGCCATTACCAAACATCGTGCCAAGCGCGATAAACGTCGCAGCAGTTCAGTTCTGGAAGCGATACCAGGTTTGGGGCCAAAACGTAGACGCGATCTGCTCACCCATTTTGGTGGCATTCAGGGAGTATTAAAAGCTTCCGAAAAAGACTTGATGCTTGTTCCTGGTCTGGGTGAAGTGCTGGCGCGAACAATTTATAAAATCTTGCATGAATAAAAGGGCCAATTGACTTAATCGTCCTGTTCAGACTGTACCAATGATCATTCACAAAATATGAAAAACGTTCAAAGATAGGACGTTTTGAACATGAAGGAAAAATGATGTCATTGCTTCCGCTCTATCAGCAGGTTGAACAACAACAGTGGATTGATATCCCGTCAGGCTGGCTACAAGGCCGTACCGTGTTTGGAGGACTGGTCGCAGGCATTCTGATCCAGAAAGCTTTAAGTATTGTACAAGATGCAGCAAAGCAACTGCTGAGCTGTAATATCACGTTTGTGGGCCCGGTACAGCAAGGACAGGCCAATATTACCGCGGAAGTCTTACGTGAAGGCAAGTCGGTGACTACGCTGGAAGTGAGGTTATGGCAGAACGAGGCTGTACAAACGATCTTGATCGCCAGCTTTGGTTCAGCGCGTGAGTCCCGGATTCATGTTGAAAACTTGCCACAGGTGCCTGCTTATCCGACGCCAGAGCAACTCGATAAAACCTTTTATATTGAAGGCTTAATGCCTGAATGTTTACAGCATTTTGAACTGTGCTGGGCTGAAGGCAGTTATCCAATGGCTGGCAGTAAAGTGCCTGATTTTGGTGGATGGAGCCGTTTTTCACCCGATTTGCATCAGAATCGTGCCATGCAGCTCCCTGATCTGTTTGCCTTGATGGACGTGTGGCCGCCGGGGGTGTTGCCGATGTTTAAAATACCTGCACCGGCAAGTTCTTTATCTTGGCAGATTACCTATTTACATCCGGTGGCGGAGCAGGTGCAAGACTGGTTTAAGTATAAAGTTGTGACCGAGTATGCAGAACATGGTTATTCCACCGAATATGCTTATCTGTGGAACCGTGAAAACCGTTTAATTGCGGTGCTTAGACAAACAGTTGCGGTTTTTGCCTAGTCGACACTGCGGTGCATTTCGTATAAAGTTGCCTACACATGAATACAATCTCAGCACATCCTTTGTGCAAACTGCATTTGATGCGAACAACATGGCGGTGTTTATGAGCACAGGGCAAATCCTGAACATTCCTAATATCTTAACCTTGGCACGTATTGCCCTGATTCCCGTGTTTCTGGTGATTGCTTACTGGCCACCAGCAATTGGAATTGCTGAGCATCATGGGGGCATGGTGCGTCATATGGTACTGACAGCGATCTTTGTTCTGGCAGCTATAACCGACTGGTTTGATGGCTATCTGGCACGAACCCTGAATCAGACCTCGGCCTTTGGACGCTTTCTGGATCCGGTTGCTGACAAGTTAATGGTTGCAGCGGCTCTGATCGTTCTGGTGCAATGGCAACCGACCATTTCTATGGCCTTTGCTGCGATCGTGATTATTTCGCGGGAGATTACCGTATCTGCCTTACGTGAATGGATGGCGGAACTTGGTGCGCGTACCAGTGTTGCGGTTTCAACGGTCGGAAAATACAAAACCGCCTTTCAAATGATTGCGATTAGCGTATTCCTGTTGAACTGGAAACCTTTGGAGATCTGGGCCTATGCCTTGCTCTATGCTGCTGTCATTTTAACCTTATGGTCGATGTTTATTTACATGAAAGCTGCGTGGCCGTATTTAAAACAGCCCTAAGCCCTAGTTGAATACCAAAAAGCCTTCGATTGAGAGGGCTTTTTTATTGCTTGATGGATGGCGAGGCAAGAAAAAAGCCCATAACAACGATGAGCTTAGTTCTCTGAGGAAAGTCATGCTCTTTTGGGAGAGTATGCTGAAGAACATAATCATCATATGAGAATTTGTTGCTATTTACAACCGTGTAAAATGTAAAAGTTTTTTAATATTCTCAAACGGGCTGGCCTTGGCTCTCAGACAAGCTTACAAATTTATGTTCAATCTGATGGGCATTATTTTGCAAAATTTCAATCAGCTTTTGGATGTTGATGAAGTCAAAACGGTTCTTTGAAGCCACCAGAGTCAGTGCAATCGGTGCTTCTTTACTGGAGAAACGGATAGGTACCGACAAACTACACAGTTGAGGATCAATTTCACCTTGAGATAAATAGAAGCCTTGTTTCTTGATTTTGCGCATATGTTGAATGAACTCTTCTTGGGTCTGCGCAAATCCGACTTGTGCCAATTCTTTTGAAAACTGCTGATAATAGGCCTGAATTCGTTGCTTGGATAAATGAGCGATCACGATTTTAGGTGAAGCGCCAATATACACCGGACGTGGACAACCTCGACCAAAAGACAGTAGTTCTGCATCTTTAAAGGTCTCATGATGCAGATCGATACAGTAATCATGATTTAAATAGGTGAGTAAACAACACAATTCGGTGCGTTCCACAATATCGCGCATAAACGGAATGCTGATCTGAACCAGAGGATCTGTACTATGCGAAATATAGTCAAGTACCGCAATTTTAGAACCAAGGGTATAGTCACCCGAGGTACCACTAATACGCTTGAGTATATCGGCAGAGACCAGTTCTTTTAAATAACGATAGGCGGTAGGTTTAGAAAGACCAAGCTCATCACAAATGATATCGACATTGA
Organism: Acinetobacter sp. IK40; assembly: GCF_035615075.1. Lineage (NCBI taxonomy): Bacteria > Pseudomonadati > Pseudomonadota > Gammaproteobacteria > Moraxellales > Moraxellaceae > Acinetobacter > Acinetobacter sp. IK40. The sequence continues at coordinate 176,781 of NZ_JANBOE010000005.1, read as the reverse complement.
TAATCGGACGTGAAACTGAAAATAAATCCAGTACGGTGAGAATTTTACCAAAACTCGAAATTGCCATGATGCGTTGTCTACTCCTTGCCAAATAACGTGAAAACCGAACTTTTATTGCTTTATAACAGAAAAGGCTTAAGTGGGGTATGGGATTTTAAATTTGCTCAGCTTCGATCAGGCAATAGAGGCCGTTGTTGAGAAAATTCTGAAATATCAGCGTCATTATTTTAGATTAAAATTAAAAATTATCAAATAGTGATAATTTATGTTGACTAATTCGCTTTGTTTTGAAAAAATTAGCAGCACAATGTCTTATTTGGATAATTATTTTTAGGGAAATCTCTCTAAAAATCCCAGACGCAAGCATTGTAAATCACTCCCAATACCCAGTTTTATTCCTATCAATTGCCCTGATTTGAATTCTTCAGATCAGTCTGGACAAGTCGTCACCTATTTATTGATGTGATGAGGATCAAACTGACTCTGAATTGAGACATGTTCATGCTATTTAAACAGTTGTTGGCTTTTAGACCGAGTCGACTCGACATCATCTTTGCGTGCAAAACATTTGTAGCAGGTATGCTGGCATTGTTTATCTCGTTTGAACTGGACCTGATCAATCCGATGTGGTCGATTGGTACCGTGCTGATTATTGCCAATCCTTATTCAGGGATGGTGTCTTCCAAATGTGTGTATCGTTTAGTGGGAACCGTTGCGGGGGCAATCATTGCCTTATTGCTGACACCGCATTTTATTAATACGCCGTGGCTATTCACCATTATCCTGTCTTTATGGGTTGGTTTTGCCTTGTATGTGTCGTTACTTGACCGCACGCCGCGCAGTTATGTGTTCATGCTGGCGGGGTATTCCACGGCAATGATTGTGTATAACGCGATTACGTATATCGATACCTATAATATTTTTGATATTGCCATGGCTCGGGTGCTGGAAATTTCTATTGGGGTGGTGGCCACCGCCGTGGTCTCCGCCACCTTTTTTCCGGTCCATGTCGGGGCCATGATCAAGCAGCGTGTCAATAAAACCCTGAATGATCTGGAAAATACCTTTGAGCGTTTAATTACCGCTCAGAAAGAACCAGAAAACTACACCCAGGTTTTATCGGTCATTACCCGTGATGCTTCTGATATTCATGCCTTGGCCGTGCATCTGGCTTATGAAAAAGGTGAGCTCAATGGCATGACCAAACCCTTGCAGGAAATGCTGCATCAGGTGTCTTTGGTGGTAGCGAATCTGGTGGCTTTGTCACAACGGGTGAAACAGCTCGGGCAAATGCAATTGACCAGTCTGACCCCACATTTAGATCGGCTTCGTCAGGATACCTTGACCTTTCTAAAACAGGAACGGGGTTTAACACCAGCAGATTTACAAACATTGCCTGAAAGTTTTGAACAGGACTTTGCTGAGTTGATGTCGATTGCAACGCCTGAACAGCAAATTGTACTGGCAGCCTTGAAAATGGATGTGCGTCATTTTATTGCCAATATGCTGGCGGTAAAACTGATCTGGCAACAGATCCAGCAGGGCAAAAAAGACATACCCGCTGAAATTACCTCGATCACTACCAAATATCCGAGTTTGCACCGCGATCATGGTATTGCGATTCGTGGCGGCATTAGTGCCGTGCTGATCACGTTTATTGTTACCGGTGCCTGGATTTTATCAGGCTGGAAAGCCGGCTTCATGATGGCGCAAATGGGTGCCATCACGGCCTGTATCCTGACCGCTCTGGATAATCCGGTGCCAGTACTCCGCATCTTTATCTGGGGCAGTATCGTTTCGGCAGGACTCGTATTTTTATACGCCTTTGGTATCTTCCCGCACGTCACTCACTTCTGGCAGTTGGCGCTGGTATTGTTTCCGGTGTTTCTGGTGGCCGTGACCATGATGGCAAACCAGATGCTGATGCCAATCGGTATGGTACTGGGCATTAACACCATGATGGGTTTGAACTTGCATAATCAGTACACCATGGATGCCGTGTCCTATCTGGACAGTTCCTTCGCCATGGTCCTAGGGGTGATGGTGTCGCTAATTGTGATTGATCTGGTACGTGCGGTTTCTCCTGATACCAGTGCGACACGGATTCTGGCTTTGCATTATCAGGCCATGCGACAGGCATTACATCTGTCTTATGGCAGTGACTTCAAGATTCATTTACGCAGCATGCTGGATCGTGTCGGTGTATTGAATACCAAGATGGTACAAAATCCAGAAATTAAAACAGCAATTCAAAATGCTTTGGTGGAAAGTAGCTCGATTGTGGATCTGGTGCGTTTACAGGAAATTAGCCAGAAATTGCCGCAACTGGCAGAACTGCAACAAGAAGTGAATGGGTTACAGCAACAACTGACCGCGTATTTTCAGGCCCAAGAGAAGCAACTGTCGATTCATCATTTTCCAGCAGAGATCGTGCAGAAAATCGCGCGTTTGCAGCATATTGCTCCACAGATTGAAGATGCTCAATTACGTCAACGACTACTGATTTCGCTGAATAATATCTGCGAAAGCATTGGGCATATTTCCACAGAACAGCGCTATTCAGACATGTATGGCTTAGGTATATCTCATGGGTGAACTTAATCTTTATGGCATTTATATTCCGATTCTTTTGGTACAGGCCATTATTGCCTATGTGTTGTTTAAGCTTGCAGGTCCATGGCTTGATCGGCTGATCAGTAAGGGTTGGATTGCACTGCCGAGTATTTTTAATTTGTGCTTTTACTTGGGACTCTTGCTGCTGGTGCACGGGTTATTTGTATGGTTCTGGGCTTAAGTGTTTTGAATAACGCATCTATGAAATTTAATGATTTAAAGATAAATGGTAAAGGTAATGAACATGAATGCATTTGATGTGAGAAAAGTCATACGTCCAATTGTATTACTTGTGGCGGTCCTGATCGCAGTATATACGGTGGTGCATTTATGGAATTACTACAATGCTGCACCGTGGACACGGGATGGCCGTATTCGTGGTGATGTGATTCAGGTGGCCTCCGATGTCAATGGGTTGGTCACCGAAGTGCTGGTGCAGGACAACCAGAGCGTGAAAAAAGGTCAGGTGCTATTTAAAATTGATGTGGCACGTCAGGCGCTGGATGTGGAACAGGCCAAATCGGATTTAGCCAAAGCCAAAGCCGGTTTGGCGCAGGCACATGCCAATCTGGCAGGAGCAAAAGCCAGTCTGGTCAAAACTGAAGCCAATATGAAACTGGCGGAGAAAAATGCTGCGCGTTATGCCAGCTTGATGGATGGTGCCATTTCCAAGCAAGAACAGGATCAAGTCTTTGCGACACGTGATCAAGCGATTGCAGAAAAAGAACAACTGACTGCCAATATCGAACAAGCCAATGCTGCGATCCAGCAACAACAAGCCTTGATTGAGGTGGCCAATAGCACGCTGCATTTGGCCCAGTTGAATTTGCATCGTTCTGAAGTGGTTGCACCAGCGGATGGAACGTTATCGAACTTTGATTTACGTGTCGGTAACTACGTCAAAGTTGGGCAAGCCGTGGCAGCATTGTTAGATCGTCAACAACTTTATGTGGTCGGTTATTTTGAAGAAACCAAACTCAACCGTATTCATGTCGGTGATGCTGCAACGGTACAACTGATGGGTGATCGTCAACAGATTCGTGGTCATGTGCAGGGGATTGCCTCAGGGATTGAAGACCGTGAGCGTTCTGGTAGTTCAAATTTATTGGCGAATGTGAATCCGACCTTTAGCTGGGTGCGTCTGGCGCAGCGTGTACCGGTAAAAATTGTACTGGATGAACAGCCGCATAATCCATTGGCCTTTGTGTCGGGGCGTACCGCGACTGTGAGAATTATTGAAAAATAATCCATACGGTTCCCAAGTGGTCTAATTCATTCAAGAATGAGACAACAAAAAGCGGCATGGAACGCCGCTTAATGATAAAAATGATGGTTTTTGCTAAGGGGTAATCCCGGCAGGATCGCGATACCAGCTTTGAATTAATAATGCAGCGGCAAAGCTATCCGCAGATAAACGCTTGGCCTGACCTTTGCTTTGATAAGATTCGAGTTCTTCTCTGGCTTCACGTGTGGTCAGACGTTCATCTACCATCCAGGTTTGAATATTGGTTTGATGGCGTAAACGACGGGCGAATTTCCGTGCACGTGCCGACAATTCAGATTCAGAGTCATCCATATTCAGCGGTAAGCCCACCAAAAATAAGGTCGGTTGCCATTCCTTGACGATCTTTAACAGTTTATCCCAGTCTGGAATACCATCTTTCATGACAAATAAGGGCAGGGGATTGCTACTTTCAATTGTGGATTGTCCAATCGCCATCCCCATTTTCTGCGTACCAAAATCAAAGGCCATAATCGATTGAGCTGTTTGCATATCAGGCATGACCAATCTCGGATGCAAACCAGGTGCGGTCTACCCCAATTTTCTTGTAGGCTGCATCCCAACGGTCGCCATAAGGCAGATTGAAAATCAGATCCATATCCGACTCACAGATCAGCCAGTCACCGCGGGTAATTTCCTCTTCAAGCTGGTTTTTGCTCCAGCTGGCATAACCCAGGGCAATCTGATAGCGACCCACCCCTTCATTATGCGCGATGGCGTCCAGAATATCCTTACTGGTGGTAATGCAGACGTTTTCGCCCACCGCAATAGACGAATGCCATGTCGGTTGACCGGTATGTAACACAAAACCAGCTTCCGGGCGTAATGGACCACCTTGTAATACCGCATGCGGATGCACATTATCGGCATCAATTTCTAAATCATTGAGCAATTCTTTGATCTGTAATTCAGAAGGGCGATTGATGATAATACCTTGAGCGCCATCTTCGTCATGGCGAGCTACGTAAATGACCGTATTGGCAAAGAAGTCATCGGCCATGTCAGGTGGGGCGATGAGACAACGGTGAGTTAGATATTGTTTCGTCACCTAGGCGGTTCTCCCTCAATGTATGGTGCTGATCTATCTATATAGGTTCTTTTTATCAACATACAAGAGTTAATCGGATTTCGCCAATTATTTTCTCATATTTTATGCCTTGGCTCAGGCCGACTGAAATTTTAGCTGTCGTAACTGTCTGGCATGTTGCAAAGTGGTCTCACTAATTTCAACGCCGCCCGACATGCGCGCCAGCTCTAAAATACGTTGCTCTTCGCCCAGTTCGATAATGGTACTGCTGGCTGGATCGGTTTGTTGTTTCTTCACCAGCAGATGTTGGTCCGACTGTGCTGCAACCTGAGCCTGATGGGTGATACATAATAATTGGACATGCTGGGCGAGATCCGCCAGTAAGCGTCCCACCACTTCAGCCGTACCCCCACTGATCCCGACATCAATTTCATCAAATACCAGCACTTCAGCATCTGTTTTTTCTGCATTCATGACTTGCATGACTAGGGCAATACGTGACAACTCACCTCCGGATGCTACACGCGCCAGTGGTTGTGGCGGAATGCCTTTATTGGCAGTAAATAACAGCTGAATAAAGCTTAAGCCTTCTGCATTGGCAGGTTCTAAGGGTTCAAACTTAAACTCGAAGTGTGCTTCAGGCAGCGCCAATGGTTTGACCTGTTCGGTGAGCTGTTTCGCTAAGGGAATCGCTGCTGCACGACGAATCTCATCTAAATGCCGGGCTTTTTGCATAAAGTCCTGATAGGAGACTTCAACCTGTTCCGCCAGTGTTTCTGGATCTTCCAACTGATGTAGCTGTTCTAATTCCTGTTGCCAGCTTTCATATTCCTGCTTGAGTAATTCGGGTTGGGTGCGATGCTTGCGGGCCAGACGATGGAATACCTCCAACGTCGCATTCAGTTGTTCCATCCGCTCTGGATCGAAGCTTTGACGGTCAATAAACTGACGCAGGCTTGCCGTAGCATCATCGATTTCACTTTGGGCATTTAACAAAGCATTATAGATATTGGCGAGCTGTTCACTACGACCCGCATGAGATTCTAGGCGACGAATGATCGATGCCACTTCCTGGGTAATATTCTGTTCCGCTTCATCTAACACATTCAGGCTATAGCTACAGTCCTGCATGATATGTTCATGATGGCTGAGTCGATCAAACTCCTGTTCAATATCCCGATAATCGGTTTGAACCACGTCTTCGAGTTCTTCAATCTGGGATTCGAGATTTTGTATTTTCTGAATGCGTGTTGCCTGTGCATCCAACGCTGCTTGATGCTGGCGGATATTCTTTTGCCAAGTACTATAGGCTTCACGAACAGCATTCGAGGGTTCAGCAAAATTGTGATAACGGTCTAGCCAGCGTTTTGGATAAGGTGGCTCTAATAACTGTTGCTGACTGTGCTGACTATAAAGTTGCACCAGTAAACGGCCGATTTCCTTGAGTTCGGCTAAACTGCTGGGACGACCATTGATCCAGGCCTTACTACGACCGGTGGCAAAAATCACACGTCTTAAATGGATTTCACCTGAATCATCATCTAGTTCATGTTCGGCGAGCCATTGTGCTTCGGCACTCTCTGCCTGATAGCTAAATACAGCAGTCACATCGGCTTTGTCAGCGCCATAGCGGACATAGTTGGTATCGGTACGTTCACCCAGACATGCAGATAGCGCATCTAACAATAATGATTTGCCCGCGCCAGTTTCACCAGTCAGCACATTGAAGCCTTGTTCAATATCTAAAGCCAAATGGTCGGCGAGTGCAAAATTAATTAAAGTTAAATGGGTGAGCATAAACGCATCCAATGCACAGAATCTTTTGCTTAAAGATAGAGAAGTTTTAAAGTTGCTACAAGAGTTGAATGGTGGAATTTCCTGATTTACTGTGCGGATAGAGGGTTATTTTGTGATGTGTTTGACCTCTTGGCTTTTTCTTCAACATTTATAGCGGGGGAGCTCAGGTTTTGCGTTGAGCAGATCCAATTTGTTTGTCCGACGCTATGTACAGTATATGAGTTATATATGATGCAAGGACTTATGCTCAGGTAAATATTATTAATGTTTGCTGTTCCTCGCCACTCGTAGCATATGAGCCATATATGGCGCAAGGTCTTGCGCTCAGGCAAAGTTTCACTTTGCTTATCTTCGCCACTCACAGCATAGCTGCTCGACTTGCGCCCAGACAAAGCGTTGCTTTACCTTCCTTCACTCACAGCACAGCTGTTCGTCTTGCGCTCAGGCAAAGTTTCACTTTGCTTATCTTCGCTCAGGTATGAAAATTGCTATGTTTAGCCCAGAAAATGGATTGATTAGTTGTCACGGCACAATTAAACTACGTCCAGCATAACCTAATATAAATGCGGCATTATTTGGAGAGTACGCATGAGTTCAGTGCAGTTTGATCATGTAACGGTCATTAAGAAATCGAATGTGTATTTTGGCGGGGCATGTATTAGTCACACCGTACAATTTGAAGATGGTACAAAAAAGACTTTAGGTGTAATTTTACCCACTGAACAGCCTTTAACTTTTGAAACACACGTGCCAGAGCGTATGGAAATTATTTCTGGCGAATGTCGTGTAAAAATCGCAGATAGTACAGAAAGTGAATTATTCCGTGCAGGGCAATCATTCTATGTCCCTGGCAATAGTACCTTCCTGATTGAAGCAGACGATGTCCTCGACTATGTCTGTCATTTAGAAGGCTAACCTATTCCTTTCTAAATCGAGTACACTAGAGCCAATAGAAATCCTGTAAAGTCATTTTGCAGGATTTTTTTATTAGGTAATCTTGCGGAGCTATAATCGCTCCTCACCTGTAAAGTCACTTTGCAGGATTCTTATTTTTCAATATTCCTAACACTCTTTTTTATACAAAAGAGAACGTGCTAAACGAGGTCGTTCATGGCAAAACCTGAATATTATTATGGCGTTCATTCGGTAGAGTCATTGTTGGAGTTAGAGCCTGAACGCGTTTTGACTTTATTTACATTAAAAGGTCGAGATGACCAGCGTTTGCAAAAGATCTTGCAACTGGCCGAACCTTTCGGGATCAGTATTCAAAAAGCCAGTCGCGACAGTCTGGAAAAACTGGCAGGTTTACCCTTCCATCAAGGGGTGGTTGCTGCGGTGCGCCCACATCCGACCTTGAATGAAAAAGATCTGGATGAACTCATGCAGCAGTCTCCAGATGCGTTGTTACTGGCGCTTGATCAGGTGACTGACCCGCACAATCTTGGCGCGTGTATCCGTACCGCGGCAGCGATGGGGGTGCAGGCAGTGATTGTGCCACGTGACCGTTCAGCTAGTCTGACACCGACAGCACGTAAGGTTGCCGCGGGTGGGGCCGAGAAAGTTAAGTTTATTCAAGTGACCAATCTGGCAAGAACTTTGGCACATCTGAAAGACAGCACGCATACCCGTGTAATTGGGACCATGCTGGATGAAAAAGCATTACCGATTCATCAGTGTGATTTTAAAGGTCCTGTGGTGATTGTGATGGGTGCTGAAGATACCGGTTTAAGACCGATTACCCAGTCACAATGTGATCATACCGTGTATATCCCGATGGCGGGTGACTTGCAAAGTTTAAATGTCAGCGTGGCAACAGGTATGGCATTGTATGAAGCCTGCCGTCAACGTGGTGTATAATTTAAGCTCATATTGTTCTATGTAAGCCCAGATGACTGCTCGTACGCAAGGCTATTTCTTTGTTCTGATCACCATGTGTATCTGGGGCGGATTTACCATTTTTTCCCGCCTCAACGCACATTGGCATGTCAGTGTCTGGGATCTGGTGGCCATGCGTTTTGCCATTGCTTCCCTGATTTTATTGCCAGTTTTGATCTATAAAAAAGATCTCGCTTTTTTATGGAATCCGCGACCCGTGATTTTGGCGCTGATTGGCGGACTCGTATATTGCCTTACGGTGTATAGCGCCTTTTTACATGCACCCGCTGCCCATGCAGCCATTTTCCTGAATGGCTGTATTCCGCTGTGTACCGCCGTCGCTGCCTATATCTTGTTTAGACAGCCTTTTGATAAGCATACTTGGGCCAGTCTGATCATCATGATGAGTGCATTGCTGCTGATGAGCTATTTGATGCTGCATGATCAAGCCTCAGGATTAGGTGTCGGGGATCTACTTCTATTTGTCAGTGCAATCTGGTGGGGGATTTTCACGGTTTTGCTGAAACAGTGGAAGCTCTCAGCCTGGCACGCAACCGCAGGTGTGGTGATCTGGTCTGCAATTATCTATCTCCCTATTTATCTTCTATTTATTCCCAAGCATTTCCATGAAGCAACGCCTGTACATTTATTGATTCAGGGGCTTTTTCATGGTGTGCTGGTTGTGATTGTGGCAACCCTGACTTATGTGGCAGCCATTGAGCGATTAGGGGCATTTAAAACAGGCAGTATTGTCACCTTGGCCCCCTTCATTGCTGCGCTTATTGCCGTGCCTTTACTCAATGAGCCGTTGAATGCTGCGATTGTGTGTGGCCTGATCGGGATGGGAATCGGTGCATTGCAGCCATGGCGCTGGTTGCGTAAAGATAGTCTGGCTGCACAATTAGCCCGGCAGAAACAAGGTTAGAAGGCGTGTTCTGCACGTTGTAAATAACTCAAGTGCAATGGTTTCAGTTGCTGATGCAGATGTTCTAATAAACCATCATTGACGACAATATCATTGGCAAGCTGTTGTTTTTGTGCACGGGGCATTTGTGCCGCAATGATTTTACGGATCTGTTCTTCGCTTTGTCCATCACGTTGACTGGCCCGTTGTAGCTGGGTTTGTTCATCAGCATCCACCAGTAAGGTATGGTGTGTGAGTTGATGCTGATTGGTTTCAAAAAGTAAGGGTGAAACCAAAATTACATAAGGACTTTCAGCCTGTTGTAATTGCTGGATGATGGACTGGCGAATGGCGGGGTGGGTGATTTTTTCCAGCGTTTGACGGGCTTCCGGAAACTGGAAAATATGCTCACGTAGTGCTCTGCGATTTAAATTGCCGTCTTCCAATAAGACCCAGTCGCCAAAGGCTTGCTGTATTGCCTGTAATGCAGGCTGGCCTGGCTCAACCACTTCTCTGGCCACGATATCGGCATCGACTACGCTAATACCTTGAGATTCAAACCATTGGGTCGCAGCTGATTTCCCACTACCAATACCGCCTGTAATCCCCAAGATAAAACCCATATTAACCACCTAAATAAACTTTCATGATTTGATCACCCCATAAAAAGGCGATCCAGCCTGCAATTGCAATATAAGGACCAAATGCAAATGGCTGATTTTCACCACGCATTTTCAGCAGAATAATACCAATAATCGCACCGACCATTGAAGAGAGTAGCACGATTAAAGGCAGCAGCATTGGTCCCATCCATGCACCTAAGGCGGCTAACAGTTTAAAGTCGCCATGGCCCATGCCTTCTTTATCTTTGAGTAATTTGTAAATATAGTACACGATCCAGAGACACAGGAAGCCAATGATATAACCCCAGATCGCCAGACTGGCTGAGGTATAAATGGCATAACTATTAATTCCTAAACCTAAGGCAGCGAGGGGAAGGGTAAAGCGATCGGGTAGCAATTGGGTATCAAAATCAATAAAAGTCAGAGTGATCAAAACCCAGGTCAACACTAAACCGAAGAGCATTTGTAGGGTTGGGCCATAGACCGCAACGACCACCAGCGAGCACAGCATGGTCAATAGTTCAATCAGCGGATAACGGATACTGATCGGATTCTGGCAGCTGCCACATTTACCCCGCAGCGCTAACCAGCTAATCACAGGAATATTCTGGTACCAGCGAATAGGAGCGTCACACTTGGGACAAGTCGAAGCGGGTTGACTCAGTGTCAGTTTGCTTTGGTCAATTATCGGCTGTTCAGGATGCAGGAGCATCTGGCATTCCTGCTGCCACTCTTGTTCCATCATCTTGGGTGTGCGGAAGATGACAACATTTAAGAAACTGCCGATACATAAACTCAAAAGCCCAACTGCAAGATACAGTGCAGTCGGGTTTTCGATAAAATAAGAAAGTAACGATTGCATTTAAACCCCAGATTACCCAACCACAGAACCCATTTGGAAGATCGGTAGATACATGGCAACAACCAAGCCACCGACTAAAATACCCAGTATAGCCATGATTAGCGGTTCCATCATAGAGGTTAAACCATCTACGGCATTGTCGACTTCATTTTCATAATGGGTGGCAACCTTATCCAGCATACTGTCTAAGGCACCTGATTCTTCACCAATCGCGACCATTTGAATGGCCATTGAAGGGAAGCGGTTCGAAACACGCATGGCGAACTGCAGTTGCTGACCTGTCGCAACATCTTCGCGAATTTTCATGACCGCTTCTTCATAAATCACGTTATTGGTTGCTCCCGCCGTTGATTCTAATGCATCAATCAGTGGGACACCTGCAGCAAACGTCGTGGCTAAGGTACGGCTATAGCGCGCAATAATGGCTTTATAAACCAGATCGCCAAAAATAGGCGCTTTCAAAGCCATTTTATCGAGCAGATCGCGGAATTTCTTGCTGCGCTTTTTCGCTTCCAGAAAGGCAGCAATAATGGCACCAATCACGATAATCAGGATAAACCAATACTCTTGCATCCATTTGGACATGTTCACCACCATTTTGGTGAAGGCCGGAAGGTCTGCGCCAAAAGAATTGAACAGGTCCTGGAATACGGGTACCACTTTCACCATCAGAATAATGGTCACAATCACAGCCACCACAATCACCGTAGCCGGGTATTTCATGGCCTTTTTAATTTTCTGTTTGAGCAGTTCACTTTTCTCTTTATAGATCGCAACGCGGTCTAACATGGTTTCGAGTGCACCTGATTGTTCACCAGATTCCACCAGCGAGCAGAACAGATTATCAAAATATTGCGGGTATTTTTTTAAGGCGCCAGCAAAAGTATTACCGCCTTCAACTTCGCCTTTGATCCCCAACACCACTTCACGCATAGAGGGATTTTCCAAGCCTTCGGCCACGATTTCAAAGCCCTGTACCAGTGGTACACCTGCTTTCATCATGGTGGCCAATTGACGGGTGAAAATGGTGATATCCAGCGTGGTCACTTTTTTCTTCATCAGGCCTTCAAGAATATTCTTGCGTTTTTCTCGAATATTCTTAATGGTGACCCCTTGTTTACGTAAGGTGACTTTCGCCAAAGCCATATTACGTGCCGGTAATTCCCCTTTAATTTTTGCCCCTTTCCGGTCAACCCCTTCATAAGCAAAAGTTGGCATCATTTGCGCTTTTTTAGCTGCCATGATTATTAATCCTTTTTATTGATTTTATTCACTTGTTACGCGGTTAATTTCTTGCAAAGAGGTAATTCCTTGCATCACTTTTTTTAAACCTGAACGGCGTAAATTATTAAAACCTGCTTGTTCGGATGCCGCTGCAATCTGTAACGCATTGCCGTCTTCCATAATAATTCTGGAAATTTCTGGCGTAACTTTCATGACTTCATAGACGCCGACACGGCCTTTATAACCTTCACGACATTCGGCACAGCCCACCGGTTGAAAAATCCTGAAATCGGGGTCGGCCATATCCTGTTCAGTAAAGCCAAGCTCTAACAGGCTCTGTTTTGGAATATCAATCGGTGCCTTACATTGCGAGCATAAGCGACGTGCCAGACGTTGTGCAATCACCAGATTGACCGAAGTGGCAATGTTGAAGGACGGCACGCCCATATTGCGCAAACGGGTCAAGGTTTCAGGGGCACTGTTGGTATGCAGTGTCGACATCACCATATGACCGGTTTGTGCGGCTTTAATGGCAATTTCTGCGGTTTCCAGATCCCGGATCTCACCGACCATGATGATGTCTGGATCCTGACGTAAGAATGCTTTCAATGCAGCAGAGAAGGTCAGTCCGGTTTTAGGATTGACGTTGACCTGATTAATGCCTTCCAGATTGATTTCGACCGGATCTTCGGCAGTAGAAATGTTGGTGTCTTCAGTATTGAGGATATTCAAACCGGTATACAAAGACACGGTTTTACCAGAACCGGTTGGGCCGGTAATCAGCAGCATGCCTTGAGGCTTATCCAGCGCTTCCATAAATAAGGCTTTTTGCTCGTCCTCGTAACCCAGCGCTTCAATCCCGAGCATGGCACTGGATGGATCAAGAATACGTAGCACCAGCTTCTCGCCAAACAGCGTAGGTAGTGAGTTGACACGGAAGTCGATGGCTTTGGTTTTGGATAGCTTTAATTTAATACGGCCATCTTGAGGCATCCGTTTTTCTGAAATGTCCATTTGCGACATGACCTTTAAACGGGAGGCGAGACGGGTTGCCATTTGTAAGGGCGGCGTGGCAATTTGACGCAGTACTCCATCTACACGGTAACGCACCCGATACATCTTTTCATAAGGCTCAAAATGTAAATCAGATGCACCCATACGAATCGCATCAATGAGGAGCTTGTTGATATATTTAACAATCGGGGATTCGTCGCCTTGTGGTGCATCCTCTTCTTCTTGGTTTGGATCTTGGTTTACGTCGATATCTAAATCAAAATCTTCACTCTCTCCAAAGTCGAAACTGCCTGAATCGCCAAATTGCTGTTCAATCAGTTTTTCGAGTTTGGTGTGCTCAACAATAATCGGTTCGATATTGAGCTTGGTGTTAAAGCGAATGGCATCCAGCGCTTCAATATTGGTTGGATTGCTGGTCGCAACGTATAAAATCTGACCCCGCTGCAGCAGGGGCGCGACTCTGTGTTTCTGAATCAGTTTGTTGTCAGCCAGATCACGCGGTAACAGGGCGGTATCGTAGACTGCCAGATCAAATAGCGGCTCACCAAACTCGGCTGCAATGGTTTCAGCAATGGTGAGTGGTGATAAACGATGATGTTCAATTAAATGTGCGACGATATCTTGTCGTGCTTTTTTAGCTGTATCAATCGCTGTTTGCATGGTTGTTGCAGACAGATGACTGTCTTCAACTAACCGTCGAATAAACCCCGAAAACTTTGGAGACGTATGTAATCCTGACATCTGTCCGCCTTATGACAATAAATGTTTATAATATGTATCCTAAAAATTATACTTTTGTTAGGCAAAAATGCCACTAGCTAAAGTGTCGTTTTTGCCTTGGTTCATCGTTAAACTTTGAACTGATCGAGTTTTTTTACAAATTAATTTTATCTAATACGTTCATTTCTAAACTGATCCGATACTTTTGCCCACCACCAGCCTGTTGTTTTTAAATAAATATAACAAGCTACTAGCGTATAAACAGTAACCAGGCTGAGGTGAAGATAAATTTTAAATTGATTTAGATCTAAACAATAGAAAAAAACTGAATTTTATAAAAATCCGTGTAAAATATGCAGCATTTTTGAAAATTAACAGTAGGCGGGCGAAGGATGTCGAATTCGACCATTACCCCTTGGGTTGTTGGCAATTGGAAGATGAATCCAATGCATGCGAATGCTTTCCAACTAATAGAAGAATTTAAGCAGTTATTACAGCAGGACAATATTGCTGCTGAACAATGCCATATTGGTGTCGCACCAACCAGCATTGCCCTGACTGGAGTTCAGGCTCAGTTAAAAGATGCAGCCAGAGCCGTATATACCGTGGCTCAGGATCTTTCGCGTGTAGCTGGCACGGGTGCCTACACAGGTGAAGTCAGTGCGGAACTGTTAAAAGACAGCCAGATTGAATATGTATTGATTGGACATTCTGAGCGCCGTGAGTTATTCGGTGACAATGTCGAAATATTAAAAGCCAAGCTGCAAAATGCCTTGAGTGCAGGTTTAACCGTGATTTATTGTGTCGGTGAAACTCTGGAACAGCGTGAGCAGGGTTCAGCAGAGCAGGTGGTATTACAACAGATTTGTGACATTGCAGCGGTGGTAAAAGCTGAACAATGGCAAAATATTGTGGTAGCGTATGAACCGATCTGGGCTATCGGGACGGGTAAAACCGCGTCACCCGCAGATGCTCAGGCGATGCATGCAAAAATCCGTGAAGGCTTAAAGCAGATTACGGCATTTGGTGCCACGACCGCGATCTTGTACGGTGGTAGTGTGAAAGCTGAAAATGCGGTCGAATTGGCGGCATGTCCAGATATTAATGGTGCTTTGGTAGGCGGTGCGTCTTTAAATGCACAATCTTTTTACCAAATCGCAAAAGCATTTGCGCAAAGCAAATAACGAGGAAGAGAGATGTATAGTTTTATACTCGTTGTCCACATCATTCTGGCAATTTTGATTATTGCTTTGGTGCTGGTACAACAAGGTAAAGGTGCAGAAGCAGGCGCATCCTTTGGTGGTGGCGGTGCTGCAACCGTATTTGGTGCGTCAGGCGCAGGCAACTTTTTAACTCGTCTGACCGCGATTTTTACTGCACTGTTTTTTGTCACCAGTTTGACACTCGCTGTGTTTGCCAAGAAACAAACCACAGATGCCTATAGTTTGAAATCTGTTCAAACGACAACATCTGCGCCGGCAACATCGCCTGAAACTTCATCAAATGCACCTAAAACGGCTGAATAAGTCGATTTAGGACTTTCCTTTTTGTATTGAAAGGAATAGAATGCGTCCCACAAACTGCGGTGGTGGTGGAATTGGTAGACACGCTACCTTGAGGTGGTAGTGCTTTCGGGCGTGGGGGTTCAAGTCCCCCCTTCCGCACCAAACTTAATAACCAGTTAAGTTCGGTGTATGCAGTGTTTGTGTTGTTGCGGGATGGAGCAGTCTGGTAGCTCGTCGGGCTCATAACCCGAAGGTCGTTGGTTCAAATCCAGCTCCCGCTACCATTTGATTAAGGTGCAACTTAATCAGACGGATATGAAGAAAACTTAGATTGACTTTTTTTCATATTTGTATATAATTTTTGCACGTTGATGCGGGATGGAGCAGTCTGGTAGCTCGTCGGGCTCATAACCCGAAGGTCGTTGGTTCAAATCCAGCTCCCGCTACCAAGTTTCTAAAAAGAGGCTCACAATAAGGTGGGCCTTTTTGCACAGTGGGCTAAGCTTTTCTGTGTAACATAGGGGCGATTTACGCCCTTTTTTATTGGTTGTTTAGCTATCGTGTAGTTGTTCGACATCAATTGGTCAAATAGTCGTGCTTCACTATACGGTTAAGATTGATTGGCTCGTATAAGAGCGACGAGAGTACATGAAATTATCAAATAAATCACAAGCATTGCATGATCTTATTGCGCCAGCTGTAGCTGCGTGTGGTGTAGATCTGTGGGGGATTGAATTCCTGCCACAAGGTAAGCGTTCTTTACTACGTATTTATATCGATAAAGCGGTAGATGAGAGTGCTGAACCTGTCCTCAATGAAGATGGTGAAGTTGAACT
Organism: Acinetobacter sp. IK40; assembly: GCF_035615075.1. Classification (NCBI taxonomy): domain Bacteria; kingdom Pseudomonadati; phylum Pseudomonadota; class Gammaproteobacteria; order Moraxellales; family Moraxellaceae; genus Acinetobacter; species Acinetobacter sp. IK40. The sequence continues at coordinate 160,499 of NZ_JANBOE010000005.1, read as the reverse complement.
CGGGCGTGGTATTGGCGTTCAGGATTGTGTTCTGGTAACACAACAAGTGGGTGCAATGCTTGATGTCCATGATCCAATTTCCGGTGAGTATGCTTTAGAGGTGTCATCACCAGGTTGGGATCGTCCATTTTTCCAACTTAATCAATTACCTGCCTATATCGGGCAACAAGTGGCTTTACGATTAATTGCTGCTGTCGAGAACCGTCGCAAATTTCAGGCGAAATTACTTTCTGTAGACTTGGAAAATGAACTGATTCAGGTTGAAGTTGAAGGTAATCATGTGCTTGAAATTGATAGTAATAATATTGATAAAGCAAATTTAATCTATCAAGACTAATATTAACTTAATTTTATAAGAAATCGGTAGGTGACTTATGGGCCGCGAAATTCTTACCGTTGCAGAAACGGTTAGTAATGAAAAAGGTGTTAGTCGTGAAGCGATCTTCCAAGCGTTAGAGCAAGCACTTGTTGCGGCAACGAAGAAAAAGTTTTACGAAGGCACACATTCTGAAGAAGCTCAACTTCGTGTTGAGATTGATCGTAAAACTGGTGATTACCGTACCTTCCGTCAATGGACGGTAGTTGCGGATGAAGATCATGAAATGCCAGCATGCCAGGACGCAATTTCTGATGTAGACCCTGCGAAATGGTCAATCGGTGATGTGCGTGAACTTGAAGTTGAATCAATCGAGTTCGGTCGTATTGCTGCGCAAATCGCTAAGCAAGTAATCGTACAGAAGATTCGTGAAGCAGAGCGCGCATTGGTTGCGGATGCCTATGAATCGAAAGTCGGTGAGTTGATTTACGGTGAAGTGAAAAAGCAAACCAAAGATGGCTTTATCATTGATCTGGGTGACAACGCTGAAGCTTACTTGGCGCGTGAAGAAACCATTCACAAAGAAATTTTACGTCCTAAACAGCGTATCAATGCGATTTTGTACAACGTCAACCGTGAAGGCCGTGGTGCACAATTATTATTGTCTCGCGCACGCCCTGAAATGCTGATTGCCTTGATGAAGAAAGAAATTCCAGAAATTTCTGAAGAAATCATCGAAATTAAAGCAGCAGCGCGTCAGCCTGGTGTTCGTGCTAAAATTGCAGTGAAAACCAATGACCATCGTATTGACCCAGTAGGTGCATGTATTGGTATGCGTGGTACACGTATCCAGGCGGTACAGCAAGAGTTGAACGGTGAGCGTATTGATGTGGTGGTGTGGTCTGATGATCCGGCACAATATATCGCCAGTGCGTTAGAGCCAGCTGATGTATCAGGTATTGTCCTTGATGAAGATGCACGTAGTGCGGACATCATCTTCGCAACCAATGATCAGTTAGCGCGTGCCATTGGTTCGCAAGGGCAAAATGTTCGTTTAGCATCGGAATTGACGGGTTATAAACTCGACATGATGTTAGAAGAAGAGTATCGTGCTCGTCAGCAAAATGAAGCACAGCAATATTTAGACATGTTTATTACACGTCTTGATATTGAAGAAGACCTGGCAATGGCATTGGTTGAAATGGGCTTCACTTCATTAGAAGAGATTGCTTACGTTCCGGCTGAAACATTTGACGAAATCGAGCTTGAAGCCGATTTGGTTGAATTGCTACAGAGTCGTGCGAAAGAAGCTGCTTTGACGGATGCATTGAAACAGCAAGAAAATATTCAAGAGCCAAGTGCAGAACTTCTCGGTATGGAAGGTATGACAACCGAGATTGCATATGCATTGGCGGCGCGTGGTGTGGTTACTGTTGATGATTTGGCAGACCAGGCAACTGACGATATTTCTGATATCGAAGGTTTAGGTCATGACAAAGCGGGTCAATTAATCATGAAAGCACGTGAATCATGGTTTAACTAGGAGATAATAGATGACGGACAAGTCGATTCAAGAGTTAGCACTCAGCGTAGAACGTCCTGTAGAGAAACTCCTGGAACAGGTTCGCGAAGCAGGCTTACCACAGCGTAAAGCAGATGACATTATTACCACTGAACAGCAAGATACTTTGGTCAATCACTTGAAAAAAGTACATGGTCAGGAAAGTGGTAACACAGGAAAGATTGCGTTGAAACGTAAAACAACGAGTACTGCTAAAGTTACCAGTACTTCTGGTAAAGCAAAAAGCATTAATGTTGAAGTTCGCAAGAAACAGGTTTTTGCCAAGCCAAATCCAGAATTACTTGCAGCTGAAGCAAAAGCGCGTGTAGAAGCAGATGCGAAAGTCCGTGCTGAACAAAAAGTACGTGATGAAGCAGATCAAAAAGCTCGTCATAGCGCTGAACAAAAAGCCAATGCAACATTAGAAGCCATGCGTGCAGCGCATACTTCTGATAGTTCAGGTCAAAACACTGCGAAAGCAGCGGTTGTGGTGAAAAAGCGTAATAGCGACAAGGTGATTAAAGCACCAGTGGTTCGCCCGACTGAAACACCAGAACAGAAAAAAGCACGTGAAGAGCAAACTGCTCAGTTGAAAGCGACTGAAGAAGCAGTACGTCGTAAAGCCGCTGAAGAAGCGCAGCAACGTACGCTTGAGCAAATGCGTCAGATGGCATCAAAATATTCAAATGATGATGCCACTGCAACCATTCGTGTAATTGATGATTCACCTTTAGCTGCCGGTCTTGTTGGTCAGGCTTATGAAGATTCCTTCAACAAGGAAGACCGTGAAATCAAACGCGGTGGCGCGACTGCAAATACACGTGGTGGTAAGAAAGGCGGTCGTGGTGGCGATGCTCAGTCTGAGCAAAGCTTCAGCAAGAGCCATCACAAGCGTGGCTTGAAAACCAGCCAAGCCAACAAGCATGGTTTTGAAAAGCCTGTGAAGAAACAGGTTTATGATGTCGAGATCGGTGAGAAAATCATTGTTGCTGATCTTGCACAGAAAATGGCTGTTAAAGTTCGTGAAGTCATCAAGACCCTTATGAAAATGGGTGAGCTTGTAACTCAGAACCAGGCGATTGATCAAGATACTGCTGTACTTGTGGTTGAAGAATTGGGTCACAACCCGGTATTGGTTTCTGATACGCAAGCAGAAGATAACTTACTGGTTGCAGCTGAAGAAGCACGTGGTGAGCAAACAACTCGTCCGCCAGTGGTGACGATCATGGGTCACGTTGACCATGGTAAAACCTCATTACTGGATCGTATCCGTCGCTCTAAAGTGGCAGCGGGCGAAGCGGGTGGTATTACTCAGCACATTGGTGCTTACCATGTTGAAACTGAGAAAGGCATTATTACTTTCCTAGATACACCGGGACACGCAGCGTTTACGTCTATGCGTGCACGTGGTGCGAAAGCAACTGATATCGTGGTCCTTGTTGTTGCTGCTGATGATGGTGTCATGCCACAAACAGCTGAAGCCATTGACCATGCGCGTGCTGCGGGTACGCCGATCATTGTTGCAATCAACAAAATGGATAAAGAATCAGCTGATCCAGATCGCGTATTAAACGAATTGACCACCAAAGGTATCGTGCCTGAAGAGTGGGGCGGTGATGTTCCAATCGCGAAAGTATCTGCACATTCGGGTGAAGGTATCGATGGTTTACTTGACCTGATCCTGATCCAATCTGAATTGATGGAGCTTAAAGCTTCTGCTGAAGGTGCGGCACAAGGTGTTGTAATTGAAGCACGTGTTGATAAAGGCCGTGGTGCAGTCACTTCGATCCTGGTACAAAACGGTACATTGAACATTGGTGACCTGGTATTGGCTGGTTCATCGTATGGTCGTGTACGTGCCATGTCAGACGAAAATGGTCAACGTATCACGTCTGCAGGTCCATCAATTCCTGTAGAAATCTTAGGTTTACCAGAAGCGCCAATGGCGGGTGATGAAGTTCTTGTGGTGAATGACGAGAAGAAAGCACGTGAAGTTGCTGATGCTCGTGCAGACCGTGAACGTCAAAAACGTCTTGAGCGTGCAAGCTCAATGCGTCTTGAAAACATCATGGCGTCAATGGGCAAGAAAGATGTTCCAACCGTTAACGTGGTACTCAAAACTGATGTACGCGGTACTTTGGAAGCATTGCATGTTGCACTTGATGAGCTTGCAACTGATGAAGTGAAAGTCCGTGTAATCGGTTCTGGTGTCGGTGCAATCACCGAATCAGACGTTACTTTGGCTGAATCTTCAGAAGCAGTATTGTTAGGCTTCAACGTACGTGCGGATAATACAGCACGTCAAAAAGCTGACCAAGATGGTATCGATATTCGTTACTACAGCATCATCTATCAATTGATTGATGATGTAAAAGCTGCAATGAGCGGTAAGCTTGCACCTGAACACCGTGAGACAATCCTGGGTGTTGCTGAAGTGCGTGAAGTGTTCCACTCAAGCAAGTTTGGTGCAGCAGCAGGCTGTATGGTTCTTGAGGGTGTGTTACACCGTAACAAGCCAATTCGCGTATTGCGTGATGACGTGGTTGTGTTCCAGGGCGAGCTTGAATCTCTTCGTCGCTATAAAGAAGTGGTTGAAGAAGTTCGTGCCGGTATGGAATGTGGTCTTGCAGTCAAAGGCTATAAAGACATCAAGGCACAAGACAAGATCGAAGTGTATGATGTTCAATTGATTAAACGGAGTCTTTAATGGCGGGTAGCCAACGCTTAAAGCGCATGGCGGATTCGGTACAGCGTGAGTTGTCCGAGCTGATCCGTCAGGAGCTTAAAGATCCACGTCTGGGTGGTCTGGTGACCATCTCAGCCGTGAAAGTCAGTGCAGATATGGGATATGCTGAAGTATATGTCACTGTAATGGGCCGTGAACTGGGCGATGACCAAAGTGAAGCTGCAAATAAAGAAACCTTGGATGTCTTGAATAAAGCATCGGGTTTCCTGCGTCATGAGTTGAGTCGTCGTATCAAGACACGGATTACGCCAAGATTGCGTTTCCATTACGACAAGACCAATGCCTATGGTAACTATATGTTTGGTCTGATTGCTGAAGCGGTTAAAGATCTGCCTGAACAAGAGCAAGATGAACAGAAGTAAATAGATATAAAAAAGCCACCTTCGGGTGGCTTTTTATATTTTTGATTATCTACATGAAAATATTTAATTTTTTATAAAAATAAATGCTCTTATTTGCTCAAGAAATACTGCTTGTCAGATTGATGTATTGGATTCTTGACTCTATTTGAATGGAGTATTAGTGTTAAGTTGTGATTAAAAAATAAACAAAATATTGCATTATTTTTAGATAAATTTAAATCTGACTTCTATATCAATATTTAGAATCTTGTGTTGGTGGTGACAAATAAGATGAATTGATTGTCTTGTAGAATCTTTGGTTTTCTGACTCGCTACTATTAATAATAAATTCTAATTATTTGACTTAACGGAGATTATGAAATGAATGATACAAGAAAGTGGAAAGAACCAAACCCTAGTCTTGATAAAGATAAAGACATAGATAAGCATAAAGATAAGGTCATTCCAAATGAGACGACACAGGTTGATGCAAAAGCAGTAATCACTCCAAAAAATGCGAAAAGCATCTTTTTGCAGGCCATAGCTACAGATAAGCCATTCTTCACTAATCCGACTCATCCACCTCTGGTGGTTCCACCTGGTCATATCTTCTATTGGGCCTCGGCCACCTCCCCGCTTTGGACTGATAACAAGGATACCTCCTCTAATCGTCCTCTTTATGGTTGGGATTTTGAGCCATATGAACAAGTTGTCACTTGGCTTCGACGTGCGCAACTTATGGGGCTGTGTAGTTTGGGTAATGGAGAGTATTCAGCGGTTGGTTATGAGGAGAAATTTGACCAGTCTAAAGGTGGAACTTGGTATTACATAAACGACAGTGGAACAACGAGATATTATTATTGGTATATGAACGATAACTTTAATTACTACAGCGATAATGCTGGTGTTGCAAACATGACTTTTATCGTCATGCCATATTAGCTAAGTTATAAGTAGGTTTTTATATATCTGCGTAATTTAGCTTTATAAAGAAATACTAATCTGGTTGAAGCCATGAATTTACTGGTGGGGTTTATGATAAGTGGCTCATAGAAATTTAAAATAATAAAAATCATTTGTTATGGTTTTAAAATTATGAATGCATAAAAAAGCCACCTTCGGGTGGCTTTTTTATGCTCGGAATAAAAGAGTTAATCTTTCTTCAATGGATGGCGACGGTAGCGTTGCCAAGGAAGCGGACGATTTAAGGCTTCTGGTACCTCACCACTGGTTGAGCGTAAGCGTAAGTGGATGGCTGCCTGAGCCATCAAATTGGCGGATACGGGTGCAGTGATAAAGGCAAACAGGGTAATCAAAAGCTCGGCAAAACCAAAACGGCCTTGTGTCGCCCAGAAAATCATTGCTGCAATCAGGAAGCTACCAAGCCCTAAGGTACTAGATTTAGTCGGTGCATGGAGACGCATAAACAAGTCTGGCAGGCGGATCATGCCGATCGAACCGACCAGCATAAAGAAGGCGCCAAATACCACGAAGAATGAAATAATAATCTCAATAATCAGTTGCATGATGACGCTCCTTAATCAATCACGTGACCAGTAGTGAAATAGCGGGCGAGGGCAGCGGTCGAAACAAAGCCCAGCATTGCCACCAGAAGTGCACCTTCAAATAGATTGGTGCTGACCCAATAAATGCCCAACACGACGATTAAACAGGTGGCATTCAGGAACAGGGTGTCCAGGGCCAGCAGTCGATCAATGACCGAAGGACCTGCAATCAGACGGATCAGGCACATAAACATCGAGATGGTAATTGCAATTAAGCCAATACCCAATGCATAAGGGAGAATAGTCATTTGGTTGCTCCTTCTGCTGCAATCTTCACGTCAAAGATTTCGATTAAAGGCATTTCATAACGCTTTTTAATGTCCTGAATATCAAGCTCGGCATTATCGGTACTGAGCGCGTGTACCAGAATATCGCCACGCTCCTGATCAATACCAGCGGAAACCGTACCGGGCGTGGTAGTAATGATCATGGCCAGCAAGGTGTTGACCTGCTCGTGTTCGGTTTCCAGAGGAACGCGATACCATTTCGGATGCAGTTGATCCATAGGGCCAAGTACCATTTTAGCAACGCGGAAATTAGAGATCACGATATCCCAAAGCACCACAAAAAACAGTTTAATGGCAGGCATCCACTGAATATGCGGAGTTCTGTCAATAAAGGGACTGACCAGGCGCGCAATCCCGATGGCCAGAATCACCGCAATTAAAAGATCGGTTACATCCAGACTGTGAGCCAGCATCAGCCAGCTCACAAAAATCAGCACAGATACAAAGGGATGCGGAAACCAACGGTCAAGCAAAGATAATTTTTGCATCAGTGTTCCTCCATTGGTTTTAACTGTGTGCTATTCGGAATGGTCGGTGCTTCCAAAACCTGCCCAGCGATTTGACGCTGCTTGTATTCAGAAATATGCTCACCTTGCAGGGTTGGCTTGGAAATAATATCCGGAATCAACAGAGCATTATGATCGTCGACTTCACCACCATATTTGGTTTCAGGTAAATAACTCGGGTCATAAGGCTGGACACTGATCGGACGACCCTGCGCATCATTTTTCAGGATGGTCTGGTTATACAGGGCATGGTTCTGGATTTGCTGTGCCGTGGCTGTGGTATAGCTTTGGATAGGCGCAGCAAAGACTACATAGGCCATCAAGCTGGCCAGTAGAATATAGATGGCCTTGTCATTGCGTTTGGGTGCAACTTCAGGCAAAGCCTGATATTCAGCATAAGCAGCTTCTTTCTGGTCTTGTTCCGGTGGTGTTGCACGCCAGAACAGAATAAAACCCACTCGTGTCAGCGCGATAATGCTGAGCAAGCTGACGATCAGGATCACTGCAATGATCCAGCCCTGATAAGGCGTTTCCGCAGTGGCTTGTAAAATAAACACTTTACCGAGGAAACCACTGAACGGTGGTAAACCTGCCAGCATTAATGCAATGATGAAAAAGCTAAAGGCAGCGGCCTTTTCCTGCTTGATTTTAGGTGCAACTTTCAGATGGTCTTTGAAAGCTCCCCGTTGTGAGGTGATCCAGCCACAGAACAGATAGAATGCTGCCCCGATCAAGGTGCTGTGTACCAGATAATACAGTGCCGCTGCCCATGCTTCGGTATTAAACATGGCAATTGCGATCAGCAGGGTACCGATTGACGATAACACCATAAAGCCGACAAAACGACGTAAGCGTTCTGCGCCAATTGCACCGACTACCCCATACAATGAAGTAATCAAGCCAATAATCAGCAGGCAGTTCTTGAGAATACTCTGGGCCATGACATCATCAAACACGGTCCCGTTGACCCGTAAAATCGCATAGATGCCGACTTTGGTCATGATGGTAAACAATGCGGCAACGGGGGTGCTGGCAACGGCATAGGTTTTTGGCAACCAGAAGCCGACAGGCAGCATGGCAGCTTTAATACCAAACACCACAAACAGTAAAAAACCGCCTGCAATTGCAAGTTTATGCTGATCACCATCCAGAGTCGGAACCAGACGCCCGACATCGGCCATATTCAGGCTACCCACACTGCCATAGATCATGCCTAAGCCGATCAGGAACAGGGCAGAAGCGAGCAGGTTAATGGTGACGTAGTGAATCCCCAGTTGAAACCGTGGACGGCCCTGACCATGTAACAGCAGCACATAAGATGCCATCAACAGGATTTCAAAGAATACGAATAAGTTAAACAAGTCACCAGTGAGGAAAGCGCCCGCGATTCCCATTAGCAGGAAATGCACCATGGTATGGAAATAGCGTCCACGCGTGTCCCAGTTATCACTTGCAAACCAGATCACCGGTACCGCAAGCACATAAGTCAGCACCAGCATAAAGGCAGAAAGTTGGTCCAGTACCAGTACAATGCCAAAAGGTGCAGACCATTCACTGAGTTGATATACCGTGATCTGTCCTGTGCTGGCAATCCCCAGATAGCTCACCGCGGTGATGAGCCCCAGAATTGCTGAGCCCAGACTGATGCCGCGACGCCAAGGCTGGCGCCAATCTTGTTTTAACGAGCCTGAACCCGGGTTGCCGAGTAAGATCAATATAAAACTGGTAAAAGCCGGAATTAAGATACTGATAATCGGAGCATGAGCGTGCCAGAAATTATAAAAATCAAACATTATGGCTCATCCTCACGTGGGTCATAAGTCAAGGTGGGTTCTTCTTTGGAGTCGACATGATCAGTACCTGATTCATAGCGGCTACGTAAGGCAAGTTGCACAATAAATGCTGTGGTTGCAAAGCCAATGACAATGGCAGTCAAGACCAGTGCCTGCGGCAATGGATCAGTGACTTTAGTGGCTTGGGTCAAGACAGCAGGGGCATTGATTTGCAAGCGCCCCATTGCGAACAGGAACAGGTTGACTGCATAACCGATCATGGCAAGGCCAAGCACAACAGGAAAGGTTCTGGCACGGAGAATCAAATAAATACCTGTTGCGGTCAGTAAACCAATCCCTGAAGCGAGTAAAAATTCAATACTAACCATTTTCTTTATCTCCACTTGGGATCGGGCCTGACATACTGGAGTGACGTGAGTCCCCCAAGACCGAGATCAATAACATGGTGGCCCCTACAACGGTGATATAAACCCCTGTATCAAAGGCAACTGCCGATGCAAGATGCATTTTTCCGAGTAACGGTGCTTCTACATAAATATGTGCACTGGTCAGGAATGGACGTGCCCAGAACCAGGCTGCAATACCGGTTAAACCGGCAATGGTTAAGCCTGAGCCAATCCACAATTCATAAAGACGTCCAGATTTGGCTTTGATCATCTGTTCGGTCTGATCTTGTCCCAGCACGATGTACTGGATCACCAAGGCCATTGAGGTAATCAAGCCCGCGATGAAGCCGCCACCCGGTAGGTTGTGACCACGCATGAAAATATACACACTGACGACAAGCGCGAGTGGCAAGATCCATGACGCAGTAATACGTAGCATCAGTGGGGAAGGGTTGAAGCGATAAGTCAGGCCTTGGGTCATAGTAGTGCCATGTGCACGCATGCCATCCATCAAGCACAGTGCACCAATTGCCGCGATGCCCAATACGGTGATTTCACCGAAGGTATCGAATCCACGGAAGTCTACGAGGATAACGTTGACGACATTTGATCCACCGCCAAGTGGAATCGCCTGTTGCATGAAGAACCATGAAATTGAATTATGGTCACGTGTCAGTAACAACCATGCAATCCAGCCAATCCCTAAACCGCCTGCGATTGCCAGACTTGCATCTCTCCAGCGACGTGAACGACTTGATTCATATGGCGTCAGTTGCGGCAATAACGACAGACTCATTAACAGTAAAACCGTCGTAACAACGTCTACGGTAATTTGTGTTAATGCAAGGTCAGGTGCAGACATGGTCACGAAAACCATTGTCACAACTAAACCAACCGCACCACTGATTAGAACCGCTTTGATTCGTTCATGATGGAACCAAAGCATCATCCAGCAACCAGAGAACAAAGTGAGCCATAAAACGATAGCCACCCACGGTGCATGTGTCAGTTCTCGTGTACCTGTGGTGAGTCCCTGATTCAACAGCGGCAGTGCCACCATGACAATACTAAAGAGGACAATCCAGAGCAGATAGCTTTGCAGAGAACCATTTTCGGTGGTCTGCTTCATGCGGCGACTGCTGAGCAGTAAATGTTTCAGGAATAGATCGAATAGGACTCTGCCCTGAAATTTACCCAAATGAGGATCAAGATCAATCTTGCGAATGCGTCCGTCTTTGGCTAGTGCGAAATAGAACAATGCCCCACCAATCAAGGCAATCACACTCATTAGCAACGGTGCATTAACCCCATGCCAAATCGCCAGATGCACACCTTCAAATTCAGGTTGAGCCAGACTTGCACGCGTTACGCTATTCACGAGCGTGCCAGCGAGTAGGGCAGGGAGGATACCGACCAAGATACACAAAGTCGCAAGAATGATTGCAGGCAAGCGCATGCCTAATGGTGGTTCATGCGCATCTTTATTTGGAACCTGTTTACCAAGTGGGCCATCGAAGAAGACACCGTGAACCAGACGAATCGAATAACTCACCGCGAAAATACCTGCCAAGGTCGCAACGATCGCTGAGATCACCATGACGGGGCCAGATAGATTTGCCAGTAATTCAGTAAAGAACATCTCTTTGGAGATGAAACCATTGGTCAGTGGAACGCCTGCCATAGATGCAGCGGTGATCATGGTCAAGGTGGCAGTGAATGGAAGCAGTTGCCAGACGCCACTCAGCTTACGTAAATCACGTGTACCGGTTTCATGGTCGATAATCCCTGCAATCATGAACAATGCCGCTTTAAAGGTGGCATGGTTAATGATGTGGAATACAGCCGCTGCAACTGCGAGCGGTGAACCGATACCGAGTAAGCAGACAATCAGACCTAGATGACTGATGGTCGAATAAGCCAGTAGCCCTTTGAGGTCTTCTTTGAAAATCGCAAAACCTGCGGCCATACACAACGTGAATAAACCGACAAAAGTAACGATGTTGTGGTACAGCGCAGCACCAATAAAAATAGGCGCTAAACGTGCCAGCAGGAAAATCCCTGCCTTAACCATTGTTGCTGAATGCAGGTAGGCCGAAACAGGCGTGGGTGCCGCCATGGCATTAGGTAACCAGAAGTGAAACGGGAACTGCGCACTTTTGGTGAAAGCTCCAAGTAAAATCAGCAGTAAGGTCGGAACAAAAAGCTCATGTTGCTGAATGGTATCTTTCATCAGCACCAGTTGATCAATTTGATAGGTACCTGTGATTTGACCCAGTAAGACAAAGCCCCCCAGCATTGCCAAACCACCCATTCCTGTGATCGTAAGTGCCATACGGGCACCACGCTGGGCAGCATCATACTGACTCCAGTAACCAACCAGCAGGAAAGAGGAAATACTGGTTAACTCCCAAAACACCAATAACAGGATCAGGTTGTTGGAGAGTGAAATCCCGAGCATTGCTGCCATAAACAGCATTAATAATTGATAGAGTTTACTGAGCGAGTTCTTCGGGCTGAGATAATAATAGGCATAAATATAAATGAGTGTGCCGATACCGCTAATCAGCAGACCAAACAATAAACCTAATGCATCTAGGCGAAAACTAAGATTGATTCCAAGCTGCGGAAGCCAGTCCCAGCTTTGTTGCAGGGTATTGCCCTGAAGAACCGTTTCTGCCTGAGTAAGAAGTAAAATAAAACAGCTAAGGCTGATGCCAATCGCCCCAAGTGCCGTCACGCCCCGTGAAATACGTTGCAATTGTGAGACAAGGGTGGTGCCGAGTATGAGCGGTAATAGGATAATAATCGGTAGCACACTGGTATCCATGTCAATGATTTAGGTCGAGACCTAAGGGTGAATTTTTTTCAAGACTTACAGGCACTCAAAGAGAATACCAAAAACTTTAAATCTTGAAGCCCAATCAAGTTAACGGAGGCAGCAAGTTGTATTGCACAACTTGAAAATAAAAAATGAGATTTATTTTACTACAAAACATCAATAAAAATCTGATGTTATTACATGAAAATAACAACACTTTTTGTTTTAAACCACAGAATTATCCAGTTCGGGCAATCGATTAAAGTGGGCTCTCCTGAGGGGTGTCATCTATCTTGAGCAAGTTGATTAAATCGCTCTTTTCTTGTTCATTTAGACCCTGAATTTGATGAAATAAATCATCCACTTTGTTCGATAAAGGATCAGCTTGCAGCAAATTTTGTTGTTCGATTAAGCTCATTTCTTCTGCTTGCGCTAACTCTTGATACAAGGCAGAAAGTTGCTGCTGGGAGGCTTCCAGATCGATTTCATAAACGCCTTTTTGATCCAGTTTCAGGCATTGGTATTGCGCAGCATGCTCCAGCAAAGCATCACGGTTGCCTGTGCTAATAATTTGCAGACGAGGGAATGCTTCATGTAAGCGCGCCAGAATTTCAGCACACATATGCTGGTCGAGCTGATGATCAATCTGATCAATCAGCAAAATGCCTTCACCTTCCAGACAGGGATTAAAACAATGCTGATTCAATAAACACAATCGTCGGCTAATATCTCCCACCAGCGCAATCCATGCTTTCATCGAAGCAGACAGCAGTTGAAATGGCAGCGTCTTTTCCTGATAGCGCACCATCAACTGCAGTTTGGGTACGTATTGAATATAAATATCATTCAGTTCTGGAAAAACGGTTTGCAGACTGCTTTTCAAGGCATACAAATTCGGTGCAGACAGCTGTTTAGGATGATTGACCAGTTCCTGCTGCAATTCTTGCAAAATTTCTGACTGGTTTTGCTGATTAAAATCATTGCCCATTAAACGCCGGACTATGTGAGCCGAATGCGCATTCTCTACATCACTGATTTCACGCAACCATTCAAAAAAACGTGCAAAAGTGGTGTAAGGAATTGCAGTCAGATCATAGGCAGCAATCTCCTGCAAAGTCCCCGGTGTATTCTTACTTTGTAAATTAATATCTTGTACAAAGCGTTCAGCCGGATAGTAGGCAATCAGCGGCAAGCCGAGGAGCGGGTCCTGCTGATTGGTTTTCTGATACAGCGTAACCAGCTGGTCGAGTTGCTGGGTTTCCACCTGACTGATGCCAACACCTTGGGCATTAAAGGTTTTATACAACTTCCACATGCAGGTCTGGGTATCGGCGGTCTGGGCGGTGCTACTTTCCGGTAAGGCCGCATTCAGCTCACTGCTCATGCGCACATGCATCTGGATTTTGGCTTGAAGTCTATTTAACAGGATATCCTGATCGGCAATTACCACCCCTGCAGTACGTATATCTTTATAACGTGCAGAAAACCAGGTCAGGCTTTGGTAGATATTTTTTAAAATGGTGCTTTTACCAGTGGCCTGATCACCCAGAATCAAGGTAATGGGGTGTTGTTCAGGATAGAAATCGAGTTTTAAATCCCGAAACATGCCGATATGTTTAAAAAGAACCGATTCAAGTTGCATAAGCTGACCTCAATCATGAGCGCTTTAACCTGCTGACTGACGAAGACTTGAGGGCGCCCGCTGTTTTAATTGTTGTATTAAGTCGTATAAATGATGAATATTTAAACTTACTTTAGCACGCGTGCAGGCCACGTAAAGTAGTCTTAACTCTTCATCTGTAATTTTATGTTCCATTCCATTTATTTTAAACTGGTAGTCATCTTCGATATGAACACGGTTCCACTCCAGTCCTTTGGCTTTATGGGCCGTCGAGATGACATAATCTGCCTGCTCAATCGGCGTGATTTTTGCCAGTGCCCGTTTTAGTGGATCGGTACCATGATCATCGACCAGCTTGACTAAAGGCTTGATATCACTGCCATCATTGGTTTCACAATACTCATGTACATCATGCCATGAGTTAAACCAGGCCAGTTCAGGCACGTCGGTGATGCGTTTGCCTTGTTTCAGCAAACTGGCAGCATCGACAAAGCGGCTGAGTTTTTGATGATCGGCTTGCAGGCTGACTTTATCCCCATGCACCAGACCAGAAAGCAGTAACTCCATGGCACGGGCATTGGTCCGGCACAGGATCGCATCCCGCATTTTGGTGTGTGGCTTGTTGACGACACTCGATTTAACATTGGGATTGCCGAGTAAGGGCACGGTTTCATTCAATGCGCCCAGCAAGCTATTGGCCACATCGGCAATCGCGTCACCAAAACGGAAAGAAGTCGTGAGACGACTTTCCGGTAAGGGCATTTGCTGCATGGCATTGATTGCACCACGCCATGCATAGATTTGCTGATGCGCATCACCGACATAAATCACTTGGGTACTTTTTTGACGCAGTAAAATCCCTAGCATCAATGGGTCTGCATCCTGTGCTTCATCGAACAGCACATAATCTGCAGGAATATTTGGTTCTGATAAGGCCCATAGTTTCAGGTAAATATCATGCCCGATTCCAGCCTGATGATTCGGATCAATCGATTCCAGCCAACGGCGTTCTACCGCAGGATAAAGGTGCTGCTGTAAGGCTTCAATATCATCCAGATGTAACCAGCTCGGTGCCTGAATATGACGTGGGGCAGGGTATTGGGAACTGGTCGAACAAAAGTAGCTCACCGCATTGGCCACCAGACTGGCTAGACGGCTGGGCATCAATACATATTTTTCATAACGTCCGCCCATTAAGCGACGCAGAGTAATTGGCTCTAAGCGATATTCTTTGGCAATAAAACTTGGGCTGAGACGGGGCAGACGTAACTTGTCGGTGACTCCACGTGGAACACTGCGAAATGCCAGTGAGTGGAAGGTACGACAGTTTACGTTGCCATGAAATTTATTCTGTGCTTCTGAAGCAATCGCCTTGTTAAAGGCCAGATACATACCGCGCCGTTCAGGCATGGCATCACTGATCATTTGCAAAGTGGTGGTTTTACCTGTGCCAGCATACGCAATCACTTTAAAAGATTGACCTAAACGGGCATTGTCTATGGCAATCGCTTGCTCATAGGTGGCTTTTGGTTTTTCTATATTTGACACAGGCTCTATTTACGCTTCTTTACTACGGTTCGCTTTTTCAACTAAACCAGACAAACCTTGGCGACGTGCCAGCTCATCCAGTACCACTTGCGGATCAAGGTCGAAATAACCCAGCATGACAATACTGTGGAACCAGAGATCAGCGACTTCATAAACCAGATCGTGTTTATTTTCCAGTGAGGCATGCACCGCATAATCTTTGGCAGCGATAATGCTTTCGACACTTTCCTCACCGACTTTTTCTAAAATTTTATTGATGCCTTTTTTGTACAGGCTGGCAACATAAGAGTTATCTGCTTCGGCATTTTTGCGTTCTTGCATCAAACGCCCGAGATAAGCAAGCACATCAACCTGTTCACTTTGAACGTGATCATGTGCTTCAACTTTTGCAGATGCGCCGTAAATCGCTGTCGGATCTTTGAGTTGGGCATCTACGATTTCCCAACCTTGTGGGGTGAGCTTGCGATAGAAGCAAGATTCACGACCCGTATGACAGGCAATGCCACCATGCTGTTCAATTTGTAGAATAATGACATCGGCATCGCAATCGAGACGAATTTCATGCACGGTTTGAAAGTGCCCTGACTCTTCACCTTTGTGCCACAACTTTTGACGTGAACGCGAGTAATACACCGCCTGATTTTTTTCAGCAGTGAGTTGCAAAGCCTCACGATTCATCCACGCAACCATTAACACTCGACCAGTTTGATGATGTTGTGCAATGGCAGGAACAAGACCATTGGAATCAAATTTAACTTCATCTAACCAGTTTGACATGAGTGAAAATCCATTGGGTGGAAAGCAGCTAGTGTAGCGTTTGTGGCTGGGGTTGGCTATGCTTGTGGGTTAAAAAATCGTGGATAGGGCATTAAAGAGCGTTTGAGATTTCAATCAAATTCTGATCTGGATCACGAAAATAAATCGAAAGGATTTTGCCCATCGTACCTGTTCTTTGTACAGGACCTTCAATGATTTCAATCTGCTGTGCCTGAAGGTGTGCAATTACTTCATTGAGTGGTGTTTCCGCAATAAAACATAAATCGGCTGAACCTGCGGTTGGTCGAAATGCTTTAGGTTCAAACTCTTTGCCTGCTTGATGCAGATTAATTTTTTGAGTGCCGAATTGTAATGCCTTGCGGTTTTCACCGAAATCAATGACTTTAAAGTTCAGGGCTGATTGATAGAAATTACAAGTTGTCTCAATATCGGCAACGGTCAGAACCAAATGATCTAGATGGCTAATTTTCATATTTCACTGTGCTCATTCATATTCAGGGACAGATGCATTGGTATTTTTCAATGTATGGTTTGATCCAGCATAATGTGCCACTTGCTGATAATCCAGTTGCTGAAATAGTCCAGTTTTTAAACCTGAAATGGTGATTGCCATTTCTTTACGGAAATAGGGGATTTGATACATCCATGGGAAAGTCAGATCGCGTATGCCGCCCGCCCACCAATGATCAGATTGATACAATGGCGTTAATAATCGGCTGAGAAACTGGTAGAACTGGGTCGAAGAACGTCGATGTTGATGGTAGTGTTGCCAGAGCATCGGCCAGTCAGTTTGCTGATGATGGGTTGCAGCCTGTAAGGATTGAGAAAAGGCCCATGCATCCAGTAAAGCCATATTGGCACCTTGCCCCAGTTGTGGGCTCATGGCATGGGCAGCGTCACCGATCACACCGATTCGACCTTGTCCAAATTGTGACATCACCACATCACGATATTGAGCGGAAAGCCATTGGGGTTGATTCTGTTCATTCGTCAAAAGCTGTTTGAGCCATTCTGCAACCTCAGGCCAACGATCGCCGACTTGCTTTAACCATTGCTGTTTCGCTGATTCATCTTTTAGAAAAGTACCCAGTTGCGGGGTAGGCAAACTCCAGAACACGCTAGAAAGGCGTTGCTGTGGAGCGGTCGGGATTGCACCTGTAGGCAGCACACCCATCATGATTTTCGAGCGGTCATAAAATTGATGCAAAGTTTCAGGATTTAAGTTTGGGCATTCTGGCACGATACTCCATGCCGCACCCCACGGATAAGCCTGATCCACTTTTACCCATGCTTTAGGACGTAACTGGCTACGCGCACCATTGGCAACCAGTACAGCATCAAAATGTTCATCAAATTTCTGTTGCTGATACGTACCGAATAGCCGAACTGCATGAGTACTTTCCTGAATCTGGTCGATCGAGTGACTCATTCGCCAAGTGACATGACTAGAATATTCAGCCAGCTTTTGGGTGAGAACGTGACATAAAGTTGCACGATGAATGCCGAGTCCATATAGATTGCTGCCTGCCTCACGATAATGACTATTTACCAACAGTCGTTTATCTGCAAGCTGACCTTCTAATCCTGTGACTCTCGCGCCTAATTTTAGTGCAGATTCAAGTACACCAAGATGTTCAAATACGGCTAAACCTGCGGGTTGTAAAAGTAAACCTGCACCCATAGGGGAAAGTTCATCTACCTGTTCAAATAGCGTGACTTGATTGCCTGCACGTGCAAGTAAAATGGCTGTGGCAAGTCCAGCAGTACCTGCACCGACAATCGCAAAGTGTGGAGTTTTCATTGCTTATTCTTTTAAAGTCTTTATTGGAGCATTCAGTGATGATCTTAACTGATCTGCACGACTTTTTAAAAATGAAAATCTAAGCGCTTTTTTAAATATTAGATGGGTTTATTTAGGTTGATCTTGCCCAGTGGTCATTTTGAGGAGGGTGCGGTCTTTTTTGATAAAGTGGTGATACAGCGCTGCACCTGCATGCCCAAGGATCAACATCCAGATCAGCCATTGTCCAAGAATTTGCTTATGAATAAAATCAATCGGTTGCTCAAATTCTTCAAAGGTTAAGCCCAAGCCTTGTGAAATCCAGCTTTGGAACAGGGCTGTATGCTCAAATTGGGGGATCTCAAACAGGAAAAAGAATTCCGTATTTACACTAGTACCTAAATAGCCTGTTAATGGTGCAATGATCATAATGGCATATAAGGCAAAATGCCCTGCATGCGCTGCAAAAGTCATGAGCGGGCTGGCAGGTTCTAACTTCGGTTGTGGATTGCTGAGACGCCAGATCACGCGAAGGATGACAAGCACTGCAATACTTACGCCGACAGAAAGATGCATTTGTAGAGCAGTCCAGTTTTCAGCTGTACCTTTTTCGGTAAACCAATGGCGGTAATAAACACTGCAATAGGCACATAAAAATAGCAATGCTGTGGTCCAGTGTAGCCATTTTGCAATTGTGCCGTAATTCTCTGCGCTATTCCTTAAACTCAAATTTGCATCCTTTCACATCTGTTTTTAAATTTGATTGCCTTAGTCGTAGCTTCGATGAGCAATCAGCAAAAAAATGATCATCTACTTCTCAAAACAGGAAAAGGGCTTAGGTAAGGATGGCCTAAGTTCAATATAAAATTTTCCTGAAATGATTTTTAAATTGAAAATTGGCTGCGTTTTTGCTGGGTTTTAAGAAAAAATGAGTTTGAGGACAAAAAGAAAGGCCATATCTATCGATACAGCCTTTGTTTGATTTAAAGCAGAATTTATTTCGCAATACGCCAAAGTGCCAACAGGCTACTCAGCACAATCAGGACAATGGAAATAAACCATGGTGTAATAATGGCAATGGTCAGCAAAATCAGCATGGTGCTGCCAAACATCCAGCTGCGACGTTGCTGTTGCTGCATTTGCAAACGCATGTGCTGGATTTCACGGAGTTGCTTGTCATGCCATGCAGACTGGTTTTTTAATCCATTCAGACTATCAATCAACAGGCTTGGAATGTCTTGCGCGCCAAGTAACAGATCTGGGATTTGCTGTCCGAGCTCTTTGACATTCTTGACGGGGTTCATATTGGCTTTCACCCATTCGGTCAGAATCGGTTTTGCCAGTTTCCAGATATCCAGTTGCGGGTAAAGATCTGTTCCCAGACCTTCCACATGCACCAGTGTCTTGAGCAAGAGCATGAGTTGCGGTGGAATTTCCAGATGGAAACGACGCGCAATATCCATGACCTGAATCAGAATCCCGGCGAAATCCAGTTGGTCCATCGGCTTTGAGACCATTGGCCCGACCGTACGGCGCATTTCACGCGATAAGGCATCCTGATCTGTACCTGGCGGAATCCAGCCGGCCTGATGCACGATCTGGATCAGTTGCATAAAGTTGCTGTTCATTACGGCCAGCAACATACGTGCAACGGTCATCTGGTCATGCTTGGACAGCTCACCCATGATGGCACAGTCCAGCGCAATAAAGCGGGGATTGCTTGGGTTAATGGTCTCGACAAAGACATTGCCCGGATGCATGTCCGCATGGAAGAAGTTGTCGCGGAACACCTGGGTGAAGAAAATGGTCAGGCCTTTTTCTGCCAGATCGGCGCGATCCATGCCTAAACGGTCAAAGGTCGCGATGTCCGAGATCGGCACGCCGGTAATCCGTTCCGCCACCATCACATCTTTACTGTCCATATAGACTTCAGGCACGTACATCATGCTTGAACCGGTAAAGTAGTGACGCATACGTCGGGTATTGTCGGCTTCCAGACTCAGGTCCAGTTCATTTAAAATGATCTGGCGATAATCTTGAATGATTTCAGACAAATGTAAGGCACGGGCCGCTTCCAAGCGGTTTTCCAGCCAGTCGCCTAACCAGGCCAGAATTTCAAAATCTTGCAGAATCTGACTGCGAATATCCGGGCGCGTAACTTTCACTACCACTTCGCGACCATCATGCAACGCCGCTGTATGCACTTGTGCAATCGAAGCGGCAGCAAGCGGCTGTTCATCAAAGCGTGAGAACAGGGTGGTGACATCCGCTTTTAGTGATTCCTGAATCCGTTGTTTTGCCAGTTGCGTGTCATAGGGCTTAACCTGATCTTGTAATAACACCAACTGCGATAAGACTTCTGGTGGAATCAGGTCACGGCGTGTAGACAGCAGCTGTCCCAGCTTAATCGCCAGCGGCCCCATGTCTTCAAGTGCTTCTTTCAGTTTAAGCGGATTCTTTTTCTCACGACTCGACCAAGCCGCAGGATGCATTTTAATGATATTTAAGGCATGACGTGCTTTAACCGGTAATTCTTCCGCAGGGAACAGGGTATCAAGGCGATAGTGTGCTGCGATACGCCAGAGTTCATGTAACCGTTTAACATGCGGAATCATATAAAGTCTTACCTAGTCTTATGTGGGTTGCTTTGGTGGATTGAATTGAGTATTGAGCTGTTGAAGCTTGGCTTCCAGACGATCAATTTCCTGATTGAGTTGGCGGGTCTCCCGGTTGAGATCATCCATTTGCCAACGTGGGGCAAATAAACCGCTGTCTTCTTTTAAGGCATCTTCAACAAAAAATAAATGGCTTTGCAGGGAGCGTTTTAACTGTTTCGGTGCAAGTTGCACTTTACCCAATTCATGTGCCAGTTGTGGGCCGATCCACGGGGATAAATGCGCTGCCAGATCAGGCTCGGCCTGCTGCATGATTTTTTGGATATCCTGCAACAGGTGGTAGTCACCTTGCAATGGGATGTTGCCAATCTGATCCATATCACTGAGCAATAATTTAACCAGCTCAACGGTATTTTCAACATGCAAGGTTGCGGTTGCATCCTTGAGGGTCTGATGAGGATCAAAAGGGCGCTGTTCAAAAATAGAAGGGCTTTGACTTTGTCCCGTCACGGTCGGTTCGAGACGAACTCTATTCTCATCAAAAAACACATCAACCGAGAGTTGTGGGCTATCGATCACAACACGTAATAATTGACCTTGTAGCTGATTGAGCTGCATGCGGGTAATCGCATCCAGATCAATCACATGATGAATGATACGTTCGACTGCACCGAGTGCTAAAATCGACCACATATCTTAAACCTTAAAGTTTGAATCCACGATGAACCGCAACAATACCACCAGTTAAGTTGTGATAGTCACAGCTTTGGAATCCGGCATTTTCCATCATCCCTTTCAGGGTACGCTGGTCCGGGTGCATACGGATCGATTCAGCCAGATATTTATAGCTTTCCGAGTCATTGGCCACCAGTTTGCCCATGATCGGCAAGGCAGTGAATGAATACAGGTCATACAGTTTTGAGAATGGCTCAAACACGGGCTTGGAAAACTCAAGAATCAATAAGCGGCCGCTTGGCTTAAGCACGCGGTACATGGCTTGTAATGCAGCATCTTTATCAGTCACATTACGCAGACCAAAGCTGATGGTGACCAAGTCAAAGCTGTTGTCTGCAAATGGCTCTAAAGTTTCAGCATTGGCCAGTACGAAATCAACATTGGTACAGCCGGCATCAATCAGACGGTCACGGCCGACATTGAGCATCGATTCGTTGATGTCTGATAAAACCACATGACCCTGCGGCCCAACTTCACGGCTGAAGACTTTGGCCAAATCACCTGTACCACCGGCAATATCCAGTACGTGCTGACCACGACGAACGCCTGACATGTTAATCGCAAAGCGTTTCCAGAGACGATGAATACCAAATGACATCAAGTCATTCATGATGTCGTATTTGCTGGCAACGGAATGGAACACTTCGGCAACTTTTTGTGCCTTGTCATCACTACTCACGGTTTGATAACCGAAGTGTGTAGTTGCACCAACGTTGCCAGTATTGGCACCACGCGGCAAATTATATTTTGGGATTGAAGCTGTTGAGGTCGGTGCAGCATCTGGTTGTAAAGACTGTTGCTGACCTTGTGGGGTGCCTTGTGGCAGTGGCGTGTTTAAGAAAGGGCTGACTTTGTCTGAACTTGGGTTTTGCTCAACTTCTGGGGTAGGCTGTTGGTTTTCGTTAGACATTGTTTTCTCCTAAACTTTCGCTCTAGCGGCACGAATCAGCAAGCATGATGACAGATTTTGTATCTTTTTACAGGGTTTCGCATGTAATTGATATGAATAATATACAGAAAGTCACTTTCTCAAAAGGGTTTTAATTTTTCTTAAGATTTGAAAAGACTCATTTTTCTATTTCAGCCATAGGCAGGATGGCTGAAATAGAAGCAGACTTATCCTAGTCACGGAATGGATTTGGATGTCCTGCATGAACTTTATCAATAATTTCACGCTCTTTTTCACTGAAGGTGTTGATAAAGGTTGCCGCAGATTTCATGGGTTTCATCGCAGCGAAACCTTCCTGAATAAACTCATACATGCCATCGAACTGGTATTTATGTGCGATGCCTTTGCACATTTTAAAGGCAGCATACATCATGGTTGAACGCATATATTTATCAAGCGTCACGCCTAACTCATCAAGAAGCTGGAGTTGTTGATAACGTGCTTCACCCTGATCGAGTTTAATCAAGGTCTGGCGCATGATCTCATCCGTTAAAGGTGTTTCGAGGGGATAATCTTCTAAAAGTTGCTGGGCAACTTGCTCATCGAGTCGTGTCGCAAGCACGGCTAGGCTGACGGATTTAGTACCTGTTTTGATTGCATTTTCAGGGAGAAGGCTTTCGGCTTTATGTGCATATTTGAGCAGACGTTCGATTTGTTGCGCCATTGCATCAAAGTCTGGTCCGCCATATAAGCGATTTAAAAAGTACGCTGCCATAAGCTGGTTTTTCGGTTCGGCAAAGAATTCGGCATGTGTCTCGGCAATCCGTGCTTTCATCCATGCCTGTACTTCATGCAATCGCTGCGCAACCGCTGGATTCTGGTGGTAATTCAAAGATTGATATTCTAATAAAAGTTGATCAAATGCAGCGAGTTTTGACATGTTCGAACTCAAAGAAAATAAAACGATAAAATCATAGGCATCATCATAACGGAGAACCATGACAGCATAAACTTTAAATGCTTAATCATTGGTCAGTATGGCCGTGTCGTGGCAGTCAACATAAACTGTACACGGGTTTTTGCATGAACATTTATAGTTTGAACGATACCTATTTTAATTTTAATAATGAGCCAGTTAGAGCAGCACATGAGTAAACAACAACCGACATTTGAATTGCGTGATGAAGATGAACTCTCTTTGGACCTGATTGAGGCGCAATATGCCTTAAAAGAAAGCCGCGATAAAAAGAATGCCAAAAGTGTACTGGTTCTGGTCAGTGGTATTGAACTGGCAGGTAAAGGAGAGGCGGTTAAACAGTTACGTGAATGGCTGGATCCACGCTATTTACGGGTCAAGGCAGATGCACCGCAGTTTTTAACCAATAACCAGCCATTTTGGCAGTCCTATAGCCGCTTTATCCCGGCTGAAGGGCAGATCGTGGTGATGTTTGGTAACTGGTATAGCGATTTGCTCACCACGGCGATGCATGTATCCAAGCCCCTGAATGAACAACTGTTTGATGGCTATATTGAACAAATGCGGGCTTTTGAGCATGATTTGCAGAATAATCATGTCCATATTGTCAAAGTCTGGTTTGATTTATCCTGGAAATCACTGCAAAAACGCTTAGACCAGATCGATGCTTCGGAACAGCGCTGGCATAAATTACACGGACTGGATTGGCGTAATAAAAAACAATACGATACCTTGCAGGGCTTGAGCCAGCGCTTTACCGATGACTGGTTTGTGATTGATGGCGAAAACGAAAAGTTGCGCGATCAAAGTTTTGCCCAGTATCTTCTGCAAACCTTGCAGGAGTTGCCTGAACACCAGACCAAAGTGAGCCAGAAGTGGCAACAGGCCGAGATTCCCCAGCACTTGCTGGAACCAGCGCAAGTCAGCCTGGAAAAACAGGACTATAAAGCAGAACTACGTAAACTGAGCAAGAAAGTGGCAGAAAAGCTACGTTTTGATGAACGTAAAGTCGTGATCTGCTTTGAAGGTATGGATGCGGCAGGTAAGGGTGGAGCAATCAAACGCATCGTCAAAAAACTCGATCCGAGAGAATATGAAATCCATACCATTGCAGCGCCGGAACGTTATGAATTGCGCCGACCTTATTTGTGGCGTTTCTGGAATAGATTAAATGATAGCGGCAAGATCACCATTTTTGACCGGACCTGGTATGGGCGGGTACTGGTTGAACGCATTGAAGGTTTTGCCTCTACAGTAGAATGGCAGCGTGCCTATAACGAAATTAACCGTTTTGAAGAAAATCTGGTGGATAGCCAGACCGTGATCGTCAAAATCTGGCTAGCGATTAGTAAAGAGGAGCAGGCGCTCCGCTTCAAGGCACGTGAACAGACACCGCATAAACGTTTTAAGATCACAGAAGAAGACTGGCGTAACCGTGAGAAATGGGATGATTATCTCAAGGCAGCGGCGGATATGTTGGAACGGACCGATACCGATTATGCACCATGGTATGTGATTGCAACGGATAATAAATATTCAGCGCGAATTCAGGTTTTAAAGGCGATTTTGCAACAACTGAAGGCGGATTAATCCGCCTTTCAGCTAACTTCAATTAATTGTTATTTACCAATTGGGCGCTATAGCTGCGATGTTGGCGGAATACGATCAGTGTCGCGATTAAACTGGTGATCGCGGCAAACATCAGCCAGAAAGCAGGCATGCTCTTATTGCCTGAGCTCTGTACCAGATAGGTGGCGATCATGGGCGTAAGCCCGCCAAAAATCGAGGTGGCAAAGCTATAAGCCACCGAGAAACCTGCAATACGGACTGAACTTGGCATCATTTCAGCCAGTGAAACCACCAGTGCGCCATTGTAGAAGCTATACAGCAATGAGAACCACAATAACACCATCAGCATGTGCGACAGGCTAATGGTCTGGGTGAGCCAGCTGAGTAAAGGATAAGCACTGATAAAGATCAACAAGGTGGTTGTGATTAAAAGCGGTTTTCGACCAAATTTATCGGAAAGATGTCCACCAATCGGTAATAAAATAAAGTTACTCAGTCCAACCATAATGGTGGCGATCAAGCTTTCGGTACGGGTCAAATGTAGCACCTCTTTACCGTAAGTCGGGGTATAGACGGTAATGAAGTAGAACATGGTGGTCGTGGTTGCAACCATACACACACCAGCCAGCACGATTTTCCAGTTGGCTGCCAAGGTAGTTAGAATTTGTCGGGTACTTGGATGCTCTTTACGCGAGGCAAAGGCTTCTGTTTCAGCCAGTGACTTCCGTAGCCAGAAAATAAACGGAATGATGGCACAGCCGACAAAGAAGGGGATTCGCCATGCCCAAGCATCGACCTGGGCCTTGGTAAAGACCAGACTGACGATATAACCCAATACGGCGGCAAAAATTACCGCGACTTGCTGACTGGCAGATTGCCAGCTGGTGATAAAACCACGGTTATGCGGCTCGGCAATTTCGGACAGATACACCGAGACCCCACCCAGTTCTACCCCAGCCGAAAAACCTTGCGCAAGGCGTCCGGCAAAAATCAGGACAGTGGCTGCAAAGCCGATACTGGCATAGCTGGGGGTAAAGGCAATGATTAACGAGCCAAATGCCATAATGCTCAAGGTCACCATCAGGCCTTTACGGCGGCCGATCCGGTCGACATAGGGACCCAGTACCAGTGCGCCAATCGGACGCATCAGAAAACTGACCGCAAATACCAGAAAGGTTTTCATCAGTGCGGCATAACTGCTGTCGGAATGGAAGAATGTCTCGCCGATGGCCTGGGCATAAAGACCGAACAGGAAGAAGTCGTATTGTTCAAGGAAGTTCCCGCTGGTCACATTAAAAATGGCACGGACACGAGAGGGGGATTGGCTGGTTTGCACAACGACGCTCCATCATCTAATTATCTTCGAGATGTGGAGATTAAAAATACAATCTTTATGAAAGCTTAAAAAATTAAGTGAATATTAACGTAATTGTGGTGTTTTTTTATGGATCTGTTGGCCTGATGTAACTAAGCGCATCTAGGTGAGCAATAGACATGAAAGCTAATAAGCCGGATTCGGAACATTTTTTAATTCTATTTTGAAGCACTTAATTTCATTCATCAAACAGCAGGTATGCGAACCGCTACCTGCTGCGATAGAACTTACGCTACGATGGTGGTCCGGCTTTTCTGCTGAATCCGCTTGGCAAGGTTATAGCAATCCTGCACATGCGCTTCAGTGATTTTGCGCATCATGAAATAGCCCAGACTGGCCGCGACCAGTTGGCCGCCCAAGGGAATAAATTTAGTCACCTGTTTGGTGGCAATTTTAGTGAAAAAGCCATTAAACGACTTTTTCATCGCGGTGCGTGCTACTACAAAACCTGAAAACTCGAATCCGCGTTTACGTAATTCATCCCAGTGAACTTTTTTGGTTTGAGGGTCATACACACTGATATGTTCGGGTGCCAAACCAAAGCGGGCATTAATATCCGGAATGATCTGGGTCAGCATGCCCAGGTCGACCACCACATCAAAGAATGGAATCGGTACAATTGCTGCACCTGCTGACCAATATGCACGCTTTTTAGCCATTTCTAAACATTCGTCACGGATCTGTTCCAAGTTTAAGCTTGGGTCAATCGAATCAGGAATTTTTTCAATTTTCATAAAGTTATACCTAAAGTCTATCCCTTGATAGTACATTCAATACGATTGAATGGTGAATTTCAAAACAATTTTTTTGTTGGATTGTGTATTTAACGTGACTTCATGATATGAAGTTGAATGTTGTATAGTGAGCATTATGGACGGTTTCGTGCAACAAAATGATCATTTTTTGATGAGGTTATATTAATACATGGGTATTCATGTTATTCAAAGTCAACGCCTTGAAGTGTTATTGCAAGGTGTGATGGCATCAATTACCCAACCCGGCGATTCCCCCTTTCAGGTGTTTAAAACCCAGCATTTTATTGTTCCGAGTCCTGCACAACAACAATGGCTGACGCAGAAAATTGCGGAACAGCAAGGCATGACTGCCAATTACCAGTTTCATCAACGTATTCGTG
Source organism: Acinetobacter sp. IK40 (assembly GCF_035615075.1). Classification (NCBI taxonomy): domain Bacteria; kingdom Pseudomonadati; phylum Pseudomonadota; class Gammaproteobacteria; order Moraxellales; family Moraxellaceae; genus Acinetobacter; species Acinetobacter sp. IK40. The sequence continues at coordinate 133,160 of NZ_JANBOE010000005.1, read as the reverse complement.
GTTTCCAATGGTATGCCTATCAGCAGGTGCTTGAAAATAAAGAGCAGGTGCGCAAGGCCAATATTCCACGATTAATTTTAAAATGGCGTATTCATCAAGCCTTACAGCCCTTTATCCGTGCTGATCAGCTCGATCTCGCCACAGATCATCCCCTCTATTCGATAGTGCAGCGCATTTATGACAGCGCAGCCCAATTACCGCAAGGCACAGAAAAACAGTTAAAAAAGCAGAGCATGCTGTATTGGGTAGCGGAACAGGTATCGCACCTGTTTAATAACTACATGATTTATCGTGGTCATTGTCAAAAAGGCTGTCGTAGTGAATGCAGTTGCTCAAGTAACTGGCTCTCCACCTGGGGGCAGAATAAAGCACTGGATATTGAACAGCTGATTGCCAAGACGGATCAACAGACCTCAGCCTTTAGCTTAAACCAGACCGAGCAACTGGAAGCATGGCAGCGCTGGTTATGGCAAAACTATTTCCATGATGACTTTATCGAAATGCAGGGGATTGATGCGGATTTCTGGCAGACCTTAGCGCATGCGCAGACCCGGGAAAAAGCGCTGGCACAGTTACCGAATCAGGTGATCGTTTTTACCGTGCTGGATTTGCCACCCAGCCAGCTGCAGTTTTTACGCCGTTTAGGTCAATATCTGGATGTGGTGATTTTGCACTATAACCCGTCACAGGAATATTGGGCGGATAGCGTCGATCCGCTATGGAAACAACGTTATGATCTGGGGGTGAAAGAGCGGTTTATTGCCAAGCATCCCAAGGCAACCGATGCCGAAATTGCTGCTTTCTTTGAGCGCTTCAGTTTAGGGTTTAATGCCTTGAATCGTGAATCTCGCCATCCTTTACTGACCCGTCTAGGCAAGCAGGCACGCGATCACTTCTCCCTGTTATCGCAACTGGCAACCGGTGAAGAAGGCAAATGGATTGATGCGTTTGAGGATTATTTCCCAGAGACGCTACTGGGTAAAATCCAGTCGGATATTTTCTATCTGGCTGAACCTGTCCCTGAGCAATATGAGCTGGCGGCTGAAGATCATTCTATCCAGTTTCATGTCTGTCATTCCAGTTTAAGACAACTCGAAGTGTTAAAGGAGCAACTGCTACATTGGTTGTCACAAGCAGATCCAACACCGCGCCGTCCAAGTGATATTCTGGTTCTGACCCCGAATCTGACCGAGCTTGAGCCGCTGATTCGTAGCGCATTTCCTTCCGTGCCCAATGATCATGATGTGTTTTTACCGGTTAAGATTGCGGGTGTGGCGCAGCTGGATGCACTCAATGCCTGGCGGGCAGTCTTGGGACGTTTGCAACTGACGCAAACCCGAATGACCCAAGATGATTTTGCGGACTGGCTGAACCTGTCGGCAACCCAACAGCGTTATGGACTAGATTATCATCAGGCCCAACGTATCCTGAGCTTATTAAATGAAGCCGGTTTTAAACGCGGTCTGGATGAAGAACATCTCAAGCATAGTTTAAGTGCCGATGATAAGGACTACCGTTATAGCTTTAAATTTGCTTTAGACCGTCTGGCCTTGGGCATAGCCGTACCTGCTCATGTAATGGTGCAACAAACTTTAAGCTATGCACTGGTCCAGCCAAGTGATTTTGAGCTGATTGGCATCCTGATCCAGATTTATCAGGATTTGTCGTTGCGACGTCACTGGCTGGTGGCGCATGAGCAGGGACAGCGCTTGCCGGTAGTCACCTGGCTCAAACGCCTGAAAGCAGATGTTCAAGAATTTGAGCAGGCCGATATCGTTGCTTTAAAGGCGGTGCGTGAGATTATCCAGAAGCAGGAGCGTATGCTGACGCTGGCCAGTTATTATGAAGAGATGGAAAGCCAGTTACGTCAGATTTCTTTGCCCTTGCCTTATATTATTGAAGAAATTCAACGCACGCTGGAAAGCCAGTCAGCGCAGGTTGAACCTACCGGACAAATTACCTTTAGCCAGATCGGTCAGATTCGTCCGATTCCTTATCGGCTGATTGTGATGCTGAATCTGGATACCGGAAAGTTTCCAAACCGGGATAGTCATATTCCCTTTGACCTGATGGATGCATTACGTCAGCAACTGGGGGACCGTTCCCGTCTGGAAGATGATCAAGGTGCTTTTTTAGATGCGGTGTTGCTGGCACAGGAACAATTATGGCTGTTCTATAATGGCTTTGATGTGAGTGATGGGGAAGTGCGAGAGCCATCCAGTGTGTTACAGCATTTCCGTGAGCATTTGGCACTGATTATAAAGCCACCCCTTTCTAAATCTCTCTCCGAGGGAGAGTCTTCATTGGGTGAGATTTCTCTCAGCCCAGCTTTAAACAAGGGCGATTCTGGGATTGTGGCGGATTTGTCTAAGGAATTTGCAGCCTTGCAACTTCCGACACAGCTTTATCCCTTGTACCATATTCATCGCTTACAGCCCTTTGATCCATTAGGTTTTATGGCAGAACAGCGACATAAGCGTTTTCAGGATCAGTGGTTTAAGGTTGCTGCACAGATACAACAGGACAAAGGTGACCGGGCAGCTTGGGTCAATACGGCTTATCCGGTTGAGAATCATGAAATGCTGATTCTGGATGGCCAGCAATGGATTCAGGATGTCACTTTTCCTGCGCGTTTGTACTTAAAAACTTTGGGTGTAGAAAACCTGAGTGCAACAGAACTTGTTGATCAAAGCGAGCCATTATTGCTGGATGGTTTAGGTAAATATGCCATTCGCCATTTCCTCCAACAGCAGGAGCACAACCCTTCACCTCAGCTATTACAGGATCAGTTACCTGTCGGCAAAGTCCAGCAAAGTGCCTGGCAGCAAAGCTGTCTGGAACAACAGCGTTTACTGGAGCGTTTGCAGCAACATGCCGCAGCGCCCACTGTAACGACCCAGCGCGTTTGGCGTGTATCCAAATATTTACAGATCGGGTGTACCACTCCGAAACAGATCGGTCAGGACTGGATTAGTCTGGATGCCTCCAGTGCCCGAGCCAAGCGTCTTGCCAAAGTCTGGCTAGAATACCTGTTATGGCTGACGGTACTGGATCACGAGACTGCCGCTGAAAAACGCCGTATTGTGGTGTTTAGTGATCAGACCGTGATTTGTGAAGGCTTAAGTTCTCAGCAAGCACGCATTTATCTGCAAGACTGGCTGGAACTGTGGCAGCATGCCCAGCAACAGCCTGTGGTGCTACCTGCAGCCTTGATGTTAAAGCCACTGGAAAAAGGTAAACAGTATGAATGGTTTGAGCTGGATTCGAAACAGATTTTAGTCGAGGACAGTCAAAAGCAGCTACTCAAAGACTGGAATGATACTGGCGACTTTTCCGGCTTTGATATGAGCCAGAATGAAGCCTGCAAGTTACATCGGGACTGGCAGTTTATTTTGCAGGAACAGGATGCCGCAGCATTATTACAATATGCTTGTGATCACTATTCCTATAGTCTGTATCAGCCAGTGTTTGAATTTTTACGAGTGGAGTAAGGCATGAACGCGCGCTATCCTGTGTCTTTTCAACCGATTCGTGATATTCAATTTGAAGGCCTGCACCTGATTGAAGCTTCGGCGGGAACCGGCAAAACCTATACCTTGTCCAGTTTAATGGTACGAATTTTTTTAGAAAAATATCTGCCGAATCAGGTGATTGCCACCACCTTTACCCGTGCTGCTGCTGCCGAATTAAAAAGCCGTATCCGTTTACGTCTGGTCGAGATGCAACAGTATCTGGAACCGTTACGTAGCGTGCTGGAGCAGGATATCCAAGTTTTGGCTGCACAAGAGTCAGACCCGCTTAAACAGCAGGTTTTGCAGACTTTTGCACCGCGTATTGCCTATGCCTGCGAACGCTTGAAACTGGTGATTGACCAGCTGGATGAACTGTTTGTCGGGACGCTGGACAGCTTTAGCCAGAAGCTGCTCAGAGAGTTTGCTTTTGAAAGTGGCAAGATCGAAGCGGCTCAGATTACCGATGATGCAAAAAGCTATACCCGTCAATTGATTCATGATGTGTTGCGTGAGTGGATTCAAGCCCAACCGCAACAGGTGATTGATACACTTTATAGTGTAGGCGGTCTGAAGAGTGTGGATCATTTTGTATCCATGGTCGAAAGCTCCCTGAATTTTAGTTCGGCTCAGTTCAAGTTGCCGGCCATGCCCGAGATTGAGCTGGCGCAACTGCAGCAGTGGCAACAGCAAGCTGAACAGATTCAGCTGGAGACGCTTGCGGATTATTTTGATCTGGATGGTATGCATTATGCGCATATCAATGGCAGCTCTTTCCGTAATCATGCTTTCAACAAGCTGTTTACCGTGCATTGTCCAGCCCTATTAAATGCCTTGAAACAAGCCTCACCGTTACAGGTATTTGATGCTTATTTTGAGGCTGATCGCGATGCCATGTTCAAGTTTTTAGACAAGCTCGACAACCAGAAAATTTTTAAGAAATGTCCTGCAGATATCAGTGACGGTTTTTACCAGCATCCTGCGATCGTACAGCTACAGACACTCTGTCAGGCCCTACAACAGACACAGCAGCAATTTGAGCAGTTGCAGGTGTATCTAAAAGCCTATCTGTGTATTGAAGTCAGAAAAAGGTTGCCTCAGGTTTTACAGCAAAAGGGTGAAACCACATTTTCCCAGCAAATTAAAACCTTGTCCGAAGCTTTAAAAGGCGAGCAGGGACAACATTTCGCGGTATTTGTACAGGCCCGTTATCCATTAATTCTGGTGGATGAGTTTCAGGATACCAATCAGGATCAGGATGATATGCTGGCCAGTATCTGGCGACATCCGCAGCGCTATCAGAAGGGCTGTATGATCATGGTCGGGGACCGTAAACAGGCGATTTATGGTTTCCGTGGTGGGGATATGCTGACTTTCCTGAATGCCCATCAGGATATTATGGCGAAGCAGGGCTGCGTCTATAAACTGATTCATAACCATCGTTCAGTAAAAGAACTGGTAGAAGTGGTGGATGTGCTGTTCCAGCGGCAGACTGACTTTGGTGAGCAGGTACTTTATGACCCGATTCAGGCAGGGTCACGTCCACATCCTGCCCTGATTGAAAATAACCAGATCAATCCTGCACCATTACGCTGGTTACAGCTACAGGATGGCAATGAGCAGGCGACCCAAGTGGCCTGGAAAATCCAGACCCTGCTCAATCAGGCCCATGCCGCGGAATTATATTTGGAGGATGAACATCCTAAAGCCATTTGCGAAGATGATATTGCGGTCCTTTCCCGTAGCCATCGCCAGCTGGATGAAGTGCAATACGTACTGGAGCGTTTGGGCATTCGTGTCAATCGTCCTTCCAAACGCAGTGTGTTTGATTCAGCCATTGCACAAGATGTCGGGGCATTGTTGACTGCCATTCTTCATCCTTATGATGAAGCCAAATTGAAACGTGCCTTACTCAGTCGTTTATTCGGTTTTGACTTAAGCAGATTATTGGCGCTGGAACAGAGCGCAGCAGGCTTGAGTAGTTATATCCAGCAGCTGGATGAAATACGGGAAATGTGGCTCAATCAGGGTTTTCTGGCGGCATGGCAACGTTGTCTCAACCAGTTTGGTATCTGGCAGCAACTGGTGGCAACGCAAAGTAAGGGCAATGAGCGTGCGGTGGTCAATTTACGCCATCTCACCGATATTCTGAGTCAGCACAGCGAACATGTGCAAGGCATACAGAACCTGTATCACTGGTATCTCAAGCAACTACATTCACCCAGTGACCGTGAATGGGAGCTCGAACATAAACTGTCCAGTGAAGCCGGTGTGCAGTTGATGACGATTCACCAGTCCAAGGGACTGGAATATAAAATCGTGTTTCTGCTCGGTGCCAATAAAGCCTTTTCGGAAATGCAGAAAAGTTTAAATTTTTCCACTGCCGAGATTCAGCATCCGGAAACTGGACAGGTCCGCACACAACGGGTGGTTGCAGTCGCCGATAAAAACTTTCTGCAGCAGGCTGAACTCGATCAGCATCAGCAACGCGCGCTGGCGGAGCAAAACCGCTTATGGTATGTGGCGCTGACCCGTGCCAGCCATCGGGTCTATGCGGTATTTGAACCTGAGAAAGGCGATAAAAACAGGTTTTCCGGACTGGCATTCTGGAAGAACCAAGGCGATGCTTTCCAGCACCCTTGCTGCGCAGATGAGGCTTTGGTACTGGAACGACCTTATGCCACCTACCAGCAGCAAGGCAAACAGAAGTTCCCGCTTGCTGCCCAGCCCTTACCGGAGCAACGCTTTTACGCACGTGGCAAGACCAGTTTCAGTTATCTGGCACAGCATCTCAAACATAAGGCCAATCGTGTTGATCGCTTGGCGAATATCAATGCCGACTTTGAACAGGCAGAAGATGAACTGCATCTTGCCAGTAGCCAAGCCTTAGCGAGCTCTCAACCGATCGCCTGGATTAAACAGTATTTTCCGAAAGGTACCCTGGCCGGCAACTTTCTGCATGAAATCTTCGAGCAGATTGATTTTCAGCGTCCAGAAACGTGGATTGAGGAAATTCGCCGCCGTTTTAAAAATACTTATCAAAGTTTATGGGTCGAATTGCTTGAACAGTATCAGCAGCAATTTCCGGAGCAGACGCAGCCAGAACAGCAACTGTATGAATGGATCGCTGACTGGTTGCAAGATGTGCTGGTGACACCCCTCAATCAGGGCTTTCAATTAAAGCAACTGCTTGCGGGACAATATCTGTCGGAATGTCCTTTCTATCTGGCATTGTCGGATCGGGTACTGGCCATGCAGCGTGTACAGCAACTGTTTGAAGAGTACGGCATCCACATGCCCGAACTGCTTGAGGCCCGGTCTGCCCGCTATCTGAATGGTTCCATCGATCTGGTTTACTTTGATGGTCAGCGCTACCATATCGCCGATTATAAAAGTAATTATTTAGGCACGGCCCAAGCCGATTATCAACATGAGCAAATCGCAGAAAGTATGTCGCTTTCCAGCTACTGGCTACAAGCGGCTTTATATCTGGTGGCGTTGCATCGCTATCTCGGAGTGAAGTTGCAGAATTACAGCATTGAGCAGCATTTGGGTGGTGCATCTTACTTGTATTTACGGGGCATGAACGGGCAAGCACAACAGGGCTGTCTGTACTGGAAACCTGAAGACGAATTTATCTTGCGTTTAGACGCCATTCTTGGATACTTCTCTGAGGATAAAGCCGGAAAAACGGTGTAGATAAAATGTGTGAATTTAAACTAAACAAAAGCTTAACTTGTGGATAAGACTGTTTATAACCTTGTGGACAAGCGTGTGGGTAAGTTTGAGGATAACTCTGTGGAAAAGCATGTGGATGATCAGTCTGAGCAAATCACCTGGTTGAATATGTGGAGTCAGTACCTGACACAGGCAACTTTTTCTCAATCTGCCCAATCAGTGGGGGCTGCGCAAATATTACAGCAACTGGTTGAAGCCAGCTTGCAAGGCGACAGTTGTATTGAGGTCGATCCACTACAGCTTGAAGTACTTGGTGACCTTGCCGTTTCGAGTGAGGCTGCTACCAGTCAGGTGGCGCCGTGCGTCTATGATCAGCAGGGCTTGGCATTATACCGATATTGGCAACTAGAGCAACGCCTCGCGGAACAGATTTGTCGATTAAAGCGACAAACGATTCAAACCCTTCAGGCGGCGGATTATCATGACCTGCTCAGTGATGAGCATCAGCAGAATGCCTTGAAAATGGTGTTGCAACAAGGTTTGAGTATTATTACCGGCGGTCCTGGGACAGGTAAAACCTATACCCTGGCACGTATTATTGCAGCCCTGAACCAGATGATTCCTGATATTCGTATTGCCATGGCGGCGCCTACGGGGAAGGCTGCCCAACGCATGCAGGAAGCCTTACAGAACTCGTTTAATGATCCGAAGCTGTTGGCATCGGGGCTGATTAGCGATGAATTACGTCATCAAAATACCCAGACCTTGCATCGACTACTCGGCATGGGCAATCGGCAGATTCCACGTTTTAACCAGAAACAGCCTTTACCCTATGATGTGATTGTGGTCGATGAAGCCTCCATGCTGGATTTAAATCTGGCGACTGCTTTGTTTGAAGCCGTGCCTGATCATTGTCGTCTCATTTTATTGGGAGATGCCAATCAGCTGGCTTCGGTGGATGTGGGTTCGGTCTTGGCTGATTTACAGCAAGTCACTGCATTGGCCGAGAATCGGGTGCAACTGCAAACCAGTCGCCGTTTCTCCGGGGAGGCCAAGATTGGACAACTGGCAAGATTTATTCAGGCCCAGCAACATCAGACCGATGTGGATGCTGTATTGGAAAATCTGGAACGCCAGATCGTCGCTGCAACCGCCTTGCAACCCGTTGCATTGTCTAAAGACATGTCTGACCTGATTCAACTGGAATATCTACCCGAACAGCATGAGACTGATATTAGCAGTGCCCAGCAGAAACTGATGTATGGCTTTCAAGGCTATATAGATGCGCTAAAGCTGTATATAAAGGCAGACGAACCCGAGCAATATATTCAACAGGTGATACAGCGCTTTGATGATTATCGGATTTTAACCGCGATCCGGCACGGACAATTGGGGATTGAACAGTTAAATCGTCATGCCGAACAATGGCTAAACCAGCAACTCAGACAGATTGCTGTAGGGGACTGGTATATCGGGCATCCAGTAATGATGACCTATAATGATTACCAGCTTGGTATTTCCAATGGCGATATCGGGATTTGCTTTAAACACAGATCCCAGCCACAACAATTTGAAGTCTTTTTTCCTAGCCTGAATAAATGGATCGCGGCGCATCGCTTACCGCGTAACATGCAGACTGCTTTTGCCTTGACCATTCATAAATCGCAAGGTTCCGAATTTACCCATACCGCGATTGTACTGGATGCCGGTGCGGAGAAATTGCTGAGTCAGGAATTGATCTATACCGCAGTGACCCGGGCCAAAAAAGTGGTCAGTATTCTGGCTGATCCAAATGCTCTGTTACAGGCGCTTACCACCCGCACAGTACGCCGTAGTGGTTTAGTGCAAAAGATCAATTTGCTCATATTGTGAACTTTTACTTCAAAATATAAGCGTTTGTAAGTAAAAGCTTACAAGGATTCGAGATATTGTCGCTAGAGCAAATGAGTGCTTTTTGAGATTATGTATCCACAAAGAGCCTGGCATGGAATGCGAGGTAAATCGCAAAAATATAATAATAACGTCGTGATGACAGCGAACTTACAGTGAAGTAAGTGATAAGAGAGGAAACTTACAGCCGCTAAGCCTTGTAGTTTTGGGAGAGACTACAGGGCTTTTTTATTTTCGCTATTCAGGCACGACATATTTATCAACCTTCAGATCTGGCCGTCCTATGATTCAAAACGTGAACATTCATGTTTTTGTCACTTTATGCAGGTGTAATTTAGTCTGATAAAAACAAGAAATGAGAATTCTGTTGTAGAACAATTTTTTGTTATTATTAAGTTAAATGTTATACAGACTTGTACGTTTTTTCTTACACAGAGATAAGAAAAATGCTATTTTTCTCCATAATTGATTCTGACAGAATAGTCAGTATAGAAACAACACACATGCGATAACAGAGAACAAGTAAGAACATGATGTGGATAAAACATTCAGAGGGTATGAATGTGAAAGGAGAAGAAGAGTTAATAATAAAAACAAAGCAAAATGATAATAATAAAATCTCAGCGCAAAAGCCCAAGTTGAAACTTGGGCTTTTTTGTTTGGATGTGTTTAGTTTACTAGACCAGATCCGCCTCAGTACGATCTGTCGCAAATAGCGACCGACGCTGGTTTTTCGGAATTTTCGGGCAATTGCTAGAGATCTGGTATAGCGTTTTTGCCAGTGCAGGCAGATGTGTCCCTACGACTGATTTACCGGTGGTAAGCAACGATACGCTAATGTCACGTTCAGGGTCCGCCCAACACAAAATATTGGAGAAACCGATATGACCGAAGGCCTGTCCTGTCATTGGCCCAAATAAGCCAATCGGGTTGCTGCCCAGCATAGGCCCCAGCGCATAGCGCATCGGTGCCAGCAGGGTTCGATCCAGACTGACTCCCGAAGTCGGCAAGGTGGAACGGAATACGGTTTTGGCACTCATGATCTGCCTGCCTTGATACTCACCACCACTCAGCAGCATTTCAAAAAAACGGCCCGCCTGTTCAGCACTGGTATAAATGTTACCTGCAGGACAAATGGTGTCCATAAAGCGACGATCATTGGTGACATCCACGGCCAGTTGCAGACCGCCGCCTAATACGTGATTGAGATAGTAGTCGGTGCCCAGACTTGGATGAATCCCGGTGGCATAGTTGAGGGCAACATCGTCACGATATTCAGGTTTTAGGCCGTAGTTGAAATAGTCCAGTCCCATCGGTTTTTCGATATGCTCGGCGAGAAACTCACGAACACTTTGCCCTGTGACCCGCTGAACAATTTCACCCAGAATATAACCGGCAGTGACAGCATGATAGGCAAGGTGGGTACCAGAAGGGGAAACCGGTTTTGCAGCATACAGCAGCTTTAAGATGTCTTGCTGGTTAAATAGCAATTCTGGGGTGACTTCCTGATCAATACGTGGAATGCCGCCACGATGGGAAAGTAAATGGAAAATGGTGGCGCGGCGTTTGCCATTGACGCCATATTCAGGAATGTAATAGCTAATCGGATCAAGCAAATTCAGCTCGCCACGCTCATCCAGCATATGAATTAACATTGCAGTCACCATTTTCGAGGCAGAAAACAGGCAGACAGGCGTATCGGGTGTGGCAATCTTGGCATCTGCTGCCAAGCCCTCAGCGGAGTTGCCTTGCGCATAACCAATGCTACGATTAAGTAGAATCTGTCCCTGACGGCGTAAACATAAGGTGATGAGTGGGTAATTCCCTGTTTTATATAAAGATTCAACACTGTTCCAGATTTTTTGAAGCTGTCTTTCGGTCATGCCACCCAAGTCCGCTGACACTTCATCTTTGCTGCGAATTACCTGATTAAGGTCATCTGGCACGTAGCAGGTATTGGTCGATAAAATTTTCACGCATCCCTCGCAATTTTCATTTTCTTTTTTGTCTGCCATCAATCTAAACAGAGCAAGGCTAGTGTGCCTATTTTGTACAATGCTGTCAGCTGCCGAAATGCCGGCGAACATAAAACAATTTTGCAATATAGCGATAGATCACTTAAAATAGCGCCTTGCTGTAGTGATGCACGGCAGTCAGTTGGTTCCAACTGATCAATATCATTTTATTTTTTAAGCATCTCGGAGAAATCGAATGGCTTTAACTAACGCAGATCGCGCAGAGATCATTGCTAAATTTGCTCGTGCTGAAAACGACACTGGTTCACCTGAAGTACAAGTTGCTTTATTGTCTGCGCAAATCAACGATTTGCAAGGTCACTTTAAAGAACACAAACACGACCATCACAGCCGTCGTGGTTTGATCCGTATGGTAAACCAACGTCGTAAATTACTTGACTACTTAAACGGTAAAGATCACGGTCGTTATGTTGCTTTGATCGGCGCATTAGGTTTACGTCGTTAATTCGATTTTACTTTGTTTTCGCTATTTCGCATGTTGCAATGCCTTATCGCTGAAAAGAGAGTTTCACCTAATTTCCGTTAGGTGAGTTTAGAAGGGGCGCTTGTTCGCTCCTTCTTTGTGTTTAAATTTATTTAAAAATTTTGATCTAGTGCGATGGCTTCTAAGCTTTGTCATTTATCCACACGCTAGTGGTGGTCTGAATGCCAAACCTTAGGGGTCTCACTAGAATAAAACTAGGAAAATATAATACATGTCAATGTTTAATATCATTCGTAAAGAATTCCAATTCGGTCAACATCAGGTTGTTTTAGAAACGGGTCGTGTTGCACGTCAAGCCAATACCGTGTTAGTGACCATGGGTGGCGTAACTGTTCTTGTTGCAGTGGTTGCCCAACCTAAAGCAAAAGCGGGTCAAGACTTTTTCCCGTTGACTGTTAACTACCAAGAAAAACAATATGCTGCTGGTCGTATCCCGGGTGGTTACGGTAAGCGTGAAGGCCGTGCCTCAGAAGCTGAAACGTTGATTTCACGTCTGATCGACCGTCCAATCCGTCCGTTGTTCCCGGAAGGTTACTTCAACGAAATTCAAGTTACAGCAACTGTTGTTTCTTCTGACAAAACCATGGATGCCGATATTGCTGCAATGCTCGGTACTTCTGCTGCATTGTCAATTGCCGGTACCCCATTCCGTGGCCCAATCGGTGGTGCGCGTGTTGGTTTAATTAACGGTGAATACGTTCTTAACCCGAACTTTGAACAACTTGCACAATCTGACCTTGACCTTGTGGTTGCGGGTACTGAATCTGCAGTATTGATGGTTGAGTCTGAAGCGAAAGAGCTTTCAGAAGACCAGATGCTCGGTGCTGTTCTGTTCGGTCATGACGAAATGCAAATCGCAATTCAAGCGATTAAAGAATTTGCTGCTGCTGCGGGCGCAGTTGAATCAACTTGGGTTGCTCCAAGCAAAAACGAAGTGCTTCTTGAACAATTAAAAGCAGCTTTTGAAGCGAAGATTTCTGAAGCATATACCATTGCAGTCAAACAAGACCGTTATGCGGCACTTGATGCACTTTATGCAGAAGCAGTTGCTCAGTTCGTTCCTGAAAATGATGAAACGGGTATTGCTGACGAAGTTAATGAATTATTTGAAGACCTTAAATACCGTACCGTACGTGACAACATCTTGTCAGGTAAGCCACGTATTGATGGTCGTGATACCAAAACTGTTCGTGGTATCGACGTACAAGTAGGTGTATTAGACCGTGCACACGGTTCTGCATTATTTACACGTGGTGAAACTCAGGCGTTGGTTACAACCACTTTGGGTAACACGCGTGATGCGTTGATGGTAGATACCCTTGCGGGTACCAAAACTGACAACTTCATGTTGCACTATAACTTCCCAGCATATTCTGTCGGTGAAACCGGTCGTGAATCTGGTCCTAAGCGCCGTGAAATCGGTCATGGCCGTTTAGCACGTCGTGGTGTTCAAGCCGTTCTTCCAGCAGCTGACCGCTTCCCGTACGTGATTCGTATCGTTTCTGACATCACTGAATCTAACGGTTCATCTTCAATGGCTTCTGTATGTGGTGCTTCATTATCACTTATGGACGCAGGTGTTCCGCTTAAAGCACCAGTTGCAGGTATTGCAATGGGCTTGGTGAAAGAAGGCGAGCGTTTTGCAGTTCTTTCTGACATTTTGGGTGATGAAGATCACTTAGGTGATATGGACTTTAAAGTTGCCGGTTCTGCAAACGGTATTACTGCACTTCAAATGGATATCAAGATCGAAGGTATCACTGAAGAGATCATGGAAGTTGCATTAAACCAGGCATTTGCGGGCCGTATGCACATCCTCAATGAAATGAATAAAGTCATTTCACGTGCACGTGCTGAAATCAGTGCCAATGCGCCAACATTTGAAGTGATTAACATCAATCCAGACAAGATCCGTGACGTGATTGGTAAAGGTGGCGCTACGATTCGTGCCATCACAGAAGAAACCAAAGCTGCGATTGATATCGAAGACAATGGTACCGTGCGCGTATTTGGTGAAACTAAAGCTGCTGCGCGTGCTGCGATTGCAAAAATCCAGGCGCTTACTGCAGAAGTTGAACCAGGCAAGATCTATGACGGTAAAGTAATCCGTATCGTTGAATTTGGTGCGTTCGTTAATATCATGCCAGGTACTGATGGCTTGCTTCACATTTCGCAAATCTCGAATGAGCGTATTGCGAATGTGACCGACGTATTGAAAGAAGGTCAGGAATTGAAAGTACAGGTTGCTGATGTCGACAACCGTGGTCGTATCAAGTTGACAATGAAAGATATCGAGCAAGCATAAGCTAGCTGAGTCTTTTGACTCAAAAAGCGCATTGTTTACACAATGCGCTTTTTTTATTAACTGGATGATTACTATGAACATAATTTTTAAACATTTTAGGCATAAGCTGTAGAAATTATGAACATAAGTGGCTTTTATATTAGACATTAGTCTAAGGTTTTAATTGTGTGCCCTGCAATTAACGTAGAATTCCCCAAATTTCCGTGCCTGCCGTATTTATGTGGTCTTAGATAGACAGTCGGAAGTCTATTTGTTCATCTCAATATGAAGGAATATTGCACATGCTTGTCGATCATGTAGCCGCAGGTCAAGATGACCAACAGCCTCCCAAAAAACCAAAGTTCTATCAAATTCTCTATGTACAGGTGATCTTCGCAATTGTTGCGGGGATACTACTCGGTCATTTTTTTCCTGAGTTTGGTGAAAGCTTGAAGCCGCTGGGCGAAGCCTTCATTAAAATGGTGAAAATGATTATTGCCCCGGTGATTTTCCTGACCGTTGTCACAGGGATCGCGGGCATGAAAAACATTGGAAGTGTTGGACGGGTGACCGGGAAGGCAATGATTTACTTCCTGACCTTTTCAACCTTAGCTTTGATTGTTGGTCTGATTGTCGGAAATGTGATTGAACCAGGTCATGGTTTAAATATTGATCCAAGTACCTTACACAGTACCAAAGTTGACGAATATGCAGCCAAAGCACATGAGTCTTCAATCACCGGCTTCTTAATGAATATTATTCCAGATACTTTGGTCAGCCCATTCGTATCGGGACAGATTCTTCAAGTGCTATTCGTTGCCGTATTATTTGGTTTGGCTTTGGCAAAATCAGGTGATTTAGGTCGTCCAGTCACAGACTTTCTTCAACAACTGACCAATCCTGTGTTTACCTTGGTGGGAATGTTGATGAAGTTCGCGCCAATTGGTGCATTTGGTGCCATGGCCTTTACCATTGGTGCGTACGGCATTAGTTCGATTGGTAATCTGATGTTACTGATCGCGACCTTCTATATTACCGCATTACTGTTTGTGATTGTCATTCTGGGCGCTGTTGCACGCTATAACGGTTTCTCGATTATTGATCTGATCCGTTATATTAAAGATGAACTCTGGTTGGTACTCGGGACCAGTTCATCGGAAGCCGCATTACCTTCATTGATGGCGAAAATGGAAAAGGCAGGCTGTGAGAAATCAGTGGTCGGTCTGGTGATTCCGACAGGCTATTCCTTCAATCTGGATGGCACCAATATTTACATGACCTTGGCAGCCTTGTTTATCGCGCAGGCCTGTAATATCGAATTGACGCTGACTCAGCAGATCACCATTCTATTGGTGGCGATGTTGAGCTCTAAAGGTGCAGCAGGGATCACCGGTGCAGGCTTTATTACCTTGGCAGCGACACTTTCAGTGGTACCCGCGATTCCAGTCGCAGGGATGGCACTGATTCTAGGAATTGACCGTTTCATGTCTGAATGTCGTGCATTAACCAACCTGGTCGGAAATGCATGTGCAACGATCGTGGTTGCGAAATGGGATAAAGCATTAGATAAAGAACAACTTGATCTGGCGTTAAAGCACGGGATCGTTAAAGAAGATGCATAATCTTTGATCTGTTCAAAAAGCCTCCCTGTGAGGCTTTTTTTATGGCATGGTAAAGCAGTGGTTTGAATAGCGATAGCTTTTTATGACGCTTCATGGCAGCATTTCAATAGCTATCCAAATTCATCTTGTCCTATGCAGCTTTATTATTTTTATCGTCATAACAGCGAAAATACAATTTTTATTAGTACAGAACAACAAGCAGAACATGCGCTGGAATTTTTGTGGGTCGATAGTTTAAGACAGGATCTGGTCAATCATACCGAGACCTGGCAAAGCGATATTGGTCAGTATACCGGATTGGTCTTGAACGAATTTCATATGCGCGATTTACTCAATATCGAGCATCCTTGTGCTTTTGATACGGTAGAAGAATATGACCTGCTGGTGTTCCGTAAACTCATTAGCCCAGATGACCAGATTCTTGAAAGCGAGAATGTGCTGGAATCCCATGAGAGCGTATTTGGACTTGCCACCACACCAATGAGTTTTATCCTGACCCCTACGATTCTGGTCAGTGTCAGGGAGCAGGGCAATCAGGCAGTAGAGAGTTATATTCAGCGTATTCAGACCATTATGGGACGTCCGATCGCCGAGCAGAATAAACCGCGTAAATTACCTGCTACACCCGCAGATCTGTGCTTGCGTTTACTGAATAGCATGATTGATGGTTATCTGAATCTACGGACTCCGCTCACCCGTCGGGTGGAGTATTGGCAACAGCAATTGTTACAGGGCAATCGTCGTTTTAAGCAATGGCATCAGTTATTTCATGAAGACATGGCATTCCAGCAAATCGAAAATTTATGTGAGGAACAGATTGAAACCTTGCAGGAGTTTAGAGATGAGCTGGTGGATAATTATCATCATGTCGTGGGTGAGCATAAGCATAAGGCGCAAGATATCTTGCTGGTACGTTTGAATGATCTGATGAGCCATGTCGAGCGGGTACAGAAACATAGCTTACGCTTGCGTAATGCGATTCAGTCGGCTATCGATTTGCATTTTTCCGCGATTGCCAACCAGACCAATGAAAACATGCGTATCTTGGCGATTATCACCGCCATTTTTGCGCCATTGACCTTGTTAACGGGTATCTATGGGATGAACTTCGAGTTTATTCCCGGGCTGAAATCACCGGTTGGGTTCTGGATCATGCTGGGCGTGATGCTCATGAGTACCGTGTTGCTGCTGTATTATTTCTATCGTCAGCATCTGGTCGGACGCGGTGAACGGAGTGTGATTGATTTGCTGGCACAGCAACATAAGCAGCGTAATCTGAATTTGCTATGGTTTCTGGACTACGAACCGATTAAGCAAACGCTGAAAGAAGTGGAGAAAATGACCAAGTTAAAATAGTTTGAACTTGGTCATACTAAATCCTTTAATGAAAATGTTTGAGCTGTTTACGTAGTTGCTGAACTTCATCGATTAAATCCAGCATCACGGCCACAGCTGACAGGCTTGCATCAAAGTCGCGTTGCAGGCGATAGGCACGTCTGGCACGGCTGACATCTTCACCAATAAACTGATAGTTTTGTGGGTCGACAGAGATCTGCAAAATATCATAATCAATCAGCTTGAGGACCCAGTCGGTACTTTGACCACATGCTTCGGCAAAGTGTTCAAGATCAAGTGCCAATTGTTCATCAATGATTTCAACTTGGCAGTGACCGTCATATTGAATTTCTTTGTATTGAATCGTTGTCATGATCTTACTCCTTATGAGGCACGAGGTTTAAATGCAGCAAAGGCATCGGCAAATTGTTGATAAGCCTGTTGCTCTTGCTCACTGTGCGCTGGCGGTAAAACAATATTGATAATCAGGTACAGATGTCCTGCAGTCTTGTTTGGAATGCCTTTTTCTTTTAAACGTAATTGCTGCCCGTTCTTGGCATTTTTCGGCAAGTTGACCTTGAGCTGTCCAGCAGGGGTATTGACCTCGATACCTTGTCCCAAACCCGCTTCCCAAGGGCTGACGTCAATGGTTTGATAGACGTCAGCGCCTTCAACCCGAATCCGATCAGTATCTTTATACTGAATTTCGATATAAAGATCGCCATTTGCACCGCCATTGATGCCACTCTGGCCTTGACCATTGAGACGGATTTGCTGACCTTCCTTCATGCCTTTTGGAATTTTAACTTCCAGGGTTTTGCGTTGTACTTCAGGTTCACCATAGACGTTATAAGTCGGAATTTGTAGCGTGATTTGCTGGGTTGATCCGTGATAGGCAATCTCTAAATCGACCTGAATGCTGGCATGTTGATCTTCACCACGATAGCTACGCTGTTGGCGTTGAGAGCGTTGTTGCCCGCCGCCAAAGCCTGAGCCGAAACGACCAAACAGGTCTTCAAAGCCACTAAAATCTGCCCCATCTCCTGAACTCTGGCGATAGAACTGCGAACCATCGAAACCGCTTTGGTTAGCTTGACCAAAGTTGGAAAAACCTTGTGGATGATCTAGCATCTGATCATATTCGGCTTTTTTGCTGCTATCGCTTAAGGTGTCATAGGCGACATTAATCGCCTGCATTTTGGCTTCCGCATCCGCTTCTTTACTAATGTCAGGATGATATTTACGCGCCAGTTTTCGATAGGCTTTTTTGATTTCATCTGCTGAGGCATCTCTGGAAACACCTAGCTCTTCATAATAATTTTTTGCCATGATCTTTAAATATAATAATGTTGTGTTTCTTTCATTATGAAACGAATCCAAGAGATTTCAATGGATTCGATTGTATAAGACTTGTTCTGTTTGAATTAGAAAAGAGCGTGTAAATAATTTTATTTGGCTTGGTTGAACGTCTAGATAAAGGTTTCGATCAGACCATACAGTGCAATCAAGACCAGCAAGGCACCGCATAAACCGAGGATTTTTGGATAAACACTGCTTTGCGATAAGCGACGGAAGAACAGATACACCAAAGATAAGGTCAGGAAATCCAGAATAATCCAGGTCACTGTCAACAGACTGAGACTAAAATTGATATTGGGTGAAATTGAAATAAACTGCGGGAAAAATGCCGAAAAGAAAATAATATCTTTGGGATTGGAGATGCCGACCAGAAAGCCTTTGTTAAAACCGCCATTTTGTGCCGATACGGTTTGAATCGCAGTTGGATGCGGCGCCTGAATGACTTCTTTAATAATGCTATAACCGAGATAGGCAATATAAAGGCAACCTAGTACCCGAATGGCTTTCAGATAGTTTTCATCAATAATCAGAAAGCCTTTGAGAATAAGCACTGAGATAAAAATCAGGATTAAAGAGGCAAAGTTGGTTCCAAAGATGGTCTGTAAAGCTTTTTTATAACCGCCTTTGAGTCCGGCACTGGCCACCAGAATCATGACAGGCCCCGGCGTGGCGATCAGTACCACCACACTCACAATAAACAGTACATATTCGAAGTAATTCATAGATTAATCATAAGGTCGGTATTATAAGGAGATTTGAACATTGTTTTATCGGGTAGACCTTAATACAAAATAAAAAAAGACGGAAG
Organism: Acinetobacter sp. IK40; assembly: GCF_035615075.1. NCBI lineage: Bacteria > Pseudomonadati > Pseudomonadota > Gammaproteobacteria > Moraxellales > Moraxellaceae > Acinetobacter > Acinetobacter sp. IK40. The sequence goes on along the minus strand of NZ_JANBOE010000005.1, from coordinate 114,155 downwards.
CCCGTCTTTTTTTATTTTCAACATTGAATGAATTAACTTAAATGTTCACCAAATAAAGCCAAAGCTTCTTCTGCCGTAAATTCATAGCGTGTATTACAGAACTGGCAATCCATCTGGATCGGATTTTGTGCTTCTAAAGTTTCATGGACTGCATCTACACCAATCTGAATCAGGGCATTGGCACAGCGCTCTTTTGAACAGGTACAACCAAACTTTAACTGCTCAACTTCAGGCAAACGCACTTCTTCTTCGTTATACAAACGATAGAGGATTTCATTGGCTGACAGGTCGGTCAGTTCTTCCGGTTTCAAGGTTTCAGTGAGCATGGTCAGACGAGGCCATAGGTCTTCGTCGACCAGTTTTTGCTCTTCTTCATCATTCCGAGGAAGCAACTGAATCAATAAGCCACCTGAACGTTTGCTGTTGGTCGCCAAGACAATATGCGTCGGAATCTGCGCCGATAAATCGTAATATTGGGTCAAACAGCCAGCCAAGGTCGGTTGATCAAGCGGTACGATCCCTTGATAGCGTTCGCCATGTTCAGGTTCAATATTAATGAACAGAACCGGATTGGTTAAGGCTGCCAGTACCGTACGGCTATCATGGCCTTCGACAAATCTTGGATCTTCTTCATAATCAGCCAAGGCACGGACTTCACCTAAATGGTTACATTCAGCCATGGCCCATTTAAAGGTACCGCTTGCCTGAATCTGTAAGCTAATACGACCACGGATTTTCAGTGTGCTGGCAAGTAATGCAGTCGCACTTAACATTTCGCCCAACAGGCTTTGTACTGCAGGCATATATTCGCGTTGCGCCAAAATGGTTTGTAATGCTTCTTCCAGATGCACCACTTCACCGCGAACAGGGCAGTCCTCAATAAAAAAGCGTTGGCGTAAATCAGACATATTTTTCTCCAGTATCCCGCACAGGGAAAACAAAGCAATGCGCTGCTTTGAAAAGCACTGAGGGCTTTATAAAAAGGTGCATGTATGCAGTCAATAATGGTGTCAGTTTGCTAAAACTCAAGATGTTTCATTGAGTGAATTTGCATCACTTTGTGTGTTTTGATCACTGCGCGTGCGATCTGGCTGCAAAGTTTTTGTGTTTTCAAATAAATACTCAAGTTCTGCAATTGCACTCGGATAATATTCAATAACCTCTTGCTGTTCCTGTACCCAATGTTGCTGGATCAGCAGCAGCTCATCCTGTTGCTTAAAACGCTCTATCTGCATTTGTGCATCAAGATTTGACAGCCCCGTTTCAAGCAACGCCTGCTGGGCCATCTCCAGTGAAGCGGCATAAGTTTCACGCCAGATATATTGAATGCCTAAAGCATTGAGCAAATGCGCATGATGACGGTCGCGTGCCCGCACAAACAGGGTCAGGTCCGGATGATTCAAGCGCAGATAACGTGCCAGATTCATACTGTCTTCAACATCATCAATGGCGAGGATCAGGAGTTTGCAATATTCGATTCCGGCAGCACGTAAGTTCTCAACCTGGGTCACATCGGCATCAAAAAACCGATGTCCATATTGTTCAATAAAATCAGCATCAGGCTGGTTGCTGTCAATCACGCTAAAGTGTTTACCCTGTGCATGTAAAGCGCGAGCAACCACTTGCCCAAAGCGTCCAAAACCGACAATCAGAATCGGGTGTTGCGGCACATCTTCAGGTGCAACAGGTACTTTTTTCTGCAACCGTGGCAAAATTTCTGTATCAAACAGCCAGTACAGCAGCGGCGTCAATAACATCGAGCCGAAGACGATGAGCAAGGCAGGCTGTAATAAAGCCTTGCCAAGTAAATTTTCACTTTCTGCCAGTTTGAGCAAGATAAAGCTCAGTTCACCAATTTGTGCCAAGGTGATGGCAAACAGGGTACTGAGTCGGGCATGACGTTGCTGGTAATAACTGATTGCTGCAATCACACCGGACTTGATCAGGATCAGCCCAAAGATTGAACCCAGGATCAGTAAAGGGGTTTGAGTTATAGGTTCTAATGAAAGGCCTAAACCCATCGCCAGAAAAAATAACCCGATGGCCGCATCTTTAAAAGGTTCAAGAATACGTTCAACTTCAGCTTTAAATTCGGTTTCTGCCAGTAATAAGCCTGCCAAAAATGCACCAATCAAGACATGAATATTCAAAACATCCATAATCAGAATGACCGAGACAATGATCAGAGCGCTCAGTACAGGGATGAGTTGAATACTATTTTTTTGTGCTAAAAAGCGGAAGGCTGGACGCACCAGATAGCGACTGGCGAGAAACAGACCTGAAATCGTGGCAATGATTGCTGCAAAATAAGCAATCCCGTGTCTTGTCGATGCCGTATCTTCCAGCAAAGGAAACAGCGCAATCAGAATCACGGTAATAAAAATCTGAAATTGCAGTGTTGCCAAACAGGCTTGCCCCAACGGGCTATGCAGTTGCTGTTTTTTCTGTAGCAGTTGCTGCACTAAAGTCACTGCGGAGAGTGCCAGTGCAAAGCCAAGAATGAGACTGCTCTGCAACTGGTGAAACAGCAGGAAAGCTGCACCGGCTAAAAGCGGGAGGGTGACTGCAAGTTGTAGTCCCGTACTTTTAAGGATAGGTTTACGTTCCAGCCACAGTTGTACAGGTCGAAAGCTTAGACCTAGAAACAGCATGACCGCCATCATGCCAAGATTGAGCAGTGACTGGATCAGTTGAGGATCTTCAATCAGCCCAGAAACATGTGTACCGAGTACAAGCCCTGCGATGAGATAACCTAAAACTGTTGTGCCCATGTAGCGCTTGGCCAAGGGCACAAAAATTAAAGTCGCAGCCAGTAAAAAAATAATGGGGAGCAGTAAGGACATCGAATGCCTCAATTTTTCTATTCTGTTTAGACGAACCCAAATGAGTAAAGCTTAAAAAGACCAATCCGTGATGGGGCTTTTATAAGGTGCGCCTAAACTAGTTTAACTAAACTCTTGTGGATCAACATCAATGGAAAGCCTGAGTTGATGCTGTCGTGGTAAATGTACCACTTGTTGCCACCATTGACGCAAATAAAAGTGCAGTTTTGCCCGATCGGTAGATAAAATCACCATGTGTGCACGATAACGGCCTGCTTTACGCTCCATCGGTGCAGGGATTGGGCCCCAGATATCGACCAGATCGCCAGCCATGCTCCTGAGTTGCTGGGCAATCTCGGCCAGAAAGTGTTGGCTATAGTCGCGATCTTTCGATTCCACCCGAACCAGTACCGTATAACGATAAGGTGGCAACATGGCAATTTTGCGATCAGCCAGCATTTGTTTGGCGACGGTACGATAATCATGCTCAATCAGCATGGTTAGCATTGGATGGTCAGGACGTAAACTTTGTAAATAGACACTGCCTTTATGCTCACCACGTCCAGCACGTCCGGCCACCTGCACAATCAATTGAGCTGTCCGTTCAGGCGCACGCGGATCAACACTGAGCAGGCCTGCATCAATATCCAGAATCGCAACCAGCGTCACATGCGGAAAATGATGGCCTTTCGCCAGCATTTGCGTCCCCAGCAAGATACTTGGTTTGTTTTGCTGGATCCGGTCATAAATTTTCTGCCAGCTACCGACCCGGCTGGTACTGTCGCGGTCAACCCGTATCACTTCATTGTGCGGGAACAGTTCCTGTAAATGTTCCTCAAGCTTTGCCGTTCCTGCCCCAATGGTTTTCAAACTCTGTTTCTGGCATGCCGGACAATGGTCTGGCAAGCGGTTAATGGTTCCGCAATGATGACAATGCAAATAGTGGTAAGGCTGTGAATGCAGGGTAAAGTGTGCATCACAATGTGGACAGTTGGCTTGCCAGCCGCAGCTTTCACACATCAGGATCGGTGCATAACCGCGTCGGTTTAAAAAGATCAGGACTTGTTCTTTGCGCTCTAATGTAAGCTTAATTTGCTGAATCAAGGTCTGGCTGAGACCATGCTGCTTTTTTGCAATCTTTAAATCCACCACATGCATTTTCGGTAAAACCGCCACACCTGCACGTTGATTCAGTTCAAGCAGTTCCAGCTTTCCAGACTCAACCAGATGATAACTATCGATACTTGGCGTTGCAGAGCCAAGTATCACCGGACAGTTCTGCAAATGTCCGCGATATAAGGCAACATCACGGGTATGGTAACGGAAGCCTTCTTGCTGTTTATACGAGAGGTCATGTTCTTCATCCAGGATGATCAGTCCCAGATTGGGCAATGGAGTATAAATTGCAGAGCGTGTCCCAATTATGATCGAGGCTTTGCCAGTTTGTGCATGTTGCCATGCCTGTAACCGTTTTGAGTCATTCAGCCCTGAATGCAGTAAGGCAATATCACAATGAAAGCGTGACTTAAAACGTGAAACGGTTTGCGGGGTGAGGCCAATTTCTGGCACCAGCACCAGTACTTGCTTGCCTTGTTTTAATACCTCATGCATCACTTGCAGATAAACTTCAGTTTTGCCGCTACCCGTCAAACCATCCAGTAAAAAAGCCTGATAATGATGCTGTGCCTTGAGAACATGTTGAATGGCTTTTTTCTGGTCTTCATTCGGTGTTAAGGGAACTTGCGCCAGTTGCACCGGTGTCGGGGTAAAATCGTGTGGCTCCAGACAGCACTCAACCAGACCTTTCTTTTCCAGCGCTTTCAGGGTCGAGGTTTCCACCCCGCTCAGGTTTAAGACATTTTCAGTGGTGCCATGCGGATGCAGTTTTAATACCTGATAGGCTTCATATTGTTTTTGCGAACGTTTTAATAATGAGGCTGGGTCATCATGGGGGGTGATTTTCCATAGATGAAACAGGATATCTAAGGCACGACCTTGTCTGAGTAAGGTCGGTAAGGCACTTTGCATGACCTCGCCAATCGGAAATTGATAATATTGGGCTGACCATGTCAACAAAGTTAAAACTTGTTGGTCTAAAATCGCTTCCTGATCGAGTAATTCCGTAATGGCTTTAAGTTTGAACTGACCGGTAAAGACTTCGTCCGGATTGACTTTTTCAGTAATGATCCCGACCAGGTTTTGCCGCCCAAATGAAATTGCAACACGCGCGCCAACCTGTGCCTGAGCGTATTGCGCTGCGCTCACCGTATAATCAAAGGTATCATACAGATACACCGGTATGGCAACGCGAATACGGTAAACAACAGTGCTAGAATTTTGGGTCGGCATATCGGCTTCATTCATATAAAGTGTATGTTGATAGTTTCAGCCTTTTAAGTTGTATGATCGCTTAAAACAACTTAAATAAGGCATGACGGCATCTCATAGAATTATGCTAAAGTGCTATGCGTTATGTCGATGAATTTCATGTGGAACCACGTTCCTCAGGCCATACACGGATGCACTTAACAACGACTATTTTGGGACAATTAGAACAGAACCATGCCTGCTTATCAATTTACTGCGCTTGATGCCTCTGGAAAGCAACAAAAAGGTGTGCTGGAAGGGGATTCCGCACGCCAGATTCGCCAACAGTTACGCGATAAAGCCTGGACCCCGATCGCGGTCGATGCGGTCGAGCAAAAAGACAAACAGCAACAGCGTTCGTGGTTTAAAAAAAGCTTTAGTGCCTATGATCTGGCCTTGATGACACGTCAACTCTCGGTATTGGTGGCGGCTGGGATTCCGCTGGAAGAAGCCCTGCGTGCCGTCAGTAAACAAAGTGAAAAAGCGCATGTCCGCAATCTACTGATCGCGGTACGTTCCAAAGTTCTGGAAGGTCATTCACTGGCAAAAGCGATGCAGCAGTCAGGACGCTTTCCCGAACTATATATTGCAACAGTGGCGGCAGGCGAACGTTCAGGCCACCTGGACCTGATTCTGGATCAGTTATCGGACTACACTGAAAACCGTTTTGCCATGCAGAAGAAAGTTCAGGGTGCGATGATTTATCCGATCGTACTGATGTTGATGTCTTTCGGCATTGTGATGGGCTTGATGACCTATGTGGTGCCTGAAATCGTCAAGACCTTTGAACAAAGTAAAGAAGCTTTGCCTTGGATTACGGTTGCCTTGATGAAGGCCAGTGCCTTTATCCGGCATACCTGGATCGGTATGCTCATTCTTACTGTCGTATTCATTATTTTATTTACCCGGTTTTTAAGAACGACGGCAGGGCATTATGCATTTGACCGATTAACGCTCAGATTGCCACTATTTGGTAAACTTTCGCGTGGTATAAATGCAGCACGTTTTGCCAGTACCTTATCCATTTTGACCCGCTCAGGTGTACCTTTGGTGGAAGCCTTACGTATTGGCGCCGAAGTCAGTAATAACTGGGTCATTCGTGATGCCATTGAAGTGGCGATGGAACGTGTAACAGAAGGGGGGAATTTGGCAACACAACTGGAACGTTGCGGTTATTTCCCGCCGATGATGGTACAAATGATCCGAAGTGGAGAAGCTTCTGGTGAACTGGATCGTATGCTGGATCGTGCATCGACCATGCAGGACCGTGAGGTGACCACCTTTATTTCTACGTTACTAGCCTTGCTTGAACCCTTGATGCTGATTTTTATGGCAGCAATTGTATTGGTGATTGTGATTGCGGTAATGTTGCCAATTATTAATATGAACAATATGATCTGATGAGTGACATGAAAGAGATGAATATGAATAATTCAATGAATAAGCACAATGTTGAACAAAGCTTGAATCCTTGCACTCAAAGCACAGTTTCTCGTCTTGCGGAATCGTGTGACTCAGAGCATAGCTCTTCGTCTTGCGCTCGGACAAAGTTCCACTTTGTTAACCCTCGCTCAGGATTTACCCTCATTGAGGTGATGGTGGTTATTGTAATTTTAGGTGTTCTCGCTGCACTGATCGTTCCGAACGTGATGGGGCGTGGTGAAAAGGCTAAAGTCGATACCACCAGCATTACCTTAAAGGGTGTTGCGGGTGCACTGGATCAATATAAGTTAGATAATGGCCGTTACCCATCCATGCAAGATGGCGGTTTAGATGCGTTGGTGAACCAGCCAGCCACAGCGAAAAACTGGTTACCCGGTGGTTATGTGAAAGGTGGTTATCCAAAAGACAGCTGGGAAAATGATTTACAGTATGTGATTCCAGGCCGTGAAGGTCGTCCATTTGATTTATATTCGTTTGGTGCGGATGGTAAAGAAGGTGGTGAAGGCAACGATGCCGATATTTATTATCAGCCTTAATCGTTAGATAAAAATATCACTTCACTTTTGAGTTACTAAATCGAGAGTGAAGTGATAATGTTTCTTAATTCGTAATTAATCTATAAGTTGTTGAAAAATAAAAATAGAATAAAATATTGAATATGTGAGAGTTATAATAAGAATTATTCCCATATTTAATAGTTACAAGAAAAAGAAATTATGCAGAAAAATAGACTGTTTCTTTAGATCAAAGCTTTGCATAATAAATCAGACCTTTGAACACAAGTGTGAGAAATCAGATGAAAGCATTTTTTATGTTGGATGAACTGAATCAGTTTCATTGGGCAATGCTTAAATCTGTATTGCTCATTTTAGCGTTATTGCCGATGAGTGAAGGTGCATTGACCTTATGGCAAGCCACTGAGGGCAGTAGCCAGATTATGATTGGTTTCTTTGCATTAAGCATGTTCAGTGCGTGGTTAGTACTGTGCTTTTTAAGTGCTTTAAAAACCACGCTCTGGCATCGGGCTGACCTGATTTCTAAATATGAGCAATTTTTATTTAAGGCTTATCGTTATATTCCGATGCTATTTTTATCCAGTCTGGTGGCTTATTTAAGCCTGCAATTCTCGATCAGCTTTTAAATCATTTAAAACTGAAGCGTTAAAAACGTAGATTTTAAATCTACGTTTTTTTATTGCCTGAACTTAGCCAGCCTAAACAAACAGAAAGCTAATTTTGCGTATGATGGGTAAGACCAGCAGCAGAACAGGAAAAATAATCAGCCAGAAAAGTCCCCAGACAGAAAGCCAGATGTCAGTCGAAAATTGTTCTAATCCCATGCGATGTATCGTACTCATGCGCGACACCCTCAATGCAATGATGATCGACAGGTACAAAGCTAAAACAACTACGGCATAATAATTTGGAATCTGTTAAAAACCAAAAGAAGACTTTTTGAAGTTTTGTATTTTTTACTTTGTAAAGCGACCAACGCGAATTCCTGATCAAAAGATGAAATATCCTGATTAAATAGTTCCAGGTATTGTTGAAGAGATGTTGGCACGTTAATTGACCTAAACCTATACGGCTTTATAAAGAGCATAATTCATTAAACAGGCAGGGTTAGAATGGAGAGTGAAAAATAAGCATCTTTATTTAAAAATAGAGATCCTCTATATTCCATAGGACTTGGAAAACCGCAGAGAATAACTAGATGCAACAAATTGAATGGAATGATTTTACTAAAGTTGAATTACGTGTCGGCCGGATTATACAGGCTGAGGTATTTAAACAGGCACGAAAACCCGCCTATATCTTGCAGGTCGATTTTGGTGAGGAATTAGGCATCCGGAAATCCAGCGCACAAATTACCAAACTTTATCAGCCTGAAGAGTTGATTGGAAAACTGGTGGTGGCTGTGGTGAACTTTCCGAAGAAACAGATTGGTCCAATTCAATCAGAATGTCTGGTCACAGGATTTTATAATGCGGAAGGAGAGGTGGCGCTTTGCGTCCCAGAGTTTGAGGTTCCCCTGGGCACAAAGTTGTTGTGATTTATCGACGCGATTTAAAGGAAATATCGACTTTACGTGGACGGTAAATCCAGCCAATGATCAATAACAGTACTGAGAAAATCAGGATTGGATAATCACTTAAGCGGTTATACAAGGTTTGTCCCTGCATGGCAGGCAGTTCACCACGCAGCACAGCTTCCTCATCCATGGGCGCCTGTTTCACAATATGACCATTCTGGTCGATAAATGCTGTCACACCGGTATTGGTGGCACGAATAAACCAGCGGCCATTTTCCTTGGCGCGCATTTGTACCATTTGCAAATGTTGCCAAGGTCCAGCAGTGCCTGTAAACCAGGCATCATTGGATACCGTGATGAGAAAGTCACTATCCGATGCATTACGGCGGGTCAGGTTGGGATAAGCCACCTCATAGCAAATGGCGGCTGCCAGTGCATGACCTTTAACGGCTAAGGGCTTCTGATTGGCCTCACCACGAGTAAAACCGCTCATGCTGACATCATTCTGCATTGCAGGCAAAACCCATTTCAGCATGCCAGATAGTGGAATATATTCGCCAAACGGTACCAGACGCTGCTTTTTATACAAACCATGCGAATCGCTGCCTGAGGCCATAATACTGTTGTAATACAACGGCTCACCGACCTGCTGTGACTTGGCCATATCCCAATATGGGATGCCCGTTACCCAGGCGCTGTCTGTTTTTTTGGCTTGAGCAGCCATCGCATCCAGAAATTCCGGAATATCGGTCTGGAACATTGGAATGGAGGATTCCGGCCAGACAATCAGGTCACGGCCCCATTCAGCACGGGTCAGGTTGGCATAAATTTCTAAAGTCTTGATCTGGTATTCAGTCAACCATTTCAGGTCTTGGGGAATATTGCCCTGAATTAAAGACACACTGAGGGGCTTGGCGGCTTTGGGTTGCACGAACTGAATCAATCCAGCACCCCATGCACCTAAAACTAGAACTGCGGAAGGCACCGCCCAAAACCAGCGACGGTTTAAAATCTCCACTAGAGCACAGGCCAGTACAATCACCACGAAAGAAACTGCATACACACCAAACAGTGGTGCATAACCATCTAATAGACGTTCAGTAAAGGCATAACCAGCGAATAACCACGGGAAACCGGTGAACACCCAGGTCTTGGCCCACTCAAACAGCACCCATAGGGGTGCAAATGTAAGCGGTGTCTCGGGGAAAAAGCGACGATACAGCCAGGTTTGAAAGGCTGTAAACAAGCCCATTGCCGCCGCCATAAAGGCAATCATCAACACGCTTAAAAAGGCATTGGTATCGCCATAGGTATGGATAGAGGTATAGAGCCAGAATGCCCCGACAAACCATAAACCAAAGCCATAGGCCCAACCGAGCGCAAAGGCCTGACGGGGACTCCGCTGGCGCAATACGGCATACAGTAATGCAGGCGATAAAATTGCCAGCCACCAGAAATAGTAAGGGGCAAGCGCCAAACTAAAGATTGCACCCGAAATGAGTGCAATCAACAGTGGAAAAATAAAAGGGAGCTGTTTTTGTGGTTGAGACGAATTTAACAGCTTCTCAAAATAGGTTCTCATTGACGGACAGCTCGAATCAGATGAATAGTGCGTGCATCTGCTTCAATAATGGTAAATTGCCAATCGCCAAGCTCAATGGTTTGACCTTGTAAATCGCTCACTAAACCAATTTCTTGCAGCAGTAAACCGCCCATAGTTTCAACTTCATCGTCAGAAAAATCTGCATTTAAAATAGTGTTGAAATGTTCGATTGGTGTAAGTGCCTGCACAATCCACGTATTTGCTGTGGTCGGGTCATTATCTGGAACGATATATAACGCTTCTTCATCGGCAATATCATGTTCATCTTCGATTTCGCCGACAATCTCTTCAAGAATATCTTCAAGGGTGACGAGACCAGAGGTTGAACCATATTCATCAATCACGATGGCAATATGGGTTTGCGTATTTTTCAACATACGCAGCACCTGATCTGAACGTGCACTTTCAGGCACAAACACAGGCTGGCGCATCAGTGAACGAATATCAACTTTGACATTACGCTCAGTTAAAAAGGGTAACAGGTCTTTCGCTAACAGGATGCCCACCACATTATCGCTTTGATCCGCTGAGAATACCGGGAAGCGCGAATGTGCAGAGTCGATCAGTACATGCAGGATATCAAGTAATTGATCGTCTTCCTGCAAGCTGATGATTGCTGTACGCGGTGTCATGACTTCTCGAATCTTTGTTGCTGGCAGGTCAAGAACACCCTCAAGCATGGCAACAGTATCTGGCTCTAAAAAGCGACGTGAGTCTTGAACTAACTTGAGTAATTCATCGCGGGTTTCAGGTGCGGTACCTAACCATTTTCTTAAGCCACGCATACCCCACGACGGACTGGATTCCTCGACCATGATCTTTCCTAAAGACTCTCTATATCAATTAGATGATTTTCATCATACCGAAGATAAAGCGGATATGCATCAACAATACTATGTAAAAAACGTACAGTTTTCCAAAACAGGCCGGATGATTTTTATATGAGCAGTTTATGCTAAAATGTGAAAATTCGAATATTTGAGTTTTATGATGTCTGAACAACCAAAACTTCCCGCTGTTCAAATCAATACGCGAGGTTTACGTTGCCCTGAACCTGTGATGATGTTGCATCAAGCCATTCGCAAAGCCAAGTCAGGTGATGTGGTTGAAGTGCTTGCCACAGATCCGTCAACCTCATGGGATATTCCAAAATTCTGTATGCATCTTGGACATGAGTTATTGCTCAAAGAAGAAAACCTGGATGAAAACAGCAATACTGAATACCGCTATCTGGTGCAGAAAGGCTAAGTTTAATTTTTGTCTTTTAAATTGCATGGCACATAAAAAAATCCGAGTCTAAACTCGGATTTTTTGTTTTGAATTACATATTTGGATATGAGAAGCGACTAAAGCTTCGCAAGGTGAGACCCACCAAGACAGCGTCTTAGTGGGTCGCAAGGAATTACATATTCGGATAGTTCGGACCACCGCCACCTTCTGGCGTTACCCAAGTAATGTTCTGTGATGGGTCTTTAATATCACAGGTCTTACAGTGAACACAGTTGGCAGCATTGATCTGGAAGCGTTTAGAACCGTCATCATTTTCCATGATTTCATAAACACCCGCAGGGCAGTAGCGTTGCGCTGGCTCATCCCATTTTGGTAGGTTAACGTTCACTGGAATTGAAGGATCAGTCAACTTTAAGTGTGCTGGCTGATTTTCTTCATGTACCGTATTGGATACGAATACTGAAGATAAACGGTCAAAGGTAAGCTTGCCATCCGGTTTTGGATAGTTTGGCTTAAACGTTGATGCATCTACCGTTTTCAGTGCAGCAAAGTCTTGTTTAAGATCATGCAAGGTGAACGGTACTTTAAGGATGTTTTGATCGATAAAGTTAAATGCACCACCAATCCACTGACCAAACTTGTGCATGGCAGGACCAAAGTTGCGTGAGTTATATAACTCTTCTTTTAACCAAGAATTGTTATATTTATCGGTATAAGAAGTGAGCTCTTTGTCGAAATGATCGTCGCCTTCAAGCACACGTGCAATCGCCAGATCGCCACCTTTGGCAACACCCGCAGCAATGGCTTCGAATAGTGCTTCACCACACAACATACCTGACTTCATTGCAGTGTGTGAGCCTTTGATTTTTGAGAAGTTCAAGAAACCGGCATCATCACCAATCAAGCAACCGCCTGGGAAAGTGAGTTTAGGCAATGCATTAAAGCCACCTTTTACAACAGCACGTGCACCGTAAGAGATACGTTTTCCGCCTTCAAGGAATTGCTTGATGGTTGGGTGGGTTTTCCAGCGTTGCATTTCCATGAATGGATACATATGCGGATTTTCATAGGATAAATCTACGATCATGCCCAGAGTCACCTGGTTGTTTTCAGCGTGATATAACCACCAGCCACCCGATGAACCGGTTTCAGACAATGGCCAGCCCGCACCGTGCATGACTAAGCCTGGCTTATGTTTAGCAGGGTCGATTTCCCAGAGTTCTTTAATCCCGATACCGTAGTGTTGCGGATCAGCATCTTTATCAAGGTTATATTTTGCAATCAGGCGTTTACCGAGGTGACCACGGCAGCCTTCAGCGAATAAGGTGTATTTGGCATGAAGTTCATAGCCAGGTGTGAAATTATGTGTTGGCTCACCATTTTTGCCAATGCCCATATCACCTGTTTGAATGCCTTTTACGGTACCGTCTTCATGGTACAGAATCTCGGATGCAGCAAAGCCCGGGAAAATTGAAACTTCCAGCTCTTCTGCTTTCTGGCCTAACCAGCGCACGACATTACCGAGGGAAATCACATAGTTTCCTTCGTTATGCATTGATTTTGGAACCATCCAATACGGCATTTTTTGTGCTTTGGTATCAGACAATAAGAAGTAGGTTTCATCACCCGTTACAGGAACATTGAGTGGCGCACCTTCTTCTTTCCAGTTTGGAAATAGTTCATTGATGGCACGTGGTTCAAGTACAGCACCTGAAAGGATATGCGCACCAACTTCGGAGCCTTTTTCAACAACACATACAGAAAGGTCAGGTAGGTTGTTTTCAATCGCTAATTGACGAATTTTAATCGCAGCAGATAAACCAGCAGGTCCTGCGCCTACGATCACTACGTCAAACTCCATCGCTTCACGTTCGATGTGTTCCATGTAGGACTCCTCATATTTTTAAGGGTGGCAACCGTAATATTGCGATTCGGCGCTGCCATGAGTGTTCTTAATTGCCAAACACAAATGATACTATTGTGCTTGCAAACGTTTGGGATAGTATAGTTTTAAACCTTGATCTCGCCAATTGGCTGAGCGGTCATATTTTCTCGTCAGCAAGGCATAAACTATGATAAATGAAAATGATTCTCCACAAAACTCTTTAGAAAATCAGGGAAAAGTCATGTTTTCTGATGATAAAAACTTAATGAACATTGCACAATACTTAAATGATGTACAGCAAAGTCACAAAAGGTCAATTCCGCCTTTAGAGCAGTGGCATCCAAAGCATTGTGGCAAAATGGATTTACGCATAAAAGCCAATGGAGAATGGTGGCACGAAGGTCAATTGATCAAACGTCAGGCGCTGCTGGATCTGTTCAGTAGGGTATTGTGGAAAGAAGACGGCAAATTCTACCTCAAAACCCCGGTGGAACAGATTGAAATCGAAGTTGAAGACGAACCATTACTGATCAATCAGGTGGATCAGGTTGAAATTGAAGGCAAGACCTACCTGCAATTGATAACACCTAATCAGGACGTGGTGATCGTGGATGAGCAGCATCCGATTTTTATGCGTGAATTTGCAGGTGAGTTACGGCCGTATGTGCATGTGCGTTTTGGCATGAATGCCTTGATCCAGCGGCAGAGTTTTTATCATCTCGTCAACTACGGGACTTTGTCTGAAAATGCACAGGGTGACACGGTTTTGACGCTAAAAAGTGGTGATTTGGTCTTGCATTTGAGCCCCTGAGGTTTAAGCTTAAACGAGTAAATAAACCAGTGTCCATGTGCAATATGACAGCCGTTCAATCCATGCCTCTTTTACTTGATCCCATGCCACATGCATCTGCTGATGCACCCATAGGGGTTTTTGACTCAGGTATTGGCGGATTATCGGTTGCACAGGAGATTGCAAGACATTTGCCCAATGAACGCATTCTTTACTATGCCGATACGGCGCATGTGCCCTATGGCGCACGTTCAGATCAGGAAATCCGTCAACTGACGGCTCAGGCAATCGAATGGCTCTACCGTCAGGGCTGTAAAATTGCCGTGGTGGCATGCAATACTGCCTCTGCTTTTAGTCTGGATTATTTACGTGATCACTATGGAGAGCGGTTTCCGATCGTGGGACTGGTGCCTGCATTGAAGCCCGCCGTGATCCAGACCCAATCCAAGGTTGTAGCTGTGCTGGCGACACCTGCCACCTTCCGTGGACAGCTCATAAAAGATGTGATGGCAAACTTTGCCCAGCCTGCGGGCGTCAAAGTGTTGACCGTGACCAGTCTGGAACTGGTGCCATTTGTTGAGGCCGGACAGCAGATGAGTCCGGCATGTCTCGACGTACTACAACAAATTTTACAACCTGTAGTGGAACAGGGGGCTGACTTTCTGGTCTTGGGCTGTACCCATTATCCTTTCCTGAAAGATGCGATTCGTCAGGTTTTTGCTGAAAAATTAAAATTAATTGATTCTGGACAAGCAGTTGCGCGACAAACTGCCTATCTTTTAATTAAAAATGGGTTATTATGTGACAAATTGCGTCATAACATTACCCGTATTCAATGTTATGTCAGTGGTAACAATGCGCAAGAACTGCAACCGGTTCTTCAGCACCTTATACCCGAACAATTAACATGGAAGATTCAAAATCTGGCCGAGATTGAGATAGGAAATCACTAAATCGAGCCATATTGATATATTTATTGGGGTTAGTTGTTAATAAAAATCAAGATAGATACTTGATATTATTGATCAATGAATTGGGGCCTGGCCTATGCAAGATACTCGTTATCAAGTCTTTATTTCTACCTCTGGCAATGAAATGCAGCCAGAGCGAGCGGTTCTGGCACAAACATTAGTTGGAATGGGATTCCTGTCATGGGGGCTGGAACAGCGCACCCCGCTCAGTACCTCGATTGCCCGTCGGCAAATTGACGATTGTGATTATGTGGTGATTCTGCTGGGGAGCCAATATGGCGAGCAATCGGTTTCAGGTGTGGGCTATATGCATCTGGAATATATTTATGCCATGACCAAACAGAAGCCTGTGATTGTATTTATGCATGAAGACCCCGAGTCGCGTGATGTTAAATTGCATGATCACAAGCCAGAACTGAAAGAAAAATTCAAAGAATTTAGAAAACAGCTCCAACACGAAGTGGATCAGGTGTTTTGTTATCGTACCTTAAGAGATCTGGAGCTGGCGGTACGTTCCAGTATGCCGCAGATGCTCGAGCGTTATCCGGTGGTGGGTTGGGTCCGTCCACAAAACACACAGGTATTGCGTGATGAAATTGACGCATTACGTGCCAAGGTGAAACAGCTGGAAACGGAACTGGGTAATCGTGAAGCGGATCCGCTGACCAATGTACCTAAAGTTTCCATGCATGAACTCTATTCATTTGAATACCGTATGCATGCCTATCAGGATGGTAACTTCAAGGAAGTCAAACCCCATCGCAAGATGACCTGGGCGCAATTGCTGAATGTGCTCGGCTCAGCCTTTGTGATTCCGACCCCGGAAGAATATTTTTCCAAGCGCATCAATGAATACCTGAATGAAACCGGTCTGGACGACGCACGTCAGGAAATGCCAAGGGCGCATGCCGTATCTCGTGCCCAAGTCAATATTCGTGCCTTGCATGAAATCAAATTACAAATGCGTCAAAACGAATGGATTATGCCAACAGGGCGAGATGATCGACAACGCATGTTGTGGCAGCTCACTGCAAAAGGACAAAAACTACTGGAAAGTAATATGCTGGATAGCAATCGGGTTTTCCAATTTAAAACCATGCACTAATCCAATTTATAAAACGTGACTAAAACTGCTAAAGTAATTGTATGAACTCAATAAAAAGCGGATACGGTCTATGTTAGCGACACAAAAACCAAAAGTGACTGTGATTCTGGCCAATTTAGGCACGCCCGATGCAGCCACTGTGCCAGCAGTACGACGTTTTCTGAAACAGTTTTTATCTGATAGCCGTGTGATTGAGATCCCCAAATTATTATGGTGGATCATTCTGCACCTCTTTGTTTTGACCTTCCGTCCAAAACGTGTGGCTGAAGCTTATGCTTCGGTCTGGTCCAATGATTCACCGATGCGTGAAATTGTGCTGGAACAAACCCTGCTGGTTAAACAGCGCCTGCAAGAAGAAAATCACCAGTTTGATCTGACGGTTGTGCCGGCCATGACCTATGGCCAGCCGAGTATTCATGATGTGCTGGCGCAGCTGGCAAAGGACCCACAAGAACATGTGATTTTATTGCCATTGTTCCCGCAATATTCAGCGACCTCGACAGCACCACTCTATGATGCCTTTGCCAGATGGATTCCACAGCAACGTCATTTACCCGGCCTGACCATGATCAAGGATTACTATCAACATCCTTTATTTATTCAGGCACTGGCAGATAGCGTACTGCACTATCAGGGACAGCATGGCAAAGCTGAAAAACTGTTGATGTCCTTTCACGGGATTCCCCAACCGTATGCCGATAAAGGTGATCCCTATGCTGACCGCTGCCGAATCACAGCACGTCTGGTGGCAGAAGCCTTACATCTGAAAGAGGATGAATGGGCGATCAGCTTCCAGTCACGTTTCGGCAAGCAGGAATGGGTCAAGCCTTATACCGATCAACTGTTACAGCAATGGGGTGAGCAAAAAGTCCAATCGGTACAGGTGATTAGTCCAGCCTTTTCAGCAGATTGTCTGGAAACCTTAGAAGAGCTGGCGATGCAGAACAAGGAAATTTTCCAGCATGCCGGTGGTGGCGACTATGCCTATATTCCAGCCTTGAATGCGGATCAGGCCCATATAGATTTGCTTGCCGGTCTGGTTCAGGCTAATCTTGATGCACTTACCCATACCTTAGCCCATCGTTAAATCGACGCTTTATTTCGCCAGAGGTTGCTATGCTCCAAGTCAAAATTGTCCCCGTTACTGCATTTGCCCAAAACTGCTCAATCTTGTGGGACAGTGAAAGTAAAGAAGCGATTTTGATTGATGCAGGTGGCGATGCGGCGGTACTGAAAAAAGAAGTCGAGGCTTTGGGACTAAAAGTAAAAGCTTTGTGGTTAACGCATGGGCATCTTGATCATGCAGGTGCAGTTGGCGAACTGGCTGAAACATGGCAGATTCCGGTGATTGGCCCGCATAAGGAAGACCAGTTCTGGCTGGAAATGATTCAGGAGGTCTCAGCGCGTTATGGCTTTCCAATTCCACAGCCAGTCAAGGTCGATCAATGGTTGGAAGGGGGCGAAGTCTTAAAGCTGGGCGATGATGAGTTCGAGGTGCGTTTTGCTCCTGGGCATACCCCCGGTCATGTGATGTTCTATAATGCCAAACATGGCTTATTGTGGACAGGTGACGTGTTGTTTAAAGGCTCGATTGGCCGGACCGATTTTCCAAAAGGCAATCACCAGCAGTTGCTTGATTCGATTCAGCGCGAATGCTTTAGCTTGCCGGATGAGACCCAGTTTATTTCAGGTCATGGCCCCATCAGTACCATTGGTTATGAAAAGCAATTTAATCCTTTTGTGGCCAGTAAAGCAGGCTAATCGGATGTTTCGCTGGTGTATATGAGGGCTTGTACACCAGCTTTTATACTGGGTGTCATCATGACTGCCCCTTTGAGGTGCGTAAAAATAGAATGATCATTACCGAAATTTAGTCAAAACTCACAATTATCGAACAATATCTTAGGCTGGGTAGGTCTACAAAGCGATTATTTTTATTTAGAATCAAATGTGAAACGCTTTATTGATGTTGAATTAATTGTTTAATTTCACCTGATGAATACCAATTGGAGACGATTTCATGCAATGGACTAAACCTGCTTTTACCGATGTACGTATTGGTTTTGAAGTGACGATGTACTTTGAAGTACGTTAATCATTCCGATTCAAATTCAAGATGAGCCCTAGTTATGTCTAGGGCTTATCTTTTTCTAACAAGAAATTAACTTATGTATATTCATGTTCTAGGTTCAGCTGCGGGTGGGGGATTTCCGCAGTGGAATTGTAATTGTCCAAACTGTCATGGCGTACGTAACGGTACCATACAGGCCAAGGCGCGGACCCAATCCTCAATCGCGGTTTCCGAGAATGGCATCGATTGGGTACTGCTGAATGCCTCGCCCGATATCCGTCAGCAATTATTTGATTTCAAGGCGGCTCAGCCGGCGCGCAAGTTGCGTGATACTGGCATTCGTGATGTGATCCTGATGGACAGTCAGCTGGATCACACCACCGGACTGCTGACGTTACGTGAAGGCTGTCCAATCAAGGTTTGGTGTACCGAGATGGTCTATCAGGACCTGACCACAGGTTTCCCGGTATTTAATATGTTGAAGCACTGGAATGGCGGTCTGCAATATCAGCAAATCAATCCGAAAAAGGCCTTTAAGATTACGGGTTTTCAACATCTGGAATTTATGCCTCTGATTATTCAGAGTGCGGCACCGCCGTATTCACCGCATCGTCATGATCCACATGACGGTGACAATATTGCGCTGATCATTCGCGACCATCAAACCCAAAAACAGTTGTTCTATGCCCCTGGACTTGGCAAGATTGATGAACGGGTCATGCAGATTATGCGCGATTCAGATTGTGTCATGATTGATGGTACGCTGTGGACAGATGATGAAATGCAGCAGACGGGTGTCGGCAGCAAAACCGGACGTGAGATGGGACATTTATATATTAGTGGCGAGGGTGGTTCATTGTCTTATCTGAATCAGCTCAGCCGTCCTAAAAAAGTGCTGATTCATATCAACAATACCAACCCGATTTTAGATGAAAACTCGGCTCAGTGTGCTGAACTCAAGGCTCACGGTGTGGAAGTGGCTTTTGATGGCATGCAGATTGAACTTTGAGGTGAATGATGATGCCCACTGATGTATTAAGTGTTGAACAGTTTAAGCAGGCCATTCTGGATAAAGGACAGTACTACCATATTTATCATCCTTTTCATGTGATGATGTATGAGGGTAAAGCGACCCAGCAGCAAATTCAGGCCTGGGTGGCCAACCGTTATTATTACCAAATCAATATTCCGCTGAAAGATGCCGCGATCATGGCCAACTGTCCAGACCAGCGCGTGCGTCAGGAATGGATTCAGCGCATGCTGGATCAGGATGGTGAATATCCTGATGGCGGTGGACGTGAAGCATGGTTACGTTTGGCCGAAGCCGTTGGCCTGACCCGCGAACAGGTGATTTCAGAAGAACTGGTGCTGCCAGGCGTACGTTTTGCCGTAGATGCCTATGTCAATTTTGCCCGCCGTGCCACATGGCGTGAAGCTGCCAGTAGTTCCCTGACCGAACTGTTTGCGCCACAGATTCACCAGTCCCGTCTTGACTCATGGCCCCAGCATTATCCGTGGATCGATGATCAGGGCTATGACTATTTCCGTTCGCGCTTAAGTCAGGCACGTCGTGATGTGGAGCATGGTCTGAGCATTACGCTGGACTCGTTTACTACTTATGAACAGCAGCAGCGTATGCTGGAAATCCTGCAGTTCAAGCTGGATATTCTATGGAGTATTCTGGATGCACTGACTCTGGCCTATGTGCATCAGCAGGCGCCGTATCATACCGTGACCACACAACCAGTCTGGCATAAGGGGTTATTCCGTGAGTAATGCAGCATTTGATTTAAACCTGATTCCGACTTGGCGACAAGGCTACCGTTTTCAGTTTGAGCCTGCACAAAATGCCTTCGTGATCTTATATCCGGAAGGCATGATCAAGCTGAATGACAGTGCAGGAGCAATTGGACAGCACATCGACGGACAACAGAGTGTGGCTGCCATTGTGGGGCTGCTGAAACAGCAGTTTGGTGACATTGCAGAAATCGAGCAGGATGTGGTCGATTATATGCAGGTTGCACAGCAACAATACTGGATTGATTTGCGATGACAGCAGGCGTTGGTTTACCGCTCTGGCTTTTGGCAGAGTTGACCTACCGTTGTCCCTTGCAATGCCCGTATTGTTCGAATCCGCTGGATTATGCCCAGCATAAAAATGAACTGAGCACGCAACAATGGTGTGATGTGTTTGATCAGGCACGGCAGATGGGCGCGGTGCAACTGGGTTTTTCTGGCGGTGAGCCACTGGTTCGGCAAGATCTGGAACAACTGGTTGCGCATGCGCATCAGCAAGGTTTTTATACCAATTTAATTACCTCGGGTATGGGTCTGAACGAGCAACGTATTGCCCAACTCAAACAGGCTGGTCTGGATCATATCCAGATCAGTTTCCAAGCCAGTGATCCTGTGGTGAATGATGCTTTGGCTGGCTCAAAACATGCCTTTGAACAGAAATATGAGATGTGCTGTCTGGTCAAGCAATATGACTATCCGATGGTGCTGAATTTCGTGATTCATCGGCATAATATCGACCAGATTGAACAGATTATTGAGCTGTGTCTGGAGCTGAATGCCGATACGGTTGAACTGGCGATCTGTCAGTTTTATGGCTGGGCTTTTTTAAACCGTCAGGGCTTATTACCGACGCAGGAACAGTTGACCCGTGCCGAACAGGTAACCAATGCCTATCGAGAAAAGCTGCGTCAACAGAATCATCCGTGTAAGTTGATCTTTGTAGTGCCTGATTATTATGAGGAGCGACCAAAAGCCTGTATGAATGGCTGGGGCAAGATTTTCTTTACCGTAACGCCTGATGGCACCGCATTGCCTTGTCATGCAGCACGTCAGCTCCCGATCGTATTTCCCAATGTGCGTGACCAATCTTTATCGGAGATTTGGTACACATCCACGGGTTTTAACCATTTCCGTGGCGATGCATGGATGCCGGAAAGTTGCCGAAGTTGCCCAGACAAACAGCGCGACTTTGGCGGCTGCCGTTGTCAGGCCTATATGCTCACCGGTGATGCGGCCAATGCCGATCCGGTGTGTGGTAAATCTGAGTATCACCATCTGATTGAACAGGCGCGTAGCGAGAGTGAGCAGGCTGCATCTCTTGAACAACTGGTATTTCGCAATAGCAAAAATTCAAAACGATTGGCGCTTCAGCAAAAAATTCCTGTACAAAGCATTCAGGATGAACCTTCTTCATGAATCATCACAATGTTGCAGTTTTCGATGGACATAATGATCTACTGACACGTTTGTGGCTCAGCGATCAGGCGGACTCTGTACAGGCTTTTATCCATGAACAGTTGTCTGGACAACTGGATTTAAAGCGCTGCCAGCAAGCTGGCTTTGCAGGTGGCATGTTTGCGATTTTTCTTCCGCCATTTGCCTATGTGAAACAGCATCATCCCGATAAATTATTTGATCACCATGTGGATGATTTTACCCAACCGCAGGTTGAGCAGATTTGTCTGGCGCAACTCGAGCTGGCACAGCAGATGGTGCAAGCTTCCGAGCAGATTCGACTATGTACCTCGGTGCAACAGATACAGGATTGTCGGGCTCAAGGTCAATTGGCGGTGGTGCTGCATATGGAAGGGGCAGAAGCTCTACAAAATAATCCGGACTTGCTCGATATTTTTTATCAGGCTGGCCTACGGAGTGTTGGTCCTCTCTGGAACAGGGTCAGCCGATTTGGCCATGGCTTAAATGCGCGCTTCCCACATTCGCCTGACACAGGTGCAGGCCTGACTCCTCAAGGTAAAGCATTGGTTAAACACTGTGCTGACAAGAAAATGCTGGTGGATGTATCGCATATGAACGAACGGGCATTTTGGGACACGGCGGAAATTTTGCAGCAACCGATTATCGCCACCCATTCCAATGCACACGCTTTATGTCCCCAAGCGCGTAATCTGACTGATTCGCAACTTCAGGCAATTGCTGAGACTGGGGGCATGGTCGGGGTCAATTTTGATGTGGCCTTTTTACGCGCCGATGGACAGCGCAATGCGGACACACCACTTACACTCATTCTCGATCATCTGGAATATATGATGGAACGTCTTGGAGAAGACCATATCGGTCTGGGTTCAGATTTTGATGGTGCCTTGATCAGTGCCGAACTGCAGGATGTGACGGGTTTGCCCCTGCTCATTGCCGCCATGCAGCAGCGTCATTATTCTGCTGAGCTGATTGAGAAACTCTGCTGGAACAACTGGCTCAAGGTAATGCACCGAATCTGGACTTAGCGGCAAAGCAGAAGATGATTAATCTTCATAATCATCTTCATGGCGTTTGAGGTCTGCTTGCGGTGCATCTTGCGTTGGTAATTTATATTCATCACTGGCCCAGGCCCCCAGATCAATCATCTTGCAACGTTCTGAGCAGAATGGACGAAATGCATTACCTTCCCAAGTGCTGGTTTCTCCACAACGCGGGCAGGGGAATGTACGTGGCATAGAAAATTCCTAAAACAAAGAGGGTTTGTTGACATTTCAACCATGCATTGCGTTATTAGCTAAAACGACATAAACAAGGCATGAAACGTAGACAATGGCGATTCCCTTGTCAAGTTTCATAACGAAGTTTAGGGAGGTTTTAGCCATAACCCTATGGGACAGGAGCATTTTTTGCTGCTACTGTATTATGCCTTATTCATTTAGAATAGCTAAACTTCATAAGTCATGCCTTGTATCAGCTAAAAAATGCTCTCTGTCGCAAGCATTTGTGAAATGTTAACAAACCCTAAATAGATTAGGCAAAAGTAAGGTGACTTGTTAGACTTATGCCGATTTCTAGATAGTTTGATGAGATTATGTCGATTCGTCAATTTCAAGCACAACGTATGCAAGCCCCTCGTGATTTTAAGGCCATTCCTCACACCCCGATTTGTGTAGAAATCGGCGCAGGCAAAGGTAAACATGCCTTGTTATTTACGGGACAAAACCCGCAGACCACGTTGTATGCAATTGAGCGAACCAAAGAAAAATTTTTGGCGATGCAAAAGCAGCATCAACTGGAACCGCGGGAATATTTAAACCCGGTTCATGCCGATGCTTTACCTTGGGTGGTGCACGCCTTGTTTCCGGCCCAGGTACAACAATTTTTTATTCTCTATCCGAATCCAGAACCGCATAACCCGGCGCAGCGCTGGCTCAATATGCCATTTTTCGAATTCCTGCTTTCACGCCTGCAACCGAATGGAACCATTACCTTAGCCAGTAATATTCCCGAATATATTGATGAAGCAGAGCAACAGTTGCTTGAGGTATGGAAATTACCTTATGAAAAACAAAAAATTGCAGCGGACTCGGCCCGTACCCATTTTGAAATTAAATATCTGGAACGTGGTGAACTTTGCCAGCAATTGATCATTGGCAAGCCAGAAGGTTACCCAACCCGTTTTGATGATTTTGCACCGTTGCAAGGTCAAAATGCCCAAGAGAACCGCGATGCCTAAGCGGGTTGCTATTATTGGTGCAGGCCCAGCAGGTTTGATGGCTGCCGAGGTGCTGAGTCAGTATGATTATGAAATTGACGTGTTTGAGCAGAAACCTTCGGCAGCACGCAAGTTTCTAATGGCAGGTAAAACCGGATTAAATATCTCTCATGCTGAGCCAGTCGAGCAGTTTATCCAGCGTTATGATCAACCTGAATGGTTAGGTCCATGGGTCAGGCAATGCGATGCTCAATGGATTCAGAGCTGGATGCAAGGTCTGGGCATTGAGTCCTATGTCGGCAGCTCAGGGCGTGTCTTTCCTGTAGAAATGAAAGCTGCACCGTTATTGCGTGCCTGGCTGAAACGTTTAATGGCTGATGGCGTGAAGTTTCACTATCGCCATCGTTGTGTGGATTTATCCAGTAATCAACTCACTCTGGAAAACCAGACGCAACGTTTTCATGCCACTTATGATGCGATTGTATTGGCTTGTGGTGCGGTGTCATGGTCGCAATTGGGCAGTGATGGGGCATGGCAGCAATGGCTCGCAAAAAATGAGATCGAGCCTTTTCAGGCCAGTAATGCCGGGGTTTTGAAAACATGGTCGCCGTTTATGCAGGATTGCTTTGGTCAGCCATTGAAACGCGTCAATGCCTGGGTAACCCCCGATCAGCAAACCCATGGCGATATCATCATTACCCACTATGGTTTTGAGAGTGGGGTCATTTATAAACTGGGACGTGAGCTCAGAGCACACATTGCCCAACAGCAGCATTTACACTTGCATCTGGACTTATTGCCCGATGTCGGTATTGATCAATTAGAAAAGAAGCTAAACGGTAATAAAAAGCAGTCCTTGACCAATCTTTGGCGTAAAGCAGGATTGGACAATGTTAAAATTAATCTGTTGCGGGAAATCGTTGAAAAAAGCTTGTGGTCAGATGCCAGACAAATGGCACAGCAGATCAAACAGCTCAGTATTCCTTTGGCAGGCTTTCGCCCGATTGAAGAGGCGATTAGCTGTGCGGGTGGGGTAAAGCAAGAGGTGTTATCTCCACAACTGCAATTGCAATCTAATCCTTATGTATTTTGCTGTGGCGAAATGCTGGATTGGGATGCACCAACGGGGGGCTATTTGCTAACGGCCTGTTTTGCGACAGGAAGAGCAGCAGCAGCAGGGGTCAATGCAGTGATCCGCGAGTAAAATAAGCGATATGACTTAAATAAAAACAAACTCAATCAAATTGTTAAGAGGGTATATGAATATTCAACCAACAGTGGAAACACAAAATAACGAGATCATCAAACCATTTCAGCCCAAGCAGATATTCAGCTTGTTTTTTCAACCGAAAAGGTTTTTTTCTCAGTCTAAAAGCTATCATCATCAAAGCATTATCGTGATTGCCTATCTGATTGGTATGGTCAGTGTGATGGATCGAATCGATCAGCATCTTTTACGGGCCGAGACCTCTAATAGAACTGGGTTTTTGAGTTCAGCTGCCGACACTTGGTCAGGTTACTGGTTATGGGTATTAGGCATGGGGATTATTTCTGCTGCATTTGCATGGCTGATTCAAGGTTGGTGGTATAAGAAAAGACTGCAGTTTTCAGGCGCCAAGGAAGCGGATCCACAACTTGCCCGACATGTGTTTGTATTGCAATCTTTAGTCTTTGTACTGCCGATTGTGCTTACTACTGTCATTCAAACGTTTTTATATCCAAATTATTTAGAGGCCTACCATTACTCTACCGTGTTAGGTCTTATTCCGGTGCCATTTTTATTCTGGTCTTGTTGGGTCAGTTATCGCGGGGCAACTGAGGTATTCAAAACCAATAGCTGGGCAAAACTGTGGTTCTTAGGCCTGCCGATTCTGTTCTATATTTTAATCATTGGTGCATTTACGGCCCTCATCAGTTGATTTTAAAAGGGTTGTCTGATTTTCACTAAAATCCCGTGGTATTTCCTGAGCAGATTTGCCTTGTGATCCGGCATTTAAAAATGCTAGTTTTGAGTAAAAGTTCATCAGGAATAGGGAAATGTCTCAAGCTTTACCGGTGTATCGCGGCAGTTGTTTATGTGACGGAATTCATTATGAGATTCATGGCGACATTGGCGAGATCATACAGTGCCATTGCCAGCGTTGCCGTAAGGCCAATGGTACGGCCTATGCCACCAATGCACCAATTAGCAGTGCAGCGTTTAAAATTGTACAAGGTGAAGCGCTGGTTAAAAAGTTTGCTGCCTCTGGCGTGTACCGCTGGTTCTGTGGCGAATGTGGCTCTCCACTGATCAGTTCACGGGATGCACAGCCTGAGCTGTATCGCTTAAGAATCGGAACGCTGGATACGCCATTACAGCAAAAACCCAGCATGCATATTTTTGCTGCATCGAAAGCAGAGTGGGATTGTATCGCGGATGATTTACCGCAATATGCTGAACGTCCTTAAACAGGATGTATGATTGCGATGATTTTTGAAACCTCAGATTTAGAGCCTAATGACATCTACCGACTCTTAGTCGGTGGAATTTCACCTCGGCCGATCGCCTGGATTAGCACCGTCTCTGCGGATGGCGTAGCCAATATTGCACCTTATTCATTTTTTAATGTGGCCAGCTGTAATCCACCTATTTTATGGTATTCACAGGTCAATCCCAGAAATGGGCAGGATAAAGACACGATTCGTAATCTGATGGAGACCCGAGAGTGCGTGGTGCATATCGTGAATTCACAATTGCTGGAGCAGATGAATTTATCCTGTGCTTTATTGCCAGCAGCACAAAGTGAATTTGAGTTTGCCGAGATTGAGTCTGAACCAAGCCATTCAGTTGCTGCATTATCTGTCAAACATGCACCGATTCGGTATGAATGTCAGTTAAGGGAAGTGTTGCAATTGAGTACGCTACCATCGGGTGGTACGGTGGCTTTGCTGG
This sequence comes from Acinetobacter sp. IK40, assembly GCF_035615075.1. Classification (NCBI taxonomy): domain Bacteria; kingdom Pseudomonadati; phylum Pseudomonadota; class Gammaproteobacteria; order Moraxellales; family Moraxellaceae; genus Acinetobacter; species Acinetobacter sp. IK40. The sequence goes on along the minus strand of NZ_JANBOE010000005.1, from coordinate 87,456 downwards.
ATGTGAAAGCAATCTATGTCGATGACCGACTCTGGGATGGACAGATGATTGACCAGCAACAACTGGATAGTGTCGGGAAAATGGGAGGAGACTTTTATAGTTTAAGCACCGATTTACGAAAACTTGCCCGACCTGTTGTCACACCAGCAGATGAGCCAAAAAAAGGCGGTTAATGACCGCTTTTTTTGCAGTTAAAACCTGATTTTCCAGGTTTAGATCCTTTTGTTATTTTGAATCCTTATTTTCATATTGGTACGGGCATCCCAGCCACGCATAATCTCGGTTACGGCATGGTTCAGTACAGTGCCTGATACCCCGTCCCGTGCTTGTACAGATAGGCCGAGTAAAAAACAATACAAACTTGTTGCGTAAGCACAGACATCCGTATCGACTGCTAATTCACCTGCATCTACAGCACGTTGAACACATTGTGTAAATCTTTCGCGAGTTTTCAGGCGGTGTTGGGTTAAATATTGTTGAATATGGATATTTTCGGGGGAACAGGTCGCGGTTGAAAGTACCAATAAGCAGCCTTTAGGATGACCAGACTCAGTTTGCATTTTTGCCGACCGGCGTAGAGCGCGTTCAATCGCTTCTCTGGGTGCAAGATTTTCATCGCAGAGGCTTTGAGTCACCTGACCATGCGTTGCGATGTAATGCTCAATTACTTCTCGAAACAACGCTTCTTTTGAGCCAAAGGCTGCATAGAAACTTGGTGCCTTAATTCCACCGGCAATGTTGGATTTCAATAAAGAGAGTGAAGTCGAATCATAGCCATATTCCCAAAATAAAAGCATCGCTTGTTCAATCGCCTGATTACGATCAAAGGTACGTGGCCGCCCCATTTGCGCCATTAAGAACTCCTCTTATTCATGAGATCTATGCTAGTCGATACAAAAGTCATTGACAAGCTTGAAAGGTCAACTTACATTTGTATCGATTGATACATATATTGAGATTTAGAATCGACATTTAATAGGTTTAGATCATTGTGGATAGCTATTCATGCGCCTATCCACCGCTGAATCTCCATGTTAAGCCTAAAACAGGAATTTCATTATGAAGACACTTACAGGTAAAGTTGCTTTGGTTACGGGAGGGAGTCGGGGTATTGGCGCTGCGATTGCTCGAAGCTTAGCCGCACAAGGTGCAGATGTGGCAATCACTTATCATCGTGCAAAAGATCAGGCACAGACAGTTGTCGAGCAGATTCAGACATTAGGCCAGCGTGCTGAAATGATTGTGGCCGATGCCGCTGATGCAGCACAGGTCATTGCTGCGGTGGATCTTACTGTGGAACAGTTTGGTCGCCTAGATATTTTAGTCAACAATGCAGGTAACTTCTTGGTCGGAGAAATTGATCAGCTCACACTTGAGGATTATGACCGCACCATGTCGGTTAACTTGCGAGCAGTGTTTGCTGCAACAATGCAGGCGAGCAAATATCTGCCTGAGGGTGGGCGTATTATTTCGATTGGGAGTTGCCTTGCTCCAAGAGCAGGACGAAGTGGCATCAGTTTATATGCTGCCAGTAAAGCTGCCTTAGTTGGCTTAACCAAGGGTGTAGCACGTGATCTTGGCAAGCGCAATATTACGGTCAACCTGATTCATCCCGGTCCGACAGATACGGATATGAATCCTGCAGATGGTCCACGTGCCGATGCGACGCGGGCGAGCTTGGCAATAGCCGATTATGGTCGTCCTGAGGATATTGCTGCCACTGTGCTGCATTTAGCTGGTGAAGGGGGACGTTATATTACAGGCGCAGAGATCGCGGTAGATGGCGGATATAACGCTTAAAAACATAATCAGAAAAAGATCGTGATTGAGTACAGGCAAAAAAAAGGAGGTTAAACACCTCCTTTTTATTATTTGGCCGTTAAAGCCTTACCGTCGAACTTGACCCCATCCCAGCCATGTTGCATAAACTGACGGATATTCTGGTGGTCAGTGGCTTCAGGCGTTGCCAACACAGAGGCATAATGTTCTGCGAATAAACTGAGCGTGTCGGCCTGATTTAAGCCTTCAATTTGTGCAAAACTGAGCACTTTGGCACTGCCTTGGTTTTCAGTCGCAGCATTGGATTGCGCGCCATTTTGGAATGCAGTCGGGGTATGCTGATAACGAGCTTCGATAAATGCCAATACATCCGCAAACTTTGCCGAGCCATCTTTCAGTTGTGCCAATAAGCTTTGAGCCATTTCAAAATTCCATGTTGATTGAATCAATAGCAGCATCATAACATTGAAAATGCAGAAGAGAAGATGATCGAACTCTGAACTGGACGTTGCCGTATTCGCAGTTTATGCTCAAAGTCGTCATTTATATATTGACGAATCATGTATAGGCACAAGCCTTTGATTTCGTCACCTTCGCCTTAGATTTCTATGTGGTTGGGGAAAAAGTTTTAACTGGCTTTGGCTAAACTGTGGATAACTCGATGTTTATACACAGTGTGATTCTGCTTAAAAACAGCGGTTGAGTTGCCTAAAAAATATGTTATTTTAAAGCAAAGGAGATGGCATTCCTCCTGTTACAAACCGCCAGAATGGCTAATGATGCCTACGTTACCCTGAACAGGGGACGTAGGTTCGTGCGTGCTCTGTTCCCATTTTTGGAGTTCGCCCATGAAATATCTTCAGAATAATCTTTACAAATCCATGTCTTATCATTCTTTCGCTCCAACTTTGTTCTTGGGGTAAATCATGTACTATCCATTACTTTCAATCGCTTTAGGCTCGGTATTAGGTGCTTGGTTACGCTGGTTTTTGGGCTTAAAACTCAATCCTATATTTCCGAATATTCCTTTGGGAACAGTGACCGTTAATTTTGTCGGTGGCTTTATTATTGGTTTTGCCATTTCATATTTTTCTCAAAGTTCACTTAGTCCCAATTACAAGCTGTTTGTGATTACAGGTTTTTGTGGCGCGCTTACGACATTTTCGACTTTTTCTGCCGAGATCATTGCCTTATTGCAAAGTGGTAAATTGGGCTATGCCTGTGCCGCGATCATGATTCATGTGCTTGGATCGCTATTGTTTACGATTTTAGGTATGAGCCTGCATCAATGGCTCAGTGCTGCATAGTTGGGGAGTCATTGTAATGCATGGATTTTTAATGAGCTTTTATACCGCGCAAAATCGTTCCTATCAGGGACAGCCGATCAGCGAGTGGTTGCTGACTGTGGCAAAACAGATGAATTTACGTGGCGCGACGATATTGGCGGGTTTACAAGGCGTTGATCATCAAGGTCTATTTCATTCGGCCAGTTTCTTTGAACTGGCGGATCGACCGGTACAGATTCAATTTGCGGTTACAGAAGAGCAGGCGACTGAATTATTGAGCTATCTCAATAGCAAAGAGATTTCACTGTTCTATGTGAAAACACCGATTGAGTTCGGGGTGGTGGGACAGCAAAAGACAGACTCCTAAAGCTGGAATCAAGACATAAAAAAAGAAGTCTAAGTGGAGGAGAGTTAACCTTAGACTTCTAATGCTTTCAGCTTAATGGGTGAAACTTAAATTAAAATTAAGCTTTGCGGTTAAAACGTGCAAAGCGTTTATTAAAGCTTGCAACACGACCTTCATTGCTGGCCTGACGTTGCTCACCGGTATAAAACGGATGGGACGCACTTGAAATATCAAGCGTCACGTAGGGATAAACTTTGCCTTGATATTCCTTGGTCTGTTTGGTTTGCAGGGTACTGCCAATTAAAAAGTAGGCATCTGCATTGGTATCGTGGAATAAGACTTGTTGATAAGCAGGATGGATATTTTTACGCATGTTGAATGACTCCTATTGTTAATAGAAATGTTATAACATAACAATATATGAAGTCAATTCATGTCTTTTCAAGTCAGTTGTATATATAAATTGATTAAAGTAGATAGCCCTCTGACTTGTTGTGACAAGACCAGAGGGCATTAGACAGATTAATTTGGCACTAATTCTTCAAATAAATCATTGAGGTTGTCATGTACTTTGAGATGAATCAGGTTCCAGTAATGTCCGGAAATGGTTCGGTTGACCATAAGCGTATCTGGTGAAGGTTTAAACACATCCCAGTATTTCAGCGATTTTTTCACCAGTAACATACCATCATGATGTGATGAGTTTTCGGCAAAATCATAATTGGTGGTTAGTGGACGCAATAAAATTTCAATCCATTGGGTATATAGCTCACTCGGGAACTTGTGTTTTTCGGCAATGGAATGCAGTTCTGCCAGCAAGTCTTCAACTTGAGCAATATTTTCCTGACGCGCCGCATTCACCAGCGCCTTAAAATGCTGAACGATTTCAGGCGATAAGGTTTTGACGCTGCCGTAGTCGTAAATAATCACACTGCCATCTTCACGAAAAGCAAAATTGCCCGGATGTGGGTCACAGTGGAAGCGTTTTAAGAAAAACATTTCCTGTCCCAAGGCACGGATCAGGCGGCGTCCAATCTGATTGCGAGTCTCGACTGACCATGTACTTGCGGTTTCGATGGATTCACCTTGTTCCAAACTTAGGGTCAGGACGCGACGAGAGGAATAGTCTTTATAAACGGCTGGAATAATCACTTGAGAATCAAGCTTTTCATGGAAGGTTTTAAAGACTTCCAGATTTTGTGCCTCGATTTCATAATTCAATTCGGCTGAAAGACTGTCCTGAATTTCTTGAAACAGTTGATCTTGCAGTTTCTTGTCGATTTTTAAGACGCCCATCAATCGTAAAGCCAGACGCACTTGTTTTAAGTCACTTTCACAGGCCTGATCGACACCCGGATATTGCACCTTGACTACAACGGCTTGCCCATTTGGCAATACTGCACGATGCACTTGTCCGATTGACGCGGCAGCAAAAGGTTCTGTTTCAAAAGAGCTAAAAATCTGCTTTAACGGTTTGCCGAGTTCTTTCTCAACCTGTTGCTGAATCGCGGAAAAAGGCATTGCAGGGGCCTGACGTTGCAGCTTGGCAATGGCCTTAGCGACTTCTGGTGGGAAAATATCCTTATATTGCGAAGCAATTTGCCCGACTTTCATCACTGCGCCTTTCATTTCTCCGAGGGTATCGGCAATCTGTAGACCAATGTCCTGAAACAGCTGGCTACGCGCTGCATTTTTCTGTTCTTCATCGGCGGTAAAATTGCGGATCGAATTCGCTACGCTTTTGCTGGCAATACTTGCGGTCATACCAGCCAGTTTGAGAAAACGCTTACTGGGAGAGCTTGCATGTTTTGCCATCAGGACTTGACCTCATACGATCTAGTTTTAAAGTGATGCCTTGATCATAGGTGACAAAACTTAAATTGCCTATAACAAAATGTTAAGTGATGTAAGCATGTATAAGCGAGCTGTTATCCGTACTTTAACTGGGTGAAGGTGATACGGGCTAAGTAAAGCGTTTTATCAGGTTGTCACCTGTGTATCTACTCGTCCTATGCTGCCTATGAATAAAAAAATATTTAAAATCAGGACAGGCCAAGTCAAATTCGGGGGGCATCCATGCCCCCAAAGCATTGCTTGATTGGATAAAGACGATTCGCTAGGAAAGGGGAAGGGACATCTTGGCCAAACGTTTATTATTGAGGTATAAACGGCTGATCAGTAAGACACAGGCAATGCTTAACCCGATAATTAGGCCAAGCCAGACTCCCGCCACGCCCCAAGAAGTATAGCGGGCAAGATATAAACCAATCGGGAAAGCAATCACCCAATATGCCATTAAGGTAATCCACATTGGCGCTTGCGTGTCCTGCATGCCGCGTAGGCAACCTGCCGCGCTCACTTGCCACGCATCCATCAACTGATAAGCCATGGCAAACCAGAGCAGATACATGGCTACAGGAATCACATCCACATCCGTGGTGTAGATTGCCACGATATAAGGGCGTGCCAGAGCGATCAGCGTCATAGTCAAAGCTGCAAAAATGGTGGCACTGATCAGTCCTACGGTTTGAACCTGACGCATGGCGTGCCAGTTCTGTTCGCCGTAATACATGCCGACACGAATGGTTAAGGCAATCGCCAAAGACAGCGGAATCATAAATAATTGTGAAGTCACTGAAATCGCAATTTGATGGGCTGCAATGGCATTTTCACCCAATGGGCTGAGCACAATTGCGCCTGTACTAAAAATACTGACTTCAAAGAACACCGCCAGACCAATGGGTAAGCCCAGTTTTAAAATACGTTTGATCCAGACCGGATCAAGTTTTTCCCATTTGGTAAAAATAGGCGCCTGCTTATAGGCTTTGGCTTTGGAGACATAGATGGCCAGTGTAATAAACATCAGCCATTGCAAGATGGCTGTTGCAAAACCGCAACCTGCACTGCCGAGTGCCGGAATTGGCCCGAAGCCATACATAAAAATAAAGTTGAGCGGAATCAGGACCAGCAGGGCGATCAGGCTGATAGCGGTGACGGGGCGTGGATGGCCCAAGGCTTCAGAATAGCTGCGTAATGCGGCATACATCATCACTGCCGGCATACCAAAGCCGATGGCATGTAAAAACAGGCTGGCTTTGGGTAATAAGCTCTCCGGTACACCAAATAAAGGCAAAAATTGGGGCATGCACTGCAGGATCAACATCGCCACAAAGCCCAGAATCACGGCGACCCATAACGACTGACGGGCAATGGTCGGTATTTTCTCTGGTGTTTTTGCCCCGCGTGCTTCAGCGACCAAGGGCGTGGTTGCCAGCATGATGCCTGCAAATAACAGCATAATGGGAATCCATAGGCCAACGCCTACAGCAATCGCCGCCAGATCTGTTGCAGAAAGATGCCCGGCCATAATGGTATCAATCAAACCTAATCCTGCCTGGGCAAACTGGGTGATCAGGATCGGAAACATCAAATGAAATAGCTGTTTGAGTTCAAACCGCTTGGTTGTGACATGGGACACAAAAAATACTCTTATTAAAATGAGGAAGAATCAGCGTTGCAGGGTCAATAACACCCCAATAAAAATCACAATACTGCCGAGCAGGCGTTGCCAGTTAATCGGTGTTTTTTCTGTACCTAACCAGCCAAAGTGATCAATAAACATCGAGATCACCAGTTGCCCGAAAATCACTAAACCTGAAAACGTTAATAATCCGAGTTTGGGAGCAGTATAAATGCTCAAACTAATCGCATAAACCCCAAGAAAGCCGCCGAGCCATAGAAACCAGGGAATTTGTGAAATTCCACTTAAACTGGGTTTACTGGCACTTTGAAAACACACCAGTAGCGCCAGCACAATGGTGCCAATGAAAAAAGACAATAGCGCCGCTTGCAGGGGAGAATTCAGATACTCTCGAAGTTGTGTATTGATTGCGGTTTGAAAGGCCATGGCGATACCAATGCCTAGAGTCAGGGGAAGAATAAACAGTAACTGGCTAGAAATTTTCATCATATTATCGGTCTAATTGTTGTTGGTTGTCCCCAGTCTAACTGAATACGTAGATGATGATAAGCCGAACGGGCGAGTCATGTTAAAATGGCGGGGTTCTGTCATTGAGCTGCGATTTTGAGTCATTTAAACCCTGCAAATATTCCACTTTCCCTGTATATCCATATGCCGTGGTGTGTACGTAAATGTCCTTATTGTGATTTTAACTCCCATGCGGTGCCTGATGGTCAGTTGTCCTTGGAACTGGAACAGCAATATCTGGCTGCCTTGGTGGCAGATTTTGAAACTCAGATTGAAATGGCGCAAGGCCGATCGATTCACAGTGTCTTTATTGGTGGTGGAACACCTTCGCTGATTTCTGCATCGGGCTATCAATGGCTCTTTGAACAACTGAAAGCGCGTTTAGCGTTTGAGGAAGATTGTGAAATTACCTTGGAAGCCAATCCGGGAACCGTGGAGCATGATCCATTTGCGGATTATCTGGCGGTAGGGATTAATCGTTTATCCTTGGGCGTACAAAGTTTTGATCCCGAGCATTTACAGCGTTTAGGGCGGATTCATACCGCCAATAATGCACTGGATGCGATTCAGCAGGCACGCCAGGCCGGCTTTGAGCGTGTAAATGTGGACTTGATGCACGGTTTACCTCAGCAAACAGAACAACAGGCCTTAACCGATCTTCAATTGGCAGTAGAGCACGGCGCAACGCATATTAGCTGGTATCAGCTGACCATTGAGCCCAACACGGTGTTCTTCCGTACCCAGCCTGTATTGCCGCAAGACGAGGTGCTAGAGCAGATTCAGGAGAAAGGTGAGGCGTATTTGAAAGCCAATGGTTATGTCAATTATGAAGTTTCGGCCTGGCGTAAGGAAAAGCCATCGGCACATAATCTGAATTATTGGCAATTTGGTGATTATCTGGCGATTGGAGCCGGTGCGCATGGCAAGGTCACGCGTCCTGACGGGATTTACCGTTTCCAGAAAACCCGTTTACCTAAAGATTATTTAGCCAAAGTTCCTGCTGAACATGTGCAAATGAAACGCATTGAAGCAGATGAATTGCCTTTTGAATTTATGATGAACGCATTGCGTTTAAATGAAGGTGTAGCGACCGAGTCGTATACCCAGCGCACAGGACTTGCGTTGCAAGATTTGAATGAGACATTGCATGACTTACGTGAGAAAAAACTTCTCATCGCTGATCAGGATCGAATTGCCTGTACCGAGCAGGGGCATATCTTTTTAAATTCGGTGCTGGAAAGATTTTTATAGTTTAAAAATTATGTGTGCTTTGAGCAGGGAGGCTTAAAGCACTAGTTTTGGATTTTGTCATCGTTTGGAAAGATATCAATGACAAAATAAAAAAGCCTCATCACATGATGAGGCTTTTTCGAATCTGGTGGGTCGTCCGCGACTCGAACGCGGGACCAACGGATTAAAAGTCCGCTGCTCTACCAACTGAGCTAACGACCCTGAAAGAATTTTAGAGTAACACTCTAAAATTATTGCAAGACAAGCAAAGCGCGTAGTCTTACAAATCTCGATAACTTTAGGTTATCAATCCTTTTCAGGAGTATCAAAACATTAGATGGTGGGTCGTCCGCGACTCGAACGCGGGACCAACGGATTAAAAGTCCGCTGCTCTACCAACTGAGCTAACGACCCTAAGCAAGTATTTCAACTAGCTTCGCAAGAAAAACTAATGAGTTCTAAATGCGTCTTCGTTTTGATGTTGCGTATTCTAGCAAGTTATTCAGCTAACACAAGAGGAAATTTAAAAACATGTGCATGATTGTTTATAAAAAGCACGATTTCCTCTTATTTAGCTAAAAAATAAACTAGAAACGGTATTGATAGCTTTGAATATTGTCAAAGATCTCAGTATTTACATCACAATAGCTGCTTGCACCAGGCAATAACACCAGTAAACGTTCAGAGGTTTTGCTCGGATCGAACGAATCTTCTTTCAGTTTATTTTTCTGGTATTTGAATGTACCGGTGGTTTCAACCTTTTCCTGAACGCGCAAGAACACCGGAATGGCATAGGAAGGTAAACATTTTTTAAATACATTCACCATTTCGCTTAAATCTGCATCATTCAGCGCTGTACCATCCACCAAGGTGATGGCTGCCATACCAGCACGGCCATTGGTATTTGGAATTTCTACGCCATAAACCACGGCTTCTGCGATTTTTTCATACTCACAGACCATGTTTTCAACTTCGGTGGTCGACACGTTTTCACCTTTCCAGCGGAACGTGTCGCCGAGGCGGTCCACAAACTGGGCATGACGGAAGCCGATATCACGGACCAGGTCACCGGTATTGAAGTATGAGTCGCCTTGGGTGAACACATCTTTCATGATCACAGACTTGTTCTTTTCAGGGTCGGTATAACCATCAAAAGGCGAACGGCTGGTGATCTTGCCAATTAACAGGCCAACTTCACCGGTTTTGACTTTCTTGCAATAGCCTTTTTTGTCGCGGACCAGCTCATTCTTTTCTTTATCGAACTCAACGATGGCATAAGGGGTAGGTGAGAAGCCGACGGTATTGTCAAAGTTAAAGATATTGCTGAAACCGACATTACCTTCGCTTGAAGCATACAGTTCAAGCACTTCTTCAACCCCGAAACGCTCTTTGAACTTGCCCCAGATATTTGGGCGCATGCCATTGCCAATCATTTTGGTCACGCGATGTGCACGGTCCAGTTCAGTTGCTGGTGCATCAATCAGGTAACGGCACAGCTCACCGACATAACCGATCGCAGAAGCATTGAATTTCTGTACATCTTTCCAGAAGGCACTGGTTGAATATTTACGACGTACAGCCAGTGTCGCACTGCCTGCAATCACACCACACCAGCACACCACCACACCTGTGGCATGGTAAAGCGGTAGGGTGACATACATCACATCATCTTTACCAAGATTGAGAATGTGACCATAGGTACCGTATGCCAGTGTCCAGCGGCTGTGCGTGAAAATCACCGCTTTTGGCAAACCAGTGGTGCCTGAGGTATAGATATAGAACAGGCCATCTTTACCCGTCACGGTACGTGTGGTGGACGGGTTAAATTTCGGGAACTGGTCAATTTGCAGGGCTAGATTGACGTAGCCTTCTGGTGCTGTGCCCGCATTTTTACGTGTTTCCTGATCAGCAAACCAGTGGAAACGGTCTTCTGCAACTTTTAAATCCTGACGTGCTTCATCGATTGCAGCACGGACTTCTTCACCGGCAATCACTGCAATCGGGTTGACCAGATTAATGCTATGTGCGAGTACCTTACCTACCTGAGAGGTATTGACAAGCGCAATGGTGACCCCAATTTTGGCTAAAGCCACAATGCTGGCAATCAATTCAGGACGGTTCTCAACCATCACTGCAATCACATCACCTTTTTTTGCACCCAGAGATAAATAGTAATGGGCAATCTGGTTGGCCCACTCATTTAAAGCCTGATAGCTGTAGCTTTGATCTTCAAATAACAGAGCGATGCCTTGAGGGTTACGCTTGACTGCTTTTTCAAAGGCAATACCTAAACCAGCAGGAGAAGATGGCGTTCGTAAATATGCCTGTTTAAGACCATTAAGGATATGAGGTACTTTAGTGATGAAGTTTGGAAGTCGAGTAGCGACATCACCAAGGGTAATAATATCGGTCTGCGTAGTTTGGCTCATATCAATCCTGTTTTATTTTTCGATCAATCCAAAAATGGCTATCCGTAAGAACACAACCATTCACACCATTGTCGTTGATGCTGTTTTGTAATGGTAAGTTCCTAGAGCAATCAACCTAATTTGACAAAATAACAAAAAAGCCTAGTCACCGAAATGACTAGGCTTAGCCTTATTGAGTGCAATTTAGCAAATTATTCATTGCTAGCTGCAGCCTTTTTCGGTGGACGTCCACGTGGACGGCGCGGGCGGCTTGATTTTTCTTTCTCTGCTTTTGCAGCTTCATCTTCTGATTCTGCTTCGGTTGCAGCTGTTGCCTGTTCTGCTTTTTCAGCAGCTTGAGCTTTCTCAGCAGCTTTGCTCGCAGCTTCAGGCTTGGCCTCAGCTTTAGCCGCTGGTGCTTTCACCGCTTCAACCGGTGCTACTTCTGCCGGAGCAGCCACTGCTTCTTGAGCAAGTTCTAAAGGTTGTTGCTCTGGCGCTGCAACCACAGTTTCTTCTGCTGGCTTAGCGACTTCTTCTGTTTTCACTTCTTCTTTCGATTCAGTATTTTCAACAGGAGCAGGCGTTGCGTTTGAAGCAATATGCGCTTCTTTGGCTTGCTCTGCAGCAAGTTTGGCTAAACGACGACGTTCACGCGGGTCATTTGCAACTCGAACAGTAGCAGCTTCAGGTGGTGTTAATGCTAACACTGGCGCTGGTTCAGCTTCTTCCGTTACTTTTTTGCTTGGAAGTTCGGCATCACGTGTTACCGGACGCTTTTCTTCTTCAACCACGGTGTCTACCACTAGCGTGCTGGCATATTGCTCGGCAAACTTTTGCAGGGCACGGTTAAACGTGGTGATTAAACCAAATTGCTCAATCAGGATAGTGCAGTCTTCACCATAAACATGGCGAATCAGGCTACCGATCGTGTATTGACCCAGCGCTGGAATCTGCGATGGTGCAATTTTTGGTGCCGCTGCTTTCTGCGGTGCTTGAGCACCACGTTGACGACGACGCGAACGTGGGTCATTGCTGGCACGTTTTACCGGTGCTTGGGCTGCTTCTTCAGCAGTTGCAGCAGGTGCTTCTTTCGCAATCACTGGTTCTGCTTGAGCCGCAGGTTTGCTCTCGGTCTTTTCTACAACAGCAGGCACAACTTCCGCTTTTGCGGCAGGTGCAGTAGCTTGTTGTGGATTCAGTGCCACGATCTCACTTTGACCTTGATCAATGTTCACGATCAATGCCGTGTTCATTGGCTCTGAACGTGGTGCATCCACCACATCAACTTTAACCTGTTGCGGGTTCGCAGGCGCTGCAGTTGCAGCGGGTGCGTCATTCAATACGCTTTGGTCACGATGACGGTTTGGTCGATTCGGACGTTGCTGGTTACGGTCACGACGTGGTAATGGCGCATTGTCATTCGCTTGCGCAGCCTCATGATGTTGCTGCTGGTTTTGAGACTCTTGCGACTGCTGACGTTTTTGTTGACGTTTCAGTTCACGTTGCTCTTGACGCTGTTCCTGACGTGACAGTTGAACCACTTCTTCGTGCACCTGATTTTGTTGTTCATGTGCATGCGCGTGCTGTTCACGTTGCTCTTTGTGCTTGCGTTTCTTCTGGTTTTGATTTGGACGATGTGGTTTTTCGTCTTTCTCAAACGTTTCACGCGGTTCCTGTTTCACAGGATTCTGTGAAATATAGGCATTGTTTGCCGCTGGTGCAGCAGTTTCAGTGGCAACAGATGCAACAGGTGCATTGACCTGACCAAACTGGCCACGGCTTACTGCGCCATTGTTGACCATTTGCTCAATCGCCGCTGCCGCATTTTGTGCCGAGCGCGATTGATCTGTGGTTTGTGCCTGTTTTTGAACAAACAGGTTTTCTAACCATGCACAAGGACTTGCTGACTTTTGCGCAACAGCCTGTTGAGTTTGTTTTGCTTGCGCAGCCTGTTGCTGAGCAGCTTTCTTCTGTGGCGCAGCTGCTTGATTTTGTGCAGGTGCATGGTGATGCTCTGCATCTTCCAGATGCCAGTCAGAAGACTCGTAACCGAGTTCTTTTTCACTTGAACGGGTCGCTTCAGTACGTTCATAACTAGACGGTGCAAAACCATCCGGATTGAACTGGATTTGATAGTGTGGTGTTTCCAAGTGCGGATGCGGTAATACCGTTACACGAACATTTGAGGTTTGTTCCAAATACACCAGGCTATGACGCTTTTCATTTAATAAGAATGCTGCGATTTCAACAGGCACTTCAACTTGAACTTCACCTTGACGTTCGCGTAATGCAATTTCTTCTACCTTACGCATGATCGAAAGTGACAATGAACGTAAGTCACGCACCATACCGGTACCATGACAGCGTGGGCACACGTAACCTGTCGCTTCTTCAAGAGAAGGGCGTAAACGTTGACGGCTCATTTCCATCAGGCCAAAACGTGATAGTTGACCGAACTGGATACGTGCACGGTCGCTTTGCGTTGCTTCACGTAATTTGGCTTCAACCATACGCTGGTTACGGTCTTTGGTCATGTCGATAAAATCGATGACCACCAAACCGCCGATATCGCGTAAACGCAGTTGACGTGCGATTTCTTCGGCTGCTTCCAGGTTGGTGTTGAGTGCTGTTTCTTCAACATCGTGACCGCGAGTTGATTTCGCCGAGTTAATATCAATCGATACCAAAGCTTCGGTCTGGTCAATCACGATTGAACCGCCAGAAGGAAGTTTGACTTCACGCTCATAGGCAGTCTGGATCTGGCTTTCAATTCCGAAGTGAGCAAATAAAGGCTCATTCATGGTGTAGGTTTTTAATTTGTCGAGCTGACGTGGCATCACTGCTTTTACGAAGTTATAGGCTTCGTTGTAGGCTTGCTCACTATCAATCAGGATTTCAGCAACATCGTCACGTAAATAATCACGAATGGCACGTGTCACCACGCCTGCTTCCTGATGAACCAGCATTGGTGATGGACCTGAACTTGCCGAACCCTGGATTTGTGCCCACAGGTCAAGTAAGTGTTGCAAGTCAAGTTGCAGTTCTTCCTGAGTACGACCAATCCCGGCGGTACGAACGATGACGCTCATGCCACGCGGCACATTTAAAGAGGCTAAAATTTCTTTCAGTTCTTCACGGACAGAACCTGAAATCTGACGGCTGATACCGCCACCTTTCGGGTTATTCGGCATAAGCACTAAATAACGGCCTGCAAGCGAAATGAAAGTCGATAGGGCAGCACCTTTGTTGCCACGCTCTTCTTTTTCAACCTGAACCAGTAATTCAGTGCCTTCAGTGATCAGTTCACGAATATTTGAAGTTTGACGAGGGTCAGCTTTGAAATACGAGTTTGCAATTTCCCGCATAGATAAAAAGCCTTGACGCTGTGCGCCGTACTCAACGAAAACCGCCTCTAAAGAGGGCTCAACGCGAGTGACATGACCTTTATAAATATTTGATTTTTTTTGTTCGCGAGTACGATTCTCTAAGTCGAAATCGTAAAGACGATTACCAGTGATAAGTGCAACGCGAACTTCTTCGGCGTGGGTTGCATTAATCAACATACGTTTCATGGGTGTGACACCTAATAGTGATGCACACAAACAATAAGCCCAATATTTTTAAGCAAACATCTCATTGGCACGATCAAGACTCAGAAGCAACGTTGTGTAGGAAGCTCTGAAACCACTGGCTGTAAATATCCAGCTGGAGGCTTTGATCCGGTTATTTCGATGTTAGCAATACTGCTTCAATCTTGAATCCGTTGATATTTCATGGCATGTCTGACATCTGTGAAATATCACTAGATCCGACATAATCAAAGTTTCCTGTACGCTTCACTGGCGGGTGAGCGGTGCATTGGATGGTGACTTTCACTGTCATTAAGCATTGAAGTCGATCCATCTGGAAGTCTTGATACGGAATGATCATCGTATCTCTGCTTGGCAGTTCCAATGCATCAACGCTTTAGCCTGAATGCGACATCAGGGAGCAAATTGTCTGATGTGGATCAGTTTACGTTTAATAACCAGCAAATTGCTGGCGACATATTTTTTCTGAACAAACTGTATGTGCTGATGCACAATTAAACGCAACAGTTTGCCATTTTGCCGATATAATAAGCCTTCGGCGTCGGCATAATTCTTTAGGACCTATCCGAGTTATTGGTGAATATCTCATCGATTTAAAATTTTATCTAAATAAAATTTCTGATTTGATGCTCACTTACGGTGGTATCCGTGCGCTGAATATACCAAACCTTGCAGCATCTGCCTATGGGCTAAGTTTAGGTTTCTTGTGAAATAACTTAGCTAAATGATCATTTTTTAATCATATTTAGCAAATCTTGGATTAATCGAGCGTATGAATTCTACACAACAATGGCAAAGTGTCACTTGGTTTGACGTGGATGAGCATCAAGACGGGCAGCGAATAGATAATTTTTTATTTACCCGATTAAAAGGTGTTCCAAAAAGTCGCATCTACCGTTTGATTCGTGAAGGACAAGTACGCGTAAACAAAAAAAGAATAAAAGCAGAAACACGTTTGAACATTGGCGACCAGATTCGTGTCGCACCAATCCGTTATGAACAGAAGGATGAAACGGCTGCACCTGTCAGCGATAGCGTCGCGCAAAGCCTGTTGAGCCGAGTGGTGTATGAAGATGAAGGCTTGCTGGTAATCAATAAGCCTTCGGGAATTGCCGTGCATGGCGGCAGTGGTGTGGCCTATGGCCTGATTGAAGCATTACGTGCGGCCACAGGCAAAAAATATCTGGAACTGATTCACCGGATTGACCGTGATACCTCAGGTCTGGTGATGGTCAGTAAAAAGCGCAGTACCTTAAAATTGCTACAGGACCTGCTACGTGAACATAAGATCCAGAAAACCTATGCCGCTATTGTTAAAGGTCAGGTCAGTCTGGATCGCCAAATGATTGATGCGCCTTTATTGCGTTATGAACTGGCCAATGGCGAGCGTCGTGTCCGTGTTACTTCTGAAGGTAAGCCAAGTAAGACCGACTGGAAAGTAGTTGAGCGTTTTAAAACAGCCACCTTGGTTCATGCTTCACCCTTATCAGGCCGTACTCATCAAATCCGAGTACATGGTTTAAGTATTGGTCATCCATTGGTGGGGGACGATAAATATGGACATAATACGGTGTATAACGGCCCGGCAGCGCGCCGTTTGTGCCTGCATGCCATGCGTCTGGAAATTCCGAATTATCCAGTGATTGAAGCTCCGATGCCTGAAGATATGCAGCAGGTGATTGACGAATTGAGAAAGCAGAAATGAAGCAGAAGATTGAACTCGTCATTTTCGATTGGGATGGCACCCTGTTCGACTCGGTGGGCCAGATTGTGGCGAGTTTGCAATATGCAGCGCAGCAATTCGAACAGCCACTGACGGATGAAGCCGCGAAAAGCATTATTGGTTTAGGTTTACCTGAAGTGATGCAGATCCTGTTTCCGCAAGTCCCGCATTTGCATCAGGATCTTTTGCAATGTTATGCCGATCATTATGTGGCAAACTCGAAAGGCGATGTCTGGTTTAATGGGGTCGCTGAGCTATTGATGGATTTAAAGCAGCAAGGTCTCAAGCTTGCGGTCGCAACCGGTAAAAGCCGTAAGGGCCTGGATCGTGTATTGGCGCAAACCAATAGTCATGCATTGTTCGATATTACCCGTGCTGCGAGTGAAACCAAGTCCAAGCCAGATCCACTGATGTTGCAGGAAATTCTGGCCGAGATGGATGTGGCAGCTGAACGTGCGATTATGGTTGGGGATACCAGTTACGATCTGGAAATGGCGCAAAATCTGAATATGCCGCGTATCGGGGTCAGTTATGGGGTGCACAGTATTGAAACGTTACAGCAATATCAGCCTTTAACCATTGCCCATCATGTGCAGGACTTGCATCATTATTTACAAAGCCTGCTCAAGGTTGCTGATTTAACCGAAAGTTAATCCACTGAAGATCAAATGACAAAATGAGGGGAGAGTTCGCTTTCCCGTCATCCATAATAACAATAGGGACTATATGAGCCGATCGATCCGTTTGCTCAATTTATTACAACTACTCCGAGAATATCGCTATCCAGTCACTGCGCAGGTATTGGCAGAGCGATTGCAGATTAGTCAGCGCAGTGTCTATCGGGACATTGAGACATTACGCGCCCAAGGTGTGAGTATTGATGCGGCAGCAGGGCTGGGGTTTCAGCTCAAAGAAGATTTCCTGTTACCGCCAATGAGCTTGAATGAAACCGAGATCGAGGCCATCTTTCTGGCCTTAAACTGGTTGAGTGAAATTCCTGATCTGGCTTTAAAATCAGCTTCCACGTCGGTTCTGGCCAAGCTCAATGCAGTATTGCCTGAACATTGCCGACATTTACTTCAACACACTACCTTACGCTCTATCAATGCCTGGCTTCCTGTAGATGCACAACTGGTAGAGCAGGTGCGTTTGGCCATCCGTCAGCAAGTTAAAATTGTGGTGGATTATGCTGATGAGCAGCAGCGTATCAGTTCCCGTACCGTGTGGCCTTTTGCTTTAGGTTATTTTAATGATCGGATTGTACTGGCCGCATGGTGCGAGTTGCGACAGAGTTTTCGACACTTCCGGATTGATCGTATCCGGCAGCTCAGCCTGAGTCAGGAGCTTTATCCGCAATTCAAGCAGCAACTATTTCAACAATGGTGGAGGCAAGAGATATGTTCGACTACTGACAGAAACTGACAATCCAGACAATTACATTGAAATAAGAATAACTCACTAAGGACATATCAACATGGCACTTAAACTTTATACCAATAATTTCTCACGTGGCGTTGTAGTGGACTGGTTGCTGATTGAACTGGGCGTGCAATGTGAGCGCATCGAAGTGGCCTTTGAAACTGAAATGAAAGCGCCTGAATATTTAAAAATCAATCCCTTTGGCAAAGTCCCTGTGCTGGTGGACGATGATATTGTGGTCTATGAGCTGGATGCGATCTGTGCCTATCTGGCAGATAAGTTCGCAGACAAAGGTCTGGCGCCTGTACTCAATGATCCGAAACGCGGTCTTTATTATCGCTGGCTGTTCTTTATTTCAGGGCCTTGGGAAGCGGCTTCAACCAATAAAATGCTGGGTGTTGAGGTCAAGCCAGACCAGAAAGGCTCGGTTGGCTATGGAGACTATCAGGATGCCTACAATGCCTTTGTACAGGGCCTGAGTGAAGCCGATCCGTATTTATGTGGCAAACAGTTCACTGCTGCGGATGTGACCGTTGCTGCCATGCTGTTCTGGCAGCTCAAGATGGGAGAGGTTGAGTCTCATCCTGCGATTGAACGCTATCTGGACAATATTAAGCAGCGTCCGAGCTATCAAAAGTTTGCTGCCTTTTTTAGCAATGTTTAAGATTTCATCACTATAAAAAGCCGACTTGTTCGGCTTTTTTATTTTGTCATGCCGATGAATCTTCAATCCAAGACAGAAAAACGTGTTGCAAAAACGTCTGGTTTAACCTTTCACTACAATTGTCACTGAGCCTTATTAGTTCAGTAAAATTGTGTTGACTCAGCTCTAGAAAATCAGCATAACTGAATACCTTATGTTAGGATCAAGGTCCGATTATGCTGTGATGAAATGTGCTCGCTCTAGTCAAAAAATCATGATGATTTAAAACGCGATAACATTGAAAACACGTCGTAATCTCAGGGATATAACATAATGGACCTCATGCGATTAGATTCCACCACAGAAGAAGTACATGAAAGATAAGCCGACATTAACCTATCAATTGCCGACACAATCTTGCTTGAGTCATACTTGGGTGAAACCGCCGTTTCCACATGAGGCTTCTGATCATTGCGGCATAGACCGGTTCTATAATTTGCAGAAACCGTTAACCCCGTTTGATCGTAAAGGGCTGTTAAAGTGGCTGGCGACCCGTCAGTCCTATACCTGGAATGTTGATCGTGTTCATGAGTCCAATTTACGCAACCAAATGCTGGAACTGCCCCAAAACCGACCGCATGCCGACTTAAATGACTGGCAAATCTGGTTTGTGGGACACGCCACAATTTTAATTCAAATCGGCCCTTATAATTTCCTCACCGATCCGGTCTGGTCGGAATATGCCAGCCCGAAACAGGGCAATGGACCACGCCGTGTCTGTCCCGCAGGCATTGCACTGGAACATCTTCCGACCATTCACGGGGTCTTGCTCAGTCATAATCATTATGACCATATGGATCTGGCAACGCTGGATTGGTTACATCAGAAATTTGAAATGCCGATTTATACCGGTTTAGGCAATGGCTATTATCTGCCGAAACATCTGCATGTAATCGAAATGGACTGGTGGCAGGAAATTCCGTTTCATGATGAGTTAAAGATTGCCTATACCCCTGCACAACATACTTCCGGGCGAGGCGTGCGCGATCAGAATCGTGCCTTGTGGGGCGGTTTTTCTGTGCTTGCCAAGACCGGACACTGTTTCTTTGCAGGGGATACCGGTTATTCAGGGCATTTCAAGCAAATCCATGAGCGCTATGGCGATGCCAGAATTGCCTTATTACCGATCGGGGCTTATGAACCGCGGATGTTGATGCGTTATGTGCATATGAATCCACAAGATGCCTTTCAGGCACATTTAGACTTGCATGCGCATCGCTCACTGGCAATTCATTATCGTACCTTCCAGTTGACAGATGAAGAGCGCGATTCGCCTGAACATGAATTGCAGTATGCCATGAAATCTTCTTCGAAACTGGTCAATCCTTTCTATTGCATTCGCGAAGGTCACTTTTTAAGGGCTTAGCATCAGCCTCGGCATTCAGGCACCAGATTGCGATCAGTGAAAGACTGGCTAGTGCAATATTCATGACCACAGGATTAAACGCTTGGTAAAGCTGATTCGGATCAATGAATAGAATAAAAATAAATAACCCGGTCAAACTCACGATACTGAGCCAGTGTAAACAGGGATGTTTGATGAACAGAAACAGAACACCAAAAATGACTTCACTGATTCCGGATAGCATGACTAACCATCCTATATAGAAATGAGCTATCGGTAATTGTTGCCAGATGGCTTGTTCAGTCGGTGACTGAAAAATCAGTTTAGGAATTAGGCCTTGATAGATCCAAAGCAAGGCGATCATCGACTGACAAAATTTTAAAATCTTGTGGATGGTCGGGTGACGCTGCTTCATCTCAAGACATCATCCTGAAGGAAATGTTGCTGAATATCCGCAGTCACCACATAACATTGTTCAGTTTTACCAAACAGATCATAGCGATTTAATGCAATGCGCCGATAAGCAAAATCACGGAGGGTTTTAGGAACAAGGCGGGCATATTTTAAGCTGCTATAAGGGAAATCCAGCCGCTGAATAATACGCAAAAAGGCCGTCGATTCTGTATAACATTGCTCTTTTTCCAGCAATAGCATGGTTTCAAAATGATCGGTCGGGAAATGGTAATGCTTTAACAATTGCTGCCCTAGACTGGATTGTACCGACACCAGTTTGAATTGGCAGCGTCGATCATGTTTGATCATAAAATCTGCCCAGGCTGAACAGAGTACACATACCGCATCGAACAGGATGATGTTATGGTTTTGAATCAGGTGTCGTAAAGGTTTTGCCATATTTATTCTTCTTATCGGGTGTTGAATAAATTGTCCCTCAAAGGCATTAAAAAAGCCATCCGAAGATGGCTTTTTATTAAGTATTTGCTGGCTTAGAGAAAGCTTGGTAAATGACGCGCCGGATCAGTTTCACGCGCAGCTTGTGCATCAGCAACGGTCATGCCCAATGCTTTTGCAACCCCTTCACCGTAGGCCGGGTGGCAAGCGTAGCAATTACGGATATGACGATACTTGATAAAGTCCAAAGCATCGCCCATGGCACGTGCTGTATTGCCAAATAATGCATCTTGTTGCTCTGGTGTCATCAGTTCGAACAAGGCACGTGGCTGACTGAAGTAATCATTGTCATCTTCACGGTAATCCCAGAAATCGGCATCACCATTAATTTTTAATGGTGGCTCTTTATACTGAGCTTGCTCTTGCCACTGACCAAAGCTGTTTGGTTCGTAGTGCGGTAAACCCCCATAGTTGGCATCGATACGGCCTTGACCGTCACGGTGATTACTGTGTACAGGGCAGCGTGCCGCATTGACTGGAATTTGCTGGTAGTTCACACCTAAACGGTAGCGTTGTGCATCGGCATAGTTGAATAAACGCGCCTGCAACATACGGTCGGGTGAAGCACTGATGCCTGGCACCAGATTGCTTGGTGCAAAAGCAGATTGCTCTACATCAAGGAAGAAGTTTTCAGGATTACGGTTCAGTTCAAATTCACCCACCTCAATTAACGGATAATCGCCGTGTGGCCATACTTTGGTCAAATCAAACGGATGATATGGGACTTTTTCCGCATCTTGTTCTGGCATAACCTGAACAAAAAGGGTCCATTTTGGATAGTCTTTGCGTTCAATGGCATCGAATAAATCACGTTGATGACTTTCACGATCCTGGCCAACCAGTTCACCTGCTTCTGCA
Organism: Acinetobacter sp. IK40; assembly: GCF_035615075.1. NCBI lineage: Bacteria > Pseudomonadati > Pseudomonadota > Gammaproteobacteria > Moraxellales > Moraxellaceae > Acinetobacter > Acinetobacter sp. IK40. The sequence continues at coordinate 65,869 of NZ_JANBOE010000005.1, read as the reverse complement.
TCCGTTAGATTTTGAATACCTTGTTGGGTTCTGAAGTGGAATTTCACCCAGAAACGCTCATTGGCGGCATTAATGAAACTATAGGTATGGCTACTGAAACCATGCATATGACGGTAGCTTGAAGGGATACCGCGGTCTGACATGACGATGGTGACCTGGTGTAATGCTTCTGGCAATAACGTCCAGAAATCCCAGTTATTGGTGGCACTACGCAGGTTAGTTTTTGGGTCACGTTTGACCGCTTTGTTTAAATCCGGGAATTTACGTGGATCACGCAAGAAGAAGACCGGGGTGTTATTCCCGACCATATCCCAGTTACCTTCTTCGGTATAGAATTTTAGGGCAAAACCACGAATGTCACGTTCTGCATCTGCTGCACCGCGTTCACCGGCAACGGTGGTAAAACGGGCAAACATTTCAGTTTTTTTGCCGATTGCGCTAAAGATTTTAGCGCGGGTATATTGGGTAATATCATGGGTAACGGTGAAAGTACCAAATGCACCAGAACCTTTGGCATGCATGCGGCGCTCAGGAATCACTTCACGGACAAAGTTGGCAAGTTTTTCGTTTAGCCATAAGTCCTGGGCTAATAATGGTCCTCGCGCACCCGCGGTCATACTGTTCTGGTTATCGACAACTGGCGCACCAAAATCAGTGGTAAGGTGGCTATAAGGACATTTTTTTTCGTCTTGGCTCATGTTCTATCTCCATCAAGAGGACCTGTAAGTGAGGTCATCTCAATCATTTGACCGTTCAAAGATATGAATGCTTCGCTGGGACATATACAAATTGGGTATCAAAATTTTAGATGCCTAAGTGAGATTTGCAATGAATCAGTTCAGCCTTTGTATTTTTACTCTAGGTTGATGAAAGCTTTTTTTCCAATGGATTAAAGTTGATGTCATAAATGCTTTATTCGATTGAAGCTGTTTATAGCTTAAGCTTGAGCTGAGTGTTTGTAGATATAAAAATTGTTAAAAAAACAAGAAAGCTTATGAAAAATATAAGTTTTATTCTTATTTTTTACAACCCTGTCAAGAGTTGTAAAGGCTAAAAAAGCACAGATAAACCAGAGCCCGGGTTCACTTGAAAAACTGCTGTTTTCCCTGTTGCAGTTGTGTAAAGCGGCCTGTAGCGACCAAAAGCCATGCCGGCATACCACTGGTTGAGGAAAAGACGTCACTGGACTGGCCACAAAGGATTGGGTTGAAAATATGTAAGTGTTCATGATTTTAATGCAGGACATGTTATGTTGGGCGTTTTCTTGATGAGATAACCACAATGAAAAAATTAGTAATGGGTCTTGGTTTATCTTTCACTTTACTGACAGGTTGTAGCTCCATGTCGCAAAACTCTGAACTGAATGCCAGTCAACCGACAGCCCTGACCGTTGAGTTTGTGGGAACAGGCAACCATGCGGTGCAGCCGCAACAGGGCACGATCAGCTTATATGCTGTGGAAAGTCGTATGGCCGATGTGCCTGCGACATTGATTGAGAAAAAGACAGTGCAAGTCTCTCAAGTACCTTTCCGGGTTGAATTTATCATTCCAGCAGACCATCGTCAGCGTATTCAGCCACAAGTCCATGATGATGCCGAAGTAAGCTATTATGTGACCTGGCAATCAGACAGCAAGAATTTAACGGGTAAAGATGCGATTGCGATTGATTATGACCGTCAATTTCCGAAGGTGAGTCTGGGGCAAGGAAAGCAACAGGTTTATTTAAAATAAGCTGATTTATCCATAAAAAAGAGCGACGCTTGCCAGAGAGTCGCTCTTTTTTATGGGCAGTGTATATATTGTTTACACACTGACCAGTCGATTCGATTTCACCATATCGGCAAGACCATGGGTTCTGAAATAATGTTCCAGCCAGCTTTTAATCACCAGCGGATTGTTCATTTTCAGCACATCTTCCAGCAGTTTTTTGGCGTCGCTCATCGGCACATGGCAAATGGCTTTGCGGACACGCAAAATATTGCTGGAACTCATCGAGAGCGTGTTGAAGCCCATCGCCATCAATAAAATCGCAGACAATGGATCACCGGCCATTTCACCACAGACACTGACCGGCTTTTGGTGGGTATGGCAGTCTTCAGCCAGACGTTTCAAGGCCCGTAGAATCGATGGGTGGAAGTGCGAATAGACGTTGGCAACATGTGGATTATTACGATCCACCGCCAGTAAGTACTGGGTTAAATCGTTCGAGCCCACCGAGAAGAAATCAACCAGTTCGGCAAACTCATCAATTTGCAGTAGCACGCTCGGAACTTCGACCATGATCCCGATTTTTGGCTTGGTGATCTTGACCTGTTCTTCTTCCTGTACCGCTACCCAGTCACGCTCAAGCAGATATAGCACTTCTTCCACTTCACTAACACTGGTCACCATCGGCAGCAGGATATGCAGGTTATTCAGGCCAATACTGGCTTTGAGCATGGCACGGATTTGCGCAGAGAAAATCTCAGGATGATCCAGTGTAAAACGCAGTCCACGCCAGCCCAGCGCCGAGTTTTCTTCTTCAATACTGAAATAAGGTAAGTCTTTATCCGCCCCAATATCCAGGGTACGCATAATCACCGGTTTATTTGCAAAGTGGCTGAGCTGCTGACGATAGATGGCACGTTGTTCTTCTTCGCCAGGGAAGCGCTCACGTAGCATGAAGGGAATCTCGCTACGATATAAGCCTACGCCTTTGGCACCGCGCTGAACGCCACGCACCACATCAATCATTAAACCGGTATTGACGAATAACGGGATAGAGATGCCATCAGGCGTGATCGCATCTTTGGTTTCATATTGCTTTAGATCTTTGGCGATCTGTTCTTCTTCTTTCTGGACTTCTTTATAACGTTGGCGTAAGCGACGCGGTGGATTGACAAAGACACGACCTTGATAGGCATCGACAATCATTTCAATGTCATCCAGTGTAGTGATTGGTAACTCGGTTACACCGACTACAGTTGGAATGCCCAAGGCACGTGCCACAATCACCATATGCGAATTGGCAGCGCCTTCAGAAGTGACAATCGCCGCAATATTATCCACTGGTAATTCTACCAACGCGGCGGTACTGATTTCTTCACCAATCAAAATACTGTCAGGGCTGAGTTCACGATGGCTGGAATCCGCTTCCTGCAAGCAGGCTAGAATGCGACGGCCCAGATCTTTCAGATCAGAAACACGTTCACGCAGGTAGTCATCTTCCATTTGCGCAAATAGCGCCACATGCTTGTCGATGACTTTACGTACCGCGCCCTGGGCCCAGCTTCCAGCACGAATATGGTCTTTAATTTCATTGGGTAAGGCATTTTCATCCAGCATGCGTAAGAACACGCTAAATAACGCGCGTTCTTCCGACATGAGGGAGTCTTGCATTTTTTCATCTAAAGACTGGATTTCCTGACGAACCGAGGCAATGGCCTGATCCAGTAAATCCAGTTCTTCGCTGATATCTTCTGCTTCACGATCTGGAATGGCAGCCAGATCGGCAGGCGGGTAGAGCACGATGGCACGGCCCAGTGCAATACCACCGGCCCCTGAAACGCCCTGAAAGGTCTTATAGGTTGAACCAGTGCTTGGCTTGCGGAATACATCAATATTACCAACCGCATGGGCATGGGCGATCACACCAGAAAGTTGTGCGCATAGCGTCACTAAAAAGGATTCGGCAGCTTCGCTAAAGTCCTGGGATTCCTTATTCTGAACCACCAGTACGCCCATTACCTTACGGCGATACATCACCGGAACGCCAAGGAAGGAGTTAAACAGTTCTTCGCCAGTTTCTGGTAAATAGGCGAAACGGTCATGCTTTGGCGCATTATCGAGGTTCACGATCTCTTCGCGTTGCCCGACCAGACCAACCAGACCTTCACCAATATTCAGGGAAACATTGCCGACGGCTTCTGGTTTGAGGCCTTTGGAGGCCATCAGCACATAGCGACGATTGCGTTCATCCAGCAAATAAATCGAGCAGACATCCACATGCATGGCTTCGGCCACATGATTGACCATAATGTCCAAAGAATCATGCAAACTGACGGACGCATTGATTTCTTGCACAATGCGTCTAAGGGTGTCGAGCTGCATGTTTGACATGGATGTTTACTCCAGTTTATTGAATCGTTATAGGCCTAGTTATAACAGCTCTCTTGCCAAAAATCATTGCTTAAAATGATGATTTTATGACAATTAACGCTGAGGTAGTTGTAAACATAATTCCATCATGGCTTTACGGTAAACATCACGTTTGAAGTTGACCACTTGACCCAATGGGTACCAGTAACTCACCCATTGCCATTCATCGAACTCGGGTGGGTCTGACAGGTTTAACTGAATATGATGAGGCGAGGCCGTTAACTTCAGTAAAAACCATTTTTGCTTTTGTCCAATACATACCGGATCTGAATCTGACCGAATGTACCGATGTGGCAAACGATAACGCAGCCAACCTTTTGTTTGCGCTATAATCTGGACGTGTTCGGGCAATAAACCGACTTCTTCTCTCAGTTCACGAAAAAGTGCCTGTTCAGGGGTTTCACCAAATTGGATCCCTCCTTGTGGAAATTGCCAAGCATTGTGACCAATGCGTTTTGCCCATAAAACCTGTCCATCATCGTTTGCCAAAATGATCCCGACGTTGGGTCGGAAACCTTCTGAGTCGATCATTTGGCTACCTAAATTTTATCTATATCGTTGACTTTGATCTCGGGGACAGACTATCTTCCATGTCCAACTCGAAAAAGGTCAAAGTAAAATGTTTAAATTGCTATGATCTTAACGAATTTTTAGTGACTTACGGAAATAGATTTACGTTTTTTTTCTTTAATTTGCATTTAAATGAGCATTTATATGAAATTGGCTTTGTTTGATTTAGATCATACCCTGTTAAATACCGATTCTGACCATTCCTGGGGTGAATTTCTGGTCAGTGAAGCGTTGGTTGATCCAGTTCATCATCGTCAAATGAATGACAAGTTTTATGAAGACTATAAAGCAGGGCAACTGGATCCGATTGCCTATAATGAATTTGTGTTTGAATTTCTTACCCAACATGACAATGCCTATTTAACTGAGTTACATCAGTTGTTTATGCAAAAAGTCATTCGTCCACAAATGCGACCAAAAGGATTTGAGGCGATTAAAAAGCATCAGGATCTAGGCCATGCGATTGTGGGAATTACCGCGACCAGTGATTTTATTACCGCGCCGATTTTCCGGGAATTTGGTATTACCGAAATTATTGCCACCAGTGCTGAAGTCGTTGAGGGTAAATACACAGGCAAGGTAACAGGGATCCCGTGTTATCAACAAGGCAAGCTGGCCCGTCTGGATCAATGGCTGGCTGGACGTACGGTGGCTGAGTCTTGGGCTTATTCAGATTCGATCAATGACCGTTTCTTACTGGAATACGCGACTCATGCGATTGCAGTCAATCCAGATGAGCGTTTAGAAAAACTGGCGCAAGCGCAGGCTTGGGACATTCAGGACTGGTCAATCTAAAGCCTCCTTATCGGTGTCTATTTTGAAGACAATAAAAAACCTCCTAGCCATGGAGGTTTTTTTTATTGTGTATATTTTTAACAGTAAACAGGTTTTATTCTACCTGCATCATCCGAATCAGCTCCTCAGCCGCCTTAGACTGGATACGGGCTGGATGCCAGACCATACCCAACTGACGTTGCATATCCAGCTGTAAATCCAGTTGTTTTAAATCCTGATTGACCAGTGTCTTGGGCAAAACAGACCAGCCTAAACCGATCGAAACCAACATGCGGATGGATTCTAACGGATTGTTGCTCATGGTGATTTTGGGCTTGAGATTATTCTTTTCAAATTCAGCCAAGGTAATCTGGCTGGTATAGGTTTGTGCGGCTGGCAATAAGCTCGGGTAAGCAATCAGGTCTTCAAGCTTGAGCTGGGTTTGCTGTGCCAAAGGATGGAAGGGGGCGGCCACAAATACCAACGGATCATTCCAGATGGTGACATAGTTGAGCCGATCATCCCCAACTGGAGGTAGGGTTAAAAAGGCCAGTTCCAGTTCACCTGCCAGCACCTGTTCATGCGCCTGTTCAGAATCGACAAAATGCACATCGAGAGTGACTTGGGGAAAATGCTGTACAAAGTTTTTAAGTGGCTCGGCCAGATGATGTAAACCGATATGGTGACTGGTGCCAATCTTGAGACGACCTTGTACCTGCGCCTGCTCATGGCTCAAGGTATGGTGAATCTCTCCCAGATTATTTAGCCAGCTTTGAACTTTGGGCAAAAGTGAGTGTGCCGCATGGGTCGGTTGAATGCCCCGGCCTGCGGATTCAAAGAGCTTGACGCCAAAGTAGTCTTCAAGACTATGAATCCGTTTGGTCACTGCAGGCTGGGTAATAAATAATTGTTCTGCTGCAATAGAAATGGAACCGGTTTCCATCACTTTTACAAATGCTTCAAAAGCTGCGAGGTTCATACACGCCTATCCAGGGGGAGATTTTAAATTGGTTTTATGTGCAATTTTTTTGAATTAGAAATAATTCCAGACTTTCTCATGAAAGAAAAAAGCGAAGGCTTGTACGGTCGGTTCGATTAAACTCAACGTTGCTGCCATCATCAGATTCCCTGTAATGACATAGGCAACCATCATCGCCACACTAATATGCATAATGTAATAACTCAAGGTTTTTTTCAAAGTCCGCCGATTGTTGAGTACAAATTGTTGGATATTGGCCATTGTCGTCACCCGAATAAATCTCTATTTAATTAAATAATAATCATTATCATTTGAATTGTAAAAAAGAAATTTCAATTTATGACGATTGTTTTTATAAATAGAATGAAGATTCACTTAAATTTGATCAAAAAAACCATATTAACGCTAAGATAAGACCGGATCAGATTGATTTGGCATGCTTTTTATTAAACAAGCACAATCTTGAACTTGGCAGAAATTTATCATTCCAAAAAGTTTGTTAATTTATAAAAATGATAAATTAGATTTATGTGAAGCAGTTGCTATAATCAATTCAAGAGAAAAAATACCCAGTCCGATGGCAAGCACGATGGAGAGCGACGACATGGCAGGCAAAACTTTGTACGACAAATTGTGGGATGACCATTTAGTAAAACAACGTGATGATGGTTCTAGCCTGATTTATATTGATCGTCATTTATTGCATGAAGTTACCAGTCCTCAGGCATTTGAAGGCTTACAACTTGCCGGACGCCAGCCGTGGCGTTTAAGTGCCAATGTCGCAACGCCTGACCATAACGTACCGACCTCTAAAAAAGAGCGTGAACAGGGGATTGCCGGCATTGAGGATGATACTTCGCGTATCCAGGTTCAGACGTTAGACGATAACTGTAAAACATTTAATATCGTTGAATTCGGTATTAATGACATTCGCCAAGGCATCGCCCACGTGGTTGGCCCAGAGCAGGGCTTGACTTTACCGGGTATGACCGTCGTGTGTGGTGACTCGCATACCGCAACGCATGGTGCCTTTGGTTGCTTGGCACATGGTATCGGAACTTCAGAAGTTGAGCATGTCTTGGCAACGCAATGTTTGGTACAGAAGAAATCAAAAAACATGTTGGTACGTGTCGATGGCGTATTGGGCAAGGGGGTGACCTCTAAAGATGTGGTCTTGGCGATTATCGGCAAGATTGGTACTGCAGGCGGTACAGGTTATGCCATCGAGTTTGGTGGTCAGGTATTCCGTGACATGTCAATCGAAGGCCGTATGACGGTATGTAATATGGCGATTGAAGCGGGCGCACGTGTGGGCATGGTGGCTGTTGATGACAAAACCATTGCCTATGTCAAAGACCGTAACTATGCCCCAACAGGTGAACAGTGGGATCAGGCGGTTGAGTACTGGAATACCTTGCATTCAGACGAAGATGCAGTATTTGATGCGGTAGTGGTATTGAACGGTGCCGAGATTGAACCGCAAGTGTCTTGGGGCACCTCGCCAGAAATGGTGATCCCGGTGACACAAGCCGTGCCGACTTTAGAGCAAGCTAAAGATGACGTACAACGCAATGACTGGACTCGTGCTTATCAATATATGGGTTTAACCGCTGGACAGGCCTTGGCTGATATCCAGCTGGATCGCGTATTTATTGGTTCATGTACCAATTCACGTATTGAAGATATCCGTGCAGCTGCCGACGTGGTAAAAGGTCGTAAAGTGGCTGCGAGTATCAAGCAGGCCATGATCGTTCCAGGTTCTGGCTTGGTGAAACAGCAGGCGGAACAGGAAGGTTTGGATCAGATTTTCTTGGAAGCAGGCTTTGAATGGCGTGAACCTGGTTGTTCAATGTGCTTAGCGATGAATGCTGATAAATTGCAACCGGGTGAGCATTGTGCCTCGACTTCAAACCGTAACTTTGAAGGCCGTCAAGGCAATGGTGGACGTACGCATTTGGTGAGTCCGGCAATGGCGGCTGCGGCAGCAATCGCAGGCCATTTTGTTGATGTTCGTTCATTCTAAGGGAGCAGAGTCATGGAAAAATATACTGTAGAGCAAGGTATTGTTGCGCCTTTAGATCGTGCCAATGTTGATACCGACTTGATTATTCCAAAACAGTTTTTGAAATCAATCAAACGGACAGGTTTTGGCGACAATTTATTTGATGAATTGCGCTATCTGGATGAAGGCTATTTGGGACAGGACATTAGCAAGCGTCCAAAAAATCCTGATTTCGTGTTAAACCAGCCGCGTTATCAAGGTTCAAGCATCTTATTGGCACGGACCAATTTCGGTTGTGGCTCAAGTCGTGAGCATGCGCCTTGGGCTTTGAGTGAATATGGCTTCCGTACCGTGATTGCACCAAGCTTTGCCGATATTTTCTTTAATAACTGCTTTAAAAATGGCATGTTGCCTGTGATCTTGTCTGAACAGATTGTGGATCAGTTATTTAAGGAATGTGCTGAAACCGAAGGGTATCAGTTAACCATTGATCTGGATGCACAGGAAGTTCGTACACCATCAGGTCAGGCATTTAAATTTGAAGTTGATCCATTCCGTAAACATTGTTTATTGAATGGTCTGGATGATATCGGCTTAACCTTACAGGTTGCAGATGATATTCGTGCCTATGAAGCGAAAGCCAAACAGGCGCGTCCTTGGGTGTTTCAGGACATTCAGGCTTAAGTTGAGTGGACGAAATTACACTTCGTCTTGGACATTTTTAACATAGCCATAGCGCAGACATTGAACTCTTGTTAACATGCTAGCGACTAATTTTTTGCTTCCATGTTAACAAGGCATGAGGACTGGGCTTGAATAATGAGAAGAAGACTCGCTCGCAGTATTTTACTGTGTCTATGTGTTGGTACGACCTTAACCGCGTGTCAAAATGCACCGAACGTGGTCGATCAGGTTCGTATTGCACAGAACATGCTGGAAAGTAAGGCGGACAACACAACTTTATATTGTTCGGGCGTTGAGAATTGTGAGTTTGAACGAATCGGAGATATTGCCGTGATCGATGCAAAGACTCACCGGATCAGCCAGCAGGCGATGGGACGGGGGATTGTACGATTGCATGGTTCGGTATTCAGCCGAAAACAGCAGGTGTATTTAAGTGTACCTGCCAAGCAATATGAAGTGGTTATTCGTTTCTATCCTATTTCTCCAGATCGCGCAGAAACTTTCCATGTCATTCATGCGTTCAAACCGCATGTGCGCTATACCTTTAAAATGTATCGAGACAGAACACATCGCTCATCGGGCAGTTTACTCAACGTTTCTGTACCTGATCCGCTATGTGTAGATTTACAGCAAGAGCAACATACCATTCGCCGTTTCTGTCGACCTTTTGATGTCAGTACAGGTCTGGGCGAGTTTGTTGAGAAAAAGGTTTAATCGGCTCGCAGTGGCAACACTGCTTATATGAAAACTGGAAAAGTAGATGTCTAAACATATTTTAATTTTAGCGGGTGATGGCATTGGTCCTGAAATCGTAGCTGCAGCAGAACAGGTTTTAACCAAGGTCAATGATAAATTTAATCTAGGTTTGACATGGGAACATGGTTTACTGGGTGGCTCAGCCATTGATGCACATGGCGAGCCGTATCCGGCTGTGACCAGTGAACAGGCAAAACAAGCCGATGCCATTCTACTGGGAGCGGTGGGTGGACCTAAATGGGATACTATCGAGCGCTCAATCCGTCCTGAACGCGGTTTATTGAAAATCCGTAGTGAATTAAATTTATTCGCCAACCTGCGTCCAGCAATTTTGTATCCGCAATTGGCCGATGCTTCGAGTTTGAAGCCAGAAATTGTTGCAGGTCTGGATATTCTCATCGTTCGTGAATTAACTGGCGGGATTTATTTTGGTCAGCCGCGTGGTATTCGTGAACTGAAAAATGGTGAGAAACAGGGTTATAACACTGACGTTTACTCAGAAAGCGAAATCAAGCGTATTGCTAAGGTTGCTTTTGAACTGGCGGGATTACGCGGCGGCAAAGTATGTTCGGTCGATAAAGCCAACGTACTTGAAGTGACTGAGTTGTGGAAGCAAACGGTGACTGATTTACAGCAAGCCCACTATTCAAATATCCAGTTATCGCACATGTATGTGGATAATGCTGCGATGCAACTGGTGCGTGCACCAAAGCAATTTGATGTCATCGTCACCGGTAATTTGTTCGGCGATATTTTGTCTGACGAAGCAGCAATGCTGACGGGATCAATCGGCATGTTGCCTTCGGCTTCTCTAGATGAAAATGGCAAAGGCATGTATGAGCCGTGCCATGGCTCTGCACCTGATATCGCAGGACAGAACATTGCCAATCCATTGGCGACGGTACTGTCCGTTGCGATGATGTTGCGTTATACCTTCCGTGAAGAAGCTGCTGCTAAGGCAATTGAAGATGCCGTTGGTCAGGTGCTGGATCAAGGTTTACGTACTGCTGACATTATGTCTGAAGGCATGACCAAAGTGGGTACGGATGCGATGGGTGCAGCGGTTGTTTCAGCGCTGAACTAAGCGGTATTGAAAGTAAAAACGCAGCAATGGCTGCGTTTTTTTATTGTGGAAATTAGCAGGCCTTACCTTCATAACGGATAGCACGGGCGATTTGCTGCTGATCCAGCTCGAAAATAATATGACAATAGAAATTTACGTCATAAGATTGCTGACTGGTTGAGATCGATCCTAATCGTACCGAGCCACTGGTCGGTGAACTCGGATCTCCATAAGCCTGTGCAACGGGGACAGGGATATTGATGGGGCGCAGCACAGTAAACACTAGGCTCTCTTTGCTTCGCTGGGGTTGTTTTAAGGTCTGGAAGCCTAAACTTCGCAAGTTCAGGTTCTGCTGGATCTGGTCGGCGGATTGGCCCACATAGGGCTGTAAATAGTCTTGCAGTTGCACGGATCGCCATCCTGGGGTTGCACATCCTGATAAGCCCAGCATGAAAGCAGTCAGATAGAGTTTATAATTTGCCATGTTATTTTCCTGAATGATTCGGCATCCTTTCTGTTCTCATCATAGCGTGGATAAAGACAAAAATGTACAAACTTGTCTACTTTTGGGTAATATTAAACAGCGTCAAAATATGCTTAGATGGGCCCGAAAGTTAAAAGATGTGGAAAGTTTCATGCACAGGTTGATATTCGGATTGATAGGTAGTGTGATGGCGACACTAAGTTATGCGGATAATTGTGATAAAACACGTGATGGTTATGATGATGTTTTCTGTACCAATAAAGTCTATCTGAGTGCAGATACGGACTTAAATAAAAACTATCAGCTATTACGCAAATACCTGAATGAAACCCAACAAAAAATTTTGAAGAAATCCCAACTGGCATGGATCCGTTATCGCGATGTCGAGTGTAGTGAGGACCTGAAGAGCGTGGCGAATATTCAATGTCGTTTAAGCATGACCCAAGAGCGCAACAACTGGCTACAAGAGCGCCTGCGTGAATGTGAAGCAGGCGCATGTAAGACCACGCGTCTGAGTGAGTAAAAAAATCCCCGGATATAAAAAAAGCCACATCAAATGTGGCTTTTTTGCATTCACTAATCTGACTTAGCGTGCACGATAAGTGATACGACCCTTGGTTAAATCATAAGGTGTCATTTCAACTTTTACACTGTCACCTGTCAAAATACGAATATAGTGTTTACGCATTTTACCAGAAATGTGAGCAATAACTTCGTGACCGTTTTCTAAACGTACACGGAACATCGTATTAGGAAGCGTTTCGGTGACAACGCCTTCGAACTCAATGAGTTCCTCTTTATTGGCCATAGCCTACCTGATGATCAAATTGGGAAGGCGCAAATTATAGTCAATTTATTTAAAATTTACAAGATCAAGTCGCGGTAAGGCTGTCACATATTAACCGAAAGAAACTGTCGGACAATTTAGGATTTTTTTTAACAAAATAAGCAGAATATTGTTGTCAGTTTGGTCAATCAACGTTAATCTAAAATTGTTGTTCATTGTCATAATAACGTATCTACAGGGAAGGGCACTGCGTGGGTCAGCTAACAGATGCATCAGTTGTATTGCGCTTTGGTTATCAGGCAATTCGTAAAGCAGGATTACCAACCGAAGAGATTTTAACAAAAGCCGGCGTGGCGCTAAATCAGGTTGATACCAATGCGAGAACGCCCCTGAGTGCACAAAATGCCTTCTGGATTGCGGCACAGGACGTGAGTAAGGATCCGGATATCGGATTGCACCTAGGCGAGCATTTGCCTTTGTACCGTGGGCAGGTGATTGAACACCTTTTTATCAGTAGTGAAACTTTTGGTGAAGGATTAAAGCGTGCTTTGGCGTACCAGCGTCTGATTAGTGATGCCTTTGATGCCAAGCTGATTATTGAAGATGGCCGCTGCTATTTGACCAATGGCGAACAGTTCTGGCCAGATAATTTGGTCAATCGCCATTTTTCTGAATGTGCCATGTCTGGTATTTTACGTTTCTTTAAATTTATTACCGAAGGGCAGTTTGAGCCAATCTACATTGATTTTAATTTCAGTGAAGGTGCTGCTGATGATGAATATTTCAGGGTCTATGGTTGCCCGGTCAGCTTAGGACAAAAAGAAACACGTCTTTATTTTGATGCTGCCGTGCTGGACTATCCATTGTGGCAAGCTGAGCCAGAATTATTGCAATTGCATGAGCAACTGGCGATTGAAAAATTACAGGAACTGGCGCGATACGATCTGGTCGGTGAAGTGCGCCGTGCCATTGGCTCGACCTTGGAAAGTGGTGAAACGACACTGGAAACGGTTGCTGCACAATTGAATATCACGCCGCGTCGCTTAAGAACGCAATTGAGTGAAGCCAATACCAGCTTCCAGCAAATTCTTTCAGACTATCGCTGTCGTCTGGCGAAAAAACTTTTGGCGAATACCAGTGAAAGTGTGGAACGTATTGTGTATTTAACCGGTTTTTCTGAGCCAAGTACGTTCTATCGTGCGTTTAAGCGCTGGACCAATGAAACCCCTGTTGAATATCGTAAGCGTAAACAGCGTTAATTTCTTTAAAATGAAAAAAGCCTGATCAAATCGATCAGGCTTTTTTATTTATTCATGGATTTTGAATTAATCCGGTAAATTGAGCCACTGCGGGCCTAAAGGCATCTTCGGTAATTCAAACTCATCTGGATAATAGGCCTGAATAAAATAAAGACCATCGGAAGGGGCGGTAATTCCGGCAGCAGTACGGTCTTCTGCAGCAAACATGGTATCGATATGGTCGATGTCATACATGCCTTGACCGATTTCAAGCAGGCAGCCCATGATGTTGCGCACCATATGATGTAAAAAACCATCTGCCTGAATGTCGAGTACCAGATAGCGGCCATGCTCAAACAGGCGGCAATGCTTGACGTGACGTACCGGTTGATTCGACTGACAGGCTGCCGCACGGAAAGTTTCGAAATTATGCGTGCCTTCAAACTTGGATGCAGCCTTAATCATTTTCTGGACATCAAGCGTTTGATAGAGATGTGTGACTTGCTTGTACAGCAACGCCGGGCGAGTCGGGGCGTTATACACCACATAACGATAACGACGCGCCACCGCCTTAAAACGTGCATGGAAATTTTCATCCATGCATTTAATCCACTGAATCGAAATATCTTTGGGTAGTTGACTGTTGGCCCCACGAATCCAGCCTTGTTCCGGACGGATCGCGTCGGTATCAAAATGCGCCACCATATTGGTTGCATGCACACCGGCATCGGTACGGCCCGCGCCATGCAACACGATCGGTTGATTGGCAATACGACTCAGCACTTTTTCAATGGTTTCCTGTACAGTGACAACGCCAGCCTGTTGGGTTTGCCAACCACGGTATTGAGTACCGCAAAATTCAATACCTATTGCATAACGTTGCATGTTCTCACCTCAATATTAGTGTTGCTGCCAATGTTCGAACCATTGTTCGTGGGTCGGGTATTTTAAATACATTTGCAGGGCTTTTGCATATAAATCGGCATGGCTATGGCAATCATTGACCAAAACTTTGGCAGATTGAATCCATGAACTGACGGCATAACGCTGATCCAGCTGCCCGAAGGTAACCTGTGTACTAATAATCGGCAGACATTGCTGCTGATAAAGTGTTTCGAATAACCCAAGGATTTCATCATTGACGGCAATATTGCCTGTTCCGAAACCTTGTAAAACCAGAAAATTGGGTGGCGCAAGCGCAAGATTTTTTAACTGCGTGACCAGTTGTTCTTTGGCAATCGGCTGTAACATCAGATTGAGTATGTTCAGTTGCGCTGCTTTTTCGATATGGTCATTGTGGATCACAAAAGCATCGGCGGTGGTCTGACAATTTTGCTCTGCCTTGATCCCGACAAAAGCATCCAGCTCGGTGGTATGGGCTTTTAGCGTGGTTTGGGCATGGAAGATTTGTTGATGAAAGGCCAGATAAACACCGCTTGGTAGGCTCAGTACTTGCTCTAGAGCCAGGTATAAATTACCGATTGCATCGGTAAATTCACGGGTATCGTTGCCTTCAATATTCAGTAATGGATATTGACTGCCGGTAATAATGGCATGGCAAGAATGGCCTAAGAAGCGTGCCAGTGTGGCTGCCGCATAACTGAGCGTATCGGTTCCGTGAATAATCACGAAATGCTGGAAGCCGTTCAGTTGGAGTTGCTGGATTTGTTGGACCAGTTGCAGCCAGTCAGATGCTGTGCAGGCGCTGCTATCTTTAATACTGGGTGCAGCGAAGCATTCGACCTGTAAATGTGGTGGGATTACCTTGCCGAGTAGCGGTAAAAAGTCCTGTTCCGGCATTGGCATTAACGGTTCGCCAATACAGCCAAAAGTCCCACCCATATAGATTAAAGCGATTTTTTTCATCATAAAAAAAGCAGTCTTAGAGACTGCTTATATTAGACTGATCAAATTCAGGAAGCTATTTTATTCAGTAAAATTTCTGAACGTTGTTGTTGCTCTGCATTCAATGTTGACGTGTTTTTTAACAGTTCACGGGCAGATTGGTAGGCGCCCAGTTCAATATACTGTTCAGCCAGTTCCAGATTTAACTGTGCTTCATCCAGTTGTTGCAAATCCGGGAAGGATTGCATCAATGGATCATGACTTGCTGAAGCTTGAGCCGGTGCTGGCGTAAATTCAACTTTAGGCTCGACAACAGCTGCGGGTGCTACAGTGTCAAATGAAAATTCAGTCTTTTCAATCGGGGCTTTTTCTTCAACTTGCTCCTGCGACAGTTCAAAACTGAAATCAAGGCTTGGTGCTGTTTCTGTACTTTGCGGTTTAGCTTCGGACTGATTTGGAACAACTTCTAAATCCGCAAAGTTAAAGTCTAATTCAGGTTTAGTGTCTTCAACTTTGGCTTGTTCAGTCTGCGCTGGGGTGGAATCCAGATCAAAAGAAAACTCAAGCGGCTGCTGCTGTTTTGCTTCAGGTGTTTCAACAGGTGCAGGGGCGGGCTCAACCGTTTGCTTTTGTTCAAACGAAAAGTTGAAATCTAAGGGCTGTACTTCAGGCGCTGGTTCTACAGCTTTGGCTTCTTCTGCAGGCGCGTTATATTCAGATTGTAAATCATCAAAAGACTGGGCAGCTGGTGTTTGCACCAAAGCATCAAAATCAGCGCTATTGTTTTGAGCGACGGGTTCAACTGCTGTCGGTGTCTGATGAAAACTGGTCGCGTTAAATTCGATTGAATCGGGCTGTTTATTTTGTAGATATTCGCGATGTTTGATTTCAGCGGCTTGCACAATATCTTCAAGTTTCAGTGCATGCAGATGTTTGATCAGTTGATCAATTGCAAAATCATCTTTCTGTTTGAGATGAATCTCCAGTAAAAACAGATACAGCTCATGTTGAGAGTTATCTTGTTTTAAAGACTGATTGATTTGTGCCTCAGCAGCTTGAAAATTACCAATTTGAATATTTCTTTCAAGCTGTTGGCGCAGGCTTTCAGAAATTGCGGTGCTAACTTGAGGGGCAAGTTCCTGTTCTTCCCGAACGAGTGTTGTACGTGAAGCGGTTTTGGCGGCAGTTTTTTTCGGTGTTTTGGCTGTACCTTTCTTTGGTGCAGCATTGGCCTGATTACTTTCACGTTTTTTTAAAAAGATCGCGACCACCAGCACAATGACCAGTAGCACGATAATGATATTTGACATGATCTTTACCCCTTAAAGATAGCGCCGCTTTTATGCAAATTTATGAGAATCTTCTCGTTACCTAGCGTGTTGGCTTTTTAGTTTCCTGCTGCGCTTTCAACTGATCCTGTAATTCGGCAAGCCGGGCATTTAACAGCTGAATACGTTGTTCCTTTTGATGCAGTGCCAGTTCTAACTGGGTAACGTTTCTTTGTAATGTAACGGTTTTTTCTCGTGCTGTCATAACTTTTAATGACAAGTCTGCACTGGTTTTTTGTTGTAATGTGTCTTTTTTGGCACTTCCCGTACTTGAATCTTGATGACTTTCAGCAACTAAGGACATTTCTGCCTGCTGTAAGCGATATTTGGCTTTAGCCGCGGCAGGGCGCTGCGTTTGGGCTGCAATCTGATTGATATTTTTAGGCTGCTGAGTGGCAGTGGCGCTGACATTAAAATTCAAATGTGAGCCTTGTCTAAGCCGGTTTGCATTGCCGCCAATAAAGGCATGTTCATTCTGCGCCTTGATTTGATGCATCACCTGAGCAACAGGTTGTTGGGTCTGCCCCGCAATACGTTGTGCAATACTCCATAGCGATTCATTGCGTTGTACCACATGTTGTTGTGCAGTCTCCGTAGAGGGCATTGGCGTATTCTGCACAGGTGCTTTTTGCTTAACCGGTGTGGAACCTTCTTTGGCCTGATAGTGGGCCTTGGTTTTCTCTGCATCTTCAACCGACTTTAATGCCGTATTTTTGAACTCATTTTCCGGCTGAATAGTTGATGTTGCGACTGGAGAGCTTGGGGCTGTTTGAACATTGTCCTGTTTAAGAGCAGTCACTTCGGCTGCTTTCTCTAATTTCTCTGCTTTGGGCTCTATATTTGATGCTGTTTGCTGAAGTGGTGCTGCTACAGAGGGATCTGCATTGACAGGCGTGGCAACTGATATTACGGCTGCATTGTCCAGTTCAGAAGAAGATTGTTTTTTTAATGCAGGCGGTAAGGCAAAGGGTGCATTTAACAGGGTTTCCTGTTTAGCCCCGGGTTGTGCCGTACTGTCTGCAACATTGAAACGGGTACTTTCAGGCAGGTTTAAGGCTATATCTTTTTCGCTGACGATAAATTTGGGTGTCAGTGATTTTTCATTATTACTTTTTGCGCTGAGCGGTGGTGCTTTGACTGCCTGACGCATGGACTGGCGTATATGTTTTAAATGAGAAGCGCCGCCTTCCCGTATTTTGATAATAATGTTCAGTTCAGCATCGGTCATTGGGCGGGAAGAGGTGATGACAATGACACCTTCGCCCTGATTATTGCGGCGTGTAAAAAAGTTCAGATTTGAAGGCGGCTGATGTGCAGCGCCAATCATCAATAAGTCCTCTGGTGTCGCCAGACTGACATCAAATTTCGAGTTGAGATCGGCCTGATGAAAACTCATTTCCGCATACAGTAATTCACCTGGCGCAGACTGGATTTGCAATGGATCAAGTGTAATGGCATAAAGATGTTGCGAAGAAATTATGGTTAAAATGGCAATTTTTAATTTGTTATAAACAGTCATCTCGATCCATGAAAAAGTGATGTGATGGTCAGAAAAAAGTATACATTACCGTGATGTAAATGAATTGTAAATTCTTCATTTTTCATCAGCATAAAAAAGCCGATCAAATGTGATCGGCTTTTGATTTTCCGGGATTTTTGCTTAAGCGTTCTTGTATTCAACCAGGATACGAAGCATACGACGCAATGGCTCTGCAGCGCCCCAGAGTAACTGGTCACCAACCGTGAATGCACCGAGATATTCTTTACCCATATTCAGCTTGCGTAAACGGCCGACTGGCACAGTTAAAGTCCCTGTGACTGCAACTGGGGTAAGATCAGTCATGGACGCTTCACGAGTATTCGGAACCACTTTTGCCCATTGGCTCGAGTTGCGAATCATGTCTTCGATCTCGTCCAGTGCCACATCTTTTTTCAGTTTCAAGGTAATCGCTTGAGAGTGACAGCGCATCGCACCGATACGGACACAGTGCCCATCGATTGGAACAATTTGCTGGTTACCGAGGATCTTGTTGGTTTCAACCTGACCTTTCCATTCTTCTTTTGATTGACCACTTTCGAGCTGTTTGTCGATATATGGAATCAATGAACCTGCCAATGGCACGCCGAAGTTTGCTTTCGGAAAACCTTCGCCACGTTGCAAGTCAGCAATTTGACGATCAATATCCAGAATCGCAGATTTAGGATCATCCAGTAAGTCTTTGGTATTGTTATACAGATAGCCCATACCGGTGATCAGTTCACGCATGTTTTGCGCGCCTGCGCCCGATGCTGCCTGATAGGTCATTGAGGTTGCCCACTCCACCAGATTGTTCTGGAACAATGAACCCAAGCCCATTAACATCAGTGAAACCGTACAGTTACCGCCAACGAAAGTTTTAGTGCCGTTGACTAAACCATCTTTGATCACGTTCAAGTTCACTGGATCAAGAACGATGATTGCATCATCCGCCATACGTAAAGTAGAGGCTGCATCAATCCAGTAGCCATCCCAACCTTCAGCTTTGAGTTTCGGGAAAACTTCAGATGTGTAATCACCACCTTGACAGGTCAAAATGACATCCATTTGCTTCAGACTGTTAATGTCCGTTGCATCCATAAGTGCTGGGGCAGTCTTACCACCAAATGCAGGTGCTTCACCACCTGCATTACTGGTAGAGAAATAGAATGGCTCAATATGAGCAAAATCATTCTCTTCAACCATACGTTGCATCAGGACAGAACCAACCATCCCACGCCAACCGACCAGACCTACTTTCATGTCATTGTGCCTCGGTATGTAAAAAATTTTAAAGGGGTTTGAGTGTATCAAAAGCGTCCACAACTGCAAGCTTTAGCGAACTAAAACAGTCAGTTTATTGAGTGGAATATCTTGTTTATATTAGAGAGAAAATTGATAAAGCGACAGCTTTATTGTAAATCTATGCTATCCCTAAGAGAAAAATGAACATGATGTGGATTCAGATTTGCGCAGCAGTGGTGATATGGCTTTCCTTTTGGTCATTAATCCCGAGAGATGAATGGTGGATTCGGGGCGCGGATTTTCCCAGATTACAGATCTTGGCATTGGGGATCGTGACTGCCGGGGCAATGTTATTTGGTCTGTCGGACTGGACCTTGAGCACCGAGCTGTTTTTTCTTGGCTTAATGGCTGCGATTGCCTATCAGCTCAAAATGGTGCTGCCTTATACGCCGTTATGGAAAAAGCAGGTACAACAAGTCAAACAGGCGGACTTAAAGCCAGAACAACAAATTTCATTACTGGTCGCCAACGTACTGACTCCCAATCATCAATATCATCTTCTGCTGGAGCATATTGAGACATTAAAGCCTGATGTGGTGTTGACGCTTGAATCCAATGCTGCCTGGCAACAGGCACTTAGCCAGATTGAGCCAGACTATCCGTTTCGGGTCCCTGTACCGTTGGAAAATCTGTATGGCATGCATCTGTACAGTCGCTTGCCGTTAAAAGATACCGAAGTGAAGTTTATCTTAAGTGATGAAATTCCTTCGATTCATACCTGCCTGACCTTGAAGTCGGGGGTGCAGGTCAAATTATATTGTTTACATCCGAAGCCGCCGAGTCCTACTGAGGCCAAAGATTCGACTTTAAGGGATGCCGAGTTATTGCTTGTTGGTGATCAGATCAAAGATCTGGACCAGAGCTGTATTGTGATGGGTGATCTGAATGATGTGGCCTGGTCGCGAACAACGCGTTTGTTCCAGCGTATTAGCGGCTTGCTCGATCCACGGGTCGGACGCTATTTTATGAATACTTTCCATGCCAACTATCCTTTACTACGTTGGTCACTGGATCATATCTTTCATAGTACCGATTTTGGTTTAGTTAAAATGAAACGTTTATCGTATATCGGTTCAGATCATTTTCCAATTTATGTGGTGTTGCAAACAGGTCTTCGCTTTGAACAGCAACAACAATCACTGCAACAGACCGCCGAAGATGAACAGGAAGCCCAAGAGGCCATACAGGAAGGCATAGAGAAGGCCGAAGAAGAGGAAAAAGTCGTGATTGATCCATTGGCTCAACCGCATAAATAGCAATGCGATTGTGTTGAAACGATGCAATTACTTTTAATTTCAGCGCGTTGCTAAAACCTATGATTTTAAACTTTAGCTAATCAATGTACGTTATTTCGTACATGGATTTAAGTTTGTAACGAATAGCCCTACAGGTACAAAAGATTTATTCTAAATACATCAGCACAAGGACGCAGGAATGGATTTCCGATTAAGGATAAGCAGCGCTGAGATGGAACAGTCATCATGGATATGATGCATGCGATGGACGCAACCCAATAAAAATAACGTGAAAGCACAACCTCATTTGCCCGAGTTTTGCAGGATGCAAGGCTCGGGTTTTAATTTTCTAGGATGGATTATTTTGCTATTTCATCTATCTGTTTGAGTTGAGTGTTTCAATGAGGATGCTCATTCGTCACCCCAAATAAAGTGCTAATTTTATTTAAAATATGATAGGTGCTTAAAAAGAGCCGATTCATGTATATGGATCGGCTCCTTGTTGCTTAGTAGATTTTTTCGTAGCCTTCGGCTCTGGTTTTAAAACGGCGGTGGAACCACATCCATTGCGTCGGTGCGATACGTAATTGAGCTTCAATAATCTGATTGACCCGAATCGCATCACCCACTTCATCTTCGCTTGGCATATTGTCCACCATCGGTTCAATCAGTACTTTGTATTGTGGATTACGGACATCACCGTAGCGATAAAAATACAGCGGAATTGCCACCGCTTTTGAAATTTTGAGTAAACGGCGATGTGCCGTGACCGTTGCTGCGGGGACACCAAAGAAAGGGGCCATGACACCTTGTTTCAAACCGAAATCCTGATCCGGGCTATACCAGATGGCGCCACCGTCTTTAAGGCGACGGATCAAGCCGCGCATATCATCATGATCGATCTGGTGCTGATAAATGGTGGCACGGCAACGATAAATCAGCATATCCAGCATGGGATTGTTTTGCGGTCGATACACCACATCCGGCTCAAAATACTGGGCACAGATATAACCGCCGGCATCAAGCAAAGTACTGTGCGTCCCCAGTAACAGGATGCCTTTGCCTTGAGCCTTTGCTTCAGTGATATGTTCTAAACCTTCAATGCTATGACGACCCTTAAACCATTGCGGGCAGTACCAGGCATTTAGGGTTTCAAACACCCCCAGCATCATATCAACAAAAACCTGCTTGGCCTGAGCTTCGACTTCCGCAGGCGACCATTCTGGAAAACACAGTTCCAGATTTCGAAGGGTGGTTTTACGGCGCGACTTGAGTAGATGCCAGAATAAGCCTGCTAAGCCATGGGCCAAGCGCCACTGGATTGCCCACGGGAGAATGGCCAATAACATAAGGAAAAAAATGGCGATCCAGATTTTCCAATATTTGGGTAATAGAAATTCCCATTGAAATTCGCCAGGAATATAAGACTGCTTTTGACTCATAAACTTAGTAGAGTAAATAATGTTGAATTTTGGAGCAGTGTAACATGAAGTGCGCCTGAGAATATGCCCGCACGCTTTGGTTCGGCTGCTACTCGACGGAAAATGAATGAGAGTTTTTTGCTTGTTGTACTGCTGTAATACAATGAGCTCATACCTGACTTAATTAAGATTAAGCCCCATACAACAAAAAAAGGTGAAGGATGATGAATATTCAGGAAATATCACAAGGAAAGAAAGTCGATCCTCAGCAAATGATCGAGTTTTATGATCAGCTAGAGGAAATAGACTGTGCATTTATGTATGGTCGCTGGAAAGGATATGAGGTCATCACTGGGCATCCAATGAATGGTCTGTTAGCGCAGGCAAACTGGTATGGAAAATTATTGATAGATCAGGAAACGGTCTATCCCCTAGTGTTGCTGAATACCAAAAAAACAGCGTTATTTTTCATTGATCCCAAGTGGCTGCCTTTAAATCTGGATTTTAAATTTTTGAAAAAAAATGCCAAGTCTCTGGCCGGTGGCTTGAAACTTCTAAAAACCAAAGACAGTAAGGCCCGTTTAAGAATGACTGAGTTTCGAGGGAAAATATCGGCCACGATGATTTATGATGAAAAGCCGATACACGATGTGTTCCGAAAAATAGATGAAAATACCGTATTGGGCTGGATGGATCTGAAACAGCAGCCCCAGCCTTATTTCTTTATTCTGCAACGCGATGAGAACAGCTCGCTTGGTTTTGAGTGAGTTCATGTTCTATCAGAATTTACCTGTTGCGAATTGAAGCTTAGATCAAATTGTACCTACACTTTTAAATCTAAAAGATAAAGCACATGCTTTTATCGATAGGCCAATCATTATGTCGATCAGGAGATCAGGGTGAAAACGATAAACATTATCCAGGGAGATATTACTCAGATTGCCGTAGATGCGATTGTAAATGCAGCGAATACTTCATTGCTTGGCGGTGGTGGCGTGGATGGCGCAATTCACCGAAAAGGCGGCGCCGAAATTTTAGCGCAATGTCAAAAAATACGGGCAAAACAGGGTGGTTGTGCGGTTGGTGAAGCGGTTATGACCACTGCTGGAAATTTGCCTGCAAAATATGTCATTCATACCGTTGGACCCACTTGGGTCGATGGACAGCACGATGAAGTTTTATTATTGGAAAATGCGTATCGCAACAGCTTTAAGCTGGCTGAAAATTTGAAACTACAAAGTGTGGCATTTCCGAATATTTCTACAGGAATTTATCGTTTTCCTAAACAGCTGGCTGCTCAAATTGCGTTAAAAACAATTGCTGAGCAATTAAAACAGAGTCAGTTTATAACAGATGTCATTTTTGTCTGCTTTGATGATGAGAATTTTAATATTTATCAGTCATTAAAAGAGAATTTTAAGATATAACCTCCGATTTGATTTTAAATAGAGCATCTATCCCGAACAGATAGATGCTCACTGGTTATTTAATTGCCTTTGCTGAGATTTTCCAGCTCATCCCAACGTTCCAGCTTTTCTAGCAATAACTCGTCAATTTCTGCGAGACGCTGGCTGGCTTGAGTCGCTGCATTGGCATCACTGACAAACCATGAACCATCAGCCAGTTTCTCTGATAAGGTGGCTTGTTCAGTCTCCAATGCTTCAATTTCAGCAGGCAACTGTTCAAGCGCACGCTGATCTTTATAGCTGAGTTTTACTTTCTTCGGTGCAGTAGCGTTTGCAGCTGCAGCAGCCGCTTCAGCTTTGGCTTGTGCCTTTTTTACATCACTTTTCTGATCAACGACTTTCTGGTCTGGACGTTGTTCTAGATAGTCCTGATAGCCACCGATATATTCATCAATATTACCTTTGCCATCAAATACCCAGGTTGAGGTCACAACGTTATCCATAAAGGCACGGTCATGCGAGATCAGCAGCAAGGTGCCTTTGTATTCCGATAACATTTCTTCCAGCAGCTCAAGCGTCACCATATCCAGGTCATTGGTTGGCTCATCCATCACGATCAGGTTGGATGGCTTGAGTAACAATTTTGCGAGAAGAATACGGTTGCGTTCACCACCAGAAAGGGCTTTAACAGGGGTGCGGGCACGTTCTGGAGAGAACAGGAAGTCTTGTAAATAGCTATAGATATGACGGCGGTTACCATTGACATCGACAAAGTCTGAGCCTTCTGAAACGTTGGCCATCACGGTCTTTTCCAGATCGAGCGCATTACGTAACTGGTCGAAATAGGCAATTTCAAGCTGAGTACCGGTCTTGACTGAACCGCCATGCTCGATTTCACCCAGAATGGCTTTGATCAAGGTGGTTTTACCGACACCGTTGTCACCGACCAGACCGATGCGGTCGCCACGCAACACGATGGCAGAGAAATCTTTAATCAGGGCTTTGCTGTCGTAACTCACACTCAGGTTTTCAATTTCAAACACCAGTTTACCCGAGCGATTGGCTTCCTGGGTTGCCATGCTGACCTTGCCTTGTTGTGAACGACGTGCCTTAGACTGTTCACGTAAGTCTTTCAAGGCACGGACACGCCCTTCGTTACGGGTACGACGTGCTTTAATACCTTGACGAATCCAGGCCTCTTCTTCAGCTAACTTTTTATCAAATAAAGCATTCTGCTTTTCTTCTGCTTCCATTTGCTGCGCTTTAAGGTCGAGATAACGTGAGTAGTTCCCTTCGTAGCTCCGCAAAATACCACGATCCAGCTCGACAATACGGGTTGCAATACTGTCAACAAATGAACGGTCATGTGAGATAAATAGTAGGGTCAGATTATTCTGATCCAGTAAGAATTTTTCGAGCCATTCGATACTTTCGACATCGAGATGGTTAGTGGGTTCGTCCAGTAACAGAACATCGGGTTGAGTCAGTAAAGCGCGCGCCAACAGTACGCGACGTTTACGTCCGCCAGATAAATCTGCCAAGTCAGCATTCGGATCAAGTCCCATTTTACTGAGAATCGAGTTGACCTTGTTTTCTAAGGCCCAGCCATCGAGCTGATCGAGTTTGTGCTGCAGCATGCCCATACGGTCACAGGCTTCCATATCGCCCAGCACGCAGGCATCGCTGGCTTCATGATATTCTTTTAAGACATTGGCAGCTTCGCCAGCACCCTCGGCAACGATATCTGCAACTTTACCTGAGTCCATCGGGACGTCTTGGGCTAACATTGAAACAGTTAAACCGTTTTGAATGGAAACTTCGCCGTTATCCGGTAACAGGCTTCCCTCAATCAGTTTTAATAAAGTAGACTTACCTTCGCCATTACGACCAATTAAACAGACTCGTTCGCCACGTTCCAGGTTAAAGTTCGCGCCGTCGAGTAAGGCAGGTCCGCCAAATGCGAGATGGACATCCCTTAAAGTAATATAGGCCATAATGTTTCCTAAAAGTTCAGATGAGGTCTGAAATGACTAAACCACAAAATTTTGATGATCACGCGTCATTTTCCGCACCCATTGAAGATTTGCAAGTCCGAATTGCATTTTTAGATGATTTAGTTGAACAATTGAATCAACAACTGGCACTTCAGACCCAAGAAATAGCCGATCTAAAAAAACAGATGCAACTGTTATATCGTCGGGTTGAATCGTCGGATTTATCGGACGGGATTGCGCCTTTTGATCCGATGAGTGATAAACCGCCGCATTATTAAGCGATTTGCCATCATAAAATACCTGTTGAATAGAGATTCAAAACTCAGAGATGTATTTATTGTGTATTTCTGGCATTCATCATATTTTAAACTTTAGAAAAATAAGGTTAGATAACTGCGATCTCTTCAAGTTTGAATGATAAATCAAAGCCTTGAAAGTCGACTGTAAGGAAAGCTTGCCTTTTGGATTCAACTTATGTAACGCTAATAAAAGGACATTTTGGGCAACTTTATGAGTAATATTGGAATTTGGATCACAGTTGCGATTGTACTGTTTGTACTTGGCTCGATTTTTGGCTTACGTGTCAGTCCCCGAGAAAAAGCATTGGGCATGATGCGCGATCAGGCACGAAAAATGGGCTTGCATCCACGTTTAATCGCCGCACCAGAATGGACGAAAATTCCAATGGCATCAGAAAAGCGTGCCAGCATGGTGGCTTATTATAGTGTCCTGATTCCAGATGCCCGCCTGCCGCTTATGCGCGCAAGAGTGGTGGATGGCAAGCTTCAGGTCGTGCAAGGTGATCAGAAATTTAATGATTTAACCATTGCATTAACAGGAGTTTATGCTATTGATATGCAGGCAAACTGTGTTGGGCTATATTGGGATGAAGAAACTGACTTAAAAGCCACACAGCTTGAACAGATAAAAACTTATTTACATGAATTGGCTCAACGCTAATTTATTGATTGAACATAGGAAAAACGATTTATTATGGCGAAAACTCCACGCTCTGCTTCAGAAAGCACAGCAGCTTCCGCGTCTGCTGCAAAGAAACGTGCCTTAGTGATTGTGGAGTCGCCTGCAAAAGCGAAAACAATTAATAAATATTTAGGCTCACAGTTTGTGGTGAAGTCATCGGTCGGTCATGTCCGTG
Organism: Acinetobacter sp. IK40; assembly: GCF_035615075.1. Lineage (NCBI taxonomy): Bacteria > Pseudomonadati > Pseudomonadota > Gammaproteobacteria > Moraxellales > Moraxellaceae > Acinetobacter > Acinetobacter sp. IK40. The sequence continues at coordinate 39,189 of NZ_JANBOE010000005.1, read as the reverse complement.
ATTTACCGACAGGCGGCGGAGCGAAGTCTACTGAAAAGAAGCCGGCAACGCGTGTCAAGCTGACTGAACAGCAAAAAGCGGAAAAAGCCCAATCTGCACTGATTAACCGTATGGGTGTTGATCCGGAACATGACTGGATTGCACATTATGAAGTGCTGCCGGGCAAAGAACATGTGGTTGCCGAACTGAAAAAACTTGCCAAAGATGCCGATGCTATCTATCTCGCAACGGATTTGGATAGAGAAGGGGAAGCGATTGCCTGGCATTTAAGAGAAGTGATTGGTGGGGATGACAGTCGTTACCATCGTGTGGTCTTCAACGAGATTACCAAAAATGCCATTCAGGAAGCGTTTAAACAGCCAACACGCCTCGATTTAAACCGTGTTAATGCACAGCAGGCACGTCGTTTCCTTGACCGTGTGGTGGGCTTTATGGTGTCGCCATTACTGTGGGAAAAGATTGCCCGTGGCTTATCGGCAGGCCGTGTACAATCGGTTGCAGTCAAACTGGTGGTCGAGCGTGAACGTGAAATCCGTGCCTTTATCCCAGAAGAATACTGGCAGGTGTTTGCAGATACCTTGTCGAAGAAAGATGACATTCGTCTGGAAGCGGTGAAACAAGCAGGTAAGACGCTTAAACTCAAGAATAAAGCCGAAACCGATGCGTTATTGAGCGTATTAAAAGATGCCGAATATAAGGTGGCATTACGCGAAGATAAACCGACCAAGGTCAATCCAAGTGCACCGTATATCACTTCAACCTTACAACAGGCTGCGAGCACACGCTTGGGTTTCTCTGTAAAGAAAACCATGATGCTGGCGCAGCGTTTGTATGAAGGTGGTTTTATTACCTATATGCGTACTGACTCAACCTTCTTGAGTGATGACGCGGTGAATATGGTTCGTAATCATATTCAGCAAAATTTTGGTGAAAAATATGTGCCGGCCAAGCCAAACCGTTATGGCAATAAAGCTGGTGCGCAAGAAGCGCATGAAGCGATTCGTCCATCCGATGTCGGATTGACAGGTGACAAACTTGCAGGCGTTGAGCGTGATGCACAGCGTTTATATGATTTGATCTGGCGTCAATTTGTCGCTTGTCAAATGACTCCGGCAGAATATTTATCTTCGACTCTGACGGTTGAAGCGGCAAATGTTGAGTTAAAGGCCAAAGGCCGTACTTTAGTCTTTGATGGTTTTACCCGTGTGCGTGGTGCCAACAAATCAGACGATGATGTATTACTGCCAGCCGTAAAAGTAGGTGAAGTGCTCAAGTTAGAAAAGCTTGATCCAAGCCAGCACTTTACCAAACCACCTGCACGTTTTACCGAAGCATCTTTAGTTAAAGAACTTGAGAAAAAAGGCATTGGCCGTCCATCGACCTATGCTGCCATTATCTCAACTATTCAAGAACGTGGTTATGTGAAACTGGAAAACCGTCGTCTCTTTGCCGAGAAGATGGGTGAGATCGTAACGGATCGTCTGGATGAAAGTTTTAATAACCTGATGAACTACGCTTTCACCGCAGATTTAGAAGGTCAGCTTGACCGTGTAGCGACAGGTGAGCGTAACTGGAAAGAGCTATTAGACACCTTCTACGGTGACTTTAAAAAGCGTTTGACCAATGCACAGGGCGAAAGCGGCATGCGCCGTAACCAGCCGGTTGAAGTGCCAGATGTACCATGTCCTGAATGTGCGCGCCCAATGCAGGTACGTACCGGAACAACAGGCGTATTTCTGGGATGTTCAGGTTATAACCTGCCACCAAAAGAGCGTTGTAAGGGTACACTGAACCTAACACCAGTTGAGTCTTTAGCTGCATTATCGGATGATGATGGTGCTGAAACAGCCGATTTGATGTCGAAACATCGTTGTCCTAAATGCGGTACTGCAATGGACAGCTATGTGGTTGATGGGGGCCGTAAACTACATGTCTGTGGTAATAACCCGGATTGTGATGGTTACGAAGTTGAAGAGGGTGAATTTAAGATCAAGGGTTATGATGGCCCAACCATTCCATGTGATAAATGTGATGGTGAAATGCAGTTGAAAACTGGCCGTTTTGGTCCGTATTTTGCCTGCTCAAGCTGTGACAATACCCGTAAGGTCTTGAAGAGTGGTCAGCCAGCACCTCCACGTGTTGATCCGATCAAAATGGAACACTTGCGCTCAACTAAGCATGATGATTTCTTTGTATTGCGTGATGGCGCGGCTGGTTTATTCCTGGCTGCAAGTAAATTCCCGAAAATTCGTGAAACACGTGCCCCGAAAGTGGCGGAATTGCGAAGTGTTGCGGAACAGCTTGATCCGAAGTATCAATTCCTGCTGCAAGCGCCAGATGTTGATCCTGAAGGCAATCCAACCGTGGTGAAATTTAGTCGTAAGAACCAGTCACAATACGTAGGTTCTGAAACGGCAGAAGGCAAACAAACCAAGTGGAGTCTGGTGTTCCAAGACGGAAAATGGGTAGAAGGCTAAATATTCAGATTTAAAAAAATGCTAGCACTTGCTAGCATTTTTTATCGCATCAAGAAAAACAAGAAATATATTTTTATTGGGGAAATGATATGTGGAAAAATATTCGGATCGCGATTTTGCTGGTCGTGTTGCTGGTGGTCGCCGTGAATGCCTATCGTGATCAGAATCAGGACTGGAATCAACCGATTTATATTTTATTGCATCCGATTAATGCTGATGGTTTAGCGACCACACAACAGTATATTCAACAATTACAGCAAGATGACTTTGCTGAGGTGAAACAGTATTTAGAGAAAAATAGCCAGCAGTATCGCGGGCAAAGCAGCTATTTCATGATTCAGATTGGGCGGGAACTGCAACAAACACCACCAAAAATGGCTGAACAGCCGAGTATCTTGAACAATATCTTGTGGAGCCTGAAATTCAGATTCTATGCATGGAAACAGCATCAGTCTGTGGATGGCTCTCCGAGTTTGACCTTATATCTGAATTTCTACGATCCGAAGCAGAGCAGGGAATTGAAGCATTCAACTGCACTGGAGCGTGGACGAATCGGCTCGGTCAATTTATTTGCTTCACCCAAACAGGCTGCACAGAACAATGTGGTGTTGGTACATGAGTTACTGCATGGCTTCGGCGCGACAGATAAATATAATTTGAATAATGGCGAACCGATTTTCCCGATTGGCTATGCCCAAGCCGATCAGCAGCCTTTATATCCACAAACTGAAGCTGAAATTATGGGAGGAAGAATTCCCTTGTCCGAACATAAAAGTAAAATGCCCAATGACCTGAATGAAACAGTCATCAGTATTTTAACGGCCAGGGAAGTGGGTTGGGTCAAGTAAATTGTGGATAAGTCTAGACTTATCCATAACTTAAAATACAAGCATTAAAAACATCATATAAAACACAAGTTTTCTGACATTCCGTCATTAATTTTCAACATGCCTTATACAGAATCTGGCATCAAATAGGCTCAATATAGCCATATAACATTGATCATAAAAGAGTAAATAATGATGAAAACAGTGGGTAACGACCTGATTCGCAATCAGCTCCATGCTGATCGTAAATGGTATCTGCTATTAGGCGTGTTATTGGTTGTTTTTGGCTTGGTTCTTTTAGCAGCGCTACCATTCGCCACCTTGTCTGCCGTACTTTTATTTGGCGTCTTGATGATGCTGGGCGGTATATTACATTTTATTGCTGCATTTACCGCCTTTAAAGGTGGCACGCGCTGGTTGTGGGCCTTATTCGGTGTGCTGTACTTGATAGCGGGTTATTTTGCTTTTACCACACCGGTGATTACTGCCGTGGTGCTCACCAGTTTTCTGGCAATTGCCCTGATTATTGCAGGGATTATTCGCACGGTGAATGCATTTATCCTGAGGCCCGTTGCTGGTTGGGGCTGGGTGCTGTTTTCAGGCATATTAACTTTACTCACCGGGATTCTGATTCTCTCATCTCCTGATTCTCCATTCTGGGTGTTAGGGATGTTCCTTGCGATTGATATTTTATTCCAAGGCATTAACTATCTGACTTTTGCAGGAGCGATTAAACAGTTACCACATAGCTCAACCACCGTTTAATTCATTTTCTAAAGTTTTTGGGCATGCCTATCGCATGCTCTTTTTGTTTTGTAGCAAGAAACATTTGCATGGCTTTAGTCTGTTAAAATATCGGTTCGTTTTTAATTGACCGATTGTATGACGCTTGCCAAGCTAATTGATGAACTAAATCCGCAACAGAAACAGGCTGCCACTACGACTGCACAAAATTGTCTGGTTCTGGCAGGAGCGGGATGTGGTAAAACCAAAACAATTGTGGCGAGATCGGCATATTTAATTGATCAGGGCTTGCCTGCACAGCAGATCCAGATTCTGACCTTTACCCGTCGGGCTGCAAGTGAAATTGTCACCCGTGTCGAGCAGCATATGGGTGTACAGGCCAAAGGTTTGCGTGCATCCACCTTCCATACCTTTTGCATGTATTTGTTACGTCGTAATCCGCGCGCTTTTGGACTGACCCAGTTCAGCATTATTGATCGTGATGATCAGTTGCTGATGTTCCGTTTACTGCGCGGCAAGGATAAGGGCAATGTATTGCCAAAAGCGGCTGAATTATGTGATCTGTATTCATATGCCCGTAATACCAAGACCAAACTCTCTGACGCCTTATTAGAGCAGTTACCGCAAGCAGTGGAGTACAAGGCACAAATTGCAGAACTGATGCAAGCCTATGAGCAACGTAAGCAAGAACGCAACTTTCTTGATTATGATGACATCTTGTCGATTGTGGCGGTGCATTTGCAAAACTCAGCTGAATTGGTGCAATGGGTTACCGGCTTCTGTTCAGCACTACTGGTCGATGAAATGCAGGACACCAATCCGTTGCAATGGGCGTTATTGCAACCCTTAGTCGGCAAGGTCAAACTGTTTTGTGTCGGTGATGATGCACAATCGATTTATGGCTTTCGTGGGGCGGATTTTGAAAATATCCATCATTTTAAGGAACGTGTCCCTGATGCCCAAGTGCTGACGCTGGAAATGAATTATCGTTCCACGCAGGGGATACTGGATTTATCCAACTGGTTGCTGGCGCAAAGTCCGATTGAGTATGGCAAGCAGCTGCAAGCCTATCGCGGTAAAGGTTTAAAGCCTCAGTTGCATATCCTCAGTAATGAGTTTGAAGAAGCCAACTGGATTATTCAGGATTTAAATCGTCGGCATATGCAGGGCGCTGCATGGACAGAGCATATGGTGCTGTTGCGTTCGGGTTTTAGTGGGCGTTATCTGGAAGGGGCCTTGATTGCCGCCAATATTCCCTACCGTTTTATTGGTGGGGTGAAATTGCTGGAATCGGCGCATGTTAAAGATGTGCTGAGTCTACTCCGTGTTAGTGTCAATCCGCAGGATGATCTGGCATGGATGCGTTTCCTGACGCTCTGGGATGGTGTCGGTGATGTCGGTGCCAGTAAGCTGGCTCAGGAACTGATCCAGCTACCTGATATTGAGGCGCGTTGCCAGCGTTTAGAGCGCCATGGCAAAGTACCGCAACAGGCCATTCTGATCCTGATGCAGCTGGATGTGTTGCAGCAACATGTCGAAGCCTGCATTGGGCTGGCGCTGGATGCCTTGAATGAACAACTGGAAAATAACTATAAAACCAAAGACTGGACCCGCCGTGTCAAAGATTTTGATCTGGTCAAGCAACTGGCGCGTAAGCACAGTTCGCTTGGAGAGTTTCTGGAGGAATATGTACTCGATCCAATTTCGGTCTCGGAAATTGATAAAACCCCAGATCAGGACTTGGTGACGTTGATTACCATCCATTCGGCTAAAGGTGCCGAGCAAAAAGTCTGTTATGTACCGCATGTCTCTCCAACGCAGTATCCGCATGCGCGGGCACAGGGCGATTTTGACGATGTGGAAGAAGAGCGTCGGGTGTTGTATGTGGCCTTAACGCGTGCCGAAAATGAACTCATTTTGACGAAACAGAATTTAAATTTGTGGGCACATGATCAATATGATGAGCTCGGTCGCAAAATAGAAAGTTATTTTCTCAATGATTTACCTCAACATTTAGTCGATATCCAGATTCACCGAGATATTCCGCGTGCTTATGGGCAAGCCAGTCGCTCGCGTTCGACTGCAATCAATTTAGGTTTTGGGATCGATTTGGATTAAACTACCCAGATTCAATTTATTTTTGATTCACCGATTTGAGGGTGAATCATGTTTTAGGTTTTAGCATGAAAATTTTAGTTCGTAATTTAGATCGTAGCGTGACCGATGCAGAAGTGCTCGACTTGTTTAAAGCCTATGGCAAAGTCGAGTCTTGTGTGGTGGTTAAAGATGCTGAAACAGGAAAATCCAAAGGCTTTGGTTTTGTTGAAATGCCGAATCCACGTGAAGCGGTCAAAGCAGTGAAAGGTTTAAATACCTTGAAAGTAAAAAATTATGGCATCCGTGTGAAAATTGCGGAAGATCAAGCTTAATTCTGTATGTTAAAGCAATATACCGCTTTATCGGTTGTTGCTCCAAATGCCGGGCGAATTGTGCAAAGTCAGAAAACCTTGGGAGTTCGCTCATGGCATCCTGAGGCATTGCCTTTAAAAGATGTAGTAATTGTCGAGAATCAAAACTTTCTGTTGCAGGATGGTGATGAAGAAGCTGGATTGGCCGTTGCCTTAGTCGATATAGTAGCCGTCCATGCTTGGCGAGTGGATGAAGTTGAAGCTGCTTGCGCATCATATTGGGCTGAAGGCTATTTCGCTTGGACGATTGCAAATGTCCGTCCATTCGAACAACCCATTCAAGTCATGGCTAAGCGAAAACTTTATCTGCTCGAGCTGGGCATCGAGTCACTTGTCTTCTCCTTATTTACCCCATGTTTGTCCCCAACCCTGACAAGGGTTGATAAAATAGCCATAGATATTGGTGATTTCTTGTTGGTCGATTAAGCCATTATGATCCTGATCGAGTGCTTTAAAAATCTTTATGCGTTTACGGTCGAGCGGGAAAAATTGTTTTTGCCAGGAAACAGGTTGATCTTTTAGTTCAATCAGTTTTGTCCATTCATTGAGATCAATCATTTGGTCGTGATTGATATCATAATCTGCATACAGTTTTTCCCAATCCAGGCCCGCTGGTTCACAGCTATAACTCATTGAAATCGCCATACAGCATATTAAGCTCAGGATGGCTTGTTGAATATGACGCATGGTCAGGCTCAAAAGATATTGATTTTATCATTAAAGCATTTAATCTAAAGCTATCCAAGAGAAAGGGTTTTTAAGGAAAAATATTATGTCCCGTGTTGCTCGTTATCATGCAGATCGTACCAATCAGAAACTGTATTTCGCCCGTCTCGCATGTCAACAAGCTGAGCAAACAGAACATATTCAACAAGTACAAGCCTATCGCGAAGCAGCAGTTTTTCATTTGCATGGAGCAATATTGGCGTTTTTGCAGGAACTGGTTCGTTATTATCGCCTGAATGATTTACAGCCGACCTTTAAGTCAATTGAAGAACATATGGCAGATAAAGGGCAGGTCTCTCCAGAGATTCAGGTATTACAACAACTGGCTAAAGACGGTTTTGTGGCTGAATTGAAACGTGCCTATCGGATGTGTCAGTATGCACCCGAGCCCTCTGCACCAGAACCTGAAAATGAAACCTCTTCTAATTTGATTATCAAGGTGACGCAAAGCCCACAGGCATGGTTGCCCGATGCCAAAATCTTACGTGAATGGCATCGTGAATTAAGTCACTTAATTGATGGTTTTCGTAATGAAATGGTGGAGTTCTAAGTCGAAACTTTAAGACGACTTGAAATCTATTCCCTCAGCACTTATATAAATAAGACGTGAGAGCGCAAAGTGCCAAATACTTTGCCACCATGTTGAAACATGGAGAAAATTTATGTCAATGCAACAGTTAAAAGAATTATTTGGTAATCAGGAAGCAATTCTTGAATTGGTTCAACTCGAAGGTGGTGAGCTTGCTTTGCGCAATGCGGGTTCTGAAAATGAGCCTTTGGTCAAAATCCAGTTTAGCGATGAGGTGAAAGCCATCCTCGGAGACCAGACGCCAGCCGTCGCGCAACACATGATTCAGGCAGCCTTGTTCGGATTGCTGGAAAAGCAGATGAATCAGTGGCAGGCTGAAGTGCTGGACGAGCAACCTAGCCATTTCAGCTAATCCTGAAAAATAAAAAAGCGTACTCAAGGTACGCTTTTCGTTTAAAGCAGTTTGTTAATGTGCTTCGGTCTGATGCGCGAGTTCAATCTGATTGAGGATATGATGGCTCATATTCTTGGCCATTTCCTCTTTGGCATAGAATACTTCACCAATATTTTCCTCACGGATAATCACCGCTTCTTCTTTGCTTTCTGCACAGATCAGGACCTGAATTTCAGGATTAAGCTGTTTGGAAATATCCACGATACGATGAATATCCAGAATATCCATCGGTGAGATCACTAACAGGCGCGCATGCTGAATGTGTGCCTGAATCAAGACATTCGGTTCGGTGGCTTCACCGCTGACCGCTGCTCTGCCTTGGGCACGTAGTTTTTCAACAATTTCCCGATTTTCTTCAGCAATCACCACTTTGATATTTTGCTGCATCAGATTTTCACTAATACGACGACCCACCCCGCCATAGCCGATAATCACCACCTGATCGCGCAGGTAAGCCTGATCTACCTCATCCGGAAGCATCGCCAGTGGGTCACCACTACGTTCCAGTAAGCGTGCCAAATGCGAGCGCTCACGAATCCAGCGCTGTACGGGTTCGATCGCAGAGAACACAAATGAGTTCAGCGTAATTGAGAATAATGCGCCTGCAAGAATCAGATTTTGTGCATCCGGTGTCAGTAAACCGAGTGATAAGCCTAGTGTTGCCAGAATGAAAGAGAATTCTCCAATCTGGGCCAGACTTGCACCTACCGTTAAAGCAGTATTAATCGGGTAGCGGAAGAACAGTACCAGAGCCATTGCAGCCAAGGTCTTACCCACCATAATGATGGCCACCACCGCTAAAATCTTTAATGGGGCTTCGACCAAGATACTTGGATCGAATAACATACCCACGGAAACGAAAAATAGAATCGAGAAGATTTCACGGAGGGGCAGGGTTTCTTCTTCGGCACGATGGCTAAAGTCCGATTCTTTAACCACCATCCCGGCAAAGAATGCGCCCAATGCCATGGATACGCCAAATACCGCATATGAACCATAAGCAATCGATACTGCAGCCGCAACCACGGTGAGAGTAAATAGTTCACGGGAACCCAGACGTGCCACAAATTGCATGATCATCGGGACAAGACGTTTACCAATAATCAGCATGAAGGCAATAAAGCCCGTCACTTTAAGCAGGGTGATCCCGATTGTGACCCAGATGCTTTGTGAAGTATCGGTACCTGGAAGGGCTTGTCCGCCCAGCAATACCGCCGTTGCAGGCAGAAGTACCAGTGCTAACACCATCACTAGGTCTTCGACCAAAAGCCAGCCGACGGCAATTTTTCCATTCACCGAATCGAGCAGGCCACGATCTCCTAGCGCCTTGAGTAAAACCACGGTACTGGCACAGGACAAGCTTAAACCGAAGATCAATGCTGAACCGAAGCTCCAGCCCCAATACATGGACACCGCAACGCCGAGTAAGGTTGCCACGGCGATTTGTAAAATCGCACCCGGTAAGGCAATGCGGCGAACCTGTAATAAATCTTTGAGGGAGAAATGCATCCCCACACCGAACATCAGGAACATGACCCCGAGTTCGGCCAGCTGATTGGCCAGCTGGATATCACCCACAACACCGGGCGTATTTGGACTAATAATAATACCGGCAACAAGATAGCCGATTAAAGGGGGGAGACGTAGACGTGCTGCGATATAGCCAAAAATGAGGGCCATACCAAAACCGACAGCAAGTAATATAATTAAATCAACATCATGTGGCATCGGAGCTCCTTAATCGTTGCGGTTAAGGTAGAAATAAATGAGCATAAAACATGCCAAGAAAACAGCGAATAAATTGTAACAACTAAAATCGAATTTGTTGATGATAATTTTTTTAATTATCAAAAAAAATTATGTAAGAGATTTATTCATTTGTTTTTTTAGTTATACCGCGTTTTTCAGGCAAAAAAAACGACTTCAAAAGAAGCCGTTTTTTTAAAGAACTAAAATTATTTAATTTTAGCTTCTTTGAAGATGACGTGTTGACGGATTTTTGGATCAAATTTTTTGATTTCCATTTTTTCCGGCATAGTACGTTTGTTCTTAGTAGTGGTATAGAAATAACCTGTACCAGCTGTAGAAACGAGGCGAATCTTATCACGCATTGTTCAGACTCCTTAGATCTTTTGACCTTGAGCACGGAGATCAGCAACAACTTTCTCGATACCCAATTTATCAATAATACGCATACCTTTAGTGGTTAAACGAAGACGTACAAAACGCTTTTCGCTTTCTAACCAAAAACGGTGGTGGTGCAGGTTCGGCTCGAACCGGCGTTTGGTTTTGTTGTTTGCGTGCGACACGTTGTTACCAACGATAGGACGCTTGCCGGTAACTTGGCAAACCTTAGACATGGTGAACTCCATTGCTAGTTTATACAGCACAATTTCGTGCAACTAGCCATTCAAGTAAACGGATGAAATCATTCAAGGGGCGTTTTATACCAAAAATACGATTAAAAGACAAGCGAATTTGGTAAAAACAAGACATGATCTGGTGTGATAGATCATGCCTTAACCAGCTTAACGAAATAGTGTTTTTAAAAGCAGTTTGTGTGTCGCTTTATTATACGGTGGCAGAATGAATTTTAAACTGTAAAGTTTAGGGCTGACCGGATTCGACATCATTGAGCGTTCATGTGAGAAGCTAAAGAAACCTTCCTTGCCATGATATTTGCCCATGCCCGATGCGCCAATGCCGCCAAATGGCAAGTCATCTTGAGCCACGTGGGTCAGGGTCTGGTTGATTCCGAAGTGTCCTGAATGCGTGCGACCTGCGACATAATCGGCACGGGCACTATCTGTATCAAAATAATAGAAAGCCAGTGGGCGAGGGCGACTATTAATAAACTGTAGGGCTTCGTCAATATGCTCGTATTCCAGAATAGGAAGAATTGGACCAAAGATCTCGTTCTTCATAATCTCCATTTCTGTGGTCACACCGGTTAATAGGGTCGGTGCAATTTTACGAACCTCGGTCAGAGACTCATTCTTGGCATTGAGCTCAACAATATTGGCGCCTTGTTCACGGGCATCTTCCAGATAACCTTGCAGGCGGTTGTACTGCTTGTCATTGATAATAGAAGTATAGTCGTTATTATCACGCAAGCTTGGATACATGGTGGTGACAAAATCATTGTAATGCTTGGTGAACTCAGCCGTTTTGCCCTTAGGCAGGAACATATAATCAGGGGCAACACAGGTTTGGCCAGCATTCCAGAGTTTACCGACCGCAATCCGCTGTGCCACATCACGAATGTTCATGGCGGAATGCACCAGCGCAGGGGATTTGCCACCTAATTCTAAAATCACAGGTACCAGATTCTCCGCCGCCGCAGCCATGACAGTTTTCCCTACAGCGGTTGAACCGGTGAAAATCATTTTGTCAAAAGCCAGATGACTGAAAGCATCTGAAATAACCCCGCCACCATTTACCACAGCCACCAGTTCCTGCGGAAATGCTTCTGAAAGGGCATTTTCCAGTACATAACCAAAGTGTGAGGATGCACTCGAGATTTTGATCATGGCATGGTTACCCGCTGCCAAGGCGCAGATCAGTGGACCCAGTGAAAGGAGCAGAGGATAGTTCCATGGTGCAATAATGCCGATGACACCTAAAGGTTGATATTCTACCCAGCCTTTCGCTGGTTGGTGTAACATGCTGATATGGCGTTTGGACGGTTTCATCCATTCGGTTAGGTTCTTGCTGTAATATTTGATATGTTCCAGACAAGTCAGAACTTCGCCAATCTTGGTTTCCATCACGGCACGGTTGCCGTAATCCTGATTAATTGCGTTAGCAAATTGATCTTGATATTTTACCAAGATATTTTTAAGTCGGGCTAAGCGATCAAGACGTTCTTTGGCGCTTGGCACAGGATGGCGTTGGTAAGCTGCTTTTTGCTGCTCAAGCAAATCATGTAGCCGTTGTACATCAACATGAGGTGTCATAGCGGTTGTTTTTGTTTGACTGTTCATAGGAGTGGACCAAAAGAAAGCTTATTATTTTTTAATTTTTAGAGTAAATACTCTAAAGTGTCAAGTCGCTTTATAGGTTTGTTTTATAACCTATTGATAATGTTATAGATGGTTAAAATCAATGTCGCACGCTAAACCGAACAAAACAAAAGATCGAATTTTGCAAATCAGTTTGCAGTTGTTTAATGAGCGTGGAGAGCGTTCGGTCACCACCAATCACATTGCGGCTGAACTGGGGATTAGCCCCGGTAACCTGTATTATCATTTCCGTAACAAACAGGAAATTATCAAGGAACTGGCGCAGCAGTATCAGGCTGAAACCTTGGAAATGCTGGCTTTGCCGACTGATCGCCCATTGAATGCCAATGACAAGATCAGCTACTTTCAGGTGCTGAGTAATCAGTTGTGGGCCTATCGTTTTATTCACCGCGATGTGTATCATCTGGTGGAAAATAATGAAGACTTTAGAAAAATCTATCCGCGTTTTGCGGGGCAGGTGATGCAGCAGGGCCAAAAAATCTATCGTGCTTTCGTGGATGCCGGCCTGATGAAGATGACCGATTCGGAAATCGAAGCCTTGATTATTAACCTGTGGATTGTGCTGACCAACTGGACTAACTTCTTATATATGTCTGGTCATATCAGTGATAACAATCGCCTTGAAGAAAAATGGGTATGGCAGGCTTTGCGTCAGATGGTGTTTCTGGAAGGTCCGTATTTGATGGGGGAAAGCCGCCAGACTTATGAACAATTATTGAAATCATTGGGTCCATCCGACCTATTTGCCAGCTTATCTAATCTTAAAAATGACGACGAGTGAGCCTTAGCTATTTAGTCAGGGGCAAAAAAGGGTTAGAATGCCCGGCTTGATTTTAATTTGATTCGAATAAGTGATATTAACCAAATGAACACGACTACAGCCCACACAGCGCGATTACTGATTACTTGTGAAGACAAGCCGGGGATCGTGCAAGCCGTATCGAGCTTTTTGTATCATCAGGGAGCAAACATTACCGCACTTGATCAGTACGCAACAGAAGCTCAGGGCGGGCGTTACTTCATGCGTGTTGAATTTGAACTTGATAATTTGCCATCTCGTAAAGAAGCGCTTATGCAGACTTTTGCTGTAAATGTGGCTGAACGTTATGAAATGCAATGGAAAATGAATTTCGTTGGCGAGTTGAAAAAAGTCGGTATTCTGGTGTCGAAAGTTGACCATGCTTTACTAGAACTGTTATGGCGTCATGCGCGTGGTTCATTACCATGTGAAATTACCCAAGTGATTTCAAACCATCCAGATTTGCGTGAAGCGGTTGAAAACTTCGGTATTCCTTTCCATGTTGTCCCAGTAAATAAAGACAATAAAGCTGAAGCGTATGCTCAGATTGATGAAATGATGCAAGGTAACGATTTATTGGTGTTGGCGCGTTACATGCAGATTCTCAGCGAAGACTTTGTTGCGAAATGGGAAATGAAGATTATCAATATTCACCATTCATTCCTGCCTGCTTTCGTGGGTGCAAATCCATATAAGCAAGCCTATGAGAAAGGCGTGAAACTGATTGGTGCAACAGCACACTATGTGACGGCTGATCTCGATCAAGGCCCGATCATTGAGCAGGACGTTGAACGTGTGAGCCATGACTATAACGTTGAACAGCTGCGTGAGTTAGGTGAAGACGTTGAACGTAATGTCTTGGCACGTGCGGTGAAATGGCATTTAGAAGACCGTATTATTGTAGATGGCAATAAAACCGTAGTGTTCTAAGAAACGCTATCCTGCCGTTGTATAAAAAGAACATGCCGTCAGGCATGTTTTTTTATGCCTATTTTTCAAAGCTTAGCAAATATACAAGAAAAAATGGTTGCAAATGAAAACACTTCTCATTTATTATTACGGCACTTTCATTGTTCTATCCGATGAGTGAAATCGCTTTTTTGAAAGCCTCACCATCTATATAGGTACTTAGATTCTTATGAGTCAATCTCCTGCTACATTCAACACGCCACACCCGATGAAAAAGAAAATCATCACTGCCTTAGTTGCGGTTGTGATTGGACATGTAGGAGTTCTGTGGGCGGTTAGCCACATGAAAACGATGGAGCTTAAGCCCGTCGAGAAAGAGCCGTTAAAAGTACGTTTTTTAACAATTAAAGAAGATGTACCACCACCGCCACCTCCTCCTGCAAAAGTAGAGCCGATCAAGCCTAAAGTAGAGCCTAAACCTGTAGAGAAGAAGGTAGAGCCAAAACCTGTTGAAAAGCCAAAAGTTATTGCCCAGAAAGTACAGAAGGTAGAACCAAAGGTGATTCAACAAGATGATACGCAAGAGAAATTAAAGAAACAGCAAGAGTTGGAAAAGCAGAGATTAGAGCAGCTCCAGCGGGAACAAACGTTAAAAGAGCAACAGGCTCGTGAACAGGCGTTGAAAGAACAGCAAGCCCGTGAACAAGCGCTTAGAAATCAAAGAGCAGAAGAGGAGGCCCGAAAGAGTCAGCCTGCTGCGCCTGGTGAAGTGTCTTGGTCTAGAAAACCTGCGCCTGCTTATAAAGATTCGGATTTAGAGGGTAGTGAGCGGACAATTATTGTACATATTGAAGCTGAACCCTCAGGCAAAATTTTGAATGTAACGGTAAAAAAATCAACAGGATTACCGAAATTAGATGACATCGTACTCAAAGCAGTACGAAGAGCGAAATTTAAACCAACTAAAGATGGGCGAGCTATTAATGGGGATCTCCCATTAGAGCTGGTGAAGAGTTCCTCTTAGCCTTTTGTAGCAGATTAAATCAGGAGTTCGTATATGAACTTTTCAGTTTATTGGCAACATGCAGATGCAGTAAGTAAGACACTGTATTTCATCCTATTAGCAATGTCGATTGCAACGTGGACTATTTTCATTCTGCGCATTTTAGGAACACGCCAGTTAAAACAACAGGCTTATAATCAACTGGTGCAAGCTTTGGCTGCGCTAAAATCAAAGTTACAGCCTTTATCGTTTGAACAACGTAAAGCTGTCGCTGAACAAGCATTACTTCGCCAGATCTCTGCTGAGAAATCTCAAGCAGAAAAAGGAGTATCAGTGCTTGGAACAATCGCTTCATTGGCACCGTTTGTGGGTTTGTTCGGTACAGTATGGGGAATTTTCCATGCGCTTGTTGCGGTAGGTAAAAGCGGACAGGCTGGTTTGGCTCAGGTAGCAACACCGGTCGGTGAAGCCTTGATTATGACCGGTCTAGGCCTAGCCGTCGCGATTCCTGCAGTGATGGCGTATAACATCTGTGTACGTTTCAATCGTGGCCTGGCACATGATTTACAAGATCAGGCACATAGCCTGTTAATCGATACCATGTTGCAGCAAGAAACAGCGGCAAAAACAGAAACTAAAGCGACTCAACAAAGTTTAGTTGGAGGTCAAGCTTAAAATGGGCTTTCAATTGGGTGAAGACCACGACAGTGGCATGAATGAGATGAATCTCATTCCTCTGATCGACATTATGTTGGTATTGATGATTATCTTTTTAGTCACAGCAACGGTTGCTAACCCATCAATTCCATTAAGTTTACCAAAAACAACGGCTGAAATTGTTGATCCGCCACCAAAAGCAATCACTATTAGTATTAATGACAAAGGTGAAGTGGCTTGGGATGCACAAATCATTAGCCTGGATGAGCTAGAGAAGCGTTTCCAAGAAGCGGGTCAGGCACAGACAAAACCGACGGTGCAGTTACGTGCAGATAAAGAATCAAAATATGATACGGTTGCACAAGTCATGTCGCGTGCCAGTGAAGCCGGCTTAAGTGATATTGCGTTTGTAAGTGAAAACTAAAGTGTGATCGTAATAAAAAAGCAACTCGGTGAGTTGCTTTTTTTATGTCTATTCATCTTTAAGCAGGTCAAGATACTTAGCGCGGAGTTTAGACAGCTTAGGAGGAATACTGAAGTTGCAGTAACCTTGAGACGGGTTACGGGCAAAGAAGTTCTGGTGATATTCCTCAGCCGGGTAAAACGTCGGTACCGGACTGAGCTCAGTCACAATATTCAGCCCTTCATCTTCCAGACTTTGAATGACCTGTTCAGCTTGCTGCTTTTGCTCATTATCGAAGTAATAAATCACAGAGCGATATTGGGTGCCAATATCATTACCCTGACGGTTTAATGTGGTTGGATCATGAGTGGTAAAGAATACATTCAACAATTGGGTATAGCTGATCTGCTGTTCATCAAAATCAATCAGGATGACTTCGGCATGTTGTGTATTGCCCTGACAGACTTGCTCATAGCTTGGGTTTTGGGTAATCCCGCCGGCATAGCCACTTACCACTTTTTCCACACCTTTCAGTTGTAGAAATACGGCTTCTACACACCAAAAGCATCCACCACCTAACATTGCCTGTTGCATATAACTCCCCGATTTTTAATTTTAAGCATGCCACTAACTTAAACGAACTACCCAAAAAGTAAAAGCCCGTGTTTGAAACGAGCTTTTACTTTTTATAGTAATCGCGTTAAGGAAGCGGCTGGATGACTGTTACGAAGCTGACCAGTACTTTGCCTGATGCATCCATGAATTTAAGCTCATGGCCTTTCAGTTCATAGTTGGTGGTACTGGCCAAAGCATTTGCATATTGGCGAGAAAGGGCACTGTTGTCCTTGCCGATACATGCCATCATGGTTGAAGCAATTGGGCCTAGGCGTAAGATTGAACCTTGGCTTTCAAATGTCCCCTGAATCTGGTTACAGCCATCTGCACCAAAGAAACGCTTGCCTTGAGCATCGAACTGAATGGCTGGATGTTTGCCAGAAAGATCATTGCTTTTAATCTCCACACCATTGATATGGGTGGCGATCCAGTTACGGTTATAAAGACCGATGCTTTCTTTCTGAGAAGCGTTTGGTGAAGTCTGGAGAGATTCTGTGGCTGCACAACCCGTCATTGCTACGGCAATTGCCAAAGTACATGTTGTTAAAAAAGGCTTTAACATAAGATTTTAAATCCGAATCATTGTGTTTCTATAAGTGTTTATTAAAAGAAAACAACATGGAGTAGCGCAGGATATTCAGTATCCTTTTGTAAATGTTCAGATACTTTTAATGAAATTAGTGGAAAAATCACTCAACTTTCGGCAAGCCTGCGCGAATTACATCCGAAAAATACTCGCTACTTTTATTGGACTGCTGATCGTACTGTTCAGCACGTGGGTTGATATGTGCCAGACGATACCATTCATTGATGCTGTAATTCTGGTTAAGTGCTTTCAGGTCGTAAAGATAGTTGGGCAAATATCCTGAAGCCAGTAAGCGATAATCTTTCGGTAATTTTTGTGGGTTAATGGCCTGAACCATATCAAATACCAGCGTAGTGCAGTTACTGGTTAGGGTGTTGTACCATTTTGCTTCACCGCGGAGCTCATCAGCCTGCTTCAGATATTCAATAAACAGCGCTTTGCGCTCGGCTGCAGGCATTTTGACCGGAAATAAATACACCTGTTCATGACGAATATTACTGCGTGTATATACAATATCTTTTTCATCTGAAGCGACTAGGCTGAGTTCATATTTACGAAAAAAACCGCCAATCGCAGAAAAATCTTCGCCTTTCTCTTTGCGGATCTCAATCGAAAATACCAAAGGCTTTTGATCGGAAAAATCAAAGCTGACCAGCGTATGTGCTATCTGTGGCCCCATCCAGTAAGAAGTGATGACATTGATCCCGGTAATTTTGTTCAGATCAATGTTTCGGTCTTCCCAGCGAATGTCATACGTCCCGTCCGCATGCCAGTCAAAGTTACGGACCTTGTGCAAGCTAACCAGATCGCCTTGTTTGCTATAGCTGAGCTGTTCGGCAACTTCTGGATTCCAGTCACGGTCTTGTCTGGCTTCGATAGAGAAATACCAAAACAGTGAGCAGGCAAAGGCAACGCAATAAATAATGATATCGGTACGGCGGCTGATGAGATGACCACTGAAATAGACACCCAGCAGGCTCAGTGCAAACAGGCTCCAGAGTACAATTGTCACCCGGCTAAAGAAGGTACCGAGCGGTTGTTGAATCCAGAGCGCAAGACAAAGCCAGACACTGGAAAGAACCACGCATAAGGTGAACAGACCGTGTAAAAGCCCGATCCCTAAGGCAATAAAAAACTCACGTGATCCTATGTTATGCATGGCAACTGCGATCCATTATTATTTTTGGTAGGTCGCAAACTCGAAAGCCACACCAGATTTTTCATCTGTATGGTGTTCTGAGTTTACTTTGTGAAAATCCTCAGAGAGTTCTGGATAATGTGCATCGCCTTGAACATCAAGTTCCACATGGGTTAACTCTAGGCGATCAGCAATACTAAGGGTTTGAGTAAAAATCTCTCCACCCCCAATAATAAATAAAGAGGCTTTTTCAGCGTGTTGTGCATCTGTAAGTGCGCCGTTTAATGCCTCTTCGATGCTGTGTGCAACTTTAACCCCTTCAAACTGCCAAGACGGATCACGGGTAATCACCCAGTTGACACGATTGGGAAGAGCACGGCCCATAGATTCAAGGGTTTTGCGACCCATGATCACCACACCACCTTGTGTGATGGCCTTGAAGTGCTTGAGATCAGCCGAGATATGCCACGGCAAAGCATTGCCTTTGCCGATACAGCGATTTTTATCCATCGCAACTACGTGAACAACTTCAGTGCCTTGCCATGCCATTTTATATTCTCTCTAATCTTTTAAACTGCAACGGGTGCTTTAATTGCTGGATGTGACTCATAGCCAACAATTTCAATATCTTCAAATTTAAAATCAAAAATATCGGTAATTTCCGGATTTAACTTTAATTCACAGAGTGGCAATGGTTCGCGAGAAAGCTGTAATTGGGCCTGCTCAAAATGGTTGGCATATAAATGTGTGTCACCACCTGTCCAGACAAAATCACCCACCCCTAAACCGCACACTTGCGCAATCATATGGGTCAGTAAGGCATAGCTGGCAATATTAAAGGGTACGCCTAAGAATACATCGGCACTGCGTTGGTACAGCTGGCAGGATAATTTGTTATCTTGGACAAAAAACTGGAACAGGGTATGACAAGGCGGCAAAGCAACTTTACCTGCTTCATTCGGGTTCCAGCCAGACACGATCAAACGACGTGAGTTTGGATTGGTCTTGATTTCATTCACCAACCATTTGATCTGGTCAAAACCATCTTGCTGATAGTTGCCATCTGCATTTTGGGTTGCGCCAAAGTTACGCCATTGGTGACCATAAACAGGGCCAAGTTCGCCTTCTGGACGGCCAAAGCGCGCCGTTTGCTCAGCCGTTGCCCATTCATCCCAGATCGTGACTTTGTTGTCTTTTAGGTATTGAACATTGGTATCGCCTTTGAGGAACCAGAGCAGCTCGATCACAATGGAACGGAAATGTACTTTTTTAGTGGTCAGTAATGGAAAACCTTGAGAAAGATCAAAGCGCATCTGATGACCGAATACTGAACGTGTTCCTGTTCCTGTACGGTCACCTTTGTCGCCGCCATTATCGAGGATATGTTGTAAAAGGTCTAAATATGTACGCATCGTCATTCCTATCGCAGATTTTGCTCGGGCTCATCTTAGCAGAATTTAGGTAATAAATAAGGGGGCAGTTAAGCGTCATTAACTGTCGTGGTACAGACTTTGTTCTCTATTTTAATTTAGCTGCTTGTTTTATATTAAGTTCTATAAATAACGACAGAGACAATCAACAAAATGAATCTTCAAGCTGAGCATTTACCGCATACTTTACATCCATACCTAGAAAAAATTTCAGCCACTATTCTGCCAACAGTTACGATGCAACTCACAACTTGTGATGACTTAAGCTTATGGCAAAGTAAGATTGGGGGAGAGCCATATTTACCTTTGGATACCGCGTATCCAGTCGATTCTAATGGCAATCCGTTGGCCTTGTTGGCGCAGTTTAATTTTGCTGAAATTCCAAGTTTACCCAATTTTCCAGACCAGGGAATTTTGCAGTTTTATATTGCAGCCGATGATTTGTATGGAATGAATTTCGATGATCAACAGCAGCAATCGGGCTTTAAGGTCTTATATTTTGATCAGGTGATTGCAGATCCATCGCAATTAAAACAGGATTTTTCCGAGCTTGAGTTCAATGAAGACACTTATTTACCATTTACGGGACAATATTCGATTGAATTTAACCTCACTTCTCAGCCCATTAGCCTCGGCGATTTTGCCTTTGCACCGAAGATCTTAGGGGTTGAAGAGCTTTACGATTTTGAAGATCGATTCGAAGGTGGCGATTTCGAAGATGATTTTATCGAACCTTATGATGAAGTTGCTTCCGCAAGTGGACATCGTTTAGGTGGTTATCCTTATTTTACCCAAACTGATCCACGTCATTATAACGACAAGGTGCAAGATTATATTTTACTTTTCCAGCTGGATACCGATGATGCCGAAAACGAAATTATGTGGGGCGATTCAGGTGTGGGGAATTTCTTTATCCATCCGGAAGATTTAAAGAATAAAGACTTTTCTAAAGTGCTATACAATTGGGATTGTTGTTAAATAAAAAAAGCGGATGAATTGTCATCCGCTTTTTTCTCGTTTTGGAATCTTATTCAGTCACAAAAGTCACTTTGCCGTCTGCTAAAGATTTAACACGAGCTAAGGACTCAACGCGGTAGCCTTTTTCAAGCAATACGTCGCGACCCGGCTGGAATGATTTTTCAATCACAATACCAACGCCAACCACTTCAGCATTTGCTTGGTGGATCAAGTCGATGAGACCTAAAGCAGCCTGACCATTGGCAAGGAAGTCATCAATCACTAGCGCTTTGTCGCTTGAGCTGATGTGCTTGTTCGAAATCGCAATGGTGCTTTCAGTTTGTTTGGTAAACGAGAACACTTTAGAACGGTAAAGGTCGTCTTTGAGTGTTAATGACTGGTATTTACGGGCGAAAATAACAGGAACGCCAAGTTCTAAACCTGCCATGATTGCAGGTGCAATACCTGAAGCTTCGATGGTAATAATTTTAGTAATACCTGCATCTTTAAAGCGAGCGGCAAACTCTTTACCAATCAGCTGCATTAACACAGGATCGATTTGGTGGTTTAAGAAAGCATCAACTTTCAACACCTGATCAGATAGAACGATACCTTCATTTAAGATTTTCTGTTCTAAAGCGTACACGGGAGAATCCTCTAAACGGATGCTTGTTCAAGCAAAGGCATATTTTAAAAAGCATCAAAAAAAATGCAAGCCAAAATTGACCAGTTGCTTAGTTTGTTTTACCCGAATAACCGGTTAATAACAGTCCGTAAGACGATTTTCCATCATTATGTGCCATTTTTACTGGCAGATAGTCAAGTTTTGGTGCTAACCAGAACACGGTATTACGTTCAGGTTTATCATGCTGCATGACCACTTTAATGGCATCGAATGTTCCATAAGGGGTCTTGATACTTTCAGTACCCTGTTTGACAAAACGACGTTCATCCAAAGCTTTGGCATCTGCAATCAAGTATTTGCTTTTCAGAGCATTATTTTTCAAATCTTCACGGATTTGCAATTCGGCATTGAGCTCATCCAGCGCGCCCGCCTGCCATGCAAATGAACGGCTCTGGTCATCCTTTTTGGTATTCACCACTTTACTGCTTGGGTTGAAATTAATATTCATTGTATTGTTGTGAATCAGGATCTTACTGCTACGGCTGAAATTTTGTGAGGTAATTTTGTTATTGGCAAAATTAAACTGGCTGGTTTCAGAGGCAGACGCAATCGCACCAGCTTTGGCATTGAACTTATAGGTCCAGTTATTGCCTTGTTGGGAAAGGGTACGTGTTGCAGAACCCAGATTTTTATTGTTGTAGCTAAACTGATAGCTAGCCTGGAAAGGTGCCATCGCCAATGCATGACTAGATAAGCTTGCACTTAAAATGGCCGCAGAGGTAATACCCGCTACTTTCAAAAATTTCTTTGTCATAACATTCTATCCTCTGAGTGATCTGGATAAGTTAATCACTCATTTCAAACTACGATTGAACACTATTATGCTGCTAGATTGTGAAGAAAAGATCAGGCTTTTTACTAAGCGCTTGTTAATTTTTCGTATAAATCATGAAGTTGTGTATAGGCGTGGTATGGGTTATGGTGCAACATACCACCGAATAATCAATTTGTTACTGCTTAGGGTCTTTTTGCTGAATCGGGGTGACTTCAGTATCTTCCAGCCCATCTTCATCAAAGTCGTCATCGTTTGATGGCGACAGAATTGCAGCCAGATTAACATTGCCCCAGACGATTAACTCTGCTGGACGAACCCGGGCTCGGTTTACATGCACTTTGCTCAGCGTTTCGATAATACTGGCTTTCTTGCCAAGCCAGCGATTCAGGTCCAGATAAAGCAATTCATCCTTGACTTTGACGATATCAAAATGTTCCAGGATTTTACCTAGAGGATCTTCTTCACGAAATTTCTGGTAATACCAGATGGCAATATAAAAGCCCCATTTCTGAAAAATATTCTTGAATTTTGCTTCAATGACCTGAGTATTGCTGATCTGTTCAAACACCATCAGTTGTACGTTTTGATTCATTTCCATCTGAATCAATTTCAAGTCGACCGAGAGCGTGGTATGCAAGCCTTTTACATCTAGCGTGGTATATAAGCGTAACCAGCCATCATATAAATCGGCATGTAGGTCTTGCATCATGTCGACATTTTCTGTGACATAACGCTCCATGGTGGCATTCACAAAAACTTGTGAAAGCGAAAATTCTCTTTCTTCTTCGATGAATTCTTCTGCTTTTTGGTAAACTTTACGTAGACGTTTAAAAACGGACGAGATTAGCGTTTGCATAAAAGTTGTTCCAGAAAGTGAATTGATAGGTCATGCAATACCACGATCTTTGTATTAACTAAAAATAAAAATAAATTTCTAACTTGCAGTGTAGCAAAATTAATTGCTACATTTTCATAAAATGATGTTATGGAAACACTGTAACTATAAGTGGATCACATTTTTGTAAACTTTTGAATATTGTTTGGGTTTTTATACGGTTATCACCGTTGGGGATGAGGCATTTTTTGCCGCTTGAATCGCATGTGGAATAAAATAAATTTTCGTTCAGCGCTGTCTGGTTATTGGTGGCAAGATCCGCTTTTTGTAGGGGCGGTTGCTTTGGCGATGCTGCTGCATGGTACTGTGCTGGCTATTCATTTTACCATGCCATCGCCTGCAGATACCTCAACCAAAGAAATTGCAGTCACTGTGCGTCCCAGTGCGGATAAAGTCAAAGAGGCGGATTTTCTGGCCCAGGCGGATCAACAGGGTTCGGGTGATTTCCGTCAAGCGCATCGTATGGCCAGTGATATGCCAGCGCCCATGCAGGCTGATGCGACAACAGGCGAGTCTACACTAGAAAGTCTGGAAAAAGTTCAGCAGAAACGTGAGCTCAAGTTTGAAGAAAAAGTATTAATGACAGTTTTAAGCTGGCAAAAACAGGCAGAACAAAGCGAACGTAAAAAGACTTTGGATGAGTTACAAAGCCAGTTTCAGGCCAAGGCCGCGATGGTAGCGAGCTTGGAAGCACAATATTTACAACGGCAGCAAAATTTTAGCCGCAAACAACGCATTAAAACGGTTGATGGCATTCAAGCCAAACAAGATGCATCCGCTGCCTATCTGGATAAGTTCCGTCAAAAAGTCGAATTGTATGGCAACCGTTATTATCCGGATGAGGCAAAGCAGCAACGTTTAGCCGGAGAAGTGCGTTTAATGGTGATTCTGAATGCGGAGGGCGGGATTCGGGCGATTCGTTTAATCGAAAGTTCGGGGCATTCCATTTTGGATGAAGCTGCTAAAGCGTCAGTGCGCCGTGGTGCACCATTTGGAGCATTTGATGCAGCGATGAAAAAGGATATTTCGGAGTTGCGAATTATACGGACTTGGCGTTTTGACCCCGTCGATGCAGAGTTTGAAGTGCATTGAAGTCAGGTATATTTTCTGATTGGAATTTATGATGATTAAAAACCAAATTAAATATATATAAAAATCAAATGATTATATTTTTTAGTGAATTTTTTATAATTTAAATTAATTAAAAACAATAGTTTAAATTTATTTATCAATTATTGAATTGATAATAAAAACAATTATCATTTGCAGTGTCTTTTTGTTAAATCTCCTTTTTGAAAATGAATGCATCCTTCTTTAAATTTTCGGGGGGAAGGATATGCATGTTTTCAAATGCACTTCCCTTTATAAGGACATATTTCATGCACCAAGATCCGACTTTGAGCCTGTTTAAAGCGCACCCGCTTGTATTGGCGATGGCAACAATTATTTTTCCATCATTGGCTTTTGCAGAAAGTAAACCATCTAATGACACTGCACAGTTGCCAACGATTACAGTCAAAGCTGAACAAAGTGATCGGGCAAAGACCGAAGGAACTGGAAGTTACACAGCTAAAAGTACCAATACTGCGACTAAATTTGATTTGTCTTTGAGAGATACTCCTCAAGCTGTGAAAGTTTATACACGTGAATATTTGGATGACCGAAATATTGATTCTTTTCAAGATTTCATGAGTAATGTCACGGGAGTAACTGTTTCTCGTACAGATGAGCGTCAAAGTTATTTTGCCCGTGGCTTTCAGGTGGATTATCACCTGATCGATGGCATGCCAAGTACATCATCACTTGCAGAAGGTGATTTGGATTTGGGAATCTATGATCGCGTTGAAGTCGTCAAAGGAGCCAATGGCTTAAACTCGGGCGCAGGTAACCCTTCGATGGGAATAAATATGGTACGTAAACGTGCCAATGCCAAAGAATTCACAGGTAATGTGAATGCATCTGTTGGGTCATGGAATCGCTATACTAGTTCTGCGGATCTTTCGAATGCATTAAATGCAGATGGTTCTTTACGTGGGCGAGTTTATATAAAGCACTCAGATGAAGACTCCTTTATGGATTTCTTCTCAAGAGAACGTAATATTGTTTATGGTGCAATTGACTATGATGTTACGGATAAAACAAATTTATCCTTTGCAGCGACCTACCAAGAATTAAATCGTGATGGAATACGTTGGGGAGGCTTACCTGCTTTTTATAATGATGGGACGCGGACCAAATTTGATCGCTCTCTAACAGTGAGTTCAGACTGGACGTACTGGAATGTTAATACAACAGCAGTTTTTGCTGGCTTAAAACAGAATCTTTTTAATGATGTAAATTTAAATATTGCCTATTCCTTTCAGCGAAATGATAAAGAAACCGCCTTACTTTATATTGATGGCAAGGTCGATAAGGCAACTAATAAAAGTCTAGGTTCTGTTTCAGTGTATTCGTCAGATGCTCGTAATGATGAAAATAACATTGATATGTATATATCAGCACCTTTCACCATTGCAGATCGTAAGCAAGAAATTATATTGGGTGGTTCATGGAATAAAAGTGAATTGGTCAATAGTCGTTATGGAACCATTCAAGGAAAGGACAAAGGAACAAATGATCTGGATATTGATAAATGGAAACAACTCGATTTTTCCGATATGAATACCAAGTTGCTTACTCCTATTACCAATCCACAGAAATTGCCAGGTAATACAACGACTCAAACAGGTGTTTATATTGCAGGTAAATTCCAAGTGCTTGATCCATTAAAAGTGGTGGCAGGAGCAAGACTGTCGAACTGGGAATATGAGTCTGAAGATGGTAAGGGGAATCGTGAATTCAAAGATCAAGTCACGCCTTATGTAGGGCTTGTCTATGATTTTGCTCAAGATCATTCTTTCTATGCAAGTTATACCGATATTTTTAAACCGCAAAATCGTCGTGATGTAAATGCGAATTACATTGATCCGATTATTGGTCGAAATTATGACACAGGTATAAAAAGTGAATGGTTTGGTGGCCGCCTAAATACTGCGCTTTCTATATTCAGAATTGAACAAAGTAATTTTGCTGAGGAGCTCTCAGGCGTAACCGTTATTGGTGTTAAACCTGATGAAAAAGCATATAGAGCTGTTGATGGGGTTGTTAGTAAAGGGGTTGAGCTTGAAATTGATGGTGAAATAAACCAGAACTGGGGCGTGAATTTTGGTATCGCAAACTTTGAAGCCAAAGATGCTAAAGATCAGAAAGTAGCAGTCAATAGTGCTCGTACCACATCAAATTTATTTGTTAAATATAAAGCGGAACAATGGAATGCAGGCTTTGGTGTAAATTATAGAGGAAAAACTTATACGGGAACTGGTGCCAGTTTGATTGAGCAAGATGAGGTTTTCTTGCTGAGTGCAATGTTGGGTTATAAAGTTGATCAAAATATCAGTGTGCAACTTAACTTAGATAATTTATTAGACAAAGAATATTATGATGGTATTGGTGCAAATAGTATGAACTATGGAGCGCCACGGAATGCAACATTGACTTTCCGCTACCAATTCTAAAATTGAATCAATAAAAAAACGGCTAGATTCAGCCGTTTTTATGCGGTTTGTGGATAAGTTTGTCTTTATTCACAATTCCTTTTGACTGGAATAGGCTCGTTCAATCTTACAGATTTCAACGCTAAAGTCCTGATACCATTTTTGTTGACCCAAGCGCTGGGCTACTTGATGTTCTGCATCTTGTTGCCAACGTTGAATATCTTCAAGGCTATGCCAATAAGACAGGGCAATTTCAAAACCATTTTCACTGCATGCTTCAAACTTGGCACAGTTAAACTGGCTCAAGGCTTTATGTCTGAGCATTTGGGCCATGTCTGAATACGTTGCATCAAGTTGTTTGATCGTGGCTTTAAAAATAACGATATACATAGGACCTTGGATTAGCTTTCATCGGCTTGGTAAGGATTGGCGATTCCCAGTTTTTTCAGAATCTCGATTTCCAAAGCTTCCATCTCTTCAGCTTCAGCTTCGCTAGTCTCATGGTCATAACCGAGTAAATGTAAAACGCCATGGACCAGTAAATGATTGAAATGATCATTTGGTGTTTTTTGCTGTTCAGCGGCTTCTTGTAAAACCACAGGAATACAAATCACCAAATCCCCTAAAGGCTCTGCATCGAGTAAGCTGAGCATTTCCTCTGGGATGTCACAGGGGAAAGACAGCACATTGGTCGGTTTGTCTTTTTCACGATATTGTAGGTTGAGTTCATGGCTTTCTGCGATGTCGACACAGGCAATTCCGATTTCGCAATTGACATCGAAACCGACATGACGCAGTGCAGTTTCGATATTTTTTTTGATTTGCCCACGTTTGAGTGGCAATTCAGCAGCTTGAAAGTCTTGTTGAAGACTTAAATTGATTTTCAAAATAGATCCTTAGATATAAATTAGATCTACGAACTTAGATTGAGTCTAAGAAATGTAGATAAAGATCATAGTGGAATCTTGCCACATTCTCATCCATTTGCTGGATAAGCCTTCGGCGCGACCTACTTTTGTTTTGGCAAAAGTAGGCAAAACCTGATTTTACATTTATTGTAACGTTAGATCCGCATCCTTCATTCACAGCATAGCTGTTCATCTTGCGCTCAGACAAAGCATAGCTTTGTTTATCTTCGCTCAGGTTGCGAATGACAGCTCCCAGTATCGAATTAGATTAATATTATTTAATGCTGGGCATCAGCTTTCTCATCATTTTCTGCAATCAGTGCTTCTTGTTTGGCTTTGCGTTCGGCGCGGGCTTCTGCTGACAAGCGTTGCTGCTCATTATCCCAGCCTTCGTAAGCTTCAACAATTTTTTGTACCAATTGATGGCGCACGACATCACGTGAGTGGAAACGGGTGATATGAATTTCATGCACATTTTCCAGTACCCGTAAGGCTTGTGCCAAACCGGATTGCTGGCCGCGTGGCAAGTCAACCTGAGTCACGTCACCGGTGATCACGGCACGAGAGCCAAAACCTAAACGGGTCAAAAACATCTTCATCTGTTCAGGGGTGGTGTTTTGCGCTTCATCCAAAATCACGAAAGAGTGATTCAGGGTGCGTCCACGCATGTAAGCGAGCGGAGCAACTTCAATCACCTGACGTTCAATCAGTTTGGCTACTTTTTCAAAACCCAGCATTTCATACAGGGCATCGTAAAGCGGGCGCAAGTAAGGATCGATTTTCTGGGTCAGATCGCCGGGTAAGAAACCCAGCTTTTCACCTGCTTCAACCGCTGGACGAACCAGCAAAATGCGCTGAATCTCATTGCGTTCCAGCATATCAACCGCAGCAGCAACCGCCAGATAGGTCTTACCTGTCCCGGCAGGGCCGATACCGAATGAAATATCACTTTGTAAAATGCGTTGTACGTAACGTTTTTGATTGGCACCACGTGGGTTGATTCGCCCTTTGCGGGTCTGCAACCAAACACTGTCAAGGCCCGTATGTTCCTGTTCTGAATCATCCATGAGTTCACGGTCGGTCTGTGAACCCTGGATCATCAAATGAATGACATCGGCACTGATTTGTGAGGAAATTTCTGATTCTTGATAGAGCCGTTGCAATAGTGCTTCGGCTCTTTCGACCGCTTCTATATCACCATCGAGATAAAAGGCATCGCCACGGTGAGTAATTTTGACATCTAAACGTTGTTCGATTTGTTTTAAATGCCCGTTATACGCACCGAGCATGCTTTTTAAGCGTTCCAATTGAATCTCAGGGAACGTTACTGTACGTCGAATCGCTGCAGTCAAGATAAACCCTTTTTGTTGCTTTGTAGGAATAACCCTTACATTACGCCACGTCAGGTTCAAGATTCAAGAGTTCTCCGTAAACTAAATTTAAAGTTTTGATTTCAGTGATCTCGATCTCTGCGAAACGACCAACCCATGCGGCATCACCGATAAAGGTGACTAAACGTGTATTGTCTGCGGTACCGATTAAAACATTCGGGTCTTTATCCGATATTTTTTCAATCAGCACGCGTTCAATTTTACCGAGCATGGCATCAGTTTTATCGATACTCGATTTCTTAATCACTTCCTGAACTTGTGCAAGTCGATCTTTTTTCACTTGCTCGGGTGTGCTATCCGGTAAGTCCGATGCAGGGGTGCCCGGACGTTTTGAATAAACAAAACTGTAAGAATGATCGAAATCTAAATCTTTAATAAATTGCAAGGTTTCAGCAAAGTGTTCATCTGTTTCACCCGGGAAACCGATAATGAAGTCACTGGATAAATGCATATCTGGACGTACTTTGCGTAGCTTGGCAATTTTATCAATGTACACATCGATGGTGTGGTTACGTTTCATGGCTTGCAGTACATCGTTCGAACCACTTTGTACTGGCAAATGTAAATGCGACACCATTTGCGGTAAATCACGGTAGCACTGAATCAGATCATCTGAAAATTCAAGCGGGTGAGAGGTGGTATAGCGTAGACGACCGATTCCTGGAATCTCTGCAACCAAGCGCAATAATTCCGGGAAGCTACAGATGCCACCTTCGAAGGTTTCACCACGATAACCATTCACGTTTTGGCCTAGTAAGCTGATTTCACGAACCCCTTTTTCAGCTAAACCGGCAATTTCAGCCAGCACGTCATCCAGTGGACGTGAAACTTCTTCACCACGGGTATAAGGAACCACACAGAAAGAACAGTATTTAGAACAGCCTTCCATGATAGAGACAAATGCCTTAAAGCCTTCGACGCGTGGTTCAGGCAGGAAGTCGAACTTTTCGATATCCGGGAAAGAAATATCCACCAGTTTGATTTTTTCTTTCTTTGGCTTTTCTACTTGCTCGTTATGCTGATCCAGCATTTGTGGCAAACGGTGCAAGGTTTGCGGGCCAAAGACCATGTCGACATAGGGTGCGCGTTTTTGAATGTTGTCGCCTTCTTGAGAAGCAACACAACCACCAACACCAATCACCAGATCAGGATTTTTTTCTTTAAGTTTGCGCCAGCGGCCTAAACCACTGAAGACCTTTTCTTGGGCTTTTTCACGAATCGAACAGGTATTCATCAGCAGAATATCTGCATCATTCGGATTGTCAGTGAGCACATAACCGTGCGAATCACCTAACAAATCTGCCATACGATGACTGTCATACTCATTCATCTGACACCCTTGAGTTTCAATATATAACTTCTTAATTGAAACATCAGCGGTGTGCATGGGCTGGGTAACAGTGTTTTCTGAGGCAGCTTTTACAGCACTGGGAATGAATGTTTGAACCGTCATGCAGGCTCCTAAACAAGGTGGATTTAAATAAACCGCGGATTATAGCAGTATTTTTGCTTGTGCGCAGAGAATAAAAAACTGACAAAAATGGACAGTTTGTGAATAAAATTGTGTGAATTTTAATGAATATGAATCAGTAATTTACATAACACAACAATAGTGAGAAGCTAGACTTATTACACTATGTAAGCAGGCAAAATTGGGCATAGATATTGATGAAGATGAAAAAGCAGTGTGATTTAATAACAACAGGAAGACGTAAATCGAATAATAAGAACAGTTTCCGTCGTTTTATTGCCATGAGTGGAATGATTGCCTGCTCATCGGTCTATGCTTTGGACGAACAATTCAATGATGCCTTGCGTGCTGCCAATTCGGGTAACACGGCTTTACTCGATCAATATCAATATTCAATGCAGAATGATGCATTGGGTTATTATCCGGAATATTGGAAACTGAATACCAATCTCGGTTTTCAGCCAGCGACGTCCATTATCAGTTTTGCTCAGCGTTACCCGCAATCCGCAATGGCTGAAAAACTCGCGGCCGATTATGTCGAAGAAAAAGTCAAACAGGCCAGCTTCGCCGATGCCAAGCCCGTACTGAGTTATGTCACCAATCCTGATCAGGAAGAAAGTTGTGCGGTGGCACAAGTGCGTGCCAAGACGGGCGATAGTCTGGTTTTTGCCGAATATAAAGACATCTGGCTGACCACCAGTACTCAACCTGAATCGTGTAATGGCTTGGGACGTTTAATGCTGTCTAGCCCGTTAATGAGTACTCAAGATCGTCAGCAACGTTTGTGGGGACAATTGCGCGCAGGTCAATCTGGCCCAGCAATTGCGACAGCTCAAACTATGGGCTTGAATCTTTCACTGGCTCAGTTTAACCAGATTCAGGCCAATCCATTGGGTTATTTATGGAGTGCGCCTAAGTCCAATGATGCCGATTATGCCTATCTGATTTTTGCCTTAGGCCGTGTTGCCGATAGTGACTTAACCAATGCGCTAGGCAATGTGCAGCGTGTGGTTCAGGATGTGCCTCAACCTGTACAGAAATATCTTTACCGCACCATTGGCTATGTCGGTGGTACCACTGTGATGAAAAACGGTTTTAATCGTGAAGTACTGAACGCGTTTGATCAGAGTTATGGTTATCCATTTAGCCCGGAAGAAGCTGAAATCTACGCGCGTCAAGCGATTCGTTTCGGGGCCTGGGAAAGTCTGATTCGTGCCATTGATGCGATGTCGGTAACCCAAAAACAGGAAGATCGCTGGCAGTACTGGTTAGCACGTGCCTCTGAGCAACGTTCCGATGGTGGTTCCAAGCAGGCGGCTCAGCAGATTTATCGTAAACTGGCACAAGGTGGCGACGATTATCATAATTTGTTAGCCAAAGACCGTATCGGCGAACGCTATAACCATCAGCCTTATAACGAACAGCCGAGCGCTCAAGATACTCAGCGTCTGAACCAGAATATTCATTTTCGCCGTGCCTTTGCGTTAAGAAATATCAATGCACCTGCAAACTATACCAACCGTGAATGGAACTGGGCTGTACGACAGGCTTATTTGCAACATGATGATGGTTTGTTGCTTGCTGCAGCAAAACGTGCGCATGACATGGGCTGGTATGATCGTGCCATTTATGCGGCTGACCGGACCACTTCTCGTCATAACGATACCTATCGTTATGCAACACCGCACCGCAGCAATGTCACCAGTCATAGTTACAATGCTGGTATTGATCCCGCTTGGGCATATGGTTTAATGCGCCAGGAAAGTCGTTTTGTGACCTCTGCACGTTCCAATGTCGGGGCAGGCGGTCTCATGCAGATTATGCCAAACACGGCAAAACTGATTGCACGCCAAATGGGTGAAACCTATAACCCTGCGGCATTAAGTGAAATGAATACCAATATTCGTTACGGTACCTATTACCTTTCAATGATCCAGAGTCAATTGAGTGGCAGTTCGGTACTGGCAACGGCAGGCTATAACGCTGGTCCGAATCGTGCCCGTCGTTGGCAGCCGGATAATCAGACCATGGCCGCAGATCAGTACACCGAAACCATTCCATTACTGGAAACACGTGACTATGTGAAACATGTCATGACCAATGCCACGCACTATGGTGTGGTACTGGGACAAGGCGCACAGTCGTTAGAAAAACGCATGAGTACCATACCTGTGCGCAATAGTCCTTAAACACACGAAGATGTTTAATTGAGATAATGAAGTTTTTGCATTTGATGAAAGCCGTCGACTTATTAAAAGGGCAGTGGATGAAAGCGATACAGGCATTGATCTGTTATCTGGCCTTATCATTCGCTGCACCGTTATATGCAGCTGATAAACAGGATGTTGCCGGTTATGTCATGCATGTACAAATGACGCCTGCTGCCTGCGCATTTGATTCATCAAGACAAAAACAACGTAAATGTCTGGAAGGCTATTCGCTGACCATTGCAAGTTTGCTGCCTGAAGTGCCATTAAACCGGGATTGCTCGACCAAGACTTCTGCGAGATTGTCACCGTTACAAGCGAAAGTGGTTGCACGGGTTATGCCGGATGAAAATGCTCGGATACAACTGTGGCAGGATGTGGGTGGCTGTATGCCGATGAATGCCAGCCAATACTTTAGAACCATTATTAATTTCGCTGAACGCCTGAAAATACCGGCTGACTTGACCAGTCCAAATACCATTGAAGTACAAAAAGAAAGCCTGAGACAGCAATTTACCAAGCTCAATCCATCGTTGCCGCCAAATGGCATCCGCTTCACCTGCCAATCTTCAAAATTTAATTCGGTTTTGACGGAAATTCGGGTTTGTTATCAGAAAAATGGTCAGTATAAACAATGTGCTAGCCATATTGTGACGGGCTGCCCAAGTGAGTTTACGATTAAAGGCAGTTATTAGGCTTTTACCTAGTTTGATTTGTATTTTCTATTAGACTTTCGTTGAAATTCATTCTCTTTTACATGCATATGCATTCGCTTTAGAGTACAATCTTTGCCGTTTATGATAATTCGGTTGAATAACAATAACGTTCAATCGTGCTAACGCATCTCATTGGAGAATATCACATGAAGCAACCCGTTCGTGTTGCCGTTACAGGCGCTGCTGGTCAAATTGGTTATAGCTTATTATTCCGTATCGCAAGCGGCGAAATGTTAGGTAAAGATCAACCAGTCATTTTACAATTGCTTGAAGTTCCTTTTGAGAAAGCTCAACAAGCGCTTAAAGGCGTGATGATGGAACTTGATGACTGTGCTTTCCCGTTATTGGCAGGCATGATCGGGACTGATGATCCTAAAGTTGCATTTAAAGATGCTGATTACGCGTTATTAGTTGGTTCACGTCCACGTGGTCCAGGTATGGAACGTGCTGACTTATTAAAAGTAAATGGCGAAATCTTCATTGGCCAAGGCCAAGCATTGAACGAAGTTGCAAGCCGTGACGTTAAAGTATTGGTTGTGGGTAACCCTGCGAACACCAATGCTTACATCGCAATGAAATCTGCTCCAGATCTTCCTGCTAAAAACTTCACAGCAATGTTGCGTCTTGACCACAACCGTGCGTTGACTCAACTTGCTCAAAAAGCAGGTGTTGCAGTTTCTGACATCGAAAACATGACTGTTTGGGGTAACCACTCTCCAACCATGTATGCTGACTACCGTTTTGCAACTGCAAATGGCGTAAGCTTAAAAGACAAAATCAACGATGCGGCTTGGAATAAAGATGTGTTCCTTCCAACTGTTGGTAAACGTGGTGCTGCGATTATCGAAGCGCGTGGTTTGTCTTCAGCTGCTTCAGCTGCGAATGCTGCAATTGATCATATGCGTGACTGGGCGTTGGGTACTAACGGCAAATGGGTCACTATGGGTATTCCATCTGATGGTTCTTATGGTATTCCTGAAGGCGTAATGTTCGGTTTCCCTGTAACCACTGAAAACGGTGAATACAAAATCGTTCAAGGTTTAGAAATCGACGAATTCAGCCGTGAGCGTATCAACTTCACGCTGAACGAGCTTGAAGAAGAACGTGCAGCGATTGCTGACATGGTTAAATAATTTATCAAACTGATAAATTGAAAAAAGCACTCTCTATAGAGTGCTTTTTTTATACATGAATCACAAAAAACAACAAGAAAATATAGACATACCTAAGCATATTCGCTGAGTTTGCTGATAAATTATTTTGATCGGAAGCACTTATGGAGAATAACAATGTTTGAACAACAACCCACACTGGAACTTTTATTTGAGCAACTTGGGCTTGGGGCAGATGATGCTGCAATTGAAAGTTTTGTGAAAACGCATCAGCTCGGTGCTGACCAGAAATTGCATGAAGCCGAGTTCTGGAGTGCGGGGCAGCGAGATTTTTTAAAAAGTCACTGGGATAAAGATGATGACTGGGCCATTGTAATTGATGAACTGAATCAGCAGTTGCATGTAGACAGTACCAAGTCATGATTCGATAAAAATAAAGCTCACATTAGTGAGCTTTATTGCGTAATAGGGTACTAAACCAGTCTTCTTTACGGACTTCAACAAAAGCGGGGTGAAGCTGTAGTAATTCCAGATCATGTTCTAGGCAAGAGACATACTTTTTCAACCAGTGTCGTGTTAAGGCCTGTTCTTGCTTAACGGCAGATGCATAAGCCAAAAAGAAATAAATATCCAGATGCTCATGATGTGCCAGTGGTTTCAAAATCTGCTGAGTAATGAGGGCAAAACGTTGCTCTTTGGTCAACTCGAAATAAATCATATAAGCTTTGGCTAAAGACAACGACAGGTTGAGATACAGGCTTAAGGGCATTTCCTCATATTCAATTCGTGCCTGTTCAAGCAATACGATTGCTTCTTGCAAGAAATGCAACTGTTCCTGACGTACATGACTCAGTACAACCAGCTGTAAACGCAGGTCTGTACGCTCTAAAGCAAGTTCAGGACTATTGTTCTCTAAAAAGAGTTGGTCAGTTTCACCAATGCGTGCAATGACTTGTTTAGTTTCGTTCGACATGTATTGATCCAGAATCGTCAGTTATGCCTAGGTATATAAGGCTGTTTTTAGCAATTTAAAGGGCTTAGCCCTGATTCCAGATTGAGCTTCCACTACGTAACCATGCAGTAATCGACAGGCGCTGTTGTTTTGAGCGTAGGACCTCATGTAATAAATCGCTCTGGAAAATCGCCAGACGATTAGGCGAGGGCTGGATAATATGCCATTGACCATTTTTATCCTGCAAACGTAATTGACCGCCCCAATCCTCTTGCCAGCTTTCATGCACATAGAATACGGTGGAAATCATCCGGTCATTTTTTTGTTGCGGATTGTCACGATGCAAAGCATAAAATTCACCGGCGTTATAGCAGGCAAAATGTGCTTCTACTTCTTTGATGCCGAGATAAAAGGCCTGATTTAAGGCTTGTGAGAACTCTTCTAAAGCTTTGAGATGCTGTTGGGCAATTGGTAACTGACCATCAATCCACAGGATATGGTCACTCCGGATATGGCTGACCACACCGTTTTGTACTCCCGCTGCTCTGAATTCCGCAAGATGAGAGGTGCATTCATGAACAAGCGACTGTACATATTCATGTGAATAGACATCATCAATCACGGCAAAGCCAAATTCATTTAAATCATCCAGAATTTGCTCTAAATTCCATGATTCAGCAAGAGAGGTTGGTTGCATGGCACTCCAGTTTAGGATGGGTTGGATTAAAGTGCGATTTTAGACGATCACATCAACGCTAAAGAATACTTTTTTCTTTCATGTTAAACTACCTGCTGAATTGAGGAATAAATTGTCAACATGAATTACCGTCACCATTTCCATGCGGGTAACTTTGCCGATGTTATGAAGCATGTACTTTTGCTTCAACTGCTTGCTCGCTTAAATACGAAAGATAAACCTTATCGATATATTGATACCCATGGTGGTGCCGGTAAATATGATTTATCGACTTCTGAAGCACAAAAATCAGGTGAATTCTTAACGGGTATCCATCGTTTGGTCAAACTTGACGATTCGATTAAACGAAATGCACCGGAAGGTGTAAAACAATATCTTAAAATTGTTGAAGATATGCGTGCAGCTTCGGGTAAAGGTGCTTATCCAGGATCACCTTGGTTTGCGCTTGAAGGCATGCGTGAAACAGATAAAGCGACTGTGTTTGAAATGCAGCGTGACGTGTTTCAGCAATTATATTTTAATATTCGCGATAAACGTGCTGGCCTGCATGAGCGTGATTTTTATGAAGGTCTGATGGGAGTCATTCCACCAAAAGAAAAGCGTGGATTGGTCATGATTGACCCACCTTACGAAATCGAGCGTAAAGATTTCCCGCAGCTGGTTGAATTACTGCAAACCGCTCATAAAAAATGGCCAACAGGGGTATTCGCTGTTTGGTATCCAATCAAAGATCGCGCGATGATCGACCGTTTTGAAAAGAAAATGTTGAAAACCGGTATTCGCCGTCAATTGATTTGTGAAATTTGTGTATGGCCAGATGACACACCAGTCGGTTTGAATGGTTGTGGTTTGTTAGTGATTAATCCACCTTGGAAATTCTCGGAAGATGCGGATCAGGCATTACAATGGTTATTTCCACATTTGCGTATGAGTGAAAATGGTGGACATGCTGCAGTGCGTTGGTTGGTGGGTGAATAACCCATCAACGTCCAAATATTCTTGAGGAATTGAAAATAATGACAAATTCTCTTAAACCTGATTCTGATTTAAATAAAGATGCCCATTCTTTTGATGGCATCACTTTTGAAGTAGAAGAAGAAGAGCATACGCACGAAGGACAAAAAGTGAAACGTCGTGGCATTTATTTGTGGCCGAATTTAATTACAACGGCTGCACTTCTTTCTGGTTTCTACTCAATTATTGCCAGTATGAATGGCAATTTTAACCAGGCAATCTATGCCATCTTCTTGGCTGCATTACTTGATGGCCTAGATGGTCGCGTGGCACGTGCAATTGGTGCGCAAAGTGCATTTGGTGAACAATACGACTCACTTTCTGACTTATTGGCTTTTGGTGTGGCACCTGCAATCTTGATGTATAGCTGGAGCTTGCATGACCTTGGGCGTATTGGTTTAGCCTGTTGCTTTATCTATACCGCTTGTGCAGCTTTCCGTCTAGCGCGTTTCAATGTACAGATTGGTGTAGTGGATAAGCGCTATTTTATCGGAATTGCCAGTCCGCTTGCCGCCGTTACCGTGATTTCATTAGTATGGGTTGGTCGTGATTTCCCGTTTATCTTTGATTTACGAGATATTGTGATTCAGGTGATTAATTCGGTGGTCATGGTCGCAGTCGGTTTACTGATGATTTCGAACATCAAATACTATTCATTTAAACAAATGGATCGTAAACGTGTACCTTTTGTCGTGATGTTGCCTGTGGTCTTGATTTTTGCTGCAATCACGTACAACATTCCTGTAGGGATCTTGATTGTATGTATTCTCTATGTGCTTTCAGGCTTTGTAACGACTTTGTTTGCTAAAAAGAATGATGAAAAAATAACAACCTAAAATTCAGGAGGTTCAGTATGCCAATATTGATGAGTAATAATCAATTAAAGCAGCTGAACCTCAATAAGTCAGATGCTTTAACTTTTCACCCGCCTAAGGGTTTATTTAAAATTGTTTATCAGGCCCTGATCCTGCCGAATTTACCTGAGCCATTTCATTATTTCAATTTTATTAGCCTGATTGGGCAACCCCGTATTCCGATTTGCTATAACGCCAGTGCCATTACCACGACGGCTATTGATACAGCTACTGTTCTGGTCAGTAGCAGTGCATCCACGGTGGGGCATCTGAAAAGTTATAGTGCAAAAGAACAATGCCAGTTAGAAGTAGATCGCTATCAGTTTCTTGATGTCGATCATATTCAGGCCGATTTTCCTCATTATTATTTTAAACGGAAAGATGAAGAACTCAGTTGTCAGCTTAAGGTGAAGATCTGCACGGATATTGAAAATCACTCGGCTTTGCAATGGGGGGTGGCAGATTACTGGTATGTCTCTTGCCAATGTGAGGGTGAAATTGTTTATAAAAAACAAAAATATCAAATCGAAGCGCGAGGTGTCTTAAAACATGCCCGGGCGATTTATTTTCCTTTTATCGCTTTTCATTTTTTCACCTATCAAATTATTCAGATTCATCCTGATTTGCAAATCATCATGTCTGAACTCAGAAACCAATGGAATAATATTGTCTTTTCACGGATAGAAATACAAACAAAAGAGACCAATGTTGTCTATGAACATCAAGTTGTTCTGGATATCACACGCGTTTATCCGAAAGTCAAAACACCGAATGGACGTGAAATGTATTTGCCACGAGAGTTTATTTGGCAGTACCAAGAAAAAGATGAAGTGATTTTCCAGTTGCAGGCCAAAAGTCGGGGAGACTATAAGTTTGGTCTTGCTGCAGGATATGTAGGCAGCTTTCATTACCAGCTATTATGGAAAAATAAAAATTATGAAGGTACCGGATACTGTGAATATATCGATTGCAGACCATTACATTGGCAGGAAAAAAATAAAACCGAGCAAATAATCGACCAAATTCCGCATTTTCAGCCTTATTTGTGTAAAAAATAGACGCTTAGTTGAATTATTTAAATAAAAATTGAAAAGGGTGTTGCATCCGATCTGAAATGCTGTAGAATGCACATCCATCGGCGGTGATGCAGATAAAAACTTGTTGAGAAACAAGGATTTGGCTAAAATGGTTAGATTCTTGGGTTGGTTGATAAGTTTGCTAAATATCTAAATTAC
>NZ_JANBOE010000004.1:0-356960 GCF_035615075.1 Acinetobacter sp. IK40 | reverse complement strand
TCGGTGCAGTCACATCCACTGTATACACTTGCGTGTCAGTCACTGTACTGCTGTTGCCTGCTGCATCGGTGAAGGTCGCTGTGGCATCAATGGTCGCATCCGTATCTGCAAGTAAGTCACTACCTGCGACATCCGCTGTCCAGTTACCGGTTGCTGCATCTACAGTTGCAGTGTAAGTCACGCCATTGATGAGGAGTGTCACCACTGTGGTGGCTGCATCTGCAGGGATACCGGTTAAGGTACCTGTAATCGTGACATTACCTGCACCCTCAGTTGCATTCACAACGTTATCGGCAGTCACCGCATCAATCGCAAGGGTTGCACCCGCTGGGTTTGGTGGGGTCGCATCGACGGTTTCTGTACCTGGTACAGACGGGTTACCTGCAGGGTCAGTTGCAATCGCAGTGATGGTATCACCATCCACCAGACCGCCCGGGTTTGGTACGGTCCACTCGCCTGTTACTGGATCAGTCACTACATCAACGGTGCTACCATCCGGGAAGGTCACAGTCACGGTTGAACCTGGTTCTGCTGTACCGGTGATTGGATCGGTACCATTGACCGGATCAATCTCTGGGGCATTCGGTGCAGTCACGTCAACAGTGAAGCTTTGGGTATCAGTGATTGTGCTGCTGTTACCTGCTGCATCGGTGAAGGTCGCTGTGGCATCGATGGTCGCATCCGAATCTGCAAGTAAGTCACGCCATTGATGAGGAGTGTCACCACTGTGGTGGCTGCATCTGCAGGGATACCGGTCAAGGTACCTGTCACTGTTACTGTGCCAGTAGATTCAGCTGCGTTAATAACGTTGTCTGCTGTCACTGGCGCAACAGTCAGTGTGCTACCAGTGGTATCTGGTGCAGTGGTATCCACAACATAGCTGTGATCTGCACTGACCGGACCTGTACCTGTTACATCAACAGTCACTTCAATGGTGCTGTCTGCATCTGCAGTCAACTCGCTACCTGGAACAGTCACGCTCCATGTACCATCCGCCTGTACGGTGGTGTTGTAATTGTTGCCGTTGACCACAACTGTCACTGCATCACCTGCAGTGAAGTCGCCTACAACCGCACCACTGACCGTTTGGTCCACACCCGCTTCTGCTGCGTTAACGGTGTTATCGCCTGCAATCGGGTTGATCACCACCACTGGTGTGCTGATATCTACGGTGTAGCTGGCATCTGCTGTCACAGTACCAGTGTTGCCTGCGGCATCTGTTGCCGTAATGCTGACATTGATGGTGCTGTCGGCATCAAGCACTAACTGTCCGCCATCAACGGTCACGCTCCATAAGCCACCGGTTTGTACTGTGGTGGTGATGTCTACGCCATTGACGTTGACCGTAACTACGTCACCCACGGTGTATTCACCGCTTACCGTACCACTGATGGTCTGGTCTGTTGCGGCTTCGCCTGAATCCACAATGCCATCGCCTGCAATCGGATTGATGGTAATCGTGGTCGTGCTGTTGTCCGGACCAGTGGTATCCACTGTATAGACTTGGGTATCAGTGATTGTGCTGCTGTTACCTGCTGCATCAGTGAAGGTGGCTGTCGCATCGATGGTTTTATCGCCATCGGCCAACAGGTCACTACCTGCCACATCCGCTGTCCAGTTACCAGTCGCTGCATCTACCGTTGCAGTGTATGTCACGCCATTGATAACTAAAGTCACCACTGTGGTGGCTGCATCTGCAGGGATACCAGTTAAGGTACCTGTCACTGTTACGGTGCCCGCTGATTCTGCTGCGTTGAGGACGTTGTCTGCAGTCACTGCATCAATCGCAAGGGTTGCACCTGTATTGTCTGGTGCAGTGGTATCCACTGTATAAACTTGAGTATCGGTGACTGTGCTGCTGTTACCTGCTGCATCGGTGAAGGTCGCTGTGGCATCGATGGTTTTATCGCCATCTGCCAGCAAGTCACTACCTGCCACATCAGCGGTCCATTTACCTGTCGCTGCATCTACAGTTGCAGTGTAAGTCACACCATTGATAACTAAAGTCACCACTGTGCTTGCTGCATCTGCTGGGATACCGGTTAAGGTACCTGTTACTGTCACGGTGCCAGTAGATTCTGCTGCGTTGAGGACGTTGTCTGCAGTCACATCATCAATTGCAAGGGTTGCACCTGTATTGTCTGGTGCAGTGGTATCCACTGTATATACTTGCGTATCAGTGACAGTGCTACTGTTACCTGCCGCATCAGTGAAGGTGGCTGTAGCATCAATGGTTTTATCGCCATCGGCCAACAGGTCGCTACCTGCAACATCTGCTGTCCAGTTACCTGTCGCTGCATCTACGGTTGCAGTATAAGTCACGCCATTAATTACAAGCGTAACAACCGTGCTTGCGGCATCGGCTGGAATATTCGTTAAAGTACCTGTGATGGTCACAGTGCCCGATGATTCTGCTGCATTCAATACATTATCGGCAGTTACGTCATTAATGCTTAATACCGAACCTGTCGTATCTGGTGCATTCGTATCTACTGTATAGCTTTGATCAGCATTGATTGACCCAACACCTGTAACTTCAACCGTTACATTGATTTTACTGTCTGTATCTGCAGTCAGATCGCTACCTGGAACAGTGACGCTCCATGTACCACCTGTTTGCAAGGTAGTCGTGTAATCTGTGCCATTCACATTGACAGTGACTTTATCTCCAACAGTAAAGCTGCCAACCACTGAACCACTAATGGTTTGATCAACACCCGCTTCTGCTGCGTTAACAATATTATCCCCAGCAATCGGGTTAATCACTACCACTGGTGTGGTGATATCCACGGTATAAGTAATGTCTGCAGTGACATTACCTACGTTACCTGCTGCATCTGTTGCCTGAATAGTTACATTAATGGTTTTGTCTGTATCAAGCGCCAATTGACCACCGTCAACTGTAATACTCCACACACCACCCGTCTGAACCGTTGTCGTGATATCCACGCCATTGACGTTGACAATAACGACGTCACCAACTTTATATTCGCCTGTTACGCTACCACTAATCGTTTGATCTGTGCCTGCTTCTGTTGAATCCAGAATATTGTCACCCGCAACCGGATTAATAGTAATCGTCGTTGTACTGTTGTCTGGGGCTGTTGTATCAACCGTATAAGTATGATCTGCAGTAACAGGACCAACGCCAGTTACATCTACAGTCACATTAATGGTTTTATCCGCATCTGTTGTTAGCTCAGCGCCAGCAACCTCAATACTCCAGTTACCGTTGTTATCTAAAGTAGTGGTGTAATCTGTACCATTCACATTGACAGTAACTTTATCTCCAACAGTAAAGCTGCCAACCACTGAACCACTAATGGTTTGATTGACACCAGCTTCTGCTGCATTCAGAACGTTATCACCCGCAATTGGATTAATCACCACAACAGGCGTGGTGATATCGATCGTATAGGTCGCATCAGCTGTTACACTACCCCCATTACCGGCGGCATCTGTTGCCTGAATAGTCACATTAATGGTTTTATCTGCATCAAGAACCAGTTGCCCACCGTCAACCGTGATACTCCACACACCACCCGTCTGAACAGTTGTTGTAATGTTGATACCATTCACATTGACAGTAACTACATCACCAACACGATACTCGCCTGTGACTTTACCGCTGATGACTTGACTGGCACCTGCCTCTGTTGAATCAACAACATTATCACCCGCAATCGGGTCAATAGTAATCGTGGTGGTGCTGTTGTTTGGTGGAGTTGTATCTACAGTTTCTGAACCTGGTGCTGACGGGTTACCTGCAGGGTCGGTGGCAATCGCTGTAACAGTATCGCCATCTTTTAAACCGCCCGGATTTGGTACGCTCCATTCACCTGTGGTTGGATCGGTAGGAACCTGGACAGTGCTGCCATCAGGGAAGGTCACCGTCACGGTTGAACCTGGCTCTGCAGTACCGGTGATTGGATCGGTACCATTGATTGGGTTAATCTCTGGTACAGCTGGTGCAGTCACATCCACGTTATAAGTTTGTGTATCCGTAACGTTGCTGCTATTGCCTGCTGCATCGGTGAAAGTCACTTTAGCATCAATGGTTTTATCGCCATCTGCCAGCAAGTCACTACCTGCCACATCAGCAGTCCATTTACCCGTCGCTGCATCTACAGTTGCCGTATAGGTCACACCATTAATCACAAGCGTCACAACAGCGCTCGCAGCATCTGCTGGCACACCTGTTAATTTACCTGTAATTGTGACAGTCGACGTTGACTCTACTGCATTGAGGACATTATCTGCTGTGACCGGATCAACGCTAAATTCAACATTACCCGTATTCGGTGGTGTAAGGTCTACAGTTTCTGTGCCCGGTGCAGATGGGTTACCTGCCGGGTCAGTCGCAATAACTTTAATTGTATCGCCATCTTTTAAACCGCCTGGGTTTGGTACGGTCCATTCACCTGTGGTTGGATCCGTTTCAACATCAACCGTTGATCCATCAGGGAAGGTCACCGTCACGGTTGAACCCGGCTCTGCAGTACCGGTGATTGGATCGGTACCATTGACAGGGTCAATCTCCGGTACAGCTGGTGCAGTCACATCCACGTTATAAGTTTGTGTATCCGTAACATTGCTGCTATTGCCTGCTGCATCAGTGAACGTCACTTTTGCATCAATGGTTTTATCGCCATCTGCCAGTAAGTCACTACCTGCCACATCTGCCGTCCAGTTACCTGTTGCAGTATCTACAGTTGCAGTGTAGGTCACGCCATTGATGACGAGTGTCACTACTGTGCTTGCTGCATCAGCAGGGA
The DNA here is from genome assembly GCF_035615075.1 of Acinetobacter sp. IK40. Taxonomy (NCBI): domain Bacteria; kingdom Pseudomonadati; phylum Pseudomonadota; class Gammaproteobacteria; order Moraxellales; family Moraxellaceae; genus Acinetobacter; species Acinetobacter sp. IK40. The sequence continues at coordinate 352,185 of NZ_JANBOE010000004.1, read as the reverse complement.
TACCGGTCAAAGTGCCGGTAATTTTCACAGTCAACGTCGATTCTGCCGCATTCAAAACGTTGTCTGCGGTCACTGGATCTACATTAAATTGAACAGCATCTGTATCTGGTGGTGTGCTATCAATAACCACGGTTTCTGTGCCCGGTGCAGACGGGTTACCCGCCGGATCGGTCGCAATAACTTTAATCGTATCGCCATCTTTTAAACCGCCCGGGTTTGGTACGGTCCATTCACCTGTGGTTGGATCCGTTTCAACATCAACCGTTGATCCATCAGGGAAGGTCACCGTCACGGTTGAACCCGGCTCTGCAGTACCTTTGATTGGATCGGTACCATTGATTGGGTCAATTTCTGGTACCGCTGGTGCAGTCACATCTACGTTATAAGTTTGTGTATCCGTAACGTTGCTGCTATTGCCTGCGGCATCGGTGAAAGTCGCTTTCGCATCAATGGTCTTATCGCTATCTGCCAGCAAGTCACTACCTGCCACATCAGCCGTCCATTTAGCAGTTGCTGCATCTACAGTTGCGGTATAGGTCACGCCATTAATCACAAGTGTAACAACGGTCGTAGCTGCATCTGCAGGAATACCGGTTAAAGTACCAGTCACCTTCACAGTCGAAGTTGACTCTGCTGCGTTCAACACGTTGTCTGCAGTTACCGCATCAATCGCAAGGGTTGTACTGGTATTGTCTGGTGCTGTGGTATCCACTGTATAGACCTGGGTATCGGTCACGTTACTGCTATTGCCTGCAGCATCAGTGAACGTCACTTTTGCATCAATGGTCTTATCGCTATCTGCCAACAAGTCACTACCTGCGACATCTGCCGTCCATTTTCCTGTTGCAGTATCTACAGTTGCCGTATAAGTCTTACCATTAATGACGAGTGTCACTACTGTGCTTGCTGCATCAGCAGGGATACCGGTCAAAGTACTGGTAATTTTCACAGTCGAAGTGGATTCTGCCGCATTCAAAACGTTGTCTGCGGTCACTGGATCTACATTAAATTGAACACCATCTGTATCTGGTGGTGTGCTATCAATAACCACGGTTTCTGAACCCGGTGCAGATGGGTTACCCGCCGGGTCGGTCGCAATAACTTTAATCGTATCGCCATCTTTTAAACCGCCTGGATTTGGTACGGTCCATTCACCTGTGGTTGGATCGGTAGGAACCTGAACAGTGCTGCCATCCGGGAAGGTCACTGTCACGGTTGAACCAGGTTCTGCTGTCCCCGTGATCGGATCTTTGCCATTAATTGGATCAATTTCTGGTACCGCTGGTGCAGTCACATCTACGTTATAAGTTTGTGTATCCGTAACGTTACTGCTATTGCCTGCTGCATCGGTGAAAGTCACTTTTGCATCAATGGTTTTGTCACTATCAGCCAGTAAGTCACTACCTGCCACATCAGCAGTCCATTTACCGGTTGCTGGATCTACCGTTGCCGTATAAGTCTTACCATTAATGACGAGTGTCACCACTGTGTTTGCTGCATCAGCAGGGATACCGGTTAAGGTACCAGTCACCTTGACGGTCGATGCTGATTCTGCCGCATTCAGGACATTATCCGCAGTCACCGGATCTACATTAAATTTAACTGCGCCAGTGTCTGGCGGTGTAGTGTCTGGATTATTACCATTATTATTATCGCGCCCATGACCATCGCTGCCGCCACTTGCTGCTGCAATAATACCGCCAGCCACTAAAGGAACAGCCCACAACCATGGATTCATACCACCGTCATGGTAAAGCAAAGGTTCTACAGACTGAATCGGTTGATAGACCACATCTGAAACAGGAACCTCAGGAGCAGCCTCTGGCACAACCGCTGGCGTTTCTTCTAAGTATACCGCTCCTTCCGTGTCTGCATCTGCATCTGCATCCGCGTCACTATCTGCATCCGCATCATTTTCGGCATCTTTAAAACGTGCCCAAATGAGTTGTCCATCTTCGCCTTGAAAAACCAGGCTGTTATCCAGATTCGCCCCTTCATTAAAGAAGTTTTGAATAACAATTGTTTCTCCGTTTTTCAGTAAAATAACGGCATTAGAACCATCTCTTTTTACTGTTGAGATATCGTTGACAGGGATCTTAACCAGAACCACCGTGGCCTCAGATGGTAAAGTCGTTGTTTTTTCCGTCGTATTTGCAAGGGTTTTATGACTTTCCTTGGAAATAATTTGTATTTCAGACATGATTATATTCCTCAATTATATATTATTAATTTCAAATCAATTTCTAATGACGTTATTACTGAAGTTAAAATTATTTTTTCAAGTGATAGAGTTCACGACACTACTTTAAATTAAACCGAATAAATGTTAAATAGCTCACAAAACAAAGAAAATAAACTTACATTGAAATAAATTATAACACTTACACAAATATATGTTTTACAACAACAAAAAAAATAAAAATTACTTTAAAAAATAAAAAAATTACACTTTTAAACAAATAAATTTACAAAGAAATAATAAGTTCCTAAAAAGTATTTTAATTAAATTAAACAAACTTTTTAAATATATTATTTAAATTAAAATAAAAGCCGTTCCCACACTTTAATTAAACTAAACACACCATTTAACGATTTTGTTAACTAAAAACAAAAAAGCCTTTTCATTATAAAAAGGCTTTTTTTAACAAAAGAAAAAAATATACGATTAAAAATTATCAGGATTTTCCAAGCGTTTGACCTCTTCCCGTTTACTTGGGTGATGCATGGTGGCGACCCCGTCCTCGGTTTTCTGATCCAGTAAAATCTCAGGGTTATAGATGGTAATCGTCTCTCGCCCTAAAGCATCCTCACCAATAATATATTTAAAACCACGGCGGTTCATCTTGTTACACATGCGTTGATAGAACCCTTTTAAGCCTTCTTTCTCTTCATTTGGATTGTAGTAGAACGCATTCATCACCGCAGGCAAACCAAGACCACATACCACCCCGGACAGCAACACACTAATAAAGGTATAACCAATCAGGATACTGCTGTATGGGCTAAGCTGAGGAATATTGGCCACAGCCAAGATCAAGGCCAGTGAAATACCACCACGTACCCCTCCCCAAGACAGAATCGCTAAACTGCCGTTATAGCTTTTTTTACGGAAAGATGGGAATAAGGCAAAAGAAGCAAAGTTGGCTGCAAAACGGGACAGATGCAGGATAATAAAGGCAATAATCCCGCCAATAATCAGGTTAGCACTCAGATCAAGAATAAAGAGTTCCAGGCCAATCAGGGTAAATAAGAAGGAGTTGATAATGCCTTCAACCGTATGCCAGAAGTGATTCACTTCACGTATTTCACGCTGTTCACGAATCTCTTGCCATTTGTTGCCGACAATCAGACCCCCAATAACACAAGCGATCGGCGCTGATGCATGAGCAAACAATGCGACCAGATAAGAACCACTGGCCAGCAAAGCTGTGGTTAAGATTAATGACTCCATCTCGTGTTTACCGCGTAATAAACGCAAGATTGCAAAACCGAATCCAAAACCAATAATCACCGCGACAAAGATTTCATAAAGTAAGGTTTCGACGGTTGCCAATAATGAAAAATGCTCACCTTGCAGCACTTTTAATAAAGTCATAAATAAGGCAATACACATGGCATCATTAAATAAAGACTCACCTTCCAGCTTTACCATGAGATGGTGTGGCGCACGAATTGAACTGAGTACACCTTTAACACCAATAGGATCTGTCGCCCCAAGCGCTGCGCCTAATAACAATAAAACGCCAATCGGGACCGGATAACCAACCAGCCATTGAAATAAATACAATAAACCTGCATAAAATCCTGCACATAGCACCAATGCAATCGTGGCTAAAATACCGATAGGTTTCCAATAGTTTTTTAAATCTGAAATTTTAAACTTAAGTGCTGAAGAAGTTAAAATAAAACAAATCACACCATTAATTAAAAAATCATAAAAATCAATATTTCTTACAGCAGCTTCAATATTATGAATATTAATGGTAATAAACTGGTTGCCATTTAACAGGCTTGCGCCCCACTGTAAAATAAAGACAAAAATCGCAGAAACAATCGGAACCCCAATCGCCTGAGGAAAACCCAGTATTCGTTTATTAAAAATGGTGGTGGCAATGGATAATGCAAAAATTACCGTTAATGCTTGTAAAAGAAAAAAATTACCCATATGACCTCTTTATTTATTTCAACTTCGACACATACAATTTATTTAAACTTTACAACTCACCATAAAGTGCAATTCAAAAGTCTATTGTTTTTTATGATTGAATAAAGAATGAAGGTCTATGCTGCAGTTTGACTCACTAATTATTTAATTTTATTTACAAATGATTCAGTACAGTAATAAACCTATCATCCTCAATTCAGCATAGACATGTTATTTTACGTTAATTCTGCTTAGGCTTCGTATATCTTCCGTATAAAAATCAAGGACAAAAAACCGCCGGGGCTGATCACTTAAAAGTATTACACTGGTTGACATCACCCGATTTCAAACCGGTCTGAAACCACTGCATACGCTGTTCACTGGTGCCATGAGTAAAACTATCAGGCACAACCTGTCCTGTGGCACGACGCTGCAGATAGTCATCACCAATTTTTTCAGCGGCATCCATCGCTTCTTCAATATCCCCTTGCTCAAGGAATTGGGTGCGCTGCTGATTTTGATGCGCCCAGATACCGGCAAAACAGTCGGCCTGTAATTCCAGACGTACAGAGAGTTGATTGCCCTGTGCCTGGCTCGCCTGAGCACGTGCTTGCTGTACCTGATCTGAAATTCCCAACAGATTCTGGATATGATGTCCCACCTCATGTGCAATTACATAAGCTTGGGCAAAATCCCCGGCCTGGTCCTGACGGGAAAGCTCGGTCTGGTTCTGCTCACCAGAGATGCCCATCTGTTGACGCATATCCTTAAAGAAAGAGGTATCAATATAGACCTTTTGATCTGCCGGACAATAGAACGGTCCCATCGCGGCTTGCGCAGTCCCGCAACCTGATCGGACCACGCCGCTAAAAAGGACCAGACGAGGTGGTTTATAAGTCATTCCCAATTGCTGGAAAATCGGTGTCCAGGTATCTTCTGTATCTGCCAGTACCGTACCGACAAAATCACTGGCCTCTTTTTGTTCAGCGGTCAAACTTTGCGGTGCACTGCCCTGTTGAGACGATTGTGCCGTGACGGCTTGCGTGGCCTGATAGGCTTGTTGTGGATCGACACCAAAGAACTTCCAGGCCACAAAAGCCACCACCAGACCCAATATACTGATACCACCTGCTTTAGCTCCGCCACCACCACGACGGTCTTCAACATTGGTACTGACTCGACGACCTTTCCAACGCATAACTACCTCACATAATTCTGATGATGACGATTCAGGCTTAAGTTGATGCCTTTGGCCAAACTTTCTGAATCAGACTGATAATAAGCAATACAATTGCGCCCGCCACCAGACCAATTCCAAGATTGATCAAAGTCGGCGTCAATGCGCCAATGATTGAACCCACATTTGGAATCAGCTCTAAATGGTCAACGGTTTCTTCGGTAAAATGATGCAGTAAAGGAATGGTATGCGAAATAATACCGCCACCAACTAAAAACATGGCAATTGTCCCGACAATTGACAGTGTCTTCATCAAAACTGGAGCAAAAGCAAGTAAACCACGCCCTATTTTATTTTTAAATTCAGAAGCCTGCTGGGTTAAAAATAAACCTAAATCGTCAATTTTAACGATCATTGCAACTAGACCGTAGACACCGGCCGTCATGACAACTGCAATAATACTTAATACTGTCACTTTAGACATAAATGGTGCGGTTGCAACTGTACCTAACGAAATCACCACAATTTCAGCCGATAAGATGAAGTCGGTACGAATTGCTCCTTTGACTTTTTCTTTTTCGAATTTGGCCAGATCAACTTCGACATGCTGTAAATCTTCACTCGCCTCTTCTTTGGTTTTGGCTTTTTTATGCTGCAAGGTATGAACGACTTTTTCCACACCTTCATAACAGAGAAACAAGCCACCAATCATCAACAAGGGATTAATCAGCCACGGCGCAACCACACTGATAAGCAATGCCAATGGTACGAGGATTAACTTATTAACAAATGATCCTTTTGCAACACTCCAAACCACAGGCAGCTCTCGATCTGCACGTACGCCACTGACCTGTTGTGCATTCAGCGCCAGATCGTCGCCCAAGACACCCGCAGTTTTTTTGGCTGCCATTTTGCTCATTACAGCAACATCATCCAGAATCGTCGCAATATCATCCAGTAATAATAATAAACCACTCGCCATTTTTAATTCCTCATTTGTATTTATGTCGCTATTGTAGATTCCCTCAATATATTCACAATATTATTTTTCAGAAAAAGTTTCAGCAATCGCTGACGAAAAAAAATTATTTCCCGTACAATAATATCAATCTTATATTTATTAAATCACTGAATCTTGGAACATATCATGAGTAATATTGATCAACGTCCAATCATTTTGACAGGCGACCGTCCGACTGGGCAACTTCATCTTGGACACTTTGTCGGTTCATTACGTTCTCGTGTAGGTCTACAAGACAGTCATCATCAACATCTATTATTGGCTGATGCTCAGGCCATGACAGACAATGCCGATAACCCGGATAAAGTTCGCAACAATATTCTTCAAGTGGCACTAGATTATTTGGCAGTCGGCATTGATCCAAGCAAAACCACAATTTGTGTACAGTCATGCTTACCTGCGCTAAACGAATTGACCATGCTGTACCTCAACTACGTGACAGTGGCACGTTTAGAACGTAACCCGACCATTAAATCCGAGATCCAGATGCGTGGATTTGAGCGTGATATTCCAGCGGGCTTCCTGTGCTACCCGATTGCGCAAGCAGCAGACATCACGGCATTTAAAGCCACCGTTGTTCCTGTCGGCGAAGATCAGATTCCAATGATCGAGCAAACCAACGAAGTGGTTCGTCGTGTTAACCGTCAAATCGGTCATGACCTGTTACCAGAATGTAAAGCGCTGTTATCCAACATGGCACGTTTACCTGGTTTTGACGGTAAAGCAAAAATGTCTAAATCACTAGGCAATACCATTGTGCTGAATGCTTCTGACAAAGACATCAAGAAAGCGGTTAATGCCATGTATACCGATCCGAATCACTTACGGATTGAAGATCCAGGTCAGGTTGAAGGCAATATCGTATTCACTTATTTAGATGCTTTTGATCCAAATAAAGAAGAAGTGGAAGAATTAAAAGCGCATTATCGTCGTGGTGGTCTCGGTGATGGTACAGTGAAAAAACGTCTGGAAGGCGTACTTAAAGAACTGATTACACCAATCCGTGAACGTCGTGCCGAGTTAGAAAAAGATCCGGATTACATTATGGATGTGCTTAAACAAGGCACTGAAAAATGCCGGATTATCACTCAACAGACCTTAGATGAAGTCAAAGATGGCTTAGGATTATTTAAATTCTAATTTATGTTCTTATTCACATAAAAAGCCCGATTTCGGGCTTTTTTTAATATAAACGTTTGATTTAAGTTTGATTTTAGAACTTCCCGATAAAATATAAAACTAACACTTTTTGTCACTTATTAACATGTATTAACAGTTGTTAACATGAATACCGATGAACTTGGTCGGGATTTTAAATAAGATTGCGTTGTAGATTAGCAAACACTAATCTCATGACATTTCTCCTTTCAACCGAAACTGTTTTAAACAGATTCGTTGTTCAACGCAATGACAACCCCAATCATTGCGTTTTTTTTCGCCTGTCATAATCTGAACAATTTAAGTTGAAATTCAACTGTATTAGTTTTATTCTTATAACTGTTTTATTTTTATAAAAAATTTATTAATTATCTCTAAAAGAAATAAGAGAAACGCTGATGATCTGGGATTTATTAACACATCCTTCTAATCTTATTTTTAGCATTGCCTTAATGCTATGTCTATTTATCGGTGTACTCGAATTCATCTTGCTATTATTTGGCGGTAGTTCCAGCTTTCTGGAACAGTTTCTTCCTGATAGCCTGACTGATATTGACCATGCCGATGTTTCACTGGAACAGTCAGGAAATCTGTTTACCCAGCTTTTAGAATGGCTTTATCTGGGCAAAGTCCCATTACTGATCTGGTTAATTATTTTCTTAACCCTGTATGCATTAACAGGCTTGATTATTCAGGATGTTTTTTTCCAGTTTACAGAACAATATGTATCGGCATGGATCATTGCGCCTGCCTGCCTGTTTTTGGCAATGCCACTGGTACGTTATAGCGCGGCATTGATTGCCAAGATTATTCCCAAAGATGAAACCACCGCCATTCGGCATGATGACCTGATTGGCCGTACCGCCCACATTATTTTAGGGGAAGCCAGACCAAACTCCCCTGCTCAGGCCAAAGTCAAAGACCAGTTTGGCCAGATGCATTACGTCTTGGTTGAACCCGAATTTGATATGGTCTTCCATCAAGGTCAGGACGTTATTTTAACGCAAAGAACCAAAATTGGCTTCCAAGCGATTGTTGCTTAGTTTTTATATTTATTACATGAGGGTGTTTAAATGTTGAGTTCAGCATTGACTGAAATTCTAATTATTACAGGTGTTATTTTTGCCGCACTGATTTTTATTGGTATTGTCATCGCGCGTCTTTATACCCGTTCCAGCAAAGAAGTCTCTTTCGTGCGTACCGGTTTTGGTGGTGAAAAAGTCATTTTAAATGGAGGCGCTATCGTGCTTCCTGTTTTACATGAAATTATCCCGGTCAACATGAACACCTTACGCTTAGAAGTAAAGCGTGCCGCGGATCAGGCATTGATTACCCGTGACCGTATGCGTGTCGATGTCATGGCGGAATTTTATGTGCGTGTTAAACCGATTGCAGAATCTATTGTAACCGCGGCACAAACCTTAGGCCGTAAAACCATGTCTCCACCAGAGTTAAAAGATCTGGTTGAAGGTAAGTTCGTCGATTCACTACGTGCGGTGGCCGCTGAAATGGCCATGGAAGAGTTGCATGAGAAGCGTGTCGACTTTGTGCAAAAAGTTCAGCAAGTGGTTTCGGAAGATTTATCCAAGAATGGTCTGGAACTTGAAACCGTGTCTTTAACAGGTCTCGATCAAACCAGCTTTAAATTTTTTAATCCGCAAAATGCCTTCGATGCAGAAGGTTTAACCAAGCTGACTGAAACCATTGAAGACCGCCGTAAAAAGCGTAATGACATTGAGCAAGATGCTGACTTGGCGATCCGTGCCAAAAATCTTGAAGCTGAACGTGCCCGTCTTGGCATTTCACGTGAAGAAGAATATGCCAAGCTAGAACAGGAACGTGAAATTTCCATCCGTAAAGCCGAACAATTGGCTGAGATTGCCTCACAGGAAGCAGGCAAAAAACGTGAAGCTGAAGAAGCACGTATTGCGGCTGAACGTGAAGTCGAAATTAAACGGATTGCTTCTGCACGTGATGTCGAAAACGAGAATATTCAAAAAGCGCAATTAATCCAGAAAGCGCAGGTTGAACAGAAGAAAACCATTGAGCTGGCTGAACAGGATCGTGCCATTGCCATTGCGGAAAAATCCCGTGCCGAATCAGAAGCTAAGGCGCAGGCGGATAAAGCCCGTGCTGAAGCGGTAAAAGCAGAAGAAGAAGTTGTCACTGTCCGTGAAACCCAACGCGCTGAACGTCAAAAGGCAGTTGAACTGGTTGCAGCCAAACAGACTGCCGAGAAAGAAGCGATTGCCATTACCGTTGCTGCGGATGCGGGTAAAAAAGCCGCTGCCGATGAAGCAGAAGCCGTGCGTATTGCCGCAGAAGCGGATGCTGAGAAAATCCGCTTAAAAGCCAAAGGTGAAGCAGATGCGAAAGTGTTGCTGGCTCAAGCCCTAGAGAAACAATATCAAGTCGATGCAGAAGGTGCGCGTGCAGTCAATGAAGCAGCCAACACCCTTTCTGCTGAACAGGTTGAGATGCAGGTGCGTCTGGCCTTATTGAAGCATTTACCAGAAATTATCCGTGAAAGCGTGAAACCGATGGAAAATATTGATGACATCAAGATCTTGCAAGTCAATGGTTTAAATGGCTTCGCTGGCGCTTCTGCAACTTCCGGTGAAGGGGTTGAAAACGGTTCAACCTCATTATCAGATCAGGTGGTAAATAGTGCTTTACGCTACCGTTCACAAGCACCCTTAATTGATAGCCTGATGAATGAACTGGGCCTGCAAGGGGGCGACATCAATGGTTTGACCCAAGGTCTGAATAAACCCAAAGCAGAATAAGTCTGATATGAAATAAAAAAGAGCCTGCTGCAGGCTCTTTTTTTATGGAATTGGTTACTTATATACCACCGTCACTGTGGCTTGTGCATTGACGCTTCCCGCAACGGCGGCAACATTATCTTTCTTATAATATTTTGCATAGAAATTTTTGGTTAAAGCCGGATTTGCTCCAGCTCCCAGCGTTCCGAACAGATATTCAGTATTATAGCTTATCGCATTATTATTCGATGCATCATATATTCGTATACCGACATTACTGGTGGCTGCATTACTATTGTTCAATACGGTGGTGTTATTGCCAACATTAGAATTGTCACTCATGGCAAAATAAAGTGCAGTACTGGCAAGCCCTGAACTGCATGTCGCCGTGATTGAAAAAGGAGTTTTCCCCCCTGCTTCGGTGCCAGTGGTGGGCAAAGCACTGGTGGCAATGGTCGGCAAAGTCACAATCGGATTGTTTAAACTGCAGGTCTTGGTATTCGCCGGGGTCAGGGTCAGTTGTACAAAACCGGACTGACTATCCTGATAACGGTTTGTTCCTTCGGTCAGATCCAGATAGACCTTGCCTAAATCAAGCTGCACCGCTGCTGTACTCTCCGTCAAGGCCGCAGTGAAATAGAACTTGAGATTGACAATATTGACACCTTGCGTGGCGGACTCGCCTGTGGCATTGCTATATAAACTAATGGTTTTGGCTAAAGCTAAGACTGGCTTCCCCGCCTTGGTATCCTGAACCTGAAACGTCACATAGCCATATTGATTGAAATAAGGACTGCTACTGTTGACGATCTTGTAATAGGTCGTACCGGCATAACTCACCGACTGATCAAAGTTGACATGACTGCCTACTGTGGTAAAAGAAGAAGTTTTTCGGTCTGCAAAATTATCAGGAACCTTATTCGAACAATTCACCAAAGAGTAAGCAGGAATAGAAGTCACAAAATTCGTAGCCAAGGTCCAGTTAGAGGTTGAACCGGTGATACTACTGGTATTCATCGCCAAAGGCTGAGTTGGATTAGAAGTACACACGCCGTTATCCGTAGCAAAAGCATGTTGCCCCTGAGCAATACCTAAAACAGTAAATAAGAGCGTAAATCCATATTTTTTGAGCATGTTATTTACACTCCACATCGATCATCTGAATACGATTCACTTGCTTCTTTTTCGGAAGCAGTTTTTCTGGTGCATCAATACGGCAAGCATAGGATTCATTCATGCCCCATTGCACATAGAGATCTTGTTTTAATAATTGCGCTTTTTCTATAAATAGCTGATTTGACTGGCCAAACATGCCTGCTACTTGCCCCGCCTGATTCACTGCCTGCACCCCGATCGGAATCTGCTGATGTTCACCCTTAACTTGTACATTTAATAAAATATTTGAGCTTTGCTCGACATCAAATTTGATCAAGGTTGAACTATAACGGCGTGGAATGACTTCCGCCTGATTCGCAGTTAAATTCACATCCAGAGGCAAATGCTTGGTATCTAAACGGATGGTGTTGGCTTCATAAGGAGAAACATTGGCATAAATTGCATTGCCCCAATAGTCAACTTTACTACCCCAGGCATTCACGACATCAGCGCCATGCGCACCCTTTGCATGAACAATGGTAAACGTGTCCGATAAATTATTGGTTGCGGTAATTCCATAAGGATGAGCGACAACCGCACCTTTGGCACTGAAACCATATTGGGTCTGGTCATTACTCCAGCCTGTTACCACGCCTAGTTGTACTTGAGCTAAGCTGTAATTGATATTGGCTGAAACAGCAGAATTATTTTTTCCATTGTTCCAGTTCTGGGTCGTGGTTAAGCCATAATTGAATTGATTGTTTTCCCCTAATGTTCCAGTGAAACCCACATTCGCTGTGGTTGGATGGCCGACGTTATCTGCATATTGAATATTAGAATACAGATTGGCCTGCTTTTTACGCCACTCTAAAGGTAAAGACAAGCTCAGATAAACCTTATTTTCTTTTCCAGCATCATTTAACTGATTATTATTTTGACTATAACCGATAGAATAGCTCAATTTATTCCAGCGATTACTATAGTTAATACTATATTGCACATAGTCTTTATTGGTATTCCAGTATTTATTTTGGGTGGCATTTAAATAAACAGAGCCCAAACCCTCTTTAAAATTTTGATAAAGTGAAATGTTAAATTGCTGTTTTAATAAATAGGTAAGAAAAAGACTATCGATTTCAGCTTGATTCAAATCATTAAAATTTCGTAAAGACATGGTATTACTTAATGTCATGTATTCACGATCTTGATATTGTGCTGAAACGTTCAGAAAAGTATTCAGCGGACTATAGCTATATTGATAAGCAGCTTTATATTTCCATCCGGCATAATCATTTTTTGCTAAGCTCGCATTTGTTTTTTCCGCATCAAATCTTAGTCCGCCCAGCCTTGTATTTTGCCCAAAACCGAATAAGTAGCTTTGAAAATCATGACTAAGATTGCTGCCAAGATATAAGCTGGAATAATTGCTTAGGCCATATTCGGCACTGAGCTGACCCAGATAATCATCCGATGTTTTATTGTTGATTTTGTATTGACCTGAGGCAAGGTTGTAATTTAACTGCCCCATTCGCACCAAGTTCATATTTCCTTGCATCGGCACAATGAAGCTATGTTTTTCTCCACCATTTTCAGTAACCTGAACCGTTAAATCACCATTATTATTAACCGCTGTGAGATCATTAAACTCAAACTCACCTGCAGGTACGGTACGTTCGTAAATTTTCCGGCCATTCTGAAACACAGAAACCAAGGCATTGGTGTTGGCCAAACCACGGATCAAAGGTGCATAGCTGCGCTGCGACATCGGCAGCATACTAATATCGGAAGCAAGCTGTAAGCCGCGTATTTGCGCCGAGTCAATTGCATAAGTCTGGGTATTAAAGTCCCCCATCTCTAGCCGTGCTTTCAGCGCAGGAATATCTGTAGACAATACATTCAGATAAGATTGATAACCGCCGAGTTGCGTTCCATCTGAGTCAAAACTTCCCGCATGACGAAAGTTAAAACGACTGAAGTTAAATCCACCGGTTAAATTCAGATAATTGCTGCTGACTTGTTCTCGCTGGTTTAATTTACTGGTGTAACGGTTAAAATCGTAACCGAGATAAGCAGCAGTCACCCCCTGCTCAAATCGTTCAGGTGCAATATAACCTTCTGGTCGCTGATTAATGATGGCTAAAGGTAAAGAAATATCCAGAGTTAATGCCGACATATCCAGATCATAGTAGGCATCCGGATTCAGCTCTTTAATGGTCAAGCATGGCTTTTTAGGTAGTTTTTCCAAGACTTCTGGACGTAGATCCAGTCGTTTCAACAATTGCTCATCAATACATAGCACTGCCGTCAGCTCGGCATTCAAATGATCGAATTTAAGTGTAAGTTGCCCCAATGAGCGATGATGATTAATACTGGTATTGAGTGAGTACACACCCGCAGCAACGCCATTGGTCTGGCGGAATGAAGTTAGATCAATGTCCTGATTGCGTCCGCCAAACAATGCACGTGCATCAAAGGTATAAATCCGGTTATTTGATCCATCTCTCGCTTGCAATTTCTGATTTATATTTTCATTTTCTGCTGCATAAGTAGAGTGCATGCATAAAATAATAACGCTATAACTGAATGCATGCTTCATTTATTCTGCGCCATTGATGACAGCTTGATAAGCCTGATTTCCACCATAATCATTAATTAGTAAATAGCTAATATGCTGAGGCTTAAATTGAATTCCAGGTTTAAAACATTCAGTAGAATAAGGTGCAACCATTAATGGATCAGCATAAACAACATTTTCTTTATCCGGATTCAAACTGACATTATAAAAATTTACATAATAAGGAGATGGGTTATTCACCGTCACGCTTTTATTAGTTTCATTATATTTAAAGGTAACACTGGAAAATGCTTTTTCCTGTGAGATTTTTAAATTGACAGGACGATAAAATAGTTTAATACGTGAACGAATCGACACCTGTAATTTATTTTTTTCTGCTGTCTCAACCTGCTCAGATGCAGGCATATCCAAAATATTAAACCAATATAAGCTTTCTCTATCCTGAGGCAAAGCTGAGGTATCTTTCGCAATTAAGCGAAGCATTTGACCTTTATTTGAAGCAATTTGGGCCAAAGGAGGCGTTAAGATAAATGGAATCTTATCCGCCTCTGGTATCTGATGCGGGTCACCATTGTCTAACCATGCCTGAATTAATGCAGGACGATCGTCAGGATTGTTCAATTGAACAGTGACCGTATTCTGGTTGGAAGGAAAAATAATACGCGTCCCTGTAATCGTCACTCCTGCAAATGTTGCAGTAGAGATTGAACTGAGCATTGCAATGCGAAAGGCAATCGATGAGATACGCATATTGTTATATTTCCCCTGAACCAACCAAAATGAAACTACAATTATTTATAAATAATGCTGTAGCTTACTGATGACGTTACTGCACCAGCAGTTGTTGCAGCTGTTGCGAAATAACGGGCAAAGTAATTGAAGTCATTGCTATTTGTACCAGCAGAAACACCTACACTGCTTGACTGAGCTGGTGCTGGCGCATTTACATCAATAACAGTCTGGTTATTCGTCAACAACTGGATATCTACCAGTGTTGCCCCGCTTGTAGCTGTATTAATTAAACGACCTGCTGCATTGACTTTAGCCACTTCTGATTCGAAGTAAGGCGTTGCATTTAAGCTGCTTGCTGTACAACCAGCACCCGATAAGTTGATTTTAAATGCAGTGGTACCCGCCGTTGCATTTGCAGCGCCCAAAGCAGCGGTATTCACAGTTGGTAAAGTTACAGATGCAGATGCATTGCCACTTCCAGCAACGTTAGCACTACAAGTTCCAGCAACAAGCTGACCAGTAAAAGTGATCACGCCAGTTGCAGCAAAAGTCGTAGATGTTGCGCATACAGCCAGGAGAGCAAGCCCTAAACTTAATTTTTTCATTTGAGAGTATCCATAAAAATTTGATTGATTTTTCATTACTTAGCTTCACCCCAAATTGTTTAAAATCTTTGTAAAAAAGCTATGCAATTCAGAAACAATAATATACACAAAAACAACATTTTCAATAAAAATTTGCAAACCAAGTCACACTTTCACATGTTAATACACAATAATACGAGTTTTGTATTTTTCATGATTTAAAACATAAACTTAAAAATACCAGAGATTAAAATGACTCTTTTTTATACTTTTCCTTTTTGGTCAGAAGGTGAATATTTTTGTCACTTTGGTACAAGTTATTGAAATTTAAACAACTCATCTAAATTTTGAAAATGTATAAAAAATAGACAGTCGTTTAATGTTTTAGGTGTATATTCCGGCTGCAATGCTAAATTTTAAGTTTTATTGAGGATCAGTTTTTATGGTCAAACCCACTTATATTTATAGAACCCACCCCGATTTTCAGGCAATAAAAAACCCCAATGTCGCCATTGGGGTTTTTTAAAGATTAAAATCTAACGTATTACGCTAAACCTTTCTCTTTTAAAACTTGCAACATAGTAGAACCAAGCTCAGCTGGGCTACGCGTGTAAGCCATTCCCGCGCGTTCAAATGCAGCGAATTTCTCTTCAGCAGTACCTTGACCACCAGAAATGATCGCACCAGCGTGACCCATACGTTTACCTTTAGGCGCAGTTACACCAGCGATGTAACCGACTACAGGCTTAGTCACGTTAGATTTGATGAATTCAGCAGCTTCTTCTTCCGCTGTACCACCGATCTCACCGATCATGATGATTGCATCAGTATCTGGATCGTCTTGGAACAATTGAAGCGCTTCGATCTGGTTCATACCTGGGATTGGGTCACCACCAATACCGATACAAGTAGACTGACCTAAACCAAGCTTAGTTGTTTGAGCAACAGCTTCATAAGTCAATGTACCTGAACGTGAGATGATACCAATACGACCTGGTTGGTGAATGTGACCAGGCATAATACCGATCTTACATTCGCCTGGAGTGATCACGCCTGGGCAGTTAGGACCAACTAAACGCGTACCGTTACCGTTAGTTTCTAAGTAGCGTTTTGCTTTAAGCATGTCGATTGTTGGAACACCTTCAGTGATCACAACGATCAGGCCAACACCTGAATCAACCGCTTCAACGATTGAGTCTAAAACGAATGGAGCTGGTACATAGATTACAGATGCATCTGCATTTGTTTCACGTACCGCTTCTTTCATTGTGTTGAATACTGGTAGATCAAGGTGAGTTGTACCACCTTTACCTGGAGTAACACCACCAACAACTTTTGTACCGTAGTCTAAAGCTTGTGCAGAGTGGAAAGTACCGTTTTTACCAGTAAAACCTTGTACCAATACTTTAGTGTCTTTATTAATTAATACGCTCATGATTGATACTCCTTACGCTTTAACTGCAGCTACAACTTTTTCTGCGGCATCAGATAAACCGTTCGCAGAAATTAATTTCAAACCAGATTCATCAAGTAATTTAGCACCTAACTCAGCGTTGTTACCTTCTAAACGAACAACAACTGGAACAGTTACGTTTACTTCTTGAACCGCTGCAATAATTGCTTCAGCAATCATGTCACAACGTACGATACCACCGAAGATGTTGATTAAAACACCTTGTACAGACGTATCAGCAAGGATGATTTTGAACGCTTCGATTACGCGCTCTTTGGTTGCACCGCCACCAACGTCAAGGAAGTTTGCAGGCTGACCACCATAAAGTTTAATGATGTCCATTGTTGCCATTGCAAGACCAGCACCGTTCACCATACAACCGATGTTACCTTCTAAAGCAACATAGTTAAGATCAAATTCAGATGCTTTTAATTCACGCTCGTTTTCTTGAGTTTTATCACGTAAAGCAGCAACTTTAGGTAAACGGTAAAGCGCGTTAGAGTCGATACCTACTTTCGCATCAACACATAAAATATCGCCATTTTCACGAACTGAAAGTGGGTTAATTTCAAATAATGCAAAGTCATTTTCTACAAATGCTTGGTAAGCAGCGCCCATAATTTTTACAAATTGGCTCACTTGCTTGTCTTTCAAACCTAAAGCAAACGCAACTTCACGTGCTTGGAATGGTTGTAAGCCAACTAAAGGATCAACTTCAACTTTGATAATTTTTTCAGGCGTTTCTTCCGCAACTTTCTCGATTTCTACACCACCTTCGGTAGAAGCCATGAAAGTAATACGACGGCTAGAACGGTCTACAACCGCGCCCAAGTAAAGCTCACGCTCAACTGGGTAAACGTCTTCAGCAACGATAATGCTGTTTACTGGTTGACCATTTGCATCAGTTTGATACGTTACAAGACGAGTACCAATGATGTTGTTAGCAAATTCGATAACATCTTCTTTAGATTTTGCAACTTTAACGCCGCCAGCCTTACCACGACCACCAGCATGAACTTGCGCTTTCATTACCGCGAATTTACCACCAAGCTGTTCAAATGCAGCAACTGCTTCGTCTGCATTTGTTGCCAAGATACCTTCTTGTACTGGCATGCCATATTCTTTCAATAATGCTTTAGCTTGATACTCATGTAAGTTCATTTAGTTACCTACTATGTTGTTTGTGTGATACAGCCAGATCTTCTTAAAATCAGGCTGCTACATATTGAATAAATGATTGCCTGAAGCAGGCAATCATCATCATTCAAAAAAGTGTGGCGAACCACACTTTATGTTTTATTTACGCTTGCGTTGAATCGCGTGGATTGCACGACCGTCAACAGAAAGCGCTGCTTCATGTACAACTTCAGAGAAAGTTGGGTGACCGAAAGTCATCAATTGCAAGTCTTCAACCGAAGAAACGAATTCAAGCGCGATCATACCTTGGTGTACGATGTCAGATGCATTAGGACCCACAACGTGCATACCTAAAAGACGATCTGTTTTCGCATCAGCAACGAATTTCACAAAACCAGCAGTATCACCAGCAGCCAATGCACGACCATTCACCGCAAACGGGAATTGACCAGCTTTAACTTCATGACCTTTTTCAGCGGCTTGTTCTTCAGTTAAACCGACCCAAGCTGCTTCTGGATGCGTATAGATCACGCTGATGATGGTGTCGTAGTTCACTTGAGCAGCATGACCGTGGATACGTTCAACTGCCATTACGCCTTCTTCCATTGCTTTATGTGCAAGCATTGGACCGCGTACCAAGTCACCAATCGCATAAACACCTTCAACAGATGTTTGGCATTGATCATTGACATCAACCAAACCACGTTCAGTGAGTTTAATACCAGAATCTTCTGCCAATAAACCTTCTGCATAGGCTTTACGGCCTACACAAACGATTAACTTGTCAAAAACTTGTTCTTTGTCTTCGCCAGCTTGGTTATATTTAACCGTTACTTCGCGACCATTGGTTTCAGCACCAGAAACTTTTGCACCAATACGGATATCTAAACCTTGTTTTTTCAAGATTTTTTGATATTCCTTCGCCAATGCTTTGTCTGCCATTGGTAAGAAAGCATCTAATGCTTCAAACACAACAACTTCTGAACCAAGACGACGCCATACTGAACCAAGCTCTAGACCGATCACACCGGCACCGATCACACCAAGACGCTTAGGAACTTCTGGGAATTTTAATGCACCAGTAGAGTCAACAATCAGGTCTTCATCAACAGGAGCAACTGGAATATTGACAGGTACAGAACCCGTTGCAAGGATCACATACTTCGGTTCTAAAACCTGTACATCACCTTCAAACGGTGTGAATTCTACTTTTTTACCTGCAAGTAATTTACCCGTACCTTGTAACCACTCGATACCATTACCTTTCAGTAATTGAGCAACACCACCGGTCAATTGATCTACAACTTTATCTTTACGTGCCAACAAAGTGTCTAAATCAAATTTAACTTCACCCGTGGTAATACCGTGTTCAGCAAGTTCGTGAACAGTGGCTTCATAACGGTGAGAAGAGTCAAGCAATGCTTTAGAAGGGATACAACCCACGTTTAAACAGGTACCACCTAAAGATGGTTTACCATTGTGAATACGTTTTTCGATACAAGCAACTTTGAAACCAAGTTGAGCTGCACGAATTGCCGCTTCATAACCACCAGGTCCACCGCCAATAACAACAAGATCAAACTGTTGAGACATCTTTATCTCCAATGAATCTCCCCTATCTTCTTTTATCAGAGAAGAAATTTCACAAACCCAGAAACTCATCAGACTTGTGAAAGTCCCTCTTGTAATTCAAGAGGGACTTAGGGGGATTTTTAAATAAAAAATTATAGGTCAAGAATGAGTTTAGCTGGCTCTTCTAACAATTCTTTGATTGTTACCAAGAAACCTACCGCTTCTTTACCATCGATTAAACGGTGGTCATAAGAAAGCGCTAAATACATCATTGGCAAGATTTCAACTTGACCATTCACCGCCATAGGACGCTCTTGGATTTTATGCATACCCAAGATTGCAGTTTGTGGCTGGTTTAAAATAGGTGTTGAAAGCAATGAACCGAAAGTACCACCGTTGGTGATTGTGAACGTACCACCAGTCATGTCTTCGATGCCTAACTTACCGTCACGTGCTTTAAATGCATAGTCACGGATACCGTTTTCAACTTCTGCATAGTTCATACGGTCAGTATCACGAAGTACAGGAACAACCAGACCACGGTCAGAAGAAACAGCTACACCGATGTCATAGAAACCGTGATAAACGATATCGTCGCCATCAATAGATGCGTTTACAGCTGGGTAGCGTTTTAATGCTTCAGTTGCCGCTTTAACGAAGAAAGACATAAAGCCTAAACGAGCACCATGACGTTTTTCGAAAGCATCTTTATATTGCTTACGCATTTCCATGATTGGCTTCATGTTCACTTCGTTGAACGTAGTTAACATTGCAGTTTGTTGTGTAGCCGCCAATAAACGCTCAGCAACACGCTTACGTAAACGTGTCATTGGAACACGTTTCTCGATACGCTCGCCTACAGCAACGCTTAATGGTTGAACTGATGCAGCTGGCTTATGGTTCGCAACATCTTCTTTAGTGATGCGACCACCACGGCCTGTACCTTGAACGTCAGCAGCATTGATACCAGTTTCAGACAATGCTTTACGTACTGCAGGTGCCTGGTTTTGATCAACCGGTTGAGTTGATGCAGCAGCCGCAGGTGCAGATGCAGCAGGCGCCGCTTCTGCTGGTGCAGCAGCTTCAGGAGCAGCCGCAGAAACAGCACCAGCTTCGAATTGAGCAATCACTTCGTCAGAAAGAACGGTATCGCCTTCATCTTTGATGATTGCAACAAGGCTACCATCAGCTGGAGCAACCACTTCTAAAACAACTTTATCGGTTTCAATGTCACAGATCACTTCATCACGTGATACAGGTTCACCTACTTTCTTGTGCCAAGTTGCGATCGTACCGTCAGCAACTGACTCTGGAAATACCGGTGCTTTAATTTCGGTTGCCATTATTTAGAATCTCCTGATTGTTCAACTTCAATAGCAAGTGCGTCATTGATGAGCTGAGCTTGTTGTTTTGCATGCAAGTATGGCGAGCCACAAGCAGGTGCGGCAGATGCTTCACGACCAGCATAGCTAATACGGATTTGTTTACCAGATTTAAGAACGTCTTCATACAAGCGAGGAACGATGAATAACCAAGCGCCTTGGTTCTTCGGCTCTTCTTGTGCCCAAACAAGTTCTTGAATGTTTGGATACTCAGCCATAACTTCAGCCAAGCGTTGTTCTGGGTATGGATACAATTGTTCGATACGAACGATCGCAACATGGTTAAGACCAAGTTCACGACGTTTTTCAAGCAAGTCGTAATAAACCTTACCACCACAAAGCACTAAGCGAGTTACGTCTGCTTTATTGATTTGATCAATTTCATCGATCACGGTTTGGAATGAACCGTTTGCCAATTCATCAAGTGTTGAAGTCGCAAGTTTATGACGTAGTAATGATTTTGGTGACATTACAATCATTGGCTTACGAATCGGACGAACTGCCTGACGACGTAACGCATGGAAAATTTGCGCAGGAGTCGTTGGGGTCATTACCTGCATGTTGTCTTCAGCACAAAGCTGCAAGAAACGCTCTAAACGTGCAGATGAATGCTCTGGACCTTGACCTTCATAACCGTGTGGCAACAACATGGTAAGACCACAAACACGCTCCCACTTGGTTTCACCCGAAGCGATAAACTGGTCAATTACAACTTGCGCACAGTTTGCGAAGTCACCGAACTGCGCTTCCCAAACGATCAAGCTTTTCGGCAAAGTGGTTGAGTAACCGTATTCAAATGCCAGTACAGCTTCTTCAGACAATAAAGAGTCATAAACCGCAGTACGTGGCTGATTCTCTTTGATATGGCAAAGCGGAATATAAACTGAACCATCTACCTGATTGTGCAATTTCGCATGACGGTGCGAGAATGTACCACGACCTACGTCTTCACCGGTGATACGTACCAAGAAGCCATCATCAAGCAAAGTTGCATAAGCTAAGGTTTCAGCCGCACCCCAGTTCAATGGCATTTCGCCTGTTTGCATTTTCGCACGGTCATCGATGACTTTTTGAACTTGACGCTGTAATACAAAACCTTCCGGCAATGTATTCATCTTCTGACCAAGCTCTTTCAAACGGTCAATGCTGAATGTTGTATCCCAGATGTCTGTGTATTCATGGCCCAAGTATGGCGTCCAATCCACAAACATTTTTTTGTTCGGCTCACGAACCAGTGCATTGGCAACGTGGTTACCCGCTTCCAGATCAGAACGGTAGTCTTCAACCATGGCATCAGCACTTGCACGGTCAAGAATTTTTTCCTGAACCAGCTGATCAGCATACAAAGTACGAGTTGTTGCTTTCTTGCTGATGACTTGATACATCAATGGTTGTGTTGCAGATGGCTCATCCGCCTCGTTGTGACCGCGACGGCGGTAGCAGAACAAGTCCAGAATGACATCTTTACGGAATTCATGACGGAAGTCATGTGCAATTTGAGTGGCAAAAATAACCGCTTCAGGATCATCACCGTTTACATGGAAAATCGGTGACTGAATCATTTTCGCAACGTCAGTACAGTATTCGGTAGAACGTGTATCACGTGGATCAGAAGTCGTGAAGCCCACTTGGTTATTGATCACGATATGGACTGTACCGCCCACTGTGTAACCACGGGTTTGTGACATCTGGAAAGTTTCCTGATTCACACCTTGACCTGCAAACGCAGCATCACCATGAACGATAACAGGAAGAACGTCATCACCGCCAATGTCTTTACGACGTACTTGACGCGCACGAACAGAACCTTCAACCACTGGACCAACGATTTCCAAGTGCGATGGGTTAAACGCCAATGCCAAGTGAACTTCGCCGCCTGGTGTCATGACGTTTGAAGAGAAGCCTTGGTGATACTTCACATCACCTGAACCTTTTTTATGCAGGCTCTTGCCTTCGAACTCACCGAAAAGATCAGCCGGGTTTTTACCCATGATGTTGACAAGCAGGTTGAGACGACCACGGTGTGGCATACCAATCACAACTTCTTTACAACCGACGCTACCAGCACGTTGAATGATTTCGTTCATCATTGGAATAAAAGACTCACCGCCTTCTACACCAAAACGTTTTGCACCAACGAATTTATTACCGAGATACTTTTCCAGGCCTTCAGCAGCAGTTAAACGCTCTAGGAAACCTTTTTTCTGATCATTGGTATAGTTGAATTTGCCGCGAACACTTTCCAGACGCTGTTGAATCCAACGCTTTTCTTTAGTGTCAACGATATGCATATATTCTGCACCAATTGAACCGCAGTACGTTGCTTCCATGGCTTCAACCATTTCAGACAAGGTTGCTTCTGCTTTTCCAATGGCGAGGTTGCCTGTATTAAATACAGTATCAAGATCAGATTTGGTTAAACCGTGAGCAGATAAATCGAGGTCAGGAACGTCTTCGCGTTTCGCAAGACCTAATGGATCGAGTTTAGCTTTTTGATGACCACGGTTACGGTAAGCAGCGATGAGTTGTAATACACCAATTTGACGACGCTCATGTTCTGTACTTACAGTGCTTTGAACAACAGGTTGAACTCGGCTTGCATTACGGCCCAGAAGGAGGAATTGCTCGCGCACACTGCCGTGTGGTTGATCACCTTTAGGGTATTTATCGAAATATTCACGCCAATCCTCTGACACTGAGGTTGGAGAAGTTAGGTACTGTTCGTATAGCTCTTCAATATACGCTGCACTATCAGCGGAAAGTTCAGTGTCAAGACGCAATGCGTCAGCAACTTCTTGCATTTTTGGACCCATTTCCTATTGCAAAAAATAATACAGGCTGCCTTTTAAGCACACCCATGATTCATAGTGCCAAATTGGTAACACGACACTACTACCCAAGGTAATCCAACCCTGAGACATTATTACTACACATCAGGAGTAATCCCTGTGATGTAACAAATGAGCCATGCACCTTCAATTCAAGGCACATAACTCATTCTTCATACTCGATGAAATCGAGCAATTTTTTGCAAATCATTTTAGAAAAATTAACTAAATTTTTAACTTTTCTAAATTGACTTTTTTACTAAAACCTGTACAAATCTTGAAGGCTTTCTTAATTGATAAGCCCAAGAATCTGCTTATTTTTTGATTCCAGTTGTGGCAGAAATCCTAACATGTTCTCAAGCTTGGATTGATTTTTTTGACACATACCACCTATAAAGCAGCGAAATACACATATCAAATTATATTCTAATATACCGCCCTTTTGATAAAAGTTGCACTCCAATCGATCAAAAATAAACATTCTCTACAAATATTGCACAAAGCGCATCCAGTTTGATTAAAAATAAATCAACCTAGTCACCATATCGATTTTGATGATTTTAATTAGCAACAAAATCCATAAATATTTGAGGCTAAATTTCTCAAATTCAAGTCAGGTTTTACTCAGGCAGTTACTTTTCAACCAGTCGTTAAGCTTTCGCAAAATAAAAAAAGAAGCCCCTTGCGGGGCCCCTTTCTGGCTTAGAAAAAACGAATTAACCCGCTTGATCTAATAACATGTTACGAATGTGACCAATTGCCTTTGTCGGGTTCAAACCTTTAGGACATACAGATACACAGTTCATGATCCCTTTACAACGGAACAAAGAGAACGGATCGTCTAAACGAGCCAAACGCTCTTGTGTTGCTGTATCACGAGAGTCAATGATAAAGCGATACGCATTTAACAATGCAGATGGTCCAAGGAACTTATCAGGGTTCCACCAGAATGATGGGCATGAAGTTGAACAACATGCACAAAGAATACATTCATATAGGCCATCTAAGTGTTCACGCTCTTCTTGAGACTGTAAACGTTCTTTTGCCGGCGCTGGCTGGTTATTGATCAAGAACGGCTGAATCTTGTCATATTGGTCATAGAACTGGTTCATGTCTACAACCAAGTCTTTTACCACAGGTAAACCTGGTAAAGGACGGATTACAATCTTCTCTGGCAAGTCGTTCAAGTTCCACAAGCACGCCAAACCGTTTTTACCATTGATGTTCACACCATCCGAACCACAAATACCTTCACGGCAAGAGCGGCGGAATGTTAATGATTCATCCTGCACTTTCAACGCAAGTAACGCGTCAAGCAACATACGGTGCTTGTCGGTTAACTCAAGTTTGAAGGTTTGCATGTACGGCGCTTTATCCTTATCAGGATCATAGCGGTAGATTTCGAATGTACGAGTGCCTCTACTCATCTTGGTTCTCCCGATTAGAATGTACGTGGTTTAGGTTCGATTGCTTCAACCGTTAACGGGCTGAAACGCACTGGCTTATATTCAAGACGGTTGTCTGATGAATACCATAAAGTATGCTTCATCCACTCATCATCACGGCGACCGTAAGAGTAAGTTGGGTGATCCGGTGCTAACTCATAGTCAACCACGGTATGCGCACCACGACATTCTTTACGTGCAGCAGCAGAAATCAGGGTCGCCTTCGCAACTTCATACAAGTTTTCAACTTCTAACGCTTCAACACGTGCAGTGTTAAATACGCGAGACTTGTCTTTTAAATGAATGTTACGTACGCGTGGTTCAATCGCCAGGATTTCTTTCACGCCTTTGTCAAGCAACGCTTGGGTACGGAATACACCTGCGTGATCTTGTACGATGTCACGGATTGCATCAGCAACTTCTTGTGCATTTTCACCAGTCGTTGATTCATCCAGTTTACGTACACGCTCTAAGGTATTAACCAATACATCTGTTGGAAGCGGTGCATAGTCATCGCCATGATGTTTGGTCACGTAATCAATGATGTGTTCGCCCGCCGCTTTACCAAATACCACAAGGTCAAGCAATGAGTTGGTACCTAAACGGTTTGCACCATGTACCGATACGCAAGAACATTCACCAATCGCGTAGAAACCTTTTACCGGCTTCACATAGTCACGCGTACCTTTATAAGAATACTCTTTAGTATCCTTATCGTAGTGCGCAGAGAATTCACCCTCTTCCACACCATGCGGCACAACCACTTGACCATGAATGTTGGTTGGAATACCACCCATTTGATAATGGATTGTTGGTACTACCGGAATCGGTTCTTTGGTACAGTCAACGTTTGCGAACTTCTTACCAATCTCATAAACAGATGGCAGACGTTTCATGATTGTTTCAGCACCTAAATGCGTCATATCTAGCAAGATATAATCCGCTTTAGGACCACAACCACGACCTTCTTTAATTTCCTGGTCCATAGAACGTGATACGAAGTCACGTGGCGCCAAGTCTTTTAAAGTCGGTGCATAACGTTCCATGAATGGTTCGCCGTCTTTGTTACGAAGAATCGCACCTTCACCACGGCAACCTTCGGTTAACAATACACCTGCGCCCGCAACACCCGTTGGGTGGAATTGCCAGAATTCCATATCCTGTAATGGAATACCTGCACGAGCAGCCATACCAAGACCGTCACCAGTATTGATATATGCGTTTGTAGATGCGCGATAAACACGACCCGCACCACCGGTAGCAAATAAGGTTGCTTTAGCTTGGAATACCGCGATGTTACCGGTTTCCTGGTCAATGGCAGTCACACCAAGCACATCACCCGCTTCGTTACGGATCAAGTCTAATGCAATCCACTCAACGTAGAACTGGGTGCCCATTTTCACGTTGCTTTGGTACAAGGTATGCAATAACGCATGACCTGTACGGTCGGCAGCAGCACACGCACGTGGAACCGCTTTTTCACCGTAGTTAGCAGAGTGACCACCGAATGGACGCTGATAGATCGTACCATCTTGGTTACGGTCAAACGGCATACCCAAGTGTTCAAGCTCGTAAACAACTTTTGGCGCTTCACGGGTCATGAACTCGATTGCGTCCTGATCGCCTAACCAGTCAGAACCTTTAACCGTGTCATAGAAGTGATAGTGCCAGTTATCTTCTTGCATGTTACCTAACGACGCACCAATACCACCTTGGGCAGCAACCGTATGCGAACGTGTCGGGAATACTTTGGTCAATACCGCAACTTTTAAACCCGCTTGAGCAAGTTGGTAAGCAGCGCGCATACCAGAACCACCACCACCGACGATAACAGCATCGAAAGTGAGGTTTTGAATATTTGAATAATCTTCTTTAGGGTTAATAGCGCCCATGATCTCTTCCTATCAATTTGCCCAGAAAATCTGGATACCCCAGATTGCGTACACGATCACTGAAATAATGACAGCAGAAGTAAGTACAAGGCGTAAACCTGAAGCTGAAGGACCCATTTGACGAGTCGTTACATAATCAGTAAAGACTTGCCACATACCAATCCAAGCGTGTGCAACCAGCGATAATACTGCTAATAAAGAAAAGATCTTCATTGGCAAAGTCAGCATAAAGCCAGCCCATTGTTCATAACCAAATCCGCTATGGCAAAGGATCCAGCCTAATAAAACAATAGTGTATGCAGCTAACACTACAGCACTGATACGCTGGATATACCAATCGCGTGAACCTGAACCTGTTAAACCTGTAGCACTTTTCATTAGAACATAATCCATACAAAGGCTGCGACGATACCGATCACAGATAAGATCAATGAAACTGTAGCCGCGATACGACCGCTTTGTAATTCTTCAGCGAAACCGAGGTCAGCAAGTAAATGCTTGATTCCTGCGATTAGGTGGAAAATTAATCCAGCTACAAATACCCATACGACAAAACGTACAAGGATATTTCCGAAAACGACATTTTTAACGTAGTCAAATCCTTCTGGTGAAGATAAAGATTTATCCAAAATCCATAAAAGAACAGCGACTAATAAGAAAACGATTACACCTGATAGACGGTGTAGAATTGATGCAATAGCCACGGGTGAGCGTAAATTTACCGCTAACACCTGACCCATGGACAAATTGACAGGTCTGTTGCTTTTCACAGCGGGCATCCTGTAGGTAGAAACTCCATCCGGAGTTTGTTTGAATTAATTCAAAGGAAAGCTGGCATTGTTAGGCAAGCACAGCACATGCCTAACCTATAAACGACATCGAATTATAAAACGTGAAATATCAAAATACAAACAATCAGCTTTCGCTTTAGTCGAAAAAAACTTTAAATAAGAATCATTCACATGCATAATAATGACCAAAAAAACCACATGCTCAGACAAAAAATACTATCTAGTTGTTTTGTAATGATAAAATTAAGATACTATTTTTTATGGATAGTTTCTAATTTAATAAATTCTTTTCTTATATTTTCTCAAAATAATTCGTTTTTAAGTTTTTATTTGTCCAAATAATCACAGTTTATGCATACTTCAAAATAATAGTGCTCATTTATATATTAAATATAATCAATTAATAATCTATTTTTATAAGTGAGACGTAGAAATCGATCAGTCATTTTTCATACAATCAATTGCACCAAAATGAATCAATTATTAGTTTAAAAGTCACGTTTTTAATTGTTTTTTTAATGACCAGTACAGGCTAAGCATAGGGAAACACAGGCTTTTGAAAAGCGATAAGTATTTATTTTATAAGCAGCAAAATATTGCCTCTCTAAAAATTTACTTACAATTGGACTGATGCTTCATTTTTTTTCTGCACCTAAATCTTAATTTGACATATTATACTCGACCGGTGCTGTGATTTTACTCAGTTTTTTCTTCGATACTGAATGACTAATTGACTGTAGCAACGTCATTTTTTATCCCTAAGTATAATTGACAAAATTTTAGTAGCCACTAATCTTATAGCAAATTTTGACACCGTCTGATTCGCACATGACAAGATTAGTATTTCGAGTCAGATAATCATTCACCAGGACAGGAGATCTATTGAATGTCTGCAGCAACTGGCAAAAAAGCCGTATTACAGCTTGATGGCAAAGAAATTGAATTACCAATTTACAGCGGCACATTGGGCCCAGATGTAATTGACGTTAAAGATGTATTAGCATCAGGTCACTTTACTTTCGATCCTGGTTTTATGGCGACAGCGGCTTGCGAATCTAAGATCACATTCATTGATGGTGACAAAGGTGTGTTATTACACCGTGGCTATCCGATTGATCAATTAGCGACTCAAGCAGACTACTTGGAAACTTGTTATTTATTATTAAATGGCGAACTTCCAAATGCTGAACAAAAGACAGAATTTGACGCTAAAGTACGTAACCATACCATGGTTCACGATCAAGTCAGCCGTTTCTTCAATGGTTTCCGTCGTGATGCTCATCCGATGGCGATAATGGTTGGTGTTGTTGGTGCGTTATCTGCGTTCTATCACAATGGTTTAGACATCGAAGATGTAAATCACCGTGAAATTACTGCGATTCGTTTAATCGCAAAAATCCCTACCCTTGCAGCATGGAGCTACAAGTACACTGTAGGTCAACCATTCATTTACCCACGTAATGATCTTGGTTATGCAGAAAACTTCTTACACATGATGTTTGCAACGCCTGCTGACCGTGATTACAAGGTAAATCCTGTTCTGTCACGTGCAATGGATCGTATCTTCACGCTTCATGCTGACCACGAACAAAATGCATCTACTTCTACAGTTCGTCTTGCCGGTTCTACTGGTGCGAATCCGTATGCATGTATCTCTGCTGGTATCTCGGCACTTTGGGGACCTGCTCACGGTGGTGCAAACGAAGCTGTACTTAAGATGCTTGATGAAATTGGTAGCGTAGAAAACGTTGCTGAATTCATGGAAAAAGTGAAGCGTAAAGAAGTTAAACTCATGGGCTTCGGTCACCGTGTTTACAAAAACTTCGACCCACGCGCTAAAGTCATGAAACAGACTTGTGATGAAGTTCTTGAAGCTTTAGGCATCAACGATCCACAATTGCAACTTGCTATGGAACTTGAGCGTATTGCGCTTAGCGATCCGTACTTCGTAGAACGTAAGCTTTACCCGAACGTAGATTTCTACTCAGGTATCATCTTAAAAGCGATTGGTATCCCAACAGAAATGTTTACGGTAATCTTCGCGCTTGCACGTACAGTAGGCTGGATCAGCCACTGGTTAGAAATGCACAGCGGTCCGTACAAAATCGGTCGTCCACGTCAGCTTTACACAGGCTCGACGCAGCGCGACATCAAACGTTAATTCATATTAGCGTTGATAAAAAAGGATGCTTATGCATCCTTTTTTTGTTTTATCCGTTATGCTTGAGAAAAATAACACCTATATATCTTTATATACGTCCCACTAAAACATTGAAGCAATGAACAAAAAGTCCGCTGTTTTATACGAAACAACAATCACAGCATACGAAATGAAGATTCCGTCATTTGTGCTGTTTTTGGCGCTAATCCTTCTGAGCTGGTTATTTTTGGTTTACTGCTTCTACGATTTTAGCCTTTATTATTTTTATCAAATTCTCCCCTTCTTTGCCCAATTGCTTAATATTGCGTTGATGTTGGGTCTATTGCTACCTGTTCTTTATCTATATAACCAGCTTTATCAAAAATATTTAAAACAAACGATTACGTTTAAACTCTATCGGCAAGGTCTCGGTCTAGAAAAATCAGCGCAGACTTATTTTTATCCTTGGCAAGATTTAATTCATATTCAACTGCGACAACATCATGCCCAGATCCATAGCTTAAACCTGCTGACCAAAACAGTACCTTATCGGCAATATTTTTATTTCAATTCATGGATGTGGCCTGCCACTTTAACCCAACAACACAGTGAGTTTTTACAGTTTTGGAAAAAACTGGAAGCTCTCGCTAAACAGCAACAATTACAACGTACCAGCAATGCAAGTATCAACAAGAAAACCCATGTTGACATCATTAGCATAATTGCAGATCAACAGGCGCTAGCCTCTTTTCAGAGAAAACAAAGATGGCTTACAGTTGGATTAATCCTTGTTATTTTAGCCAGTTTTAGCCTTTTTATGGGCTGCCTCCTCTGGCATGAATTTAACGATGGCAGCGTTGATTTGCCTCATCAACAAACCCAGTCAATCTCCGGCACCAATTTCGAAACATTCCAGAATCAGGTCTATATTTTTAAACAAGGCCAAGGCACATTTCTACTTCCCGCTGCGAGTGCCAATCAATTTACAGGCTTGGCTTTAAGTCATCTTGCTGATCGTGCCGATGAGCTGTATAGCAATGTCGGTAAAACACCACAACATGTTTACTGGCAAGACCACATCTTGTCTCAATTAAATCCTGCACAAACAAACTATTTAGGCAATGATTTCACCAAAGATGGTCAACAGGTTTACTTTCAGGATAAGCCCCTAGCCAATGCAAATGCAGCTGGTTTTACTGCGATATTACATCCACAATTTAATGCACTCGGCTATTTCTATGCCAAAGATGATCAACAGGTCTACTACAAAACAAAAACATTAACAGACTTAAATCCGCAACAGAGCCAAGCATTTCCAAATAACAGCCAATATATTCACGATCAACAGGTGGTTTATTATCAAGATAAAAAGCTGGGCAAGTTAAATGCGCAACAGACGCAGATTTTTAGTGGCAGCAACCGTTTTAGTCAAAACCTACATCTAGCAACAGACGGTCGAACTTTTTATTTAAATGAACACCCACTACCTCATATCGCTGAGCATAAGTTTTGGGGAACAACGCCTGTTGATTTATCACACCTGCAACTCATTGGTAGCCAAAGCAGTGAGCCCTATCCAGGAAATTTCAGTTATATTTTTGCAGATCAGCAAAACATTTATATCTATGATGAGTTTTATCAACGATTAAAAGTGCTCTATCATTTTCCTCAACCCATACAACTACAAGCTCTGGAGGATCGACGCTTTAGTGATGGAAAAAACATGTATAGCATCACTGAAAAGATCTACCGATCTAAAGGGCGTTCTTCTGGAACGACGACACATGGTTTTAAAATCAGCTTGATTCGTGAACAAGATCAACAGATCATGGCACAATATTTTTCCCGTAACCCTAGCGCTTTAAAACTATCCAACCTGTTTCATAACAGGGAGATCAACTAATCTCAAAATATGAACAAGATGAGCTAGATGTCTATCAACAAACCTCATGATCAATAAGATTTTCTATAACAAGTGCTTGCTTAAATCTCGTCTTCTTCCAGCTCTAAAGCACGCATTAAAGTATTACTGATGCCATCGGCACGTAACCATGCCAACTCATAACTCGCTTTTGCCAAGGCCAGTACCCGACGTTCAAACTCATCCCAGATCGGTTTTACCTGTGTATCAGCAATCCCAAGCCCACTCTCATGGGCCAAATGTTTATTCTTCTCGCACAGCTTTAAAGCATGATACAGCTTACGACCTGTAGTGGCGCTGTCTAAGACCCGAATTCGCTTATTTTGAATAAAGCCTTCAACATGCTGTACGTTTGCATGCGGCAATAAAGGCACAAGGATCTGATCGAGCTGCGCATCTAAACGCTTCCACACCATCAAACGCTGCTCGGCCGTATAGGTATTCCACTGAATTACCTCGTGATTAAAGCGACGACAACCACGACAGACCAGATCACCAAATACCGTTGAACAGCGCCCTGCACATGGGGTCAATGATGGAATTCGACGATCATTACTCAAAACCAACTCCTATAAAACCATATTTATTTTATGGTTTTCTCGCTTATTTTCAGATTTCACGCTAAGATATGCGCCTTATTTTCCTATCTTAATACATTTGGAGTTATCCATGAACGCTACTGTAGAACAGCTTGCACCTGTAGAACAGCAAGCGACCAATAATTGGGTTGTTGCGGCACTATATCAATTTAAAGAAGTTTCAGATGCAGCAGGTCTGCAACAACGTCTTTTGGACTTGGTGAATCGCATCAATTTATGTGGAACTCTGATTGTTGCTTCTGAAGGAATTAACGGTACGGTTGCAGGTGACCGCGCTGCCATTGATACAATCCATCAATTTCTTTTGGACGAAGGTTTTAACGCAATGGAATATAAAGAGTCTGAAAGCTCTGAAAAACCATTCCGTAAAATGAAAATTAAGCTCAAAAAAGAAATTGTAACTTTAGGTGTTGAAGTAAAGCCACGTGACTTGGTGGGCCACTACCTTGATCCTAAAGAATGGAACGAGCTGATTAGCCGTGATGACGTGATTCTGATTGATACCCGTAATGATTACGAATATAAGGCAGGTACATTCAAGGGTGCGATTGACCCAAAAACAGAAACATTCCGTGAATTCCCGGAATACGTCAAGCAAAATCTTGAACAGCACAAAGACAAAAAAATTGCGATGTTCTGTACCGGTGGGATCCGTTGTGAAAAATCAACTTCTCTCCTGCTTCAAGAAGGTTTCAATGAAGTCTACCACCTGAAAGGCGGTATTCTTAAATACCTCGAAGAAACGCCTGCTGAAGAAAGTATGTGGGAAGGTGAATGCTTTGTATTCGACGGCCGTACTGCTGTTACCCACGGCGTTGAAGAAGGCGAAAACATCAAATGTCACGCTTGTGGCTGGCCACTGACTAAAGTTGAAGCTGAACTGCCAAGTTATGAACATGGTGTGTCTTGTGTTTACTGTATTGATAAAACCAGCGATAAGCAAAAAGCAGGCTTCCGTATGCGCCAGTCACAAATTGCCGCTGCTAAACGCAAGCGTCTGTAAACGACAAAAAAAGATTTCTCCAGGCCATAGTTAAACTATGGCTTTTTTATGGGCTTGATAAAATGATGTAACGTTTCACTGCTTGAGCAATCGCCCCGGCACAACTATGCTAAAAACAACAATCAAATGAATTATATAAAGGCGTTATGGGACTGGAACAATGGGTGCTTTCCATCATGGAAAAACTGGGATATTTAGGTATCGCATTTTTAATGTTTCTGGACAATGTTTTTCCGCCTATTCCTTCAGAAATTATTATGCCTTCAGCGGGCTATACCGCCTCAAAAGGTGAACTGACGCTCATCGGTGTCATCATGGCAGGTAGCACAGGTTCCATACTCGCAGCGATGCTGCTGTACTGGATTGGACGCAAAGTTCCTCAACCTCGTCTGGTCAGGCTTATAGAACGATATGGCAAGTACTTGCGTATTCAGGTTGCCGATTTAGATAAAGCACTGGAGTGGTTCAATAAGCATGGGCATCGTATTGTATTCTTTGGCCGCATGATTCCGGCAGTGCGGTCTTTAATCAGTATTCCTGCGGGCATGAGCCGAATGCCGTTTAGTAAATTCATGCTCTACAGTACAGCTGGGACCGTGATCTGGACCAGTTTTCTGGCTTATTTGGGTTTTCACTTCAGTCAGAATCAGGCATTGATGAGTCTAATTATGCAAAGGATCAGCACTATCATTTTGCTGATTATGATGGTGTATATTGCATGGTGGGCAGTTAAAAAGTTTTATCTCAACAAAAAACCTAGAGCTTAATTCAAACGCCACCAGATTAATCTGATGAATCTAAAACCAAGGGATTGAAGGCCGCCAACCATAACTGGCTGTTGTGCATTTCATCTCTCAGCCAATCTCTCAACAATAACTTTCGGACATCCTCTTCAAAAGGTTGTGCTGATAACAGATAGTAAGACGAACCATCAGCATAGCCAGATGTCATCGGTTCTAGCAGATGATATTTAATTTCCCGTTCTACCATATAAGCCGAAACCACAGTTGCACCCAATCCTGCCAAACAGGCTTCAATACACAAATAAAAATGCTCAAGAGGAGCGGGTTTAAAATGCTTTAATTGTGTTTGATGTTGCTTAAATTGCTGCCATAACTGCGGCCTCGACTTGGAAATAAAGATCTGGTTTTCCGCAAACTGTGTATGCTTTGCTTTTACAGATAACATCTGCTCTTCTGCAATCTTTTCACTATAAATTGCATTCCCCCAATCAAAATCATCTCGCCTCAAGGCCAGATCAATGTGTTGTGTCCTAAAATCCACCTCTCCTCCTGCCGTGAGCAGGCTCACTTCAAAGGCGGGATAAAGCTGTTTAAATTGTGCCAAACGTGGAATCAGCCATTTCATGGCAATCGTCGGTTCACAGGACAACACTAAATTCTTTTTTATTTCAGTTTGCTTAAGCTGCACTAAGCATTGGTCTATCTGTTGAAATACATGCTGACAGCATTCAAACAGCAGCTCGCCTTGCTGGGTTAAGCGTAATTTTCGTGCTTCACGAATAAATAAGGTAAAACCAAGCATCTCTTCCAGGCTTTTAAGCTGCTTACTGACTGCACCTTGTGTCACACATAAATGTTCTGCGGCGCTCGTCATACTTTGATAACGAGCGACATAGTAAAAAAATTTAAGCGAATTCAAAGACAAACGCTCAATCATTCCAAAAACTCATGCATGGACCAGAATAAATTTCGTTTTTAAATATAACAAGAATATGAAAAATATAGAAATTGTTAAAATAATGCGCACAGGAATAGATGAGTGAATGAAATAATTGCGGTTGGCTTGGTCACCTTACTTGCCGTCATGAGTCCAGGTGCAGATTTTGCCCTGGTCAGCCGAAATAGTTATCTCTATGGCCGCCGCTTAGGACTCAGCACAGCTTATGGTATCGCCTGTGGTGTCTGGGTACATGTTGCATACAGTGTGATTGGATTAAATTTTTTACAGCATCACATTCCCGGTTTAATTCAAGTGATCCAATATATTGGAGCGACCTATCTGATTTATATTGGCTATAAAATATTTACCCAAGCAGCAGTGATATTCAAAGAAAGCCATATTGATCTTACTCGCTGGCAAGCATTTAAGCATGGCTTTTTCACCAACAGCCTGAATCCTAAAACCACATTATTCGTCATGAGTATTTATTCTCAACTCATGAACAGTGAAAATAGCAATGCTAAGCTTCTTGGCTATGGTCTTTTTATGTCTGCAAGTCACTTATTATGGTTTTGCCTGATCGCGCTTTTCTGTGCCACACCCAGTATTAGAAATAAAATTCTGTCTCAACAGATTATTATTAATCGTCTGATTGGCATTGTACTCAGCGGATTAGGATGCAGTTTATTTATCGCGACTTTTTAATTAAACACATCATGATGATGGCAGCATAAAATAGTGTTATCTGATTTTAATAATAACAGCCAGCATTAAAAAAACGTCCACTCGGGACGTTTTCATATTTCTTTTGCTAGAGCAGCTTTTTTAAGCTGCTCTGGATGCACCATTACGCTGGCGTATGATACATCAGGTAAAGTTCATTTAAGTTTTCAGGAATTTCTTCTGCCAACTCATCCATCAACTGGCCATTACGGCGGAAAGATTCCATTTGTGGATCTTCTTCATCGATCCCGCTAAAGACCATGATCGGTAAAGTTAAATCAATCAACTGTTCTTCAAACTCAGGTGCAAACCATGCATCTTCATTCAGGAACATTGCATCGACAAAACCCACACTCCAATCGCCCAAGCTTGACTCGACATCCGCTTCTTCGATTTCAAATGGAAACTCGATTCCATTTTCATTGGCTAAATCCTGACGAATCGATTCCAACCAAAGCTTCACCTGCTCAAGCACTTCTGCAGGAAGTTTCTTATGGTTACCTTCGAAAAGTTCATCTAACCAACGATCAAATTGTGGACCAACGGCAATTGCACACAAAAAGCCATGAGTCGCTGCAAAATCTAGACCGTATTCGTTTTGATCACCGTCAAGATAATTACTCAATAAGTCTAAATCTAACGTGCTCATTCTTTGTTTAATCCAATTTTAAAAATACATCGGCAACAGCATAACATTTTCGGGCGTGAAGTCTTAGCAATTTCGCTTAGTCTTCGTCGTCAAGGTCATCATCGTCGAAATCATAGTCAAAATCTTTTAATTCTCGTTCTAAACGACGTTGAGCTAAAAGGTCATCAATTAAACGGCGCTTTTCTAATGATTCTTTAGCGCTGATTTTTCCTGATGACTCATCAAAACCAACATCATCTTCACCGTAGTTATCATCATCTAGTTCAAAATCTGTAGAAGACACTAAGTACCTCTAATGAAAAAATGTTAATGGGTCTAGCCGCTATTTATCGGTCTTGGCCCACCTTGTCAAGTTTTATTTGTTTTTTTTACTATAAAACCGTGTTTTGTACTTTTTTTCGGCAGTTTTTTTGTGTATTTATAATCCAAGGACATCAACAATCAAAAAAGTTCTTTAAACAGGAATTACGCTTGAAAAATTATGACTTAACCCCATATTCAATGAACAAACGTGCAATCCATTCTATTTTTTATTTAGAGCAAACGGATCAAATCCAAAACATTCACCGTGAATTGTGCTATCATGCACGGTTTTTCACCGCCACAGATTCAACAAAAGAGTAAGCAAAGATGAGCGATATGAATTCCCCTACTTCGCAAGTAGCGGCTCTGATTAGCCGAGGCAAAGAGCAAGGTTATTTAACTTACGCTGAGGTTAACGATCATCTACCAGACTCAATTACGGAAAGTGAGCAGATTGAAGACATCATCCAGATGCTTCAAGACGTTGGTATTCCAGTGCATGAACGTGCGCCAGAAACTGATGACACCATGTTTGGTGAATCCACCGAAGCTGCTGACGAAGTTGCCGAAGAAGAAGCTGCTGCCGTATTAGCATCGGTTGAAAGTGAGCCTGGTCGTACCACTGACCCTGTACGTATGTATATGCGTGAAATGGGTACCGTTGAACTTCTTACACGTGAAGGCGAAATTAGCATTGCAAAACGCATCGAAGAAGGTATTCGTGACGTTTTACACTCGATTGCTTACTGGCCAAATGCTGTTGAAGTTGTTTTACAAGAATATAATGATTTTTTAACTGGCGAACGCCGTCTTGCCGATATTCTTTCTGGTTATTTAGACCCGGAAACTGATGAAGATATTCCAGAAGTTCTGGAAGAAGCTGAGATTGAAGAAGAAGCTGAAGAAAAAGATTCTTCATCTAAAGCCAAAGACGTCAAACTTGATGATGATGACGAAGAAGAAGAATCTGAAGGTGATGATGACTCTGAAGGTGATTCAGGTCCAGACCCAGAGGTTGCTAAAGTTCGTTTCTCGGAATTAGAAGCGGCTTGGAATGAAACAAAAACTGTTGTGGCAAAACATGGCCGTAACAGTGAAGAAGCGAAAGCGGCACTCGAAGCACTTGCTGCTGTGTTCATGATGTTCAAATTTACCCCGCGCCTATTCGAAATCATTTCAGAAATGATTCGTGGTACCCATGAACAGATCCGTTCAAATGAACGTGAAATCATGCGTTATGCAGTGCGTCGTGGCCGTATGGACCGTAACCAGTTCCGTACCACCTTCCCTGAGCAAGAATCAAATCCTGCTTGGTTAGATGAACAGATTGCCAAAGCACCTGCCGAAACCAAAGCACATCTGGAAAAAGTACGTCCAGACGTATTGGCATTCCAGCAAAAGATTGCCGATATCGAGAATGATCTTGGCCTAAACGTTAAAGACATCAAAGAGATTTCTAAGCGTATGGCAGTTGGCGAAGCCAAAGCACGCCGTGCCAAGAAAGAGATGGTAGAAGCAAACTTACGTCTGGTGATTTCGATTGCGAAAAAATACACCAACCGTGGCTTACAGTTCCTTGACTTGATCCAGGAAGGTAACATCGGTTTGATGAAAGCCGTAGACAAGTTTGAATACCGTCGTGGTTATAAATTCTCGACCTATGCAACCTGGTGGATTCGTCAGGCGATTACCCGTTCGATTGCGGATCAGGCCCGTACCATTCGTATTCCAGTACACATGATTGAGACAATCAACAAGATCAACCGTGTGTCACGTCAGCTTCTTCAGGAAATGGGTCGTGAACCGACTCCTGAAGAGTTAGGCGAACGTCTGGAAATGGACGAAGTCAAAGTTCGTAAAGTTCTTAAAATCGCGAAAGAACCGATTTCGATGGAAACACCGATCGGTGATGATGAAGATTCGCATCTTGGTGACTTCATTGAGGACTCTAACATCACTTCTCCAGTGGATGCAGCGACCTCAGAAGGCTTAAAAGAAGCGACCCGTGAAGTACTTGAAAACCTGACTGAACGTGAAGCCAAAGTATTGAAAATGCGTTTTGGTATCGATATGCCAACCGACCATACTTTGGAAGAAGTCGGTAAACAGTTTGACGTAACACGTGAACGTATTCGTCAGATTGAAGCGAAAGCGTTACGTAAGCTGCGCCACCCTTCTCGTTCTGAACACTTACGTTCATTCCTGGAAAACGACTAATCTTTTGGGACCTCTTGAGTGAGGGTTAAGGCCCTTCCTCAAGACTTGAAGTTCAACACTTCATCCCCATCTATGTATTAGATCAAAAGCGCCTGCACTGATGCAGGCGTTTCAAATTAAGAGGTTGCTCATGTTAGACCGCACTCCTTCTCGTGAATTACAAGAACATCTTTGGGTCTTCCCAATGGACTATCCAATCAAATTGATTGGTAATGCAGGGGATGAACTTCGAGTCGCTGTTGTTGATATTTTGCAGAAGCACTTCCCTGAATTTGATGGCAACTCAGTAAAAGTTCAGCCTTCACGTACAGGTAAATACCACTCTTTAACGGCTCAGCTACGCTTTGAAGAGCTGGAACAAGTTCATGCACTCTATGCTGACCTTGCAGCCTGTCCTTTAATCAAGACAGCGCTTTAATACAGAAATCCAAAATGCGAAAGTGTTTTGGATTTTTTTACGTTAAAAATAACAGCCTATCTATGCTTAAACGGCTATTTATCTGCTCAAAATCATTCCATAATTAAGCCACTCCCCGATTAAAAGCTGCAAAGGAAATTCTGCTGTAATGAGTGCTGTAAAACCGACCTTAATCATTCGTTGTTTGAATGATCTGCAAGATTACACGACACGTTTTGAAGCCATGAAAGACTTCACAACCCAGCGTGATGAAAACACCCCTGACGAAGTCTGGTTATTACAACATCAGGATGTCTTGACCCAAGGACAAGCAGGTAAGGCAGAACATATTCTGATGCACAGTAATCTTCCGGTCGTTCATACCGATCGCGGCGGTCAGGTCACCTGGCATGGCAAAGGTCAACTGGTGGCCTATTTCCTTCTGGATCTGAATCGCTTGAAGTGGCATGTCCGTACCTTGGTCAGCTTTGCTGAGCAAGCCATGATCGATCTGCTCAAGCAATACAATATTGAAGCTTATGCCAAACCTGATGCACCCGGAGTCTATGTCGATGGACGTAAGATCGGTTCACTGGGCTTTAAGATCCGTCGTGGACGTA
Source organism: Acinetobacter sp. IK40 (assembly GCF_035615075.1). Taxonomy (NCBI): domain Bacteria; kingdom Pseudomonadati; phylum Pseudomonadota; class Gammaproteobacteria; order Moraxellales; family Moraxellaceae; genus Acinetobacter; species Acinetobacter sp. IK40. The sequence goes on along the minus strand of NZ_JANBOE010000004.1, from coordinate 312,179 downwards.
GCTATCATGGACTTGCGCTGAATATCGATTGCGACCTTACCGGCTTTCAAACCATTAACCCATGCGGCTATGCAGGTTTAGAAATGGTGCGCTTGCAAGACTTACTGCAAGATTATCCAAGCTTTGAGCAGCTTTGCGATACGTTCATTAGTTACCTAAAAAATACGGATTTCTTTAATGACCTTGTAGTCATATCTGAATAATTTACTTTTCAATCCAATTAAAATAAATTAGAGTAAATACTCTAAATTAGCCGTGCATAATTTTAACAAGGGACGAGCAAGTGATTTCAACCAAAGCAGTGAAGCCCACTTTGCAATTTGCCTATGTCAAACTCATGATGGACGTTGTGGGTCGTGGCCTCGTAATGGCAAGCCAAGTGGATCGTGAAGTTCAAGAGGAAGTGTCCAAGTTTCCTGTTGGTTTTATCCTTTCAATGAATGTTTTTCCAAATGGACCTGCGTTTGTGGCATGTGTGACCGAAGAAAAACAGTTAGAGTTGTTGTCAAACTATAAAGGCAAGCCTGATTTGACCATTACTTTCAAGCATCTGACCCATGCCTTTCTGGTGTTTTCTTTTCAGGAAAGTACGGCACAGGCCTTTGCCAACGACCGTATGATTGCTGATGGTGATGTCTCCAGTGCCATCCGTCTGGTGCGCTGCCTGAATAAAATGGAAGCCTTGATCCTACCAAAACTGATCGCTTCACTGGCAGTCAAACGTTACCCTGCTGAATTGACATTCAAACAAAAATTCACAGGTGCAAAAAATATCTATCTTAAAGTCGCAAAATCTTATCTGAAACGGAGCGCATAACATGGCTAAGCCTTATTACGAGTTTTTCTGTCCTGTAAAAGTCATTGCTGGTAACGCTGCGTTAGAGCACATTCCTTTTGAACTTGCGACTTTAGGCGCAAAACGCCCCATGATCATTACCGACAAAGGCGTGCGTGCCAATGGTTTACTCAGCCCGATCGAGGCGGCTTTTAGCACTACGGATGCGGTGATTGGCGCAATCTTTGATGATGTACCACCCGATTCAAGTCTGGAAGTGGTTCGTTTAGCCGCAGAACTGTATCGCAAGCAAAAATGTGATGCGATTATTGCGATTGGAGGTGGCTCAGTCATCGACACCTCTAAGGCAACCAACATCCTGGTGTCTGAAGGCGGTGATGACCTGTTGCAATATTCAGGTGCACACAACCTGCCTAAACCATTAAAACCTTTCTTCGTGATTCCAACCACCTCAGGTACCGGTTCAGAAGCGACCATGGTGGCGGTAGTTTCGGATACGCAACGCAATGTAAAACTGGCTTTTGCCTCTTACTACCTGATGCCACATGCAGCGATTCTCGATCCACGCATGACCCAGACCTTGCCACCGCATCTGACTGCCATGACGGGTATGGATGCATTGACGCACTGTATTGAAGCATATACCTGCTTGGCAGCCAATCCATTGAGTGATGCCTATGCCAGTGCCGGCATTAAAAAGATCAGTGAAAACCTGTTCAAAGTTTTGGATAACCCAAGCGATGCACAAGGTCGTTTAGAGCTTGCTCAGGCATCTACCATGGCCGGGATTGCCTTCTCGAATTCAATGGTTGGTCTGGTTCATTCACTCGGCCATGCGCTAGGTGCGGTAGCTCACCTGCCCCACGGCCTATGCATGAACCTGTTCTTGCCATATGTGCTTGAATATAACAAAGAAATTAATGGCGACAAGATTGGTGAACTGTTACTGCCACTTGCAGGCGCCGATATTTATGCGCAAACGCCAGCAAGTTTACGTGCCGACAAAGCCATTGCCACTGTACTTGCAATGCGCGACCGCTTATTTAGCCTGACCAAGCTTCCACGTACCTTGCGCGAAACAGGTAAAATTACTGAAGCACAACTGGATGAAGTAGCTGAAAAGGCGTTAAATGATGGTTCTATCATCTACAATCCAAAAGAAGCCAACCTGCAAGATATCCGTGCAATCTTGCAAAAATCATGGTAATTCATTGAATTAATTAATTTTAAACAAAATAAAGCCTCATCATTGAGGCTTTATTTTATTTTGGTGAATCGATATTCATCTTTTTGTTTACCCTTTTGGCAAAAAAGTTGCTAAAAAAATTGTAAAAGTACTGCCAATTTATAGCGTTTTACGATAGATTGGCGCACTTCGTTTTTTCTGTAGGGGGGATCATTTCGTCTCAAATGATCCTTAAACCATAGCTGATCCTTGATCAACGATTATGAGGATAACGCCGTTGACAAATATCTCTGGGACTCCATCGGTAGCTAAGCTGCAAAAGACACTTGGTCTTTGGCATATTATTATTATTGGTTTAGCTTACATCCAACCCATGACGTTGTTTGACACTTTCGGACTGGTTTCCGAAGAAAGTCATCACCATGTTCCCACCTCTTATATTGTTGCCCTGATTGCAATCTTATTTACTTCAATCAGTTATGGTCACATGATCCGTCGATACCCTTCATCAGGATCGGCTTATACCTATGCACAAAAATCAATTCATCCCAATGTAGGTTTCATGGTGGGTTGGTCATCCTGGCTGGATTATTTACTCTCGCCGATGGTCAATATTATCTTGGCGGTGATTTATCTGGAAGCCTTGTTCCCAACAGTAAATCACTGGGTCTGGGTGGTTGTCCTCACAGCATTCATGACAGGGATCAACTTGCGTGGTGCCCGTTTTGTTGCCAACTTCAATAGCTGGATTGTACTGGTGCAGCTGATTGTGATTGGTACCTTTACCTATCTGGTTTATGACAAATTACAGATGGGGATTAATGCAGACGGCGCGATTACGGCTGAAACCCGTTATCAGTTGTGGAGTCTGGAACCGTTCTGGAATGAACTCACGTCAGTGGGTGCATTAATCACAGGTGCGACCCTGCTCTGCTTCTCATTTACAGGTTTTGACTCACTCAGCTCTTTGGCAGAAGAAACCAAAGATACAGAAAAGACCTTACCGAAAGCGATTTTCCTGACGGCATTATTTGCTGGTGTTATTTTCATTATTAGCACCTACTTTATGCAGATTTACTTCCCGAATGATCCAAAGTCGTATTTCACCAATATTGCTGAAACTCAACCCGAGATTCTGCTTTTGGTCGGCGGTTCATTATTCCAGTCTTACGTATTGGCTTTTGCCATTGTAACGGTCATGGCTTCCGGGATTTCTGCACATGCAGGCGTTTCTCGCCTGATGTACGTGATGGGTCGTGATGGCGTAATCAATAAGAAGATTTTCGGTCATATCAGTCCAAAAACCTTTACCCCGTCGTATAACATTATCATTGTCGGTTTAGTCGCATTGACTGCGGGCTTTATGGATCTGGATATTGTGATTTCAATGATTAGCTTTGGTGCACTGACAGCATTTACCTTTGTAAACCTGTCTGTGATTTCTCGTTATGCCTTACGAGATGGTCGCACTAAAACACTAAAAGACATTATCAGCTTTGTGGTTATTCCTTTATTCGGCTTTATCAGCATCTTTGCGATGTGGCTTGAAATTGAAGAATCGGCATTGAAGTTCGGTTTATGGTGGGCCATGTTTGGTATTTTATACTTGGGTTATAAAACCAAGGGCTTTAAATACAACGCACCACAACATAATGAATTTGATGATAAACATTAATTCTCATCACATTAAAATAAAAAAGGCGCTTAATGCGTCTTTTTTATTATCTTTCATTTTAACCATGCAACTTTTCAACAATTGCTTTCACACGTTGAGCGTAAAGCTTCGCGGTCTCTAAATCACCTGTTGGAATCTCATCCACACTGGCATCTGACGGTGACTGAACCAGCAGACCAACTGAACCACCCAAATTATTAATATCTTCACGTTTAGCCGCTTTGGTATTGGCAGGTAATAAACCCAAGCTCACCCAAATACCACCATGCTGTGATGCCAAGGTTTGCAACTGAATCAAGGTCACTTGCTTGTCACCATTCAGACTTGCACTGTTGGTAAAACCTGCAAACACCTTATCCTGCCAGCCGCGGGTAAACCAGATTTTTGAAGAAGCATCGGCAAATTTCTTAAACTGCCACGGTGTTGCTGCCATATAAGTGGGCGCACCAAACACAATACCTTGCGCATTATTGAGGGTTTGCCAATCCTGTTCAGTAATCTCGCCATTCTGATCAATTTCAATCAAAGCCGCATCAATTGCACCCGCAAAAGTTTCAGCAACCACTTTGGTATGACCATAGCCCGAGAAGTAAACAACTGCAATTTGTGTCATGAGAGTATCCAAAATTTTTCAAAAGTTCGATTTAATGATATATTTTAGAAACTAGGTGTCAATTAGTTACCAACTGGTAACTACTGACATTCGATTGAGAAAATGAGGGTTATCGCTATGAATCAGGCATTAAAATACGATATTTATCAACAGCATTGCCCTGCCCGTTTATTTTTCGAAAAAATTGCAGACAAATGGGTACTGATGATTATCAATGTGCTGGCACGAGAGACTCAGCATTTCAATTTATTGAAAAAAAGCATTCAGGGTATTTCACCCAAGGTCTTGTCGCAGAAGCTAAAAATGCTGGAACGAGATGGATTTATCCAGCGTCAGGTGCAGAATACCGCCCCGATTCGAGTGGATTATTCACTTACTCCACTCGGTTTGGAAGTGGCAGAAATGGCATATCAACTCAAAGATTGGGCTGAGAGTAATATCGAACAGGTCATCTACGCTCAACAGCGTTTTGATGCGATACAGCAATAAGAAATCCAATAAAAATGAGGGATAGGCGATGATTGCACAACCTTTAATTGCAGTGAGCGATGTCGAAAAAACTAGCCTGTGGTACCAGACGATGCTTGGCTTGGAAAGCGGTCATGGCGGTAAAGAATATGAACAGTTGCTGTTTGAGCAACGGATGGTGCTGCAACTGCACCAATGGCAAGCGCATGAACATCCACATATCGGAGATCCGAAACGAGTGATCGGTAACGGTGTGTTATTGTGGTTTGAAAGCAATCGATTTGATGAGATTGTACTAAAACTACAAACCCATCAAGTCGAAATTCTGGAAGGCCCTAAATACAATCCCAATGCGCATCATCGGGAGATCTGGTTTAAAGACCTCAATGGATATACGCTGGTTGTGGCAAGCCCATATGGCGATCTTTGATTAGAGTTGTTTAAAGCCTTGTTGTCGCCATGCTTCATATACAATGACAGCGGTCGCATTGGAAAGATTCAAGCTTCTTGAGTTTTCCGCCATTGGCAAACGAATCCACTGCTCTTGCGGAAACATCATACGTACCTGCTCAGGCAGGCCACGGGTTTCAGGCCCCATCAACAAGGCCACGGGACGATTCAAATCGACGGTATGCGGTGTTGCACTGCCTTTAGTGGTAAGTGGAAAAACATGCTCAACCCCTTTCGCCTTTAAATCGGCAAGACAGAGTTCGATATTGTCCCAAATTTGCATTCGTGCCCATTCATGGTAATCCAAACCTGCACGTTTTAACTTTTTATCATCCAGCTCAAAACCCAAAGGTTTTACCAAATGTAGTTGCGCACCGGTATTGGCACATAGACGAATGATATTACCTGTATTCGCTGGAATCTCAGGCTCGTATAGGACGACATGAATCACAAATTTTCTCTACTTTTCATAATCCCTCCTAGCCTCCCTTTGAAAAAGGGAGGAACTCCCCTCTTTTTTAAAGAGGGGAGGAGCGGTTATAGCTCCGCAAGGAGGGATTCTATTGCCATTTTAACTGTTCACGTAAACTGACCACTTCACCAATAATGGTTAAAGTCGGTGCTACGATCTGATTGTCAGATACTTTGGTTGCGATATCCGCCAGAGTACCCACCACCACTTTTTGCTCCGGCGTGGTGCCTTTGGAAATCAAGGCCACTGGCATGCTTGGACGCTGACCATGTGCAATTAATTGCTCGCAAATACGTTCCAGACCGACCAGGCCCATATATAGCACCAAGGTCTGGTTTTCATAGACCAGTTCATTCCAAGGCAGCTCAGGTGAGCCTTCTTTTAAATGTCCTGTCAGGAACCGTACACTTTGCGCATAATCACGATGGGTCAGAGGAATACCTGCATACGCTGAACAGCCGGAAGCTGCGGTAATGCCCGGAACAACTTGGAAAGTCACATTGGCTTCCACCAATTCCTGAATTTCCTCTCCACCACGCCCAAAGATAAAGGGATCGCCGCCTTTTAAACGACAAACACGTTTACCTTGTTGCGCATATTCCACCAGTAAGGCATTGATGCCATCTTGTGGAACAGAATGGTTAGAACGCGCTTTACCGACATAAATCTTTTCAGCGTCACGGCGGCACAAGTCCAGAATCGGTGCTGAGACTAAGCGATCGTAAATCACCACATCCGCTTGTTGCATTAAGTGCAATGCTTTTAAAGTCAGCAGTTCTGGATCGCCCGGCCCCGCGCCGACCAAATACACCTCACCTTTCGGTGCGGTCCATTCTGTTAAAGCCTGCTCAATCAAATTATTGGCTACAGCAATATTGTCATTAAAAACCTGTTCTTTCAGCGGACTGGCATACAGGTTTTCCCAGAAGATACGACGCTCATCCGGATTGGCAATTTTGGCTTTGACTTGCTTACGCCACTGGCCTGAAAACTCAGCCAGCTTACCCATGCCATGCGGCACAATGGTTTCGATCTGCGTACGTAACTGTCTGGATAAAACCGGGGATGCACCATTGGAAGCGACCGAAATCACCAAGGGCGAACGATCAATAATCGCAGGTACCATAAAACGGCAATGCGGAATATCATCGACACTATTCACCAGCAGATTACGCTGTTCACACTGTTCAAATACTGCTTTATTGACATCAGGCTGATCTGTCGCTGCAATCACCAAGCGATAAGGCGTAGCCAGAACATTTTCAGAGAAAGGCGATTGAATATATTGCCCTGTCGATTGCTCAACAAGCTGATGTAATTCAGGAATGATGTCAGGTGCAATGACATCAACAATTGCACCTGCTTTGACTAACAAGTTTGCTTTGCGGTAGGCAATATGCCCACCACCCACAATCAGACAATGTTGCTGCTGCAACTTTAAAGAGATTGGGAAAATTTCCACGTCACGCCTCTATATTTTCAATCTGATTGAGCTCAAGCAAAAACTATGCACAAATTCGATGCAAAGTTTAGTCGATGTAGCTAACACCGCCCATATATGGACGTAAAACTTCTGGAATCTCGATTGAACCATCAGCGCGTTGATAGTTTTCCATCACCGCAAGCAAGGTACGACCCACCGCTAAACCAGAACCATTCAAGGTATGCACCAATTCGATCTTCTTCTGATCAACACGGTAGCGTGCTTTCATACGACGTGCTTGGAAATCGCCCACATTTGAGCAGCTTGAAATTTCACGATAGGTATCTTGGCTCGGCACCCAGACTTCTAGGTCATACGTTTTAACTGCGCCAAAGCCCATGTCACCACCACAGAGCAAAATCTTACGGTACGGTAAACCCAATGCCTGCAAAATACCCTCTGCGTGTGCAGTCAATTCTTCAAGTGCCTGCATAGAGTGCTCTGGTTTTACGATTTGCACCATTTCGACCTTGTCGAATTGGTGTTGGCGAATCAAACCACGGGTATCACGACCATAAGAACCTGCTTCACTGCGGAAACATGGAGTGTGTGCAGAATATTTCAGTGGTAAACGATCCGCATCAATAATTTCGTCACGAACGAAGTTGGTCACTGGCACTTCAGCGGTTGGAATTAGGTAATACTCTTTTTCACCTTGTAGCTTAAATAAGTCTTCTTCAAACTTAGGCAGTTGACCTGTACCACGCAAGCTGTCTGCATTGACTAAATACGGTACATAAGCTTCGGTATAACCGTTTTTGAGGGTATGTGTATCGAGCATGAACTGGGTCAAAGCACGTTGTAAACGCGCCAAAGGTCCTTTCAATACGCTGAAACGTGAACCTGTTAATTTGGTCGCTGTTTCAAACTCCAGACCACCCATCATTTCACCCAGGTCGGTATGATCTTTGATTTCAAAATCAAACTGGCGTGGTGTGCCCCATTTCAGGATTTCAAGGTTATCGCTCTCGTCTTTACCAAAGGGAACCGACTCATCTGGCAAGTTTGGAATGGCCAGAGATTTTTGCTCTAGCTCAGCTTGTAACTCAGCCAAAGCCACTTCAGCAGCTTTGATCTCATCACCAATGGCCGCCATACGTGCCATGATCTCAGAAGCATCTCCACCCGATTTTTTGATTTGACCGACTTGTTTAGCACCAGCATTACGCTCTGCTTGTAAGTTTTCAGCTTTGGATTGCAAATCTTTACGGCGAGCTTCTAAATCAGCCCACTCTTGTACATTTAACTGAATACCACGTTTTGCCAAAGCAGCATTCACTGCTTCAATATTATTTCTGAGTAACTTTGGGTCGATCATAATCAATCATGAATAGAGGAAAAAACTGGCTATAGTGTAAGGCTTAAACCTAAAAAAATACAGCGCTTGTACAGCCTCTACACACGATATGTAGAGGCTGTACTCAAACTAGCCTGCATCTTTTGGCAAGCTCGGCAAGTATTCGGCTTTGACAAACTCCTTCGCCGCATAATATGGCAAGGTCAGTTCGCTCATTCCTTCTGCATAAGAAGCCAGCTCATACAATGGATAAACAAAGACGATGCCGTTTACGCCATAGTAATAATTATCACTGACCTGTAATTGGTCTTTCTTGATGTTATGTTGTTCTAACCAGTTTTGATTTGCAGCATACAGTTCATCACGAAGTTTATTATTCATCTCCGGTTTAAGCAGTTCGCTCACGGTAATGTGCTTCTTGTTCTTCAAGTCGAAGTTGACAAACTCCTGATGTGACATGCCATGTGCCGCACCTGTTGAGTATGAATAGCTCTGAATGGCAAAGGTGGCAAGGTTATAATTTTGCCCTACAAAACGGACAGAGGTACTACTCTCATTCTGTACCATTCCATCAGCGGGAGCTTTAACCTCTTGGTCAGCCAGATTTGCGAACGCATTCGGCTCAGCCTTTTTCATCCGGTTCATGAAATAGTCATCTATCCAGGTCTGGTTGGTGTGTACCGTTTGCAAGTCATAGGTGGTACAGCCATCTTCCAGACACACTTTTTGTTTTGGAATTTTAACCGCGGTAACGGTGGCATGAATGAGCGGAATATCGCTGGTTTTTTCTGTCGGGGTAGCCGCTTCTTTTTTCGGCTGACACCCGGCTAATGCGACAACCGTCAGGATAGGAAGAATGGGAAGAAATTTTGATAATTGTGAAGTATTCATCGTCCTACACGTCTCTGATGTTTTTCTTCACTATACAAAGCCTTGCCCGTAGATGAAATTAAGAAATGTATCTATAAACGGTTCAATAAAAAAAGCCGCATCATCTGCGGCTTTTTATCTCATCAGGACTTACTGATCAATAATATCGGTCCCTTTAGGCGGTGTAAAATTAAACACCGATGCTGGAATCGACGGATTCACTTTAAGATTATTGAAACGTACATAGGTGGTTTGGCCCAAAGAGTCCTGCAAGATCATCAAGTTCGGTGCTTTATTGGCGCCAAAACTAATAGTGAGACTTTGGAAGGCACCATCTTGCTGTTTCGGATACAAGGTGTAATACAGTTTGCTACGGTCCGGTTGGGTCACACGATAAGACTGCATGATCTGGTTGGTATTGCCCGATAACAATAATGCAGGGGTATTGGCAATTTGATCATCCAGACTTTGACGGACGGCTTGCTGTAAATCAGGATCATAGATCCATACCACCTTACCTGTAGTCACGATCGTTTGCTTGGCCGGACTGGTGGTTTCCCAATAGAATTTTCCTGGACGTTCAACCTTCATCGTTCCCTTAAAGGTCTGATTCATATGTTGAGCGGTCAAACTTTTTTTCTGTGCGGTTTTATTGCTGTTGCTACTTGCAACTTTTGTGGTTTGTTCAAAATCTGCGGTGAATCGTTGCAAGCCAGATAACTGCTGAACCAGACTGTTTGTTGCTTGCTGAGCCGATGCAGCGACAGGTGCAGCAAAGACCTGACTACTCACAACCGGAGCAAGTGTGATTGCACTTAATGTTGCAGCATAAGCCATTTTTTTTACGAAATTCATAAAAACAACCTTCTATCAGATTTCTACTGTTATGCCGACATCTTACTGTTTTTGATCATTAAAAAAATGAAGAAAAGCACAGGTTTTGTGTAGTTCGTGTCGCAAAGTTCTGCATTATGTATGAAGTTACGACCTTTATGTAGAGATTGTAAGAGTAAAAAATCAACTTTTTACTGATTCACTCATTCTCAAGTCAATGTCTGGTGAAAGAAAATTATTGATCCGTTTTTATCTAGACGAATCAGTAGCGTTTGCTAAGCTAAAGCCAAGCATATTGAACAGAATCCACCATGAAAAGCCTGGCCTTTATCCACCGTAATGACACGCATTTTGCCATTGGTGACTTTTATCCGGCATTGTCGGTATTTTCTTATCAGGAACTGGGCAACACCACCTCACCCTTTTTACTGCTGGATCATCTGGGGCCTGGACGACTGGCACCGAAAAGCCCAAAAAAAGGCGTGAATGAACATCCGCATCGCGGCTTTGAAACAGTGACCTTTGTGTTTGCAGGTGAATTACAGCATCAGGATTCTGCCGGCCATGGCGGCATTATGACATCAGGCGATGTGCAATGGATGACTGCCGCCTCAGGTATTCAACATACGGAACATTTTAGCCCTGCCTTTCGTGAGCGCGGCGGGTATTTTGAAATGCTGCAATTGTGGGTCAATCTTCCCGCAAAAGACAAGATGGCAGCTCCGCACTATCAAAGCTTGCAGAGTCATAGCATCCCTACAGTACAACTGGAACATGAAGCGGGTTATGTGCGTATCGTGGCTGGTCAGTTCCGCAATATTCAGGGCATTGCCCACACTTATAGCCCAATGAATGTTTTAGATGTCCATCTAAATAAACAACAGCAACTTATCCTGCCTGCCCATCATGGTGACACGACTTTAATTTATTTACGCAAAGGCAAACTGCAGTTCGCTGCGGATGAAGAGATTCTGGAAGAGCAAGCCTTGGCGGTGATGTCCAGCTTTGATACCGATGTTGCGATCACCGCCTTAGAAAACTGTGATCTGTTATTTTTATCGGCACCTCCCTTGCAGGAACCGATCAATGGACATGGCTTTTTTGTGATGAACAGTTATGAGGAAATTTTACAGGCCTATGAAGACTTAAAAACCGGAAACTTTGGAAAAGCTTCGGACTAAACCACAATTCAAAATTTATCCGCATAAAAAAACCCGCTCAACGCGGGTTTTCTCGAACTATTAAAACTTAAGCTTCAACAGTTACATAGCGACGGCCAAACTGACCTTTCACTTCAAATTTTACTACGCCGTCAGCAGTAGCAAATAAAGTATGGTCACGGCCCATACCAACATTTGCACCAGCGTGGAACTCAGTACCACGTTGACGAACGATGATGTTACCAGCAGTTACAGTTTGACCACCGTAAACTTTAACACCCAACATCTTAGGATTCGAATCACGACCGTTCTTCGTCGATCCACCGGCTTTTTTAGTTGCCATGTCTATTTACTCCTCGTGTTAGCCTGCGATACCAGTAATTTTCAACTCGGTAAACCATTGACGGTGACCTTGTTGCTTACGGTAGTGTTTACGACGACGCATTTTGATGATGCGGATTTTGTCGTGACGACCATGGCCAACTACTTCTGCAGTTACTTTTGCGCCAGCTACAACTGGAGCACCGATTTGAATGTTGTCACCGTTAACAACCATTAATACGTCATCAAACGTAATAGTCGCGCCAGTTTCAGCTTTCAATAATTCTACTTTAAGGGTTTCACCCTCAACAACACGGTGCTGTTTACCACCGCTTTGGATTACTGCGTACATAATGTACTCCAACTTGCCCGTGTCGTCGTGCCGATAAAGGGACATATCGATCTTAAGACGAACGCCACTGGGGTTATACAAGGGGACAAATTTTAAGTGAAAATTGCTCAAACAACAAGTAATTTTGCATAAATGCCCGTATATCGATAACTTGCTTGGAATTTTTAGTAAAATCAATTAGATTGTGGGCGCACTTTTTTGATTGATTCGCGTCAAGATTTGCAATACATTTTCAAAAACAAATTGTGACAATAACAAACTGTATTTTGTACTGTGGTGAGTAAAGTAATAACGCTTGGTGGGAACAGCCCTTTTTCTGTCTAATTTAAGAGCAAAGAGTTCATGATCGCGTTTTAAATAGCGGATTACACCGTCTGCATAACAGTTTAGTCACAGATTAATTGCTACACTTGGCAACATTACCCACCTATACGAGGTTTTTCTTCATATGGTTATCGATTTTAAGCAAGACATTCTCTCCCCTGTTGCGACAGATTTTGCTGCGATGGATCGCCTCATCAATGAAGGAATTAGCTCAAAAGTCGGTTTGGTGATGAGTGTCAGCAAGCATGTGGTCGAAGCCGGTGGCAAACGCATGCGTCCGATTATGTGCCTACTTGCAGCCCGCGCCTGCGGTTTGGCCGATATGCAACAGGCCCAGCATCTGGCGGCCGTGATTGAAATGCTGCACACCGCTACACTGGTACATGATGATGTGGTCGATGAATCGAGCTTGCGCCGTGGTCGTCCAACCGCAAATGCAACCTGGAACAACCAGACTGCAGTTCTGGTCGGTGATTTCCTGATCTCACGTGCGTTTGATCTGTTGGTTGACCTGAATAACATGACCTTATTGAAAGATTTTTCAACCGGAACTTGTGAAATCGCGGAAGGTGAAGTCCTGCAACTGCAATCACAGCATCAGCCGGATACCACCGAAGAAACCTATCTCAGCATTATTCACGGCAAAACATCACGTTTATTCGAACTTGCGACTGAAGGTGCGGCAATTTTAGCGGGAGCAGAAGAGTACCAGGAACCGTTACGTCGCTTCGCCGGCCATTTTGGCAATGCCTTTCAGATTATCGATGATATTCTGGATTACACCTCCGATGCAGAAACATTAGGTAAAAATATCGGTGATGATTTAATGGAAGGTAAACCGACTTTACCGTTAATTTCAGCATTAGCTCATTCAACTGGTGATGATCATGCGATTATTCGTCGCAGTATTGCAACAGGTGGTGTTGAGCAACTGGACAAGGTGATTGAGATTGTTCATCACTCTGGTGGCCTGGAATATTGTCAAAAACGTGCTCAGCAGGAAACAGATGCGGCTTTGGAAGCATTAAAAGCGCTGCCTGATAATGAATATCGCCAAGCACTGATCAATTTGACGCTCATGGCTTTACATCGACTACAATAATTTTTCTGACTGCTTATGCATTTAACTTTATCTGATCTTTTTTTAAATATGCAGGAACAGCTTGACCAACCTCAAGCTGTTCTTGATGAAAATCTCCTGATTGAACTGGTCAATCGTATCCGCCCTAAAAATCCAAACGATGCGGATGAAGTCAAACAACGTATTCACGCCCTGATCAGAATCTTATTACTCACCCCAACCTCTGCCATTCTGCTACAAAACTTTTTACTCAAACTGATTAGCCAATATAAACAGATTAGTTTATATGCCGATAGCGGCATTCTTTCGCTGGATGGTTTCTGGAATCAGTTAGGACAGCGCTTAGGGGCACATTTCCTGCCGCTGGTCGAGGATGGTCAACAACTGAAAACCCTGATTGGAAAAGTCTTTCATCAGGAAAATGATTATGAATGGCTTGATCTGATCGATAATCAGGACTGGACGACCTTATTTAACCTCTTGGCTGAAAGTCAAAGCAATACCCTCGAGAAACAGGTTTCCAAAAACGAACTGATCAAGGCAATTACGGTTTTATCTTACCGGATTAGCGGAATTGGCCTGTATCCTGAGTTTATTAATGCTCAGCCAGATATTATCGAATACGAATCGCCTTTTCTGGTTCAGAACCGCGATATCATTGAGTTCATTGAGAAATATAAAAAACAGATTGAAGATCAGGATGCGGTTGTGGTTTTGCCCCCACCCGATGCCTCACAAGCCTTTGTAATGCTGGACCAGTGTCGTGATGTGGTACTTAAAATACGTCGTGCCACCAAACGGATCGGGGTTAGTATCAGTCTGACCTATCTGCTATCGTTACTGGAGCAGTCTCTGGACCGGATTGAACTGTTGCTGACACTCTTGGCCAGTAAAACCGAAGCGCGTTATACCGCACTGGGCGAATTGATCATCGATTTGACCAAAGCGCATTATGACAGTAAAAGTGTTCGTCATTTACTTAACTCGACCAGTGAACTGATCGCCCTTCAGGTGACTGAAAATGCCAGTAGAACGGGTGAGCATTATGTAAGTACCGACAAGGCTGGCTTCTTTGGCATGTATAAGGCAGCGGCTGGCGCAGGTGTGATTATTGCCATCATGGCAAGTCTCAAGATTTTAACTGCACGTTTAGTGCTTGCGCCATTAATGCAAGCCTTTTTGTTCAGTATGAATTACTCGCTGGGCTTTTTACTGATTCACGTATTGCACTTTACAGTGGCGACCAAACAGCCAGCCATGACAGCGGCTGCACTTGCAACCACGGTACAGCAACAGAAAGGCAGTAAAACCGCTCAGATTGCTGAGCTGGCCGCTTTGATTATTAATATTATCCGGACCCAGTTTATTGCGATTCTGGGGAATATTTCGATTGCGATTCCGACGGCGGCGCTGATTACCTTTTTGTGGCAATACAATCTGGGAGAACCGCTGCTTAACCACGCCAAATCGGCAAAAATTCTGCATAGTCTCAACCCCTTCACTTCTTTAGCGGTGCCTCATGCCGCAATTGCCGGCGTCTGTCTGTTTTTATCCGGGCTGATTGCCGGCTATTTTGATAATCTGGCCGTCTATCGTAAGGTAGGGCCGCGTCTAAGACAGCATCCACGTCTCAAGCGCTGGATGGGACAAAAACGTCTGGATAAATTTGCAAGCTATATTGAGACCAATCTCGGTGCTTTGGCTGGTAATTTCCTGTTCGGGATTATGCTGGGAAGTATGGGTACGATTGGATTCATTCTGGGTTTACCTTTGGATATCCGTCATATTGCCTTTGCCTCGGCGAACTTTATCCAGGGTCTAATGACTATTGGTAATCCGGATATCGGTCTGATTATCGTGTCGTTCCTCGGCGTCCTGCTCATTGGTCTCACCAACTTGTTTGTCAGCTTTACCTTGACCATTATTGTGGCTTTGCGTGCTCGCCGGGTTCGTTTTTCACAATGGAAACCTTTGGCCAAATTAGTGATGACCCACTTCCTGACCCGACCAAGCGATTTTTTCTGGCCGCCAAAGCAACCGGTTGAAGTGGAAGAGCAGCCTAAAAATGCCTCATCATCTCATTAACTTCGTACAGAAAAGTCAGCAAACTACAAGTCTAACATTTGAACTATTTTTGGATATAATCAACCCGCCAGAAATAGTTTCAATAGATCGGTTGCCCCTTTCTATGCTGTGCTTGGTGCAACAAGTGATCGCTAATCTGAACTGGATTTTTTAGTTAAACTTAAAAAAACGGGCACAGCTGATGCGGTGAATTTATGACTTTATTTTTACAGATGTTCTGTCAGAAACTTGATGGATTGATGCATTCTAAACATCTGGAAAAGTGATTACAGCGCATGAATACCACATTAAACACTTAAAAGCCAAAATGAGATATGCATCAAATTTTGTTATGTTTTTTTACTGAACCTTAAAAAAACTTCAAAATGAAATTATCATAAAATTTCAAGACTTGACCTAAAGTGTACTCGCGAGTACACTTTCAAACACTCAACAACCCTGAACAACGGTTAAGCAAATAATGAGTAGCGCATGCCGTACCTATTGCTTTGTATTGGTTGCTTTTTTTTAGGACTCGGTGCGATTGGATTCATGAATGCCAACGCATCAACTTTAGACCTTTTTAGTGTTCAAGCTTTTTTTGAGCACCGTTCATTTACGCTTAACCATGTGACAGTTCTGCTCTCCCGTCTGGGTGGCATGCCTTTTTTATTATTTTTAACTTCTATTTTGTGTGTGTACCAAAGCTGGATTAAAAATTATAGGAATGTGTCCTTTATCGCTTTAAGCGTGAGTGGCAGTATTGTGATTGGTTGGCTTCTGAAATGGAGCATTGATCGGCCAAGACCAATGGAGTTTTATCACTTGGTTCAAAGTTATGGCGCATCCTTCCCAAGTGCCCATAGCCTTTATGCTGCAACCCTGGCGAGTATCATCATGTTGTTATGCCAACAACATAAATATCGCACCAGTGTCATTTTAGTATCTACTTTATGGTTTATTTTCATGGGGATATCTAGAGTTTATGCGGGGGTTCACTACCCGACCGACGTTCTTGCCGGTTGGGGAATTGGGTTGATTTGGACTGCGTTGCTTTGGTTTGGGCTGTATCAAAGCACTTTCAGCAACAATTTGTTTTTAGATAAAAAATCTAAATTGAGGTGGAATAATGATGTCGGCTAAGCTTTGGGCTCCTGCCCTCACTGCTTGCGCATTAGCAACAAGCATTGCGCTTGTTGGTTGTAGCAAAGATCCTAAAGATGCACAGCAAGCTGCTGCTGCTCAAAAAATGCCACCTGCTGAAGTAGGTGTCATTGTTGCTCAACCACAAAGCGTTGAACAGAACGTCGAACTGTCAGGCCGAACCTCTGCGTATCAAGTTTCAGAAGTTCGTCCGCAAACAGGCGGCGTGATTTTAAAACGATTATTTGCTGAAGGTAGCTACGTTCAGGCGGGTCAAGCACTCTATCAAATTGATGCAAATACCAACCGTGCGACTGCAGACAATGCACGTGCGGCGTTATTACGTCAACAAGCGAACCTGAATGCTTTACGCGTAAAAGAAGGCCGTTATCGTCAACTTGTAGGAACCAATGCGGTTTCTAAACAAGAGTATGACGATATCAATGCTCAGGTCAAACTGGCTGAAGCAGATGTTGCAGCGTCTCAAGCCGCATTGAAAAATGCTGAAATTACCTTGGGCTACTCAACTGTGCGTGCGCCAATTTCTGGTCAGTCTAGCCGTTCTTCGGTGACACCAGGTGCATTGGTGACTGCAAACCAGGCCGATCCATTGGTGACCATTCAACAACTTGATCCGATCTATGTGGATATTAACCAATCAAGTGCCGAGTTATTGCGTCTGCGTCAACAACTGAGCAAAGGCAGCTTGAATAACAGTAACAATACCCGTGTCAAAATCACGCTTGAAGATGGGTCGGAATACCCTGTCGAAGGCCAGCTGGCATTCTCTGATGCAAGTGTCAATCCGGATACAGGTACCGTGACTTTACGTGCGGTGTTCTCGAATCCAAACCATTTGTTATTACCAGGCATGTATGCAACTGCCAAGATTTCGCAAGGGATTTTGCCTAATGCTTACCTGATTCCACAAGCAGCGGTATCTCGTTTACCGACAGGACAAGCCATTGCAATGGTTGTCAATGCCAAAGGTGTGATTGAAACCCGTCCGGTCACCACTGCTGGTGTCAAAGGTCAGGACTGGATTATAACGAATGGCCTACAGGCTGGTGATAAAGTTGTTGTTGACGGTGTGGCTAAGGTCAAAGAAGGACAGGAAGTGTCTGTAAAACCTTATCAACCAAAAGCAGCTGAAGGTCAGAATGCAGCGCCAAAAGCAGCTGAACAGCAAAAGCAAGCCAACTCACCAAAAGCTGAACAAAAAGCAACTTCAGAAGCTTAAGGGGTAGATTGCATGGCTCAATTTTTTATCCATCGCCCAATTTTCGCTTGGGTGATTGCACTGGTCATTATGTTGGCGGGGATTATCACGCTGACAAAAATGCCAGTTGCACAATATCCGACAATTGCCCCCCCCACGGTCACGATTTCTGCGACTTATCCTGGGGCTTCTGCTCAAACTGTTGAAAATACCGTTACCCAGATCATTGAACAACAAATGAATGGTCTGGATGGGTTACGTTACATTTCATCGAACAGTGCGGGTAATGGTCAAGCATCCATTAACTTGAACTTCGAACAAGGTATCGATCCGGATATCGCACAGGTTCAGGTACAAAATAAATTGCAATCGGCAACAGCGCTGTTACCTGCTGACGTACAACGTCAGGGTGTAAAAGTCACCAAGTCTGGCGCCAGCTTCTTGCAGGTTATCGCGTTCTATTCGCCAGATAACAGCCTGTCTGCATCGGACATTAAAGACTATGTAAACTCAAACATTTCTGAACCGCTAAGCCGTGTTGCAGGTGTGGGTGAACTACAGGTGTTTGGTGGTTCGTATGCGATGCGTGTCTGGTTAGATCCGGCAAAACTGACCAGCTTTAACCTGACACCAAACGATGTGGCAACCGCAATTCGTGCACAAAACTCGCAAGTTGCAGTCGGTCAGCTCGGTGGTGCGCCATCAACAGCAGGCCAAGTCCTGAATGCGACGGTAAATGCACAAAGCATGTTGCAAACCCCTGAGCAATTTAAAAACATCTTCCTGAAAAACTCGTCAGATGGTGCACAGGTTCGTTTGGGTGATGTTGCTCGTGTAGAATTGGGCTCTGATAACTATCAGTTCGACTCGAAATTTAATGGTAACCCTGCGGGTGGTGTTGCAATCAAACTTGCAACCGGTGCCAACGCACTTGATACAGCAGCAGCGGTTGAAAAACGTTTATCCGAGTTACGTCATAACTATCCAAGCGGTTTAAAAGACAAGCTTGCGTATGACACCACTCCGTTTATTCGTCTATCAATTGAGAGTGTTGTCCACACGCTGATTGAAGCAGTGGTCTTGGTATTTATCGTGATGTTCCTGTTCTTGCAGAACTGGCGCGCGACGATTATTCCAACTCTGGCGGTACCAGTCGTTGTACTGGGTACATTTGCCGTGATTAATATCTTCGGTTTCTCGATTAACACCTTGACCATGTTCGCCATGGTACTGGCCATCGGTCTTCTGGTCGATGATGCCATCGTTGTGGTCGAGAACGTTGAACGGGTAATGCAGGAAGAACATCTGGAACCTGTGCCTGCGACTGAGAAGTCAATGAGTCAGATTTCTGGTGCGCTGGTGGGTATTACCAGTGTATTAACCGCGGTATTCGTACCGATGGCATTCTTTAGCGGAACCACCGGGGTAATTTACCGTCAGTTCTCCATCACCTTGGTTACGGCGATGATCCTTTCTTTGATCGTGGCATTAACCTTTACCCCTGCCCTGTGTGCGACCCTGTTAAAGCAACATGATCCAAACAAAGAACAAAGCAATAACATTTTTGCGCGCTTCTTCCGCTGGTTTAACCGTAGCTTCGAAAAAGTTGCAGTGAAATACCAAGGTGGTGTCAATCGCATGACTCACCACAAGTTATTCTCTGGTGTGCTTTATATTGCGGTGATCGCAGCTTTGGTCGGCATCTACAAAATGTTGCCATCTTCATTCTTGCCAGAAGAAGACCAGGGTGTGGTCATGACCTTAGTGCAGTTACCACCGAGCGCAAGCTTGGAGCGTACCGATAAAGTCATTGATACCATGACGGGCTACTTCCTGAACAAGGAAAAAGAAAACGTCGATTCGATCTTTACTGTGGCTGGTTTCTCATTCACAGGGGTCGGTCAAAACGCGGGTCTGGCCTTCATCAAGTTAAAAGACTGGAGCGAGCGTACAACGCCTGAATCACAGATCGGTGCCATTATTCAACGTGGTATGGCATTGAACATGATTGTGAAAGATGCATCGTACATCATGCCGTTACAGTTACCTGCAATGCCTGAATTGGGTGTCGCGTCTGGTTTCGATATCCAGTTGAAAGATGTAAGCGGTCAAGGTCATGAGAAACTGATTGCGGCACGTAATGCCGTATTAGGTATGGCATCACAAGACAAACGTCTTGCCGGTGTACGTCCGAATGGTCAGGAAGATACACCACAGTACCAGATCACCATTGATCAGGCGCAAGCAGGTGCAATGGGTGTGAGCCTTGCAGATATTAACAGCACCATGAGCATGGCTTGGGGTGGTTCATATATCAATGACTTCGTTGACCGTGGTCGTGTGAAGAAAGTTTATATTCAGGGTGAAGCGAATACACGCATGATGCCTGAAGACCTAAACAAGTGGTATGTACGTAATAACAAGGGTGAAATGGTTCCATTCTCTGGTTTTGCCAAGGGTGAATGGACTTACGGTTCTCCTCGTCTAGAGCGTTATAACGGCGTATCATCGGTGAACATCCAGGGTACCCCTGCACCGGGCGTCAGCTCTGGTGATGCAATGATCGCCATGGAAGAAATCATTGGTAAGTTACCATCAATGGGCTTAACCGGTTTCGACTATGAGTGGAGTGGTTTATCTCTGGAAGAACGTGATTCTGGTAGCCAGACAGCGCCATTATTGGTTCTTTCATTATTGATCGTCTTCCTGTGTCTTGCTGCACTTTATGAAAGCTGGTCAGTCCCTGTGTCGGTATTACTGGTTGTACCTTTAGGTATCGTCGGTGCATTTACACTGACCTGGTTAGGTATGATCATTAAAGGAGATCCAAACTTATCCTTTAACATCTACTTCCAGGTGGCAATTGTTGCGGTGATTGGTCTTTCAGCGAAGAACGCCATTCTGATTGTCGAATTCGCCAAAGAATTGCAAGAACAAGGTGAAGACCTGTTTGAAGCAACCTTACATGCAGCAAAAATGCGTTTACGCCCAATCGTCATGACTACACTGGCTTTCGGTTTCGGTGTACTGCCACTTGCCCTTGCAAGCGGTGCCGGTGCGGGTAGCCAACACTCGGTCGGTTATGGTGTACTGGGTGGTGTAATTTCTTCAACACTTTTAGGTATCTTCTTCATCCCTGTATTCTTCGTGTGGATTCGTAGTATCTTTAAGTACAAACCTAAAACTTTAAATACTCAGGAGCATTGATCGTGATGCAAACTGTATGGTCTATTTCCAGTCGTGGCATTGCAATCTCTGCACTCGCGCTGTCTTTGGCTGCCTGCCAAAGCATGCGCGGGCCAGAGCCTGTGGTAAGCTCAGATATTCCTGAAAGCTACGCGTCGTATGGCAATGCTTCTGGAACATCAATCGCGGAACAAGGTTACAAAGATTTCTTTGCTGACCAGCGCTTACTGCAAGTGATTGATATGGCGCTTGCCAATAACCGTGATTTACGTACGGCTACTTTGAATATTCAAAAAGCTCAGCAGCAATACCAGATCTCGGAAAACAACCAGTTGCCAACCATTGGCGCAAGTGGTAGTGCCGTTCGTCAGGTTACCCCTAGCCGTGATCCGGGCAACCCCTATTCAACCTATCAGGTTGGTTTGGGTCTGACGTCTTATGAGCTGGATTTCTGGGGTCGTGTACGCAGCCTGAAAGATGCAGCCCTGGATAGCTATCTCGCGACGCAAAGTTCACGTGATGCCACGCAAATCAGCTTAATTGGTCAGGTCACTCAGGCTTGGTTAAATTACTCGTTTGCAAGTGCACAACTTAAACTTGCCGATCAGACGCTAAAAGCGCAACAAGACTCGTTCAACCTGAACAAAAAACGTTTTGATGTCGGTATTGATAGTGAAATTCCTGTACGTCAGGCACAGATTTCAGTAGAAACAGCACGTAATGATGTGGCCAACTACAAAACCCAGATTGCTCAGGCACAAAACCTGTTGAACTTACTGGTGGGCCAGCAGGTTCCTCAGAATCTGTTGCCGCAACAGCAAGTTGCACGTATCACCCGACAAGGTGTATTAAGTGCCGGTTTACCAAGTGACTTATTGAACAACCGTCCGGATGTCAAAGCCTCTGAATACCAGTTAAGTGCTGCGGGTGCGAATATTGGTGCTGCCAAAGCACAATTGTTCCCAACCATTAGCCTGACCGGTTCTGCGGGTTATGCATCGACTGACTTGAGTGATTTATTCAAATCAGCCAATGGATTATGGTCAATTGGTCCAAGCCTGAATATCCCGATCTTTGACTGGGGTACACGTAAGGCCAACATCAAAATCTCTGAAACAGATCAGAAAATTGCATTGGCTAACTATGAGAAGTCAGTCCAGTCAGCTTTCCGTGAAGTGAATGATGCCTTGGCAACACGTGCCAACATTGGCGATCGTTTAACTGCGCAACGCCGTTTGGTTGATGCGACTAATACGACCTATAAACTTTCAAATGCCCGCTTCCGTGCCGGTATTGATAGTTACCTGACCGTGTTGGATGCTCAGCGTTCTGCTTACTCAGCGGAACAAGGCTTGTTGTTATTGCAACAGGCTGACCTGAACAATCAGGTTGAGCTCTATAAAACACTGGGTGGCGGCCTAAAAGCCTCAACCAGCGAGACAGTTACGCACCAGCCTTCAAGCTCACAACAGCACTACGCAAAATAATTTGATTTTGCAGACAAAAAAGCTCACTTCGGTGAGCTTTTTTATTGCAACAATTGCGAATATTTCTTATCTTCAAACATTGAAAGATTGATGATTTAGAAGAAGACGATGTTACTGAGCAGTTTAGAATCCGTACCCGGCCATGAAATTTTACGTCAGCTTGATGTGGTTTATGGCAGCACCGTCCGCAGTAAGCATGTCGGACGTGACCTGATGGCGGGTTTAAAGAATATTGTCGGCGGTGAACTGACAGGCTATACCGAACTACTCGAAGAGTCACGCCAAGAAGCCACTCAACGGATGATTGATAAGGCAAAAGCTTTAGGTGCCAATGCCATTGTGGGCATCCGTTTCTCGACCTCAAATATTGCCCAAGGTGCATCTGAGCTGTTTGTTTATGGTACAGCGGTGGTGGTGCAGCCTGTTGCGCCTCAACTTCCTGATCCATTCGGCGCATAGGCAAGCATATGGAAGGATTAATTTTTCAGATTGTCCTGTTTCTGATCCTGTTTACTGCGGGTTGGGGCTTTGGTCGCCATATCGAGCAAAAACACTTACGTGAACTGGATCAGAAAGAACAACAGTTCGCCCATATCCGGATCGATACAAATCGCTTTGTACACCCCACAGCACCCGGGCAAATGATCAGCAGTAATGTGGTGATCTCTCACGATTATTTTAAATATGTACTGGCCTCCATTCGCAACTTCTTTGGTGGACGTCTGGTCAGCTATGAAAGTGTGGTGGAACGTGCGCGTCGTGAAGCTGTGGTTCGCCTGAAGCAAGAAGCGCATGCCATGGGCGCTAAACAGATTATGGGGGTTCGTCTCAGTACCACAGAACTGGGAATGCAAGGTGGCATGGTTGAAGTGTTTGCTTATGGAACGGCAATCATCGAATAAGCTGTTCTAGTCGCATATTTTCAAGCCGCAACAGACATATCGAATACAATAAAAATGCCTCATGACTTGAGGCATTTTTTATGACTAGGATTTTCAAGTTAATGAAATAAAACGATCGCCTTTTGTAAGGTAAAACAAATGCCTGCCAGTAAAGGCAGACCAACCACCAGCCAGGCCAGTACCACGGTAATTGTCCTGGAAGGTGCATGTACTACACCATGATTCAGACTGGAATCTTGCGGTAATTTCTCATGAGCCAAGGCCTTCTCGGCAGCCAATTCAGCTTCGGTCATGTATTGATCTTCATCAACCGGCTTGACCATTAAATTGAGGACAAACCCAATGGCTAGCATAGCCGCTAAAATATACATGGTCGTATCATACGATTGCGCTTGAGCCACGCCATGCGCCAGTTGATAATCTCGAATATTGGTAATCAGCAAAGTGCCCAATACCCCTGCCACAGACCATGCAGTTAATAAACGGCCATGAATTGCCCCGACCATTTGAGTACCAAAAATATCCGCCAGATAAGCAGGTACCGTGGCAAAGCCCCCACCATACATGGACAGAATGACGCAGAAAGCTAAAACGAATAAAGGCAGGTTTTCGGCATGAGCCAGTTGTGGGATCGAAACGTATAATAAGAAGCCCAAGGCCAGAAAAATGAAATAGGTATTTTTACGACCAATGAAATCCGATGCAGATGCCCAGAAGAACCGCCCACCAATATTAAATAATGACAGTAAACCGGTAAATCCTGCGGCAAAGGTCGCAATCTGCATTTTTTGTTCGGTGTTTAATTCATTGATCCCGATCTCTAAACCGATCAGACGTCCACCAAACACTTCCTGCAGCAACGGAGAAGCCATCGCTAAAATGCCAATACCTGCCGAAACATTTAAGCACAGTACGCCCCAAATCAGCCAAAACTGTCTGGTTTTCCATGCCTTATTTAAATGTACATGACGACTGGTGACCAGTGCATTCGCTTGGGTTACTGCGGGTTGCCAGCCACTCGGTTTCCAGTTTGAAGGCGGAATCCGATAACCGAATGCGCCTCCCATCATAAAAACAAAATAAATGGCGGCTAAGACTAGAAAGGTTTGCCATACCCCCACCGAAACATCGGTCGCGAAAAACTTCATCAACTGATCCGCGAGCGGCGCGCCAATCATGGCACCGCCACCAAAGCCCATGATCGCAAGACCAGTGGCGAGACCTCGACGGTCCGGGAACCACTTGATCAGGGTAGATACAGGCGAAATATAACCCAGTCCCAGCCCGATGCCTCCCACTCCCCCTCCTAGCCACAACAGCCACAACTGATGCGTATATACACCTAGCGCCGCCAGAATCAAACCACCAGCCCAGCAAAATGCCGCAACCACACCCGCCTTCCGTGGTCCTGCATGCTCAAGCCAGCCCCCAAATAAAAAGGCAGATGAGCCTAGGAATACAAAAAACAAGGTGTACATGATGCTTAAAGTAGACACACTCCAGTCACAGGTCGTGGTGAACAGTTGTTCAAGCAAACCGATATCTTTACATTCAATCGGCGCATCAATTCCCAGAGCTTTGGATAAGGGCAACCAAAATACGGAAAATCCATAGGCCATACCAATACTGAGATGAATTGCCAGTGCGGCAGGTGGCAGCAGCCAACGGTTATAGCCCGCGCGGGCAATCGTACGTTCCTTGGCCAAAAGTGAAAGTCGTCTTTCCATCTACAATCTCCATGCCTTCACGATTAAAGTGAGGCAAGCTTTTTTCATTTTTGTGCAACCCGAAGCAGCGCTCAGACCTGCTTGCTACGGTATGGTTCTATTGCAGTAAAGCTCAATCGACCTAGCGATTGTGCATAAGCTCCATAATGTTGATCAAACCGCTTTGCCCCATTAAAAATAAAGAAATAACTTAATAAATTTTAACGGCCCTGTGTCATATACAGGACCTTGGCCTTATTCTGCAAAAATCGCCTGCCAGTAGTGATAGGTTTTTTCTTCGCCATTGTCCAGCTTAAATTCATATGACAGCTGACGTGTTTCCGCGATTTCAAACTCAACGGGATGCTTGAATAGAGCACCTGCATAAGCAAAGCTATGATATTCGCCATTTTCACCACAAACATCCACCTCCGCTGGCATGCGTTCAAGCAAAACGGCATCAATATCTTGCCCGATAAAGGATTCATCAAGTTTGCTGGCATCGGTCACGATGATTTTGGTTTTGATTCCTGAATCCAGAAAATCCTGCATCACCTCAGCCGAGTTCAGATTCCAGATCGGCTCCACCACTTCAATGCCTAAAGGCTGCAAACGCTCTTCACGATATTTGCGCACATCGCTCAAGTAAATATCGCCAAAGATAAAATGCTCCACCCCTTGCGCCTTAAAGTGATTGGCGGCGTCCAGCATACGTTGTTCATATACGGGAAGGTTCTTGGGTAGAAATACCGGATAAAGCGGAATGCCAATACTTTCAGCCTGCTTTTCAAGCAATGTATGCGGAATGGCATGCATCGAAGACAACTCCGTTTCTTCATTGACCGTGGTCAATAAAGCGATAACCTGAAATTCATTTTGCTGTAAGACTTTATACAAGGCCAAAGCAGAGTCTTTGCCCCCACTCCAGTTAAAAACGGCTTTCTTGCGACGATCTGTTGTCACTTCATCCTATCCTTTAAGTATTATGACTGGCTGTATGTCTAATGATATCAGTCAGTTAAAAAATCCCAACAGTAAAGTTAAGCCAGCAAATACCCAGATAATTGCAGGTAAAATATTTGGTGCTTTTTTAACTACGACCAGTAATATAACCAAGGAGAATAAAAAAACTAAAGAAGCAATTAATATCAGTATTGATATCATCCCATACTGCTTAATCTCAGTACTAGAGATCGACATCTCCAATAAGTAAGTTATGATTCCGCTAACAGAAATACTGGCAGGCAATGCCAGCAATACATAAATGATGATCGCTGTTATGGATACTCGATGGCTTGAGGATGTCGGAGATAAGTCCTGACTATCTTCCACTTATATTTCCTTTTAAAATAATATTCGCACTTACTTCACTTTCATTTTGCGGATCATTTTATACAATAAACCCGGCGATAAACGCGACACCAGTACACCGAGCTGCTCTTTTTTACCCCCCACCACAATGTATTCGTCCCCTGCCATCAAGGATTCCACCACCCGTTCAGCAAATACATCGGCATCCAGCCCATTTTCAATCGCTTCATCCTGATAGCCTTGCGGCTTACCTTCACCGTTTAAGGCATTGAAAGACACATTGGTTTTGACAAAACCGGGGAAAACCACCGAGACTTCAACACCGTCATTGGCAACTTCGGCACGTAAGCTATTGGCCCACATATGAATGGCGGCTTTGGCTGCTGAATAAGTCGCGCGATATTGCGTACCGAGTAGCCCTGCAACACTGGAGACAAATACCACACGGCCTGATTTTTGTTTCAGGAAAGTCGGCAATACCGTCTTGGTAAAGAACACTTGCGAGAAATAATCGACTTCCATAATGGCACGTTCAGTATGCATGGTGGTGTCCTGAATCAAGGCACGCTGGCTCAGACCGGCATTATTGATCAGCCAGTCAATCCGTCCCTTTGCTGCCAGCACCTGTTCATGCGCATGACGTACTTGTGCTTCATCGGTAATATCGGCAGCAATCGAAAGATGCTGTTCAGGCTTGAGTAACCCGACCCGTACCGCTTCCAGCTCATCATAACGGCGTGAGGTCAAAACCACCTGTGCGCCTTGCAATGCACATTCACGTGCCAGCGCTTTGCCTAAACCCGATGAAGCACCGGTAATCCAGACCACTTTATTTTCAAGACTTTTAAGTTTTGCCATTTTTTATATCCTGCCTATGCTGAATGCCGCATGAATTTGAGGAAGTAATCCACATAGGTTGCAGCCAGTTGCTGATCAATCTGGGTACTTAACTTTTCCAGACGTTTATAGCCCAGATGCGTGGTCATGTTAATCACGCCATTTAAGGTTTTATCCACCACAAAATTGAATTTTAAACATTTTTTTGGTTCACGAATCAGATGATCAACCCCTGCATCAATGACTTCGGTGAGTAATTTAAGTGACTTTGAAATTTCGTTGTGATCGCCATTGGCCAGTTTCTGGCTAGACGCCTTGACCTGCTCGGCTAACGGCTGCTTGACCGGATAGGTCATATAAACCGTTTCATCTTCGATCTGTAAGGTTTTGGAAAGATATTCAACCAGCGGAATTAAACGGTCATTACCAAAAAATGAAATCGACCAAGGCATATATTTACGAATAGCGTCCAGAATCTGCTGAATCACTTTTTCAGATTCGCCTGTTTGCGAATATTGCTGATTTTCTTGTAATAAAACGATAAAAACCTGTTCCATGACTTCGCAGGCCATCTCGGACAAGACACTGCCTAAAGCACTGGCCTGACTTTCTTTGCTCCCTTGCAATAATTGTGTCCGAATATGTGCAAAACGTGCATAAGTATCCGCATGAATATTTAAAAAAACGGCGGTGTTCATTCTAATAACCCTAATTGTTAGATTGAAAAAAAAGAGCTTGTTGAACAAGCCCTTTTTATCCAATCTATTTTTCTATCGTTTTTGGCGTTGTATCCGCCGAATTTATCACACTCTATTCGCTATCGACATGCATAAATGCTAAAAAATGGTTCACACAATCAGTTGCAGCATTGCTATCGACCTGATCGCTCATTTTTTCCAAACGTTTATAACTGAGATGCGCCGTCATATTAATCACCCCGTTCAGGGTTTTATCCACCACGGTATTAAAGTGAAGACATTTTTTCGGTTCACGGATCAGGCTGGTTACGCCCAGATCTACAATCTGGATCAGGGTCTGGAACACATCGACCATATCACTGATCTCATTATTCTTGAGTCGGGTCACCAAGGCATGTGCCTGTTGTACCAAATGTCGGTCAATCGGATAAGACACATAGACCTGCTCATCGTGATACTTGATCATATCGGAAAAATAGTTGGCAAAGGGACATAGCCGTTCATTGCCAAAAAATGAAATCGACCAGGGCATATATTTGCGTACCGCGCCAATAATCTGCTGGATGATTTTTTCAGATTCAGCGGTATATTTTTGCGTTAACTGGGTCGGCTGGCGATTCTGGATCAGCAACACTGAAAAGACCTGCTCAACGATATCACAGGCGATTTCCGACAAGACCTCTCCCAGCAGACGAGCCTGACTTTCAGACGCCCCCGCATTCAATTGCTGGCGAATTGTTTCAAACTGTCCATGCGTAACTTCATTAATCTTCAACAGAATTGAATAACTCATGAGCATCATCCCTTTTTAGTTTTCGCATTTTTATATTGTTGTTTTACGCATCAATATTTTTGAGTTATGTGATGCATTACACACAAATCTAATCTTATTTGTTTGAAAATCCAACGCCTTTCATCGGTTTTATGAGAAAAAATCAAAGCTTATAAGTGCTTTATCAGGATTTAGCCCGTCTTGCCTGCAATCAGGTCATCTGCACTCAAGAAACTGGATGTGCTCTCATGTCACTGCAACAAACCGGAATGCAGACATTATTTGAGCGGCTCTATTGAATCGGCGATGGCATGCTGAAAGACCTACAGAAGCGAGGATTTTTTGCTACAATAGATGCAATTTTTTATTCAATTTTAATCTTCTGTACTATGACTGACGCTCAATCTGCTCAAAATATTGCAACCACTTACGATCCAACCGAGATCGAAAAGAAGTGGTATCAAATCTGGGAACAACAAGGTTACTTCAAGCCTTCAGGTCAAGGTGAATCGTTCTGTATCATGATTCCACCACCGAACGTCACCGGTAGCTTGCACATGGGTCATGGCTTTAATAATGCCATCATGGATGCCCTTACTCGTTACAACCGTATGATGGGTAAAAATACCTTATGGCAACCGGGGACTGACCACGCAGGTATTGCAACGCAGATGGTGGTCGAGCGTCAATTGGGTGCGCAAAACATCAGCCGTCATGACCTGGGCCGTGAAAAGTTCATCGAAAAAATCTGGGAATGGAAAGAACAGTCAGGCGGCACCATTACCCGTCAGATCCGTCGTCTCGGCTCGTCTGTAGACTGGTCACGCGAACGTTTCACCATGGACGAAGGTCTATCCAATGCAGTGAAAGAAGTGTTCGTCAAACTGCATGAAGATGGTTTGATCTATCGCGGCAAGCGTCTGGTTAACTGGGACCCGAAGCTACAAACTGCGCTATCTGATCTCGAAGTTGAGTCAGATAAAGAAGAAGCAGGTTCATTGTGGCACTTCAAATATTTCTTTGAAGACAAATCATTGCGTACCCACGATGGTAAAGATCACATTGTAGTCGCAACCACACGTCCTGAAACCTTATTGGGTGATACCGCTGTTGCGGTGGCACTGGATGATGAACGCTATGCGCATCTTGTGGGTCAGAACATTATCCTGCCAATTACCGGCCGTGCCGTTCCAATCGTTAAAGACGAATATGTCGACAAAGAATTTGGTACGGGCTGTGTAAAAATCACCCCTGCGCACGACTTCAATGACTATGAAGTAGGTAAGCGTTGTGAATTGCCAATCATCAATATCTTCAATAAAAATGCAGAAGTTCTGGCTGAGTTTGAATATATCGCCAAAGCGGGCGAGCAGATTTCTAAAACCATTGCTGCCCCTGCGGACTATATCGGTTTAGAACGTTTTGAAGCGCGTAAGAAACTGGTTGAACAGGCTGAAGCTGAAGGCTGGTTAGAGCAGATCCAACCGTATACCTTGAAACCACCTCGCGGTGACCGTTCTGGTGTGATCATTGAGCCGTTATTGACTGACCAATGGTATGTGAAAATTGCGCCATTGGCAGAGCCTGCAATCGAAGCGGTAAAAGATGGTCGTATCAAGTTTGTTCCAGAACAATACAGCAACATGTATATGGCGTGGATGAACAACATTCAGGACTGGTGTATTTCACGTCAGTTGTGGTGGGGTCACCGTATTCCAGCCTGGTATGATGCTGAAGGCAATGTATATGTGGGTCGTGACGAAGCTGAAGTTCGTGCCAAAAATAACATCCCTGCGGATACTGCTCTAAATCAGGATGAAGATGTACTGGATACATGGTTCTCCTCTGCCCTGTGGACCTTCTCGACCTTAGGTTGGACCGGTGATGCAGAGAAAGATGCGGCCAATGATTTCCTTAAAACTTTCCACCCGACTGATGTGTTGGTGACTGGTTTTGACATCATCTTCTTCTGGGTTGCGCGTATGATCATGATGACCCTGCACTTCATGAAAAATGAAGACGGGACATCACAGATTCCATTCAAGACCGTTTACGTTCACGGCCTGGTCCGTGATGGCGAAGGCCAGAAGATGTCGAAGTCTAAAGGTAACGTGCTTGACCCACTTGACCTGATTGACGGTATCGATCTTGAAAGCCTTGTTGCAAAACGTACTACAGGTTTGATGAACCCGAAACAGGCAGCGAAGATTGAGAAATCAACGCGCAAAGAATTCCCGGAAGGCATTCAGGCTTACGGTACAGATGCGGTTCGTTTTACCTTCTGTGCGCTTGCCAACACCGGTCGTGACATCAAGTTCGACATGAAGCGTGTTGAAGGTTACCGTAACTTCTGTAACAAGATCTGGAACGCAACCCGTTTCGTATTGATGAATGTGGAAGGTCAAACTGTTGGTCAAGAAGCACGTCCTGATCTTTGGGAACTGCCTGAACAATGGATCATGAGCCGTCTGCAAAAAGCAGAAGCTGCGGTACACCAAGCATTCGCGACCTATCGTTTAGACCTTGCTGCGCAAGCGATCTATGACTTTATCTGGAATGAATACTGTGACTGGTACGTTGAGTTAACCAAACCGGTTCTGAACGATGCCAATGTATCTGAAGAGCGTAAAGCCGAAGTTCGCCGTGTATTACTTGCGGTGATGGAAGCGTCTTTACGTTTGGCGCATCCATTGATGCCGTATTTGACTGAAGAAATCTGGCAAACGCTTGCGCCGATGTTAGGCAAAGGCGGTGCTACGATTATGACTGCGCAATACCCTGTGCCTGATCAAGCGAAGATGAATGATCAAGCTGAAGCTGATATGCAGTGGTTACAAGGCCTGATTGGTGCGGTACGTAACATCCGTGGTGAAATGGGCTTGGGTAATGCGCGTTTATTGCCGGTATTGCTGCAAAACACTTCTGATGCTGAACGTGAGCAAATCACGCGTATCGAAGCGTTATTTAAAGCATTGGCTAAAGTTGAAAGCATTACCTTTCTGGCACAAGGCGAAGAACCACCACTTTCTTCTTCAAGTGTTGTAGGTCATGCATCGGTATTTGTACCAATGAAAGGCTTGATTGATCCTAAAGCTGAATTGGGTCGTTTGCAGAAGGACTTGGATAAGGTTCAAAAGCAACATGATCAAATTGCCAATAAACTTTCGAATGAAGGTTTTGTAGCGAAAGCACCAGCAACGGTTGTTGAAGGTGAAAAAGTGAAATTGGCTGAGTTTGCTGATCAGTTAGCGAAAATTAAGCAAAGTATGGAACAGATTGCTGCGCTTTAAAGCTTTCAAATGATTAATATTTAAACTAGAATCCCTTCAAATTAGAGGGGATTTTTTTATGCGTTTTTATACATTTGATGAAATCAATAATTTTGCATTAAAGACTAGATCAAAATCGACTTATTACAGCTTTGATAATATTTTGAATGAATCACTTCAAGAACAAAAAAAGCGCAACAGTTTTGATATTTTTCTTTCACATTCTTCAAAAGATAAACAATTAATTCTAGGTGTAAAACAGCTCATAGAAGACAGTGGGTATAGCGTATATATCGATTGGGTAGATGATCCTCAACTAGACCGAGCCAATGTAAACGCACAAACAGCAGATATACTTCGAACTAGAATGAAACAATCCAAGTTTTTAGTTTATGTTGATTCAAATAATGCCACTACTTCAAAATGGATGCCTTGGGAATTAGGCTATTTTGATGGTTATAAACCTAATAAAATAGGTATTTTACCGATTAGGCAAAAGTCTGAAGGTTCATATATAGGGCAAGAATATTTAGACCTTTACCCCCAAATTGAAAAAAACAACCTAAATGCATTGCATGAATTCAAATATGCTGAAATCAATGGAAGCTTATTCGCTATATATTTTACAAAAGGTTCAGGTGTGTCACTCAGATGAACACCCCTGAATACAGGTTAAAAATTAACTCTCAAGTTATATTTTTCAACATAATTTCGGTTTCTTAGTGCTTTTTCAATCCAACTATCAAATTGACTTAGAAACTGAGTCCATGTGCATGTAACAATATAGTCTTTATCATATATCCCATATGCATAAGCAGGTTTGAGATTATTTTTATTCAATTTTAGAATTTCAAACCCAAAACCATAATTATTAAGATAATTATAGTTTCCAAATGAATCAGGTAAAATTACTGCTAATATTGCATTTGGATTACTATAATATCCGCTTCTATTTTTAGTCCTTAATGAATATGAAATTTCCCATGGAATCCATTGATCTTTTTCAAAAGGATATGCAACTTTCATATTTGGGGAAATCAAAACAATCGTAATAGAACTATCAAAAATTTTGCCTGCTAATTTAGAGTAAATTGTAGATTCTTTAAAATTAGCTAAAGACTCCCCATCATTTTCACCCTTATTAATATGACCATATTTAGGTAGTAACTTTTGTTGGATAATATCAACATAATGCCTAGGAGTCGTCTGTTCCCAATATGAAGTAGAACTAAGCTTTTGTACGCTTGAATCAGCGTATTTATAAGAAATAAAAATCTTATTCCCCATTTAAAATCTCCTCAAACAATTCATCAAATAATGGTAAATAGCAAAAATCGGTTAATAATCTTTCATTTTTAAAGTTTTCTTGAAAATATAAAATTCTTGAAGCAGCACCTGTTGATGCAATTGGAAATACTGGGACGTCAGGATGAGCTTCTTTGAATAACTTATATTCATCTTCAACTCCGTCCATCCCGCCAATAAAAATGGCTGCACAGAAATTATTTCCTACTATCATTTTTTTACGCATTAGACCTAAACTTTCTTTTTGATCTTTTAATTCGTCTGTAATAATTAACTTTTCAAAAAAATTATTATCTGATGGAAATTTTTTAAGAAAAAAATTAGATTGATAAAGCGTGACATGCTCTGATATTTGTAAATTTTGCTTTTCTAAAACAGCTCTGATTAAAGGCGTTATAGATGGATGCCCGCCCCATACTAATTCCGCCTTTGGTAAAACAATACGAGACAAAGCAATAACTGCATCACGTATAGCTGTATTATCTGCTGTATCGAAATATTTTGGATCTCTATCTGCTAATGGAATACTTGCCGATAAAAATATTTTTTTTAACTTACTAGCCATTCTGATACCTTACCAATTTCTTTAGTTTTTACTGGCAAATACTTATTTAACCAATTCAAATGTCTTAGCCAAATATCTCGAATATGGATTTCATCATATAAGATAAAAATCTTATCTAGGCTTCCTTTTTCATCATAAATTTTTTGAATTAATGATTCTGACTCTTCACAATTGAGTGCTTTTGGCATACCAATCGCAGGAACGACTATCGATTTTTTACCATCTTTTTCAAGTTCAATAAACTTATGACTTGAAAGCGTTGCTGTTACATTTGATTTTTCAGCATAATGCATAAATGTGGAAATAAGCTTATCTTGACGAGAAGCTAAAGTACGGGCTCTCAATGCTTCAGTAAATTGGACAATTTTTAAAAGACAGTCTTCATTTAACCTAGCATTAACATTACGAAAATTATTATTTATAAAATCTGATGCTTCCAATTGAAATACTTCAGATAGTTGTGCCCCTTTTATAACAGTAAATTCAGGCCATACAATTTGAACTAAGCCTATTGAAGCAAGATTCGCATTACTTAATTCTTGTTGAGTCCACTCACTTTCCAAATAATTTTCTGTACTCAATAATACAACTACATCACTATCAATCATTCTTTGCCAGAGTTCATCTTGAAATGGCTCAGATTTTCGAATTGAATGTGTATCAAGGAATACGTCAAAATTGTGTTGTTCAAGATATTCAAATAATTGGATTGCAACACCTGAAGAATCATCACGCTTATAACTAATAAAAACTCTGCGTTTAGATTTTAATAAATTAAAAGCTTCAAGTGTATTACTAACAACTTTTTCGATTAATGCTTCTTGTGTAAGACCGATACAACTTAGTCCATTATATTTTTGAATAGCATTTGGTACTAAACTATTAAACTCAGGATAGTCTTCATCTATTAATGGCAATAATAAGGTTGCGTCCTTTACCAATTTATTAACAATGTCTTCATCTAAAAAGCTTGTGTTAGGTCTTTGTCCTATGTAAATGCAAAATGCAGGATTTGCATCTGTATACGCTTCGAAATTATATCTATCAATAATTTTAAAGAATCCCTTATCAATTCCTAAGTCATCAATTCTTTCAAAAAATACATCTTTAATTTTTGGCAGTAATCTATGATCAATTGCACCCATAAATATTAGTTGGTAATAGTGCTTCAAAGTAGTCTCTTGAAATAATAATTTCTAAATATAATATCATTAAATGCTTATTTTCAAAGCACCCCATGCCCCAACAACATCTCCACCCCACTCACCTTCTTCATATGCTTTAGACGTTCTTTTTCCCACTTCAACTGCTGCTTTAACTCAGCACAATCCGCATCTATCGCTTTATAAACATCACCAATATGCAGATGCTCAGCCTTCACTTTCTTCGCCAACTGAAAAGAATCCAGAATTTCTTCAATTTGACTTTCAAGCTGCTGACTTTGCGCATCCAAAGCCAGCTTATAAAACTTGACTTGCTCCGAAGATAACTCTTTAGCTCCAACGCCTTTATTCTGTTCAAGCTGTAATTGAAGCTTGAGCAAATAAAACAAATCTTGCTGTTCATAAGCCTGACTGGCCTGTTGGAATAACTCGGTTTTTTCTTCCTTTTTGGACTCGTCTTGCTCACGGTCAGGATGAATCATCGCGGCAATTTTTAAATACACCGTTTTCAGCGATTGCGCTGCCATTTGCTCAGCTTGTTCACGTTTCTGTTGCTGTCGAAGTAATTTGGCCTGTTCTCGAGCCTGTTGCTGTTCAGCCGCATACTGCTCAAAGTCATCCTCTTCTTCTGGTGCCGTACTTTGCTCAGAACTTTCATCCTGTTCAAATTTGGCTGACTGTACTTTTTTAGTCTTTTTAGCCAATTGCTGGGCATGTTGCTGATAAAAAGTATCAATCTGCTTGACCAGCGTTAACTGTTCATCCTTCAACATTTTGGAAGGCTTTAACATTTGCGCAAGCTGGGCAATTTTTTCATCCAGTTGCTGCATATCAGCTTTGGAAAACTCATGCTGCTGTAACAATGTCCAAAGTTGATCCAACTGCTGAAACAGGATGTCATGCAATTCACTATACACAGGCATCAGTTTTTGTCGTGTATGTTGCTGAATTTCAGCTTGGGCATTCTGCCACATGGCAAGGCTGATTTTTTGCTGTTCTATTTGATCAATCAGGCGATTCAGCTTTTTCTGCTGTGCAGAAGGTTCAGTCCTTGGCTTTAAACTGACTTTAAGATCAAAAGACATCACGCATCTGCCTAAAAATAAAAAAGTGTAGCAATAATCAGCCGATAAAGTCAGCCAACATTCTCAATATTCTGCTTGGATAAACCAATCGCTGAACTAAGCTTTACTCATCGCCAAATAAGGCATTGGCTGAAACGACTTTGGTGATTTTAACTTTATCCTGTTTCAGCAAGGGATAGATTTTTTGTCTAAGTGCATCACTGGTCATGCTGCCATTCAGATTCAGTAACACGGGTTCTTCACTCAGAGAACCTTTGCCCAAGTATTCTTGATTCAAATCATTGCTGGTTGCTTGATTGACCACCACAAAATACCCGTCAATACCTTTGACCTGACCACAGGCCAAACTTTGTGGTGACCAATCCCCTTGGCGAATCACTTTTTGCAACCTATAGCCTTTACTTTTTAAGTGCTGCATTTGCGCTGCTGTTGCGATTGGAAAATCAATGCGCTTTTGCTGTCCTTTCCAGTTCACCAGCAAATAACTGGATTGGCAAGATTCACGCATGACGCCGCCACTTCCTCTCAATGCGCCTTCATCGGGATCATAACAGGATGAAATCACTTGAAAAATCGCTTCGCCACAATGCAACGGCTCAGATTGATACGTCTTGAATGGCGTTGCTTGGGCGTGGCTCAACTCAATTAAACACATTGATAAAAGGCAAAAGCTGACGAATTTATTGTTCATATGAGGTCGTATTAGAATTAAAGGCTGATTCATTCTAACCAAGAATATCTAATTTTTTACTAAAATTTGAACAAAAGCATCACATGTATTCTGAAGGAAAGTGGGATCTTTATAAGCTCTTTCCATCACAGCAATACCCCTCGTATATGTGATTAAAACGTCTGCTGTTTGGCCAACTTCTAAAATCAATGAATCCTTCCATTTTGGGTCAGATAATTTAACCTCTAATGCCAATCGAAGTTCATTCATGAAATCTCTTAAACGCTGCTGTATACGTTCACTTGTTAGATTTATATCTACTAACATCTTAGTTGTCAGACATCCTTTTGCAGGAGTGCCCTTAGACATATTAGCCAATGCTGCGCTAAAAAAATTGGTTAAAACCTCCTGTAATGAATCTCCTTTCATTGCCAAATCAATATTATTTAAAAAATTTTTACAATAAATTTCATATGCTTGAAGAAAAAGTTCATCTTTTCCTCCATATGCGTTATACAAAGATCCTCGTTGGACACCTGTTTCCTTCGCAATCTCAACTAATGAAGTTGCTTGCCAGCCATTTCTCCAAAAGATATCCAAGACTAATGGGAGGATAAATGCCTCATCAAACTGCCGTACTCCAGACAAGTTACACTCCTTATACTTGACAACCCTGTCAAAATTGACAAGACTGTCAAAGATAACTCACAATTATCGTAATTAAAAGATTAGAAAATAATAGTTTTTCAATTTGTCAATTAACTAAAAGATTGTCGTATGACATTGAAAAACCAAAATTAACACATTCCGCTATGAGGATGATTGTATATGAAAACAAATGCCAGCTATCACCAGTTTCTTAATATTGTCGAAAAAGAATCACACCAAGGTAAGATGGATTTTCAAAGCCTTGAAAAAGCGACTGATGGATTTTCAAAGCCAGCCCTATATAGAGGTTTAGCAGTTATAGACGAAAGACTGAAAACAATGGAGTTTTTTAACGAGATAGATGAAGATCTTGAGCTTCAATGGCGTGTCAAAGAAAGTAGTTCTTCTGTCACGATGAAAAATCAAGATGGTGTATCTGACTATAATTATGTAACTGGAAAAGTCGGAACAGGGAAAGAATTCTTAAATGATATTTTTGTAAATAAATTAGATGTTTATTCTCATTTAGGCACTATTTCATCAGGCTATAACGATCCTTATCCTTGGGGTAAGTTAGCATTTAAAAAAGTTCGAGAATCTATTTTTAAGAATAAATGGTTAGATATCCCTAATTGGACAGTTACGGGACATATGTTTTTTGGAAACAGTACTCAAGAATATGGTGAGCCAACAGATGGAGCTGTCGGCAGTGATTGGCATATGTTTCCTACTCTTAATATCTTTGTCATGATTGCTGGGGAAAAACGCTGGAGTACACGTCCACCATTGCTTGGCGATCAATTTAAAGATTTTGATTTAATGTTTGCAACCAGTAGTGGAAGAGAGGCCCCTGGAGGTGATTTTTCATCCGATACAATACAAATTAAGCCTGGTGATGTATTGGTAAATCCACCCTTCGAATGGCATAAGGTACTGAATGCAAAAGGTCTTAGTATAGGTGCAGCTTTTCGAGTAATAGATACTGATTACCTAGAACTATTAGAAAAAAGAAATAATCTGGATATATCCAGAATAGATGTCAAAACAGATTTTGAAAACAATGAAGAGTTAGCACATTTCCTAACAAGTATTAACTATGCATCAAGAGATTTGAAGCGAGCGCAGATGATTTTAAATGATGTAGAGTTTGCTTACCTAAGAAAAAAAGGCGATACCAGAACAATAGATATTGGCCATAAATAAAACTCAACTCAAAGGTATCACAATATAATTGTGATACCTCAAAAGGATATTTATTATGCATAACAATTCAATCCCTTACCCTCTCATAACAACTGATAAGCTAAGATATGCAGATACGGATAGACAGGGCCATATTAATAATGCTTTATTTTCTACATTTCTAGAAACTGGTCGCGTAGAAATATTATACAACCCTAGAATAATTGAACTATCAAACGATGCGGAATTTGTTATTGCTCATTTATCAATACAATTCATGAATGAAATTTTATGGCCTGGCTCTATTGAAACAGGTACTTCTATAAAAAAAATAGGAACCAGTTCTATTATTTTTGAACAGGGAATTTATCAAAGGCAAAAGCAGTGTGCATCTGCTGAAACTGTAATTGTACAAATAAGTAAAACAACTAGACAACCATTACCTTTAGATAATAAAAAAATTGACGAACTAAAAAAGTATTTAAAGCAAAAACAACCTGAGTAAAAATCAACCAACAGGAGTAAAAGGGAATAAAAATTAATGAATATAAATAAAAATTATGGTCTAGGTATTACTTATGGAATTACTGCAGCATTAATATGGGCTGCTTTTCCTGTCATGACTAGATTCGGAGTAGCCAAATCCAATTTTGATGCATTAGACATGACTTTCATACGCTTTATTACTTCAGGGGTATTAGTTAGTCCATATTTACTCATCAGCAAACATAGAAAAGTTCCCTTTGCAGGGTTAGTTACAATGATGATGGGATTGGGAGCTCCTTATATGCTTACAATTGCATTAGGACTCAAATTTTCTCCCGTTGAAATTTTTGCAGTTATTACACCTACTAGCATGATTATATTTTCTCTTTTATTAAACAGATTTTTTATGAAAATATATATATCTACCAATGAATATATTGGTATATTTATTATTATGATTGGTGTTGTTTTTTCAGGATATTTTTCTCTTAATAACTCAGACATCATAGCATATCTATTATTTCTTTTAGGTGGATTACTATGGGCAATATATACTATATCATCACAATATTATTGTGATTCAGCACTTTATGCAACCGCTTTAGTCTCTTTTTCATCAATGATTGTCTATACACCTCTTTATATTTATTTAAAAGGGTTAGATATTTTTTTAGTTCCTATCTCTACTTTAGCTCCTCAAATTATTTATCAAGGTATTCTTGTCTCTATCGTAGCTCTCTTCTTTTATAGTAAATCAGTTTTTTTATTAGGATCAACTTTAGGTTCAGTCTTTGCAGCATTAGTGCCTGCTTTAGCCATATTAATTTCAGCCTTTACACTTAATGAAAT
This sequence comes from Acinetobacter sp. IK40, assembly GCF_035615075.1. Classification (NCBI taxonomy): domain Bacteria; kingdom Pseudomonadati; phylum Pseudomonadota; class Gammaproteobacteria; order Moraxellales; family Moraxellaceae; genus Acinetobacter; species Acinetobacter sp. IK40. The sequence continues at coordinate 272,250 of NZ_JANBOE010000004.1, read as the reverse complement.
TCCATCTTTATTTTCTATACTTGGATTATTCACTATAACCATTGGTATGGTTATTACAATTTTCAAATGGAGATCAACAAATGAGTGAAATAAAAAGAACAGCCTTGCTCACAGGTGGAATGGGGGGAGTAGGCCAAGAAATTGCAAAAAAACTCCATGATCACGGAATTAAAGTAATTATAACTTACTCACCTTCTAACAAAAGATTTAAAGATTGGCAAAATCAACTAAAAAACTCTGGTTATGATTTTACATGTGTTGAAGTTGATGTATCGGACTATGACTCTTCCGCCAATATGGCCAAAAGTCTTTTTTCATCAGGTGAGAAAATTGATATTATAATAAATAATGCGGGTATCACTAAAGATTGTACCTTTAGAAAAATGCAAAAGGATACTTGGAATTCCGTTTTACGTACAAATTTAGATTCCGTATTTAATATTACCCATCAATTTATTGATAACATGATCATTAATGGTTGGGGGCGAGTAATAAATATATCTTCAATTAATGGTTCTAAAGGGCAGTTTGGGCAAACAAATTATGCTGCTGCAAAAGCGGGTATGGTTGGTTTTTCAAAATCACTTGCCCTGGAACTCGCTGACAAAGGAATTACGGTTAATTGTATTTCCCCTGGATATCAAGAAACTGATATGGTTTTAGCAATACCGACTGAAGTTAGAACAAAAATTATTTCAACTATCCCCATGAAACGTCTTGGCTATCCTAGTGAGGTTGCAGCCTTAGTTGTCTATCTTTGTAGTGAAAGTGCAGACTATATGACTGGAGCAAATCTACATATTAATGGAGGACAACATATGGTTTAACCGTGAAATATAAGCAATCATAATTATAAGGTTATTATGCTCATACATTATTCACTAATATCAACTTAAATGACTAGTCAAACGACCTATAGAAAGTAAGTGCATTAGTTCAGAATACCGAATTAACAAAAATGCCAGTCACAATGCGCTGTTTTTTTTATAAATTACACCATATAAATCAAAACTTTCCGAACAGGCGACTGAACATGACACTTAAGCAACTCAAGGCATTTCTTGCGCTGACGCGTACCCTAAATTATGCAAATGCCTCTGCTGAACTGCATCTCAGTCAGTCTGCGTTAAGTTTAAGTATCAAATCACTGGAAGAAGAACTCGGGGGCAAGCTGTTTAAGCGCAATACCCGTCGCGTCGAGCTGACACAGGAAGGAAAATCACTGATTCCCTATGCCAAGAAATTACTGGCCAATTGGGAAGATATGGAAAAGGATGTTAAACAACGTTTTAAACTCAATCGCGGCACCCTCAATATTGCCTCGATGCCCTTTGTCACCCATGCGATTTTGCCGCAAGTGATTCATAGCTTTTTAGCCAAGCATCCCAATATCAGTTTTTCTATTCATGATATTCCCAATGAGAAAGTACTGGAAAATGTTCAGGATGGTATTTTTGAAATTGGGATTTGCTTTGAGCCACCACGCAATGATCAACTGGAATTTAAGCCCTTATTTGAGGAAGATTTTCTGGCGCTGTTGCCCAAGACGCATCCACTGGCAAGCGCAGATTCGATCAGTTGGAAACAGCTGTGTGCCAATCCCTTTGTGACCTTGCAGCATCCCTCCATTGTTCGGCACCTGATTGAAGAAAACTGTCTTAAAAACCATCTGACTTTAGATCTAAAAGTTGAATGTCATCAAATCAGTTCCCTCTCCAGCTTTGTGGCACTGGATATGGGCGTTAGTGCCATTCCCCGCCATTTTCAGAATTTTATCGACAAGGAACATAACGTTCTGATTGAGATTGAAGACGGTAAACTGCCGCAAGCGATTGGCATTGTTTATAAAAAAGATTTTGAGCTTTCCAATATTTCAGCAGAGTTTATCGAGATTCTGCTACAACATGATTTTGGCTAAGCCCCTTCAGTTACCAGACCAAGACTAACCCGCCCGTCATAGCGCTTTTTTGAGTGAAATCGATGAATTTTCTGGTATTAATGAGTTTCCCTCATTAATCCTTTAGAAATTTAAACTTCTGTAAATAATCCCTGAGTGCTAAAACTAATAGAAACCAAGGAATTTACAGGTGAAAAAAATGAATAAAGTCTATTCAACCGCAGCACTGGCACTACAAGATGTGGTGCAAGATCAGCAGACCTTTGCAGTGGGCGGTTTTGGCCTATGCGGTATTCCTGAGGCATTGATCCAGGCGCTGAAAGACACAGGTGTAACCGGCCTGACCTGTATTTCCAATAATGCAGGTATTGATGATTTTGGCTTGGGTGTGTTGCTCAAGACCCGACAAATTAAAAAAATGATCTCGTCTTATGTAGGCGAAAATAAAGAATTTGAACGCCAGTATCTAAACGGCGAACTTGAGGTTGAACTCACACCTCAAGGCACACTCGCCGAAAAACTACGTGCTGGTGGCGCAGGCATTCCTGCTTTTTATACCGCAACAGGTGCAGGTACCTTGGTGGCTGAAGGTAAGGAACAACGCGATTTTAATGGTCGTACCTATATCCTTGAACCGTCACTGACCGCAGACGTGGCACTGGTCAAAGCCTATAAAGCGGATAAAGCCGGCAATCTGGTATTCCGTAAAACCGCGCAAAACTTCAACCCTGAATGTGCCATGGCTGGAAAAATCACCATTGCCGAAGTTGAACAGATCGTTGAGATTGGCGAACTTGATCCAGATGAAATCCATTTAGCGGGTATTTACGTCAATCGTGTGGTACTGAATGCCACACCTGAAAAACGGATCGAACAAAAAACCCTAAAAGCACAGGACGCATAATCATGGCATGGACACGTGAACAAATGGCACAACGTGCCGCAAAAGAATTACAGGATGGTTTCTACGTCAATCTCGGTATTGGTCTTCCAACACTGGTTGCCAACTACATTCCAGAGGATATGGATGTGTGGCTGCAATCGGAAAATGGTCTACTCGGCATTGGCGAATTTCCAACTGAACAACAACTCGACCCTGATTTAATCAATGCAGGTAAACAGACCGTCACTGCACGTGCAGGTGCGGCCTTTTTCTCAAGCAGTGAATCCTTTGCCATGATTCGTGGCGGACACGTCAATATCGCCATTCTGGGTGCCATGGAGGTTTCTGAACAAGGTGACCTCGCCAACTGGATGATTCCGGGCAAAAAGGTCAAAGGGATGGGCGGTGCCATGGATCTGGTTGCCGGCGTACAACGCGTGGTGGTGTTGATGGAACACAATGCCAAAGATGGAACAGCCAAAATCGTCAAACAGTGCAGCTTACCGCTCACAGGACAAAAAGTGGTACATCGCATCATTACCGATCTGGGCGTACTGGATGTTGTTGCTGAAGGCATCAAACTGGTCGAGTTAGCCCCTGATGTGACTGAACAGCAAATCCGGGAGGCCACGGGTGTCGAGCTGTTGATTGAAGCCAAAGCTTAACCAACGACCTCCTTTTATTACCCTTATTGAAGTGATGCTTTCCGAGCATCACTTTTAGCCGTTTTTAGGCAACAAAAAATTCATTTAGGACAAATGAACTTTATAACAATCAAAGATGGATGCTTAAGATGAATAAACAACCTGCGCTGTTGGAGCGTTTCGCATTACGGATCAGTAACTGGTCGGAAAAATGGTTTCCAGACTCTTATATCTTTGCCTTACTCGGTGTCATCATTGTTTCATTCGCTGCAATCTGTATCGGTGCCCCGGTACAAGATGTTGCCAGTTCGTTCGGTAACGGTTTCTGGAGCTTAATTCCCTTTACCCTGCAAATGACCATGCTGATTATCGTCGGTTACGTGGTTTCCGTGTCTGCACCTGTGAAAAAACTGATTCAGATGATGGCGCGTATTCCGCATTCGGGACGTAGTGCCATTGTCTTGGTTGCCACCACAAGTCTGCTTATTTCACTAGTCAACTGGGCGGTCAGTACCATTTTAACCGCCTTACTGGTGATTGCACTAGCTAAGCGTAAAGAACTGCATATGGACTATCGCGCTGCTGCAGCTGCCGCCATTATTGGCATGGGTGCGACCTGGGCACTGGGCATCAGTTCATCTGCGGCACAATTACAGGCCAATAAAGCCAGTCTGCCTGAGTCGATCTATAACCTAACTGGTGTGATTCCATTTACTGAAACCATTTTCCTGTGGCAATCGATGCTGATGACTCTAATCTTGGTGATTGTTTCGATTGCGATTGCCTACTGGTCGGCACCCAAAGGGAATAATGTCAAAACCATGCAGGATTTTGAACTGGATTTTGATGAAGAGGAAAAGACTGAAGTTAAATCGACCCGACCTGGCGACTGGCTGGAAAACTCACCCCTGTTGACCATTGTTGTAGTGGCATTAGGCCTGATCTGGATGTTTATCGAGTTTTCCAAAACCAATCCCATCATTGCCATTTCCAGTCTGAATACCTATAACTTTGTGTTTTTAATGTTAGGTCTGGCCTTACACCGTACCCCGCGTAATTTTCTCAATGCCGTCAGTCAGGCGGTGCCTGCGGTCTCAGGAATTCTGATCCAGTTCCCGCTCTACGGCAGTATTGCCTTTATTATGACGCAAGCCTTAAACAGCGAAGACCTTTCCCTATCCCACTATATTGCCGAATTCTTTGTTTCAATTGCCTCCAAAGAAACATTTGCCATTGTGATGGGCATCTACTCTGCGGTACTGGGTTTCTTTGTACCCTCTGGCGGCGGGAAATGGATTATTGAAGCGCCCTATGTGATGCAGGCCGCCAATGATCTGCAAGTGCATCTCGGCTGGTCGGTACAGATTTATAATGCAGCAGAAGCATTGCCCAACCTGATCAACCCCTTCTTTATGCTGCCCATGCTCGGGATTTTAAAACTCAAAGCCAAAGACGTGATTGGTTTTACCGTCACCCAACTGGTTGTCCATCTACCTTTGGTGCTGTTTTTACTCTGGATTTTAGGCAGAACCTTAAGCTATACCCCACCTGTGCTGTAAATACGCAGGCTCGCCATCGTCAGGCATGATCGTCTATCGGATCAAGATAAAGCATGACGGTGGTATGCTCGCTTGCGCTTGTTCATCAACTAAAAAAATAAATGAAGCTTGCAGGGTGATGTTGCATTCAAACCAACACATAAACTGTGCTATTTTTAAGCAAATTGCACCACTATTCACCAAAATTACAAATTAATTTCTAAATTGGTGCACTTTTTGCATTATTTATTTCATTAAATTGGGCTGTTCCCCTACAGCCTGAGTTTTTAGATTTACTAAATCCTTTTTGGTGCAAAAAATGAATCAAAGCTATGCGCCAGAATCGAATTTAGCACTTTTTTTGAGCACCACTATGCAAAACGTAGATCTCTTTTTCTTACTGCTCGGTGCAGTACTGGTATTGGCAATGCATGCTGGCTTTGCATTTCTGGAACTTGGCACGGTACGGCATAAAAACCAGGTGAATGCCTTAAGTAAAATCCTGACCGACTTCGCCATTTCAGCGATTGCCTACTTCTTTGTCGGCTACTGGATTGCCTATGGCCAGAACTTTTTCCATGCAGGGAGCACCTTAGCCTCAGACCATGGTTATAACCTGATGCGCTGTTTCTTCCTGCTAACCTTTGCAGCAGCCATTCCGGCGATTATTTCAGGCGGGATTGCCGAACGTGCCAAGATGCGCTCGCAAGCGATTGCGACCCTGCTTCTGGTGGCGCTGATCTATCCTTTCTTTGAAGGCATGATCTGGAATGGCAACTATGGCTTGCAAAAGTGGCTCGAGAACTCATTTGGTGCAAGTTTCCATGACTTCGCCGGTTCAGTTGTGGTGCATGCCATGGGTGGCTGGATCGCTTTGGCTGCCGTGATTTTACTGGGTGCACGTCATGGTCGCTATAAAAATGATGGACGTGTCAGCGCTCACCCACCGTCTTCAATTCCATTCCTCGCCTTAGGTTCATGGATCCTGATCGTCGGCTGGTTTGGCTTTAACGTGATGAGCGCTCAACGGGTTGAAGCCATTTCAGGTCTGGTGGCGATTAATTCATTGATGGCAATGGTCGGTGGCACCCTGGCAGCAAATTTTATGGGTAAAAATGACCCGGGCTTCTTACACAATGGTCCGCTGGCGGGGCTGGTCGCGATTTGTGCAGGCTCAGACATTGTGCACCCTATTGGTGCATTACTAATTGGTGGCATCGCCGGTGCACTGTTTGTTTACCTGTTTACCTATACCCAAAACAAACTGAAAGTCGATGATGTACTGGGGGTCTGGCCTTTACACGGCGTATGTGGTGCCTTTGGTGGGATTGCCGCAGGAATTTTTGGACAACAAGCACTGGGCGGGCTTGGCGGCGTTTCACTTATTTCACAAATCATTGGTACCAGTCTGGGTATTATTGTTGCACTGGCTGGCGGCTTCCTGGTTTATGGTCTGTTAAAAGCCACGCTTGGACTGCGTCTTTCCCAGGAAGACGAGTATCGTGGTGCCGACCTGTCCATCCATAAAATTTCAGCGAATTCCGAAGAATCGATGTTCTAACTTTTATCTTATTTAAACGCGGCTGATCAGGCCGCTTTTTTTATCTCTTCTTAAAATACGGTCTCTTTAGGTCGTTGTGCCTAGACTTCCAGAACGGCAATGCCTGAATAAAGCCATCTATCCATACGGCATGAATGGCATAAATTATGCTTTATATATCCTGCATTTTTATCAGAATTCATTCATTTAAAAACTGCTTAATTCATCAACAGTTACCATTAACAAAACGGTAAACAATATCGCTTGAGCAATCGTATGCAAGTTGATTAAGATGAAAAATAATGTATTTTTTATGTTTAGAAAGAAAACATTATTTTTCATAACAATCAACGGTTAAACCGCAACAATTACGAATGCATCAGAATGATACAAAAGGAGTTTTGTAGATGACATCTAAACGCACCATGACCTCGCTGCTTTGTGCAAGCGCCCTGATGTTGGGACTCAGTGCCTGTAGCGACAATAAGGCCCCTGCTGCCGGTGACAAAGCGGCGGATGGTAGTGCTTCTTCTTCGGGCACACTCAATAAAATTAAAAGCTCTGGTACGATTGTACTTGGTTATCGTGACTCATCGATTCCCTTTTCCTACATTGCTTCCAATCCGAATCAGCCAGTCGGTTATGCCCATGACCTGCAACTCAAGGTAGTTGAAGCAGTCAAGCAAAAGCTGAATATGCCAGACCTGAAAATCCGCTATAACCTGGTGACCAGCCAGAACCGTATTCCACTGGTCTCCAATGGGACGGTTGATCTGGAGTGTGGTTCAACCACCAACAATAAAGAGCGTCAGCAACAGGTTGATTTCTCGGTCGGTTTCTTTGAAGTGGGTTCAAGACTGCTCACGGCCAAGAACTCCGGTATCAAGGACTTTTCAGATTTAAAAGGCAAGAAACTGGTCACCACAGCAGGCACGACCTCTGAACGTTATATCCGCCAGCACCAGCAAGAACTGGGCATTGGCGAAATCATTTCCGCCAAAGACCATGCCGAATCATTCCTGATGCTGCAAAATGGTCGTGCTGTGGCATTCATGATGGATGATATTTTACTTGCGGGTGAAAAATCCAAAGCCAAAGACCCGAATCAATGGCAAATCGTCGGCACTGCGCCAATTCATGAAATCTATGGCTGTATGCTGCGTAAAGGTGATACAGGCTTTAAACAGGTGGTTGATGATGCCATTAAAGCCACTTATGCTTCTGGTGAAATCAATAACATGTATAAAAAATGGTTCCAGCAACCGATTCCACCAAAAAATATTAACCTGGACTTTGCGATGTCTGATCAGCTCAAAGCCTTGATTGCCAATCCACATGACCGGGATAAGTAATTCCCCGCGATAACAAGACTATTATTGCAGAACCGGGAAACAGAGGATGTTCTCCCGTTTCTTCTCAGGAGTTATTATGAATTATAGCTGGAACTGGGGAGTATTGTGGCAATCGACAGGTATTGGAGACACCACCTACCTGAACTGGATTATCACCGGCCTGGGATGGCTGATCGTGATAGCTGTTGTGGCATGGAGCATCGCCATGCTGCTAGGCAGTATCCTCGGAATTATGCGCACACTTCCAAATAAAACTGCCAGAGCCATCGGTACGGCCTATGTCACCGTGTTCAGGAATATCCCTTTACTGGTTCAGTTGTTTATCTGGTTTTATGTGGTTCCCAACTTTCTGCCTGCACCGATTAAAAACTGGTGGATGAATGATCTTGGTGCCAATACCACTGCCCTGATTTCGGCCAGTATCGGACTTGGACTGTTTACTGCAGCACGTGTCTGTGAGCAGGTCCGCACAGGTATTGAAGCCCTGCCCAAAGGACAAATTAATGCCGGTTATGCCATGGGATTTTCTACCCTGCAACTATACCGCTATGTCATTCTGCCACAATCTTTTCGTACCATTTTGCCGCCGTTGAGTTCCGAGCTGACCAACTGCGTGAAAAACACCTCGGTTGCGTCTTTGGTGGGTGTGGCAGAAATTATTTCGCAGATGAAAACTATCAGTGAATACACCCAGAACACCATCGAAATCTACACCTATGTCACCGTGATTTTTATTGTCATCAATATCTGTCTTATCTTTGCCATGAACCTGCTGGAAAAGCGTTTACGCATTCCTGGTTTAATATCAGGAGGTAAGTAGCATGGAATGGTTCACTTCTTTTCTCAGTGATTTACAGCAGTCCGGACCGGCTCTCTGGCATGGTTTCAGCATTACCTTAAAAGTCGTGGTCATCGCCACCATTGGTGGTATTGCCATTGGTACGCTGCTGGCATTAATGCGTCTGTCATCCATCAGGATTCTGAATGTGATTGCACAGGCTTATGTCAACCTGTTCCGTTCCATCCCCCTGCTGCTTGTGCTGATGTGGTTTTATTTTGCTGTTCCCTTTATCTATACCGCAGCAACAGGCCAGTATCTGACCATTGATACCGCACTGGTTTCCAGTATCGTGGCGTTTATGCTGTTTGAAGCCGCTTATTTTTCTGAAATTGTCCGTGCCGGTATCCAGTCGATTCCGAAAGGACAAGCTGCGGCGGCATCCGCGTTGGGCATGAGTTATGGGCAGTCGATGCGACTGATTATCCTGCCACAGGCCTTTAGAAAAATGATGCCGTTATTACTTCAGCAAACTATTATCCTGTTTCAGGATTCCACCATGGTGTATGCCATTGGTCTGCTCGACTTTTTCAGAACAACCTATGTTCGTGGAGATTTAATGTCCTTGCTTACCCAATATATTCTATTTGCAGGACTTGTGTACTTTACCATTAGCGCCATTGCCACATTCGCAGTTAAACGTTTACAAAGGAGGTTACGGGTATGAGCGACAATAAAGTAATGATAGACCTCCAAAATGTCAGTAAATGGTACGACCAGTTTCAGGTCCTGACCGATTGCAGCACCCAGATCCGTCAAGGTGAAGTGGTGGTGGTCTGCGGTCCTTCAGGTTCAGGCAAGTCCACCTTGATCAAAACTGTCAATGGGCTGGAACCCTTTCAACAGGGCAAAATCTTTGTCGATGGCGTCCCCGTACACGAACCCAAAACCGATATGACCAAACTGCGTAGCCGGGTCGGTATGGTGTTTCAGCATTTTGAACTGTTTCCACATCTGAGCATTACTGAAAACCTGACCATAGCCCAGATCAAGGTCTTGGGACGTTCAGAAGCAGAAGCCAATAAAAAGGGGCTGGCTTATCTGGACCGTGTTGGACTGAGTGCCCATGCCAATAAATATCCGGCCCAGCTTTCAGGTGGGCAACAGCAACGGGTGGCGATTGCACGTGCGCTGAGTATGGACCCGATTGCCATGCTGTTTGATGAACCGACTTCGGCACTTGATCCGGAAATGATCAACGAAGTACTGGATGTCATGGTCGGGCTGGCCAAAGAAGGCATGACCATGATGTGTGTGACCCATGAAATGGGCTTTGCCCGTCAGGTGGCTAAGCGGATTATCTTTATGGATCAGGGTAAAATTGTTGAAGACTGCTCCAAAGATGAATTCTTTGGTACGCCACGTGGCGAACGCGCGCAGCAGTTCCTCGATAAAATTTTGCACTAACCTAAACAATATGCAACAAATAAAGCAGCCTAAACGGCTGCTTTTTATCGAATAAAGCTCGAGCGTTATTTTATAAAATGCTCAAACTTGCCCTCCAGATTTATAAAATCTTTAAGCTTTTCCAAGCAAGCGTTCACCCAACATTTTTTATATAAATTTAAGAGCAGATTAAGCTTTCAGGAATTAAATAGTGAGATGTTTATCTCATATTAACAGTATGTTCCATGATTTTAAGAACGCCTTTTTTCTTATGGACGAGCTTTTTAGTTTTTATCAGTTTTTTTATTTTACTGTTGGTGTTTCCGGTAGGCGGAGCAATTGACTTACATCTGATTGCGCCTTGGGTCAGCTTACATGGTGATTTTCCTTATAAGCATGACTGGTTTCTGGAACAACTTAACCATAGTTACGTTAAACAGCTTTTAACTGCCATCTACGTGATCTTCTTTTTGCTGTGGTGTGCTTCATTTAAAGTTGAAAAACTGAAAGCTCAACGCTGGCAATATGGCTATATGTTTTGGGTCAGTATGTTGTGTACCTGCATCGTAGGCTTGCTCAAAGCGCACTCTGCCCAGGCCTGCCCGTGGTATATGACCCATGAAACCGTAACAGGTTTTGTCTGGGATTTCTCTGCGACTGCCGGACATTGTTTCCCAGGTGGGCATGCCAGTACAGGCTTTGCCTTGATCACCGGTTATTTTGTCTATCGCCTCGATCACAAACGCAGAGCCTGGTTCTATCTATTTGCTGGAATGCTGATTGGATTCGCCATGGGCTGGGCACAGATGATGCGTGGTGCCCACTTCCTCAGTCATAACCTGTGGACGGCATGGGTCTGTGTTGTAATTAATTTAGTATGTTATACATTTACTTATAAGTATCATCAACGCGCAGCAAAACGCGATGCAGTACCTTTATTGGCATCTGATGTGGTAAAGTGACAAGCAGTGTCCATTGAGCGGGCACTGAATTTTGCTCACATTAGGATTTTTTTGCTGTCGTATGTCCGATTTTCAAATATTTTTAGAATCTACGCTTGCTTCCCAACAAGACTCTATTCAATCTTATGAATTAGGCTTACGCAAAGTATGGTTAAAAAAGGCTTCTGAACGCCATGGACTATGGCTTTATACGCCGCTGAAATGGCTGGCCAAGATCTTTAATCTAGGTGCAATTACCCCGGTCCCGAATCAGGGCGGAGCGAAGGCCATTCAATGCGAGTTCAAACGCATTCAACAACTCAAAGCGCTAGGGATCTCGACGCCAAATGTGTTGGCAGTTTCAAAAAAAGGTATTTTATTGGAAGATGTTGGCTCGCAACGTCAAAGTCCTGTCAGTCAGCTCGACCAGAAGCTGGGTAGTCTCAAAGATCATCCTGAAGCGAGATATGCCTTATTTGATCAGGCCATTCAAGCCATCAGTCATATTCATCAGCAGCAAGGTTATTTAAGCGAAGCTTTCGCGCGTAACATTCTGGTTGATCAACAGAACCAGTTTACCTTTATTGACTTTGAAACCGATCCGAAAGATGTACTCAGCCTGCATGACTGCTTTGTACGTGACTGGTTATTATTTATTTTTTCCACCGCTTATCATTTTGAGTTTGAACAGCTTGAACAGGCCAGCCAGCAACTTTATCAAGCCCTCCTGGCCGAACCACAAGTCTATAAAGATATTTGCAAAGTCGGCAAACGTTTAAACTGGGTGCTACGCTTTAATGTCAGTAAAGTCGGCAATGACGGCAAGCGTATCCAGAAATGTGTGCTGTTCCTACGTTATTTACGCGATCAAGCCGAAACCGCACCCCAGATCAGTTGAGTCATTTCCTCAATGATTTAGTGACTTGCCTTGTCTTCATGATGGGCAAGTTTTTTCGGTAATTTAACCAATACCGATAATCCACCCAGTTCAATACTTCTCGATAAGCTCAGCACACCACCCAAACGCTGGGTCGCTTTATCCACAATTGATAAGCCCAGTCCGCTGCCGACCTCTAAATGGTGATGTACCCGGTAAAAACGCTTTAAGACCTTGTCATATTGTTCAGGATCGATCCCTGCACCACTGTCTTCGATCTGGATATAGGCAAAATCATCGGTATCGCTATAAACCGAAATATTGATAATCCCCTGCACTGGTGTGTACTTAATTGCATTGTCAATCAGGTTAAAAATAATCGAATGCACCGTCGATTCAAGGCTTTGCATTTCAATTAAATCATTACGCTCAAAGCCGAGATCAATTTCTTTCTGCATGGCCAGATTGACCAGTTGCTCCACACAATTTAACGCCACATCATTAAGACGGAAATTGGTATTCGGTTCAATCAGGCTGAGTGCGACATCCTGTTTAGCCAAGGCCAGAAGCTGCGTTACCAGATGCTGGATACGGGCGAGTCCCTTACTCAGATTCTGCAAAGATTCATGTTCAGGAAACTGGCTAATCAAGATACGGGTCTGCAGATTCAAGGCCGTCACCGGCGTCCTTAGCTCATGTGCAGCATCGGCAATAAACTGCTTCTGTTCGGTCTGTGCATGCTGAATCCGTTCAAACAACCGGTTCATTTCTTCAATGGTCGGTAATAATTCCTGCGGATAATCTTTGACATCAATTGGTGATAAGCCATCGGAATCACGCTGGGTCAGTTCTTCCTTAAATTCATCCAGTGGTTTAAGACTGAGACTGATGATAAAGGCCAATACAATAATCGCTACAGGCAGCAACAGGATATACGGAATAAACATGCTGCCCGCCAGTTCCCAAGCGAACGCTTTTCGCACCTGCTCCTGCTGACTGATCTGAATCTGATAATCTTTTAAGGGAATCACATAAACACGCCACTTCCCTTGCGGCGTGTTCTGGGTGTAAAACCCAGCCTGTTTGACTGGCGGAACCAAGAGATGGGTCTGGTGCCATAAATGGCTCTGGTCTTTATAGGCCCAGATATCAATCAGTAAATCTTCTTCATGATAGGTCCGGTGCAATTCAATACGGCTGGCAACTGTGGTCAAAGGCTGGGAGGTCGAGCGCTCAGCCATATATTGCATTTGCGTATCTAAAATTTCATCCACTTCATGTAATGAAATTTTATAAGCGGCCAAAATCAGAAAACAACCCAACACCACGCTAAAAATCGAGGTTCCCCAGATCAGTCTTTTCTTAAGCGAATAATGTCGGGTGTTGCGCATCGTATTATGACTGCCCCAAACGATAACCTAAACCACGAATGGTCCGAATAAAGTCTTTACCCAGTTTGGCCCGCAAGTGATGTACATACACTTCAATGGTATTACTGGTGACTTCACTGTCGAAATCATACAACTTATCTTCGAGGTTGGCTTTAGAGAAAATTTTATTCGGATGCGTCACCATCGGAATCAGGATCGCCCATTCCCTGTTAGACAATTCGATCTGCTGGCCTTTAAAAGTAGCCAGATGCTGATCGACATCCAGCGTCAGTTCGCCACTTTTGAGCAACTGTGACTGGCTTTTCAGTTGTGCCGTTTCAACATTGCCACGGCGTAACAAGGCATTGATCCGTGCCAACAGCTCATCAAACTCATACGGTTTAATCAGATAGTCATCTGCGCCCTGATTCAAACCATCCACACGGTTTTGCAACTGGTCTCTGGCGGAAATGATCAGAACCGGCAAGGCACTGCGTTGACGAATCTGTTTCAGGATCTGCATGCCGTCCATGAGTGGCAACCCCAAATCCAGAAGTACCAGATCAAAAGATTGCTTGGTGAGCAAAGCCAGTCCATCGACTCCGTTATTGACCCATTCCACGTCAAACTGATGATATCGCAGTAAGGTCAATGTTGACTCTGCAATCATAAAATCATCTTCTATCATCAAGATCTTGGTCATGATTTCATTTCACCTTATGGATTAGCACATGTTTCTAACATGTCATCTTTAGCATTTATTACTTTGGTTTTTACATCAAGCAAACTTAACAAGGTCGGGAACAGATTATCTTGGCTCAGTTTGTTTTTACTTTGTTGGGCCAGACATGTCATCTGTTTGTTGGCCTGTTGTTGCCATGCGCTTGAGAACCACATCAACATCGGTACATGGGTCTGCTGAGTCGGAGCAATGGCATAAGGCGCGCCATGCAGATACATGCCACTCTCACCAGTCGATTCACCATGATCAGATAGATACCACAAACCCGTTTGATATTGGGTCGTATTTTTCAAGGTTTCGATCAATGAATCCAGCACATAATCGGTATAAAATAAAGTATTATCATAACTGTTAATCAGTGCTTCCTGCGTACAGCCTTGAATGGCATTGGTATCGCATGTTGGCTTGAATACCCGGAATACTGGCGGAATACGTTCATAATAGGCAGGTCCATGACTACCCATTTGATGCAATACGATTAAACGTGGTTGGGTATCGTCTTTCGGGATCGTCGCTAAATAGGCTTTTAAGCTATCAATCAGGATATCATCCAGACATTCGCCATCCTTACACCATTTTTGCTGGATCGGCTCAGGAATTTTAAACTGTTCTACCCGGTCACATGTGCCCTTACAGCCTGAATTATTGTCAATCCAGGTCACCTGATATCCTGCACGTTTGGCAATATCCAATAGGCCTTCACGATGGCTTGCTAACTGCTCATCATAATCTTCTCTCGGCATACCTGAAAACATACACGGTACCGACACAGCAGTTGCCGTACCGCATGAACTGACTTGCGAGAAATTGATAATATTTTGCTTGGCTAATTTCGGATTGGTCTCTTTGGCATAACCATTTAACGAGAAATTTTCTGCACGGGCAGTTTCACCGACCACCAACACCATCAGTTTAGGCAGACCCTTTGCAGCCTGAGTTCGCTGTGCATCTTCACCATAATGTACCAACGGTAAATTCTGTTTAGGCGCTTTCTTTTTATAATACGACACCGAAGAGGCAATCATATTTTGAGGCGAGATCATGCCTTTGATATCGCGGTTCTCACGAAAAATAGCTGCGAAATCGACATAGAAAACAAATAACAATCCACCGACCAAAGCCAAGGAAACCACCGAGGCAATCAACTTTTTAAACAGTTGCCGGGGAAGGGATTCAGATTTGATTTTGGTCATCAAAATCACCAGAATCGGCAGCAGTACCATCCCGGCCATCCAGATCAACAAGCGCCAAGACCAGGTGTCTCGTGCTTCGGAAAAGTTGGTTTGCATCAGGTTTTGAATCTGATCGGAGGTAATCCAGACCCCTAGGGTATTGACTGCATAGGCAGCAAAACCGCCAATAAAGACCAGAGCAATCGCCAGCAGTTTTGCGGTCCATTTCCAGCTCAATAGCTGAAAAATAAAAGCATATAAAGCTGTGACCACGCCCACAGAAGCAGCCACAAAAAGTCCAGCCTTGATGCCTGTATAGGGCGTTAAAGCCAACATCTTTTTATAAAAAGCGAAGTTCAGGAACACACCTAACCAGATGGCAAGTAGTACATTAAAGGTGAGTAATGAAATTGGCTTGGTTTTGAGTCTTTGCAGCAACATAGGCATCATGATCTAAAAATAAATTTCTTAGTGTTTTAAAGATAAGAATAAAAACTTAAAAATGACTTAAACTGCATCAGAAGCAAACTAAAAGTATTCGGTGCAGTCATAATTTTAATAAAAGTTTAAATAACATCCTGTTTTCTAAAAACAGTTTAATGCGATTGGTCTTAATTTACTATGATTTTATGAATTAATAAAAAACGCCCTTTAAGCGAACTTAAAGGGCGTACTTGCAAAAAGCCAAGTTTAGAATTTAAATTCCAGTCCTAGACCTGCAACCGGTTGCTTATCTTTTTTGCTGGCCTGCTCAAGGGTTAAATAACCTGCATAACCATAGGTTTTGACCTGTTTGTTAAAAGCATAGTCTGCACCAGCAATCACCTGCTTCGCTTTAAAGTCGGCAGTGTCATTTTTAAAACTGGTGTCATTCTGACTATATTGGCCTTTGACTGTCCAGTTTTTGGCTTGTGGAAGATTATATTCCGCGCCCACTAACCAGCCTTGTGCATCGTCAATATTTTCTGAACCTGCTGCATTTCCTTCAGCTTTTTCTACTTCAGAGCTTTGATAGAGGGCTTTTAATGCCAAACCTTCAAGTGGGGTAACTTTACCAATGGCACGAACCGTATTGGCTGCAGCAAAGAGACTCCCCCCTGTAATTGCAGGTTCAGCCGCATTCAAGAAGCCACGCCCTAAGAAGTTACTTGGAATGGCTTTATCGTAACCAATACCCGCCACCAGCAATGGATTATCATAGGTCACCGATGCTGACCAAGCATCACCCAAACCACGACCTGCAACTTTTGCACCACCGCTAGTCGCCTTGATCCCAGAAGACTCACCTGTTGCAAGTAAGGCATTCACCTTAAATGCACCATCCAGTAATTGAACAGCTGGAGATTCATACACCAGTACATTATCAATACGGTTTTCACCTGTGAAAATACCACCGATATCGGCTTTGTTCGCCACATAGTTATTAAAAGTATCAACCACACTGGATAATTGTTTTACAGGCGTATCATGTTTACCAATTTTCAAGGTACCCAACTGGGCATCTTTGAGTCCCACAAAACGGTTACGCTGAGTCCAGTCACTGCTATCACCGTCTGCACTAAAGCCCCATTCAATCGCATATACTGCGCTTAAACGCTCAGTAAGTTTTTCATCGCCTTTAAGCCCGAGGAATGAACTGTTTGAGCTGATTTCCCAGACATCTTTATTTGATTTTGTTGCATTTTTTTCTGGTAAATAATCAACACTGGCATCGATCTCCCCGTAAAAGGTGGGCGCTGCAAATGTTGTGGTTGCTAGTAAACTAAGCACTGCTGCTGTTACAATTTTGATTTTCATTGTTTACATCCTGGTTTAATTTGTAACAAATCCTACACATGAACTTTATATGACAAAACGATTAAAATCTTATTTATTTATTCTAATTTCGACTAAAGTTTAATTTTTATACATCATGGGCCAATGAAGTTAATTTCACTTTATTTCTTTATATATTAACAAATTAATTGCTGTATCAAATAATTAATAATGCAAATTGGCAGGACATTATGAAAACAATCTCAATTCAGAAAATTCTTCATTTCAGACTAAAAACAGGAAATATCAAGGTAAAGCAAACTTAATCAGACTGATGTTTTGTTTCATTTCTATTATGTTTGGCAATATATTTGTAATAAAAATTTAAACTGAGCTTACTTTATTTTTCCAATAAAAAATCGGCCATAAGCAAACCATCGCAACCACACAGATAAAACTCAAATAACCAGAGTAGCCCCATACATCTCCAGCAAATCCACTGATTAAATACAGCAAACCACTGACAGTCGCCATGATCGAGACCTGAAAAGTAAAGTCCGTTCCGGCACATTGCTTACGGCTATATTGCATGACCAGTGTCAGCATCACCACCAACAGCATCGCAGAACATGCATCTTCAAAGGCATTAACGGTATATAACCAGACAGGTGCAATCTGGACATGGCTTTCATAGCCGTGAGCAATCATTGCATAAGCCAGTAAGCTGATAATTTTTAGAGTAGAGAAAAGCATCAAACAGGCTATTCTGGAATAATGCTTGAGCAGCAGTCCGGCCATTCCTGCCCCAAGCAGCGCAGCGACCGCACCGAACATGGTGATATAAACCCCGATCTGGGTGAAGTTCAATCCCATATCCACCATCAGTGGCTTTAATAAAGGCCCTGAAAGCCCGTCAGCTACTTTGAAACTGATCAGGACCAGTAACCAGGCTTTTAATTCTGGTGACGATTGAAAATAGTTTAAATAGGTCTTAATTGCCTGCAACAAGGGCACAGAAGATGTCTGCGTTCTTGTCGTTGAGTTTGCATGCGTAGGTTCACGGTATAACAATACGGGTAAAGTATTGAGAAATACCAATGAAGCCAACGCCAAAAAGGTGGTTTGCCAGTGTAACCAGTCCAGACACCAGAGCACTGCCCCGCCACCCACGATAAACCCAAGGCGTGATCCAATCACCTGAAAGGTATTACCCCAGTGCTGTTGATCTGTTTTGAGTAAGTTGACTGCCAGTCCATCGGTTGCAATGTCCTGCGTGGCACCGGTTAAATTCATCAAAAACAGCAAGACGAAGAAAACCAGCAGATAGCCGGGTTGATCCAGCGCCTGAATCGGGAAAAAGGACAAGACCATCAGAATCAGTACACTGGATAATTGTGTGGGAATAATCCAGCTACGGTAATGCCCTAATCGGGATGATAAGGCCAGACGATCAACATAAGCCGCCCAAAACACCTTGATCGACCACGGCAGCATCAACAAGCCAAAGCCACCAATATGGGCCAAAGATACGCCTTGTGCCCTCAAAATCACGGGCAAGGCATGGGTCATAAAGCCTACAGGCAAACCCTGCGCCCAATACAAAGAAAACAATAAAATGTAAACCTGACGAAGATTCGGCATTTTCAGTTTCCAGCGCTGGGGTAATAAGGGAGCATCAGTATCCAATCCTTTCATTCTTCTGGCAATAAAATCTTATTTTTTGCCAATGCAGTCGCTGTCATCAGCGTTTAACATGAATAAAGTTGTCATTATTTATATTCATGTATGCCACAACATTTTCCAGATTTACCGCCCCTGGTTCCACAACGTGGCACAGCTTATAGCCGTGCCTTGTGTAAAAAGCTCTTTCTTGTCCAAGGCTGGACTGTAGTCGGAGAAATTCCCAACCTGCCTAAAGCTGTCGCCATCATTTCGCCCCATACCTCCAATATCGATGGCTGGTATGGCTTTCTGGCAATTGGCGGATTGGGCTTAAAAGTGACCGTATTGGGTAAAGATACCTTATTCAAGCCGCCTTTCCAGCCGCTATTAAACTGGGCCGGACTAATTCCGGTTCGTCGCGATAGCGCCCATGGTCTGACTGAACAAGTGGTCGCCACCATTCAACAGCACGATAAGATCTGGGTCGGTATGGCACCCGAAGGCACCCGTAAAAAAGCCGAGAAAATGAAAAGTGGTTTTTATCACATTGCCCATGCAGCCGGCATTCCGATTGTGATGTTTGCCTTTGATTATGACCATAAAACCATTTACTGTTTAGGGGCATTTACCCCGACCGGGCATTACCAGCAAGACCTTGAACAGATCATGCAACGTTATGTCGGTCATTTCTCGCCGAAAAATCCGGATTGGCTGGCTGAACCCTTACAAAAACTTGTGAAAAAAAACTAGAAAATGAAGGGCAAATCTGCTCTGATGTGCCCATCTTCCTGTACATTTTATCTGCATTTGTTATGAACATTGCTCGTCTGTCCTGCTTGGCTGTTTTTGGTCTTGCTTTATTTGGCTGTGATCAGATCACAAAGAAAACTCCACCCACCACCGCAATTCAGGCACGTGAGCCTGTGGTTGCACTGGCATTAGGCGGTGGTGGTGCCAAAGGCTTTGCCCATATTGGTGTGATTAAAGTCTTAGAATCGCATGGCATCAAACCGAAAATCGTGACAGGCACCAGTGCCGGTAGCTTTGTCGGCAGTATTTATGCCAGTGGTCAAACGCCCTATCAGATGCAGAACCTTGCCCTGAAACTGCAAGAGTCGGATTTACGTGACTTAACTATAAATAGTCAAGGTATTATTCTCGGTCAGAAACTCCAGAATTATGTAAATAGCCAAGTCGGTAATAAGCCGATTGAGCAATTTCCGATTCGTTTTGCTGCAGTCGCCACCCGTTTAGACAGTGGTAAAAAAGCCGAGTTTATTAAAGGCAATGCCGGTCAGGCGGTACGTGCCTCTTGCAGTATTCCCAATGTGTTTGTCCCTGCGGTCATCGGCAAGACCAAATATGTGGATGGTGGCTTGGTCAGTCCAATTCCGGTAAAAACCGCGAAGGACATGGGGGCCGATATCGTGATTGCGGTGGACATTTCTGCACGACCTGTCGGTGGTAAACCGCTCAGTATGTGGGGCTTGTTAGACCAGACCATTAATATCATGGGTCAACAAAGCATTAATGAAGAACTGAATCAGGCCACCATCGTGATTCAACCTAAAGTAGGTCATCTAGGTGTGCTGGATCTTAAATCGAGTAATCAAGCCATTTTAGAAGGTGAAAAAGCAGCTCAGGCCAAGATCACGGCGATTCAAAATGCAATTACCGCATTTAAGAAATCTCCCGCTGCCTTAAAACCGGCACCACGACCAAAATTCTAAAACTCCTTCTCAAAGGCTGTTGAGACCACTAAAACGTGCATTAGCCCCAGTTTTTTAGTCCTCAACAGCCACAATGCCTAAAAAAACAATCTTTTCATATTCATAAAGATAATCATCTGCTACAGTGCTAAGGTGAATGTTTTTTCACCTCTACTCCGTTTAGTTATGCGAGCAAATCTATGGAATTTGTAGTTGAACCTTGGCACTGGTTTGTATTAGGGATTTTACTGATTCTTTCAGAACTGATTTTGCCTGCTTTTGCTGCATTGTGGTTTGGCATAGCAGCAGTCATGGTGTGTATTTTACTGTGGCTTTTCCCGATGATGGGTTTTACCACCCAAGTGATTACTTGGGGTATTTTATCTATTTTATGTACGATTCTCTGGTTCAAATTTATCAAACCGCTGTCGATTGATAAAACCAAAGCGGGTCTCCCTCGCGAAGCAACCATTGGTCAAGTCGGTATGGTGATCCAGACCGGACTTGAGCATGGACAAATTATTGTACGCTTTCCGATCCCTGTTTTAGGTTCTGATGAATGGCATTGCCGTTGTACAACTCCGGTACAGGTCGGTGATCGCGTTCGCGTGGTTGATATTTTGGGTAATGATTTGGTCGTTCAACCTCATACGTCATAAACACAAAGAGGGTTTCTAATGTCTGTCGGTACGATTGTTGTTTTAGCTTTTTTAGCTTTTATCGGTGTAACTATTTTTAAAGGGGTGCGTATTGTTCCCCAAGGTTATAAATGGATTGTGCAACGTTTAGGTAAATACCATACCACGTTGAGTCCAGGTCTAAACTTCGTGATACCTTATGTGGATGAAGTCGCATATAAAATTACCACCAAAGATATTGTTCTGGATATTCCTTCACAAGAAGTGATTACCCGCGACAATGCGGTGTTGGTCATGAATGCCGTAGCATATATCAATCTGACCACACCAGAAAAAGCGGTGTACGGGATTGAGAACTATACCTGGGCTATTCAAAACCTGGTGCAGACGTCACTGCGTTCGATCGTGGGTGAAATGGATCTGGATGATGCGCTTTCTTCGCGTGATCACATCAAGGCGAAATTAAAAGCGGCCATTTCTGATGATATTTCAGATTGGGGTATTACCCTGAAAACCGTGGAAATTCAGGATATTCAACCATCACATACCATGCAGGCAGCGATGGAAGCGCAAGCAGCCGCTGAACGTCAGCGTCGTGCCACTGTGACCAAAGCGGATGGTGAAAAACAGGCTGCAATTCTGGAAGCGGATGGTCGTCTGGAAGCGTCTCGTCGTGATGCAGAAGCACAGGTTGTGCTTGCCGAGTCTTCACAACGTGCCATTGAAATGGTGACCAGTGCGGTAGGTGATAAAGAAATCCCTGTGGCGTATCTACTCGGTGAACAATACGTGAAAGCAATGCAGGATTTATCTAAATCTGGCAATGCCAAAACCGTGGTTCTGCCTGCCGATGTACTCAATGCCATCCGTGGCATCATGGGCAAACATTAAGCCATCCATCCAATAAAAAAAGCAGCATAAACGCTGCTTTTTTTATTTAAACACTCCCGATCAGTTTTCGGGTTTTAAGTGGTAGCTTCGCTATGATGAGATCATAGGAATCCTGAATGAGATCCTGTACCAGATCAGGGCTAAGCTCTGGACTACAGGCAATCGAAATCCAGTGTTTCTTATTCATGTGATAACCCGCTGAAATCGCAGAATAGAGTTCCTGATATTCCAGACTTTTCTCTGGTTTACATTTCACCGTGACAAGCAATGTTCCGGCATTAAACCCGATATACATAAACATTTTGTCAAAGACTTTGAATACCTCAAATTCGGGACCAAAAGGTTGCGACTGGATTGCAAAAGGCAAGTTTTGCGCATAATGCAAAGCACATTGTTCGAGTTGGTTCTGATTCATGAGATTTTTCCCCTACTCTATCTTGATCATTATTTGGTTTTATTTCAGGACGGTGTATATTCGTACATAATAGCTCAAATCAAATTTTCCACAGCAGCCTTCTCAGCTCAAAGCCAATGAGATCCGGTCAAATATGATTGAAGGATAAAGCGAAGAATCGGGTTGCTGATTGCTCCTGAAAACCGAGTTTTTGATATAACTTTTGTGCTTGTATATTCTCGGCACCGGTTTCTAATGCAATAAATCTGGCCTGTGTGTCTTGCGCAAATTGGATGGCTTGCTGCATTAAGGATAATGCAATACCTTGTCGACGATAGTTCTGATCCACATAGAGATCATTTAAAATCCAAGCCTTACCCAGCGATACTGAAGAAAAAGTCGGATAGAGCTGTACAAAACCAATGATCTTGTTGTTGTCATTTTTCCGGATAAAAAATACTGAATCCTGATGATTTAATCTGTTTTCAATAAATTGTCTTGCACCTGCTAAATCACTGGCCTGTTGATAAAAAACCCGATAGGCATTAAATATTTCAGCGAGCGTGTTCACATCTTCAATTGATGGCGAATCGGCTGTATTTATTTGCATTTTTGTTATTTCCAAAACATAAAAGACCATAAAGTTGGTCTTTTATATCATCAATCAATAGCGAAAAACTGACTGCTTTTTAACTTTTACGCGCTAGCAAAAACTTCGAAATGTCGACCAGTTCTTTGGCATCATCCCCAAAATACGCTAAAGCGTCAAAGGCCTGATCATGCAAACTTTGCGCATAGGCTTGAGCCTGTTCCAGCCCCATTAAAGCAGGATAGGTCGACTTCTGCGTTTGCTCATCTTTACCTGCAGTTTTGCCCAAGGTTTCTGTGCTGGCGGTAATATCCAGAATGTCATCTTGTACCTGAAACGCCAGACCAATACTTTGCCCAAATTGACGTAATTTAGGAATCGCCTGATCCGTGCCCGCAAAGATGGTTACAGCACCCATCATGATCGCTGCCTGAATCAAGGCACCGGTTTTATTACGGTGAATATTTTCCAATTCGGCCTGATTAACTTGCTTACCAGCCCCTTCTGCCTGCAAATCCAGGACCTGACCACAGACCATTTTTGAACTCGCGGTCGCCAAGATCTGTACCTGCTTCAACACAATCGCGGCTTCAGCTCCCTGGCCCTGTTCATCAAACAGACGACTGCCCAGGATTTCAAAGGCCATCGACTGCAAAATATCACCCGCCAACAGTGCCGTATCTTCACCAAAGGCGACATGACAAGTCGGCTGTCCACGGCGCAATAAATCATTGTCCATACATGGCAAATCATCATGTGCTAATGAATAACAATGGATCAGTTCAACCGCCACTGCTGCACGGCGGGCCGCTGCAAAATTATGATTCGGTTGTAAAGACGCTGCGGCATAACAGAGTGCTGGACGAACACGCTTTCCACCAAGCATGACGGCATGATGAACAGCTGCTTTTAAAGGTTCTGGAATTGAAAATGCAGCCAATGCTGTCAATAAATCCTGTTGAATACGTTGTTGAGCTTGTTTTAAAACATCCGCATTAACTTGAGAAATAGATGACACAATTGCCTCGGGAAATCTTAATGGAAGGAAAATGACAAGACTTGCCAGAATGGCGACATCATAACACTATTTATCTGAAGAAATTGCATTTGTAATTTTAATCGATTCCAAATAATAAAGCCTTCAAATGAAGGCTTTATCACATCGTTCTCAGTAATGCCTAGAACGCATCCCCCGGTACACGCACCCAGCCTTCCATCAATACACGCGCACTACGGCTCATAATGGCTTTTTTCACAGCCCATTTGCCATCAATCAGTTCGGCTTGAGCGCCCACACGTAAGGTGCCGGAAGGATGACCAAAACGAACGGCTTCACGTTCACCGCCCCCAGCCGCCAAATTCACCAGCGTCCCCGGAATTGCTGCGGCAGTACCAATTGCCACCGCAGCAGTTCCCATCATGGCATGATGTAACTTGCCCATCGACAAGGCACGAACCAGTAAATCGACATCACTGCTCGCAACCGCTTTACCACTTGAAGACGTGTACGATTTTGGTTTTGATACAAAAGCAATTTTAGGGGTATGCTGGCGTGCAGCTGCTTCTGAAATGTCTTTGATCAGCCCCATGTGCACCGCGCCATAGGCACGGATTTTTTCAAAACGCGCTAAAGCAGCCGCATCGCCGTTAATATGATCTTGTAATTCCGTCCCTTGATAACCGATATCTTCGGCATTCAGAAAAATGGTTGGAATGCCGGCATTAATAAATGTTGCGTCAAAGGTACCCACCTCAGGAACAGTCAATTGATCCACAACATTTCCTGTCGGGAACATATCGCCGCCTTCTTCCCCATCATCTGCAGGATCCAGAAATTCAATCTGAACTTCTGCTGCCGGGAACGTTACCCCGTCCAGTTCAAAATCACCGGTTTCCTGTACTTCGCCATTGCTCACAGGCACATGTGCGATAATGGTTTTCTGGATATTCTTCTGCCAGATGCGTACCGTACAGATGCCATTTTCAGGAATACGGTCGGCATCGACCAGACCATTAGAAATCGCAAATGAACCCACAGCAGCGGTGAGGTTGCCGCAGTTGCCACTCCAGTCCACAAATGGCTGATCAATCGATACTTGTCCAAATAGATAATCCACATCATGGTCTGGCTCTGAACTTTTTGCCAGAATCACGGTTTTACTGGTACTGGAGGTTGCACCGCCCATCCCGTCAATCTGCTTGCCATAAGGGTCTGGACTGCCAATCACGCGTAAAAGAAGTTGATCACGTGCCTTGCCTGCTACCTGTGCCGCTTCGGGTAAATCATCCAGTTTGAAAAATACCCCTTTACTTGTGCCACCGCGCATATAGGTTGCAGCGACTTTGATTTGCGGTACTGAGCTCATGTCCATTCTTCCTTTTATCATATTCTTGGTGCAGCGGTATTTTGCATCTAAAATTACTGCACAGCCGTTATAAATACCATACGACCAATGGTGCCTGATTATATTTTCATGGATAAAATCTGTGCATTATATTGAGTATTTTTCATTGCTTACACAATGGCAAAAATGCGAATCCATCCGTCGGGAAAAACAAGAATCGGATTTTACTGTATAAATATAAAGCAAATTTCACATTAATATTAATCTAAATATATAATTTTAAATAATTTTTAAAAACAACTTTGCAGTCATGGCAATGCTGTACTTTTACTAGGCGAAAATCAATCAATCTATTAGAATAATCCAGTTAATTCCTCGTCGAGCTCAGTCCTTTGAACAACGATTCTTCTCAACTTCAGCGTGGACTAAAAAACCGCCATATCCAACTCATCGCAATGGGTGGAGCAATTGGTACGGGCTTATTTTTAGGTTCTGCGCAAATTATCCAGTCTGCTGGACCATCTATTATTTTGGGGTATGCGATTGGCGGCTTGATTGTTTTTCTAATCATGCGTCATTTAGGTGAAATGATTGTTGAAGAACCTGTTGCAGGTTCATTTAGTCATTTTGCTTATAAGTATTGGGGTAAATTTCCAGGCTTTATAACGGGCTGGAACTATTGGGTGCTCTACATCCTTGTGGCAATGACTGAGCTCACCGCCGTAGGTAAATATATTAATTACTGGTGGCCGCAAATTCCCGCTTGGCAGTCGGTCTTGTTTTTCTTTGTGGTGATTACCGCAGTCAACCTGACCAATGTTAAATTTTATGGTGAATCAGAGTTCTGGTTAGCGATCATCAAGGTAACAGCAGTCGTGGCCATGATCCTGTTTGGTCTGTTCCTTCTTTTCACTGCCGATGCAAACTCGACGGCCTCATTTAGCAACCTGTGGTCACAAGGCGGCTTTTTCCCGCATGGCTTCGATGGTCTGTTCTACATGTTGGCATTCTTGATGTTTGCCTTTGGCGGAATTGAACTGATTGGTATGGCCGCAGCAGAAGCCAAAGATCCGAAGACCACGATTCCGAAAGCAATTAACCAGGTGGTGATTCGTATTTTGGTGTTCTATGTCGGTTCACTGGCGATCCTGTTGTCGCTTGTACCTTGGAACCAGCTCGATCTTGGTGGTTTGGATAAGAGTCCATTCGTGATGATTTTCAGCCAAATGGGAATTGGTTGGGCAGCACATTTACTGAACTTTATTATCCTGACAGCGGCATTATCTGTATATAACAGTGGTATGTATGCCAATAGTCGTATGGTCTTTGGTTTAGCCCAACAAGGCAATGCGCCGAAAATCTTTACCAAAACCAATAAGCAAGGTGTGCCTGTTCCAGCTGTACTGCTCTCTGCGTTCCTGATCTTTGGCTGTGTGTTACTTAACTACTTTGTACCTGAAGATGCCTTAGGTCATTTGATGTATGTTGTTGTTGGTGCGCTGGTTTTAAACTGGGCCATGATCAGCTTGACCCATTTGAAATATCGTCGTCATATTAAAACTGCACAAATCAAAACCTCATATCCTGCGCTGTGGTCTCCATTCAGTAACTATCTGGTGTTGGCATTTATTGGTGTTGTGCTGTATATCATGTGGCAGCAAGGCTTTAAAGAATCAGTGCTGATGATCCCGATCTGGATTGTACTAATGTTTATTTTCTATAAGTTTTTAAATCGTAATACTGAAAACTAACAGTTGATCGGTTTCCTCAAAAAGTGATTGCGTCTGCAGTCACTTTTTTGTTTATAATCATCAAATTATGCGCTTATAGCTTAACTGGATAGAGCAGTTGCCTCCTAAGCGACCGACGTGGGTTCGAGTCCCGCTGAGCGCATAGCCCTTTTAATGAAGCTTGCCTTCCACAAGCTGCTGGTTAAGTAAGGTTTTCGCTTGGGTTTGCAATTGTTCTGCTTTGACCGTTTTTCCTGCGACTGACTTTGCCTGATCATTAAAATAACTAAAATGAGATTTCTCATTTTTTCCTGCAAATTTTAATGCCACGATTTGATTCTGGTTAAATGCATTCGCCCATGTATCTCTGACTGCGCTCCAGTAAGCTGCATTCTTCTTCCAGTAATCATAAGCAGCCTTGAAATCATAGCCTTCAACTTTATTGTATTGGTTAACTCCCAGCTCACGGGCAAGTGCCGTATTGGTCTTGGTATCAAATTTAATATTGTCTTGCTCATGCACCCACCCCGTTGCAGTAAGTGCATGGCGATTAATCCCAATAATCACGTCATAATCATTACGCGTGGTATGCTCACGGCGTGGTAACGGGCGGTAGGTTTCATTCGATACCCACTCCACTGCACCATTATCTTTGGTCCACGCACCCAAGCCTGCATAACGAGGAGAATCATCAACTTGCCATACCGTTTGCAGCCATTTGCCTTTGCTCTGCTCTGGCTTTAAATCAATACTTTTCCAGCGATAATCCCCAATATAACTCCACATCTTGGTCGGTTCATATTCCCAGTCCTGACGCCAGTGCTTCACCACGTGCCCCTCTGCAACCAAAATATGCTGTAACGACACTTTATTTGGCGTATTTTCTAAAACCACAACAGTTTCATAACCACTGGATAGGTCGTCTTTTTTAACTTTATAGTCTGTTTTGAGTGAATAAAGCTCTTCAAAGCGGAAATCAACTTTGTATTCTCCTGCCATTTTCAGGATGACCTGACGCGCTTGTTCTTGTGTCAGATTTTCATGCAAAGATTGCTGTTGTAAAGCATCCGCCAATTTTACTGGCTGTTGTGCAGCATTCACACTACTGATCCCCATCATCAGTGCAGTTACAAAAACATAAGACAACTTAAGCTTCATATAAAAATCTCAACTCGACGCTAAATTACTGAATCAGTTAAATAAAGCAACTTCCCCTAGTTCAGTCGCTTGTATCTTTTTGAAATAAACCTGTAAAGCATTGTAAATTATTGTGATAATGATTACCATTTAATTTATGGAATAATTTTCATTGCGATTAACTATTGTGAATATACTCTCTCCTCAATTTTGTTCTAAACCTAATATTTTATTTGCTTCTCTTTTAGCAGCAGGTTTGATTTCTCCTTCTGTGTATGCAGCCGAGCAATCAACTTATGCAGTTACTAAAACACCTCTGCATGTTCTCGATACCATTGTGGTAACCGGCACACGTTCAGAAAAAAAATTAATTGATAGTCCGATTCGAACTGAAATTATTGATGAAGAAGAATTAAAAAGAACCAATGCCATTACCTTAAAAGATGCTTTGGAAAATATTCCAGGCATCTTGTTAAGAGAAATTCATGGTAAATCAGGTTATGAAATTTCATTGCAAGGTCTGAGTAGCGATCAGGTGCTGATACTGATTGATGGTCTGCCACTTGCTGCCAGTACCAGTTCTACTGTTGATTTAGATCAATATTTAATTGGTGGTATTGAGCATATTGAAGTTATTAAAGGTGCAGCTTCGGCCCAATATGGCTCATCTGCAATGGGTGGTGTGATCAATATCATCACTAAAAAAGTGCAAGACGGTGTTACCATTTCAGGGCAAGTCGATATTGGCTCTTATGGCAAACAAAATGCAGATGGTAAAAGTACATCGATCAATAATCACCATCAGAAAGTCAGTATTGAAGCGGCAAATGCCACTTTAAAAGGTCGCATCATCGCAGACCAGTTTAGTAGCGATGGCTTTGCCGTTCACCCGAACGATTATCCTCAACAAGGTGATGAGCAAAAACGTCAACAATATGCATTTTATGGTGCATGGCAGCCTTCAGACCAATTTATGCTATGGGCAGATTTCAATGAATATAAAGAAAAAGATCATCAGCGAAGTCTAAATTTCGTTCCGCCATTTTATTTAAAACAATACAAACTTGAAGATATTGAACGCCAACGTTTCAGTGCGGGTTCACAATTTAATTTTATTAAAAATAGTAAGATCGATTTAAAAGCTGTCCATGAAACCTATGACTCAACCTCGACCCAAACTTTAGATGGATACCTTTCTGCTTTAAGACACTCGAATCAGGAAAATAATCATTTCAGCTCGCAACTGACGTTACCCAAATGGAATAAGCAAAACTGGCAATTGGGCTATGACTGGCATGAAGAAAAGTTAGAGCAAAGCAATAACGGTAAATTTGAGATGCAAGGCGGTTCGGTAAAGCGGGATCGTCATGAATTTTATATTCAAAACGACTTTAATCTCGTACAAAACCTTGATGCAGTCATCGGCTGGCGTTTCCAGAATGATGATGATTTTGGCGATCACAATGCTTTTAAGCTCAGTAGCAAATATCGTTTTTACGACCAGAATGATGTGCTTGCCGATCTACGCCTGAGTTATGGTCAAGGCTATCGCGTACCTAATTTAAAAGAACGTTTTTATTCTTTTGATCATAGTCACTTAGGTTATATCGTCATTGGCAATCCCAACTTAAAACCAGAGTCATCGGACAGTTATCAACTTGGACTAAGTCTGGTTCAAAATGATCGCTGGAATGCGGATATCAACCTGTTCTGGAATGATATTCAGGATCTGATCCAAACCGATTTTGATCATGCCACGACAGTCAATGGCATCACTCAATACAGCTACAGCAATGTTGCCAAGGCCGAGACCAAAGGGATTGAAACATCTGCCAAATGGAAGCTGACACCTTATTTCTCGGTGAATGGTGCATATACTTATACCGAAGCAAAAGATAAAACCAGCAATACCTTATTAACACGACGCCCCAAACATATTGCACGTTTAGGCGCAGATTATGCCGTAAATGATCAGCTTGATTTGACCCTACGCGGCCGTTACCAAAGCAATGAATACGGCGATAGTGCCAATCAGCAACAGTCGCCAAGCTGGGTGACATTCGACTCGCAAGTGGATTATCGCATCAACCGCTACATCAGTGCTTTTGCCGGTATCGACAATCTTTTCAATGAACAACGTAATTTTTCTAGCGCAGTAGATTATCGCCCGATTGCCGGTCGATATACCTACATGGGGCTTCGCTTTAACTGGAACAGCAATCTGAAATAATCTTTTAGGATCAATACCAATGTCTCATCTTAATTTAGCCAAGTTATTTGCTTTAAGTACCTTAAGTACCCTTCTGATCGCTTGTGGCGGTGGAGGTGGATCATCAGATAACAGTGGAACCAGCAATCCGCCTGTGACCAATACCGATCTATTTACAGTAAAAGGCAAACAATGGAGCATTACACCCACTGCAAATAACGCTTATTGTTATGATATCGACACGCAAGCGGAAATTTCATGTACCACAACCGACTGGGATCTCAAATTTGCAATGGGCTCACGTACCCCACTCGTATTTACCAACAGTGGTGTAAGCGGTTCAGGCAATGGCGGTGCTCTTTATTCACCATTTGATGCAACATGGGCAAACCTATCCAAACAACTGGATGCAACACAAGGCGGCAGTTTACCAGCTCAGGCATGGAGTGTAGATGCGTATAGCAATGCATTCATGGACACCTCATCGGGCAGCAACAGCTTCTTTGAATATGATCTGTTTGGTGATCACCGTATGTCACCAAACTTTAAAACTTTCTTGGTCACGACCGATTCAAGCGCTGCAACAGCAATTGGAAGCTATGAGAAACCTGTGTTTGCAGTGCAAATTTATAATTATTATCAAGGCACCACCTCAGGTTATATTTCAATTCGTTATATCAATACACAACTTCCTCATGACGTAAAAATCCTAACGATTGATGCGACTCAAGGCTGGAACTATGTTGATCTGATTACAGGTACCACCAGTAAAAATACAACAGGACAATGGCAACTCGCATTTAATCGCTACAATGTTCAACTTAATCAAGGTATAGGCAGTATGGTTGCCTCACAACCAGCAGGATTCTATTCTGCCGACGGTAAACCAATCATTGATAAGTTTAAAGATAGTAATGCGTATGTCTCTACAGAAGCTGATTTAAAAGCAGCTGCTTCTACAACCAATATCAAATGGGGTTCTAACAGTATTACCTCCATTTTGAATCCAACCTTTAAGGGAACATACCCTCAAAAACTCACTTATGGCTGGTATAACTATTATCCAACCTTAAGTGCAGCACAGGCAGATGGTCTACAAGCAGCCCATATGCTAAAAGCGAATCCTGAGGGTGCAACAATCATTCGAGGAAATAAAGGCAACAGCTACGCTCGTCTACATCTCACAGATGTCAAATATGCAGACCCTAGCAACGCCTCAAGTGCCACCACATGGACCTTTGAACTGGATATCCAGCCAGCTAAATAAGTCATAAAAAAAACGGAGCCTCTGCTCCGTTTTTTTTAGGTATATCTCAAAACTAATCGATCACACGGATTGGTCGGATTCTTCTTAATCTTAAAGTCATTTCTTTTAAGACATAGTTGGTTGCAACAACCAATATAAATCCAATGATGAATGAGCCAACAATATCGAAAGGAAAATGTACACCCACAAAAACTCTGGATACCCCCACCACTAGACTCAGTACCAAGCCTAATATTCCAATCTTTTTAAATCCAGCCAATAAATAAGAAAAGGCAATAATCACGATGGTTAAGGTATGCTGACTTGGAAAAGAAGATGAGGCACCATGGCCAATCAATTTGTCGCCCAAATGCAACTGGAATGGTCGAGGATGATGATAAAAGAATTCGATGAGGTCACTTATAACCAGTGAAAACAGAACGATAAATAAGGTTTTTGCAAACAGAAGACCGTATGTTTTCCACTGGATCACTACTAATAACACCAGAAAACTGATAAAAACCGTATTCAGATCTTCCGCTAGAAAAATTGCGATCTTATCTAAAACAGCATAATCCTTAGCAAAAAGTATTGATACTGTTAAACAAAGCAATATTTGAATCTTTAAAAATCATTTCCGTTGCTATCCATACTATCCGTGACAGATTTATAGGCCCACCATACAGGACTAAAATGTAAAAATTATGAATTTTTATTTTTTATTCTGCACAAATTTGCAAACATGACTCAACCACGTCTTGATTGGAAATGATCATCCAGTTCACTGAATAAATAGAGTCAATCACCTCTATTTATTCAGATTAATTTTTAATTTTGTTAGAATTTAAATTCTAAACCACTACCGACTACAGGTTGCTTATCTTTAGCATTGGCCTGCTCAAAAGTTGAATATCCACCATAACCATAGACTTTCACTTGTTTATTAAAGGCATAATCCGTACCGACAAGTATTTGCTTGGCCTCGAAGTCAGCGGCACCATTTTTAAAACTGGTTGAGTTCTGGCTATATTGCGCCTTGACTGCCCATTTTGACTGATTAGGCAACTTATATTCAGCACCGATTAACCAGCCTTGTGAATCATCAATATCAACAGCCGCCTCATCATATCCCTTCTTTAAATTCACTTTAGAGGTTTGATATAGGGTTTTTAATGCCAGTCCTTCGATTGGCGTCAAACGTCCAATCACACGTACCGTATCAGCTGCGGCAAATACTTCATCAACTTTAGTTTCGGTGTCTTTGCTATTTAACAGGCCATGTCCCAAGAAATCACTTGGAATTGCCTTGTCATAACCAACACCAACCAAGAACATCGGATGGTTATAGCTCAACGAGGCAGACCAGGCATCGCCCAAACCACGTCCAGCCACATTGACACCACCATGCCCGTCATCCTCAATCCCTTTACTCTCACCTGTTGCCAGCAATACACTCGCTTCCAGATTACCTTCATATAATGCAATCTCAGGAGAGTCATACACCACGACATTATTGACCCGGTTCTCGCCGGTCATAATTCCCGTGATATCGGCTTTATTACTGATATAGTTATTAAAACTATCAACTGGGCTGGATAAATCTTTTAATGGGGTATTATGTTTACCTACTTTAAGTGTACCTAAACGATCATCTTTCAAACCGATAAAACGATTACGTTGCGACCAGTCGGTTTTATCACCATCGGCATAAAACGCCCATTCAGCCAAATAAACAGCACTTAAATGTTCGGTTAATTTTTCTTCACCTTTAATCCCGACAAATGAACTATTACTGTTCACTTTCCATACATCGCGGTTGGATGAATGAGCATTCATTTCGGGTAAATAATCCAGACTGGCATCAATTTCGCCATATAATTTTGGCGCTGCAAATGCAGAACTTGCTGCAATACTCATCATTGTGACGAATAAAATTCTCATCTTCATTGTTATCTTCCTAACCATCTCAAAAAAAAATTAAAACAAATCTGTTTCGCTCTATTCCAAGCAAAAAATAAATAAACAGGGATTCAAATCAAATGATGTGCTTTTATATTTTCGAGATAAAAGCACATGAATAATCAGAATTACAGATTATAAAATGGAAAAACACCAAATATCAAAGCACTACCCATGAGTACGCAACAGGTAATAAATGCCCATTTCAAGGTAAATTTTTGATGATCGGCCAATTCAACAGAGGCTAAACCACATAATAAATAGGTCGAAGGTACCAGTGGAGATAATAAATGAATCGGCTGTCCAATAATCGAGGCACGTGCTACTTCAACCGGGCTAATTCCATAATGTGATGCTGCTTCAGCCAAAATCGGTAACACACCAAAATAGAAAGCATCATTCGACATAAAGAAGGTTAGAGGCATACTCAAAACCCCAGTGATCGGTGCCAGATAAGGTCCTAAGCTTGGCGGAATCACAGCAACGAAGCCTTTCGACATCGCTTCAACCATGCCCGTACCCGATAGAATACCAGTGAATACACCTGCAGCAAAAATCACACCGACCACGGCCAATACGCTATCCGCATGCATCGCAATCCGTTTTTTCTGCATATTGACGCATGGGTAGTTCACCACCAATGCAATACAGAAGCCCAGCATAAACAGGATCGACATCGGTAAAATCCCTTTTACCAAAGACGCCATGAGTACCAAGGTAAGAATACCGTTAAACCAGCGTAAGTGCGGACGTTGTGCTTCCGGATCTTTGGAAATGGAGATGTTGTCCGCATGGCTAATATCCACCAGTTCAATCACGCCCAGACGTTTACGCTCATATTTGCCATAGAGATAGGCCAGGAAGAATAACCAGGCTGCTGCAATCACCATAGATGGAATCATCGGGATAAAAACATCACTGGCATCGACCTGAAGCGCACTGGCTGCACGTGCGGTTGGCCCGCCCCATGGCGTAAGGTTCATCACACCACTACACAACAACATCAAGCAGGTCATGATCAGCGGATTCATCCCCACCCGTTTATATAATGGCATCATGGCTGCCACACAGATCATATAGGTGGTTGAACCGTCACCATCCAAGGATACCAGCAGGGTTAAAAAAACCGTTCCTAAAGTGATTTTTAGTGGATCACCTTTGACTTTCTTCAAAATCCATCTGACCGATGGATCGAATAGGCCCGAGTCGATCATTAAAGCAAAATATAAAATGGCGAAAAGTAGCATTACGCCTGTTGGAGCAAGCTTCTTAATACCATCCAGCATGGTATTTCCAAGCTCAGCCAGCTGAATATGGCTCAGACTTTCAAAATAGAAACCTAAGCCCCAGGCAATAATAGCGAAGATAAAAGGGATTAAGATTAATGCAACCAATGCACTGAGACGTTTTGACATGATCAAATACATGAAACACATGATCATGCTGATACCTAAAAAAGTCAGCATTTAAAGCAATCCTTAGCCTGATAAGTTTTTTTTATGGGTAAACACCTTACCCGAATTAAGGACCGATTCTATGCGATTTAACTTTAAGCAATTCATTTAATTTTATTATATGTACAACCCACCCATTCACATGAAAAATGTTTTAAAAATTAAAGTGGGTTCATTATTATCAAATTTATGATTTTTAAAATATTATTATATATCCCTCAATCAAAATAAGCTTTTTAAATGAGCTATATTGGATAAAATAATGACACATTATGGTGCAATTTTTGATTAAAATTTAACACATTTTATTGAATGATAATTAAAATAAATATCATTTAATTATCCGGCGACACGCTTGGCTAAAATACAAGCGGCTATCTGCTTATTTAAAAGGGCTGGAAAATTATAACAATATACTTTCTAATTTATATCAGAAAATAAAAGCGTAAATTCATATTTTGAGAATAAAACCTATTTTTCTTATTCAATTATCCTGTTTTTATGCGCTCTATATTCATTTGGTGAAATACCCACCCAGTTCCGGTAAGCTTTCCTGAAATTCGAGGTATCTGAAAATCCCAAGCGTTCCGCAATTTCATCCACACTCAAACTGGTGGCCAAATATTCGTCAGCAAGTCGTCTTCTGGTGCTATCTAAAATCTCCTGATAGCTCATTTCGATATCTGCCAGACGACGGTATAAGGTCCTTTTGGATAAATGCAGTTGATCCGCGATTGCTTGCGCGGTCGGAAAGCCCCCGACCGCATCCAATAGTAACAGGCGAATGGTACGTACCAATTCCGGCTCTTGTTACTCATCCGCTGTACCCAGCATTCGCGCACAAAAGGATTGGCACATGTCCGCCGTAATCGGATTGGCATTGGGACAGGGTTGATCTAGCCACTCAAGTGCAAAATGCCACTGCATCACATCAGCATCAAACTCCACCGGACAACGGAAGGCTTTTTGATATTCTTCGGCATAGGCCGGCGCAGGATAAGGCAGCAACAGTTTTTGCGCTTGAAACGGGGCTTCCAATACACATTCAATCAGGGTTTGAATGGAGCTGAACCAGAACTCGCACACCAACGGTAACAGCTTACCCAACGCAATAATTTCATGACCTTCGAAAATGGCCGTGTTATTTTGAATATAAAAGGTTTTTTTGAGTACAGGGCCTGCAAGCTTGATATGGCGCATCCCTAACTCAGCAGCCTGTTGCAGATTGCGCGATGCATATAAGGCATAGCCATATACCCCAAAATCAGATAAGCGTTGCTTTTGTCCGGCACGTATTCCGATCAGAGGGTCTCTAGACAGGCGCTGGATATTCTGAAAAAGTTTTAACTTCTGATATTGAGAGACATTAGAGGTGGCACTGGTCAAGGCTTCAGCGGCAATCCCCGTTCCTTCCAGCACAACGGGTATCGGATATCCCTGCTGCTGCATTTCATTGAGCAAACTGCTTAAGCCAAGTAAGGGAATTCCCGAGTCGGTATCTGGAGCATCATAGCCCTCTTCAATCACATTGTGTCCAGCAGCTGATTTACGCATTTTCTCACCTCTTTCCTTGAGTGATGATGCATAATGGCACGAAATTACTTTTTGTTGTCTCAATTTAACATCGACCAGAAAGCACATCAATCATAAAGTCTATTCTACTAATAAGCATGAAAGGAGCAACAAATGACACTTTCAACTTCCCACGCTTTGACTGATTCGGCAACTGAACATATGTATTCGGTTTTTAAGCAACAACGTCGTGCTTTTGATGCCAAGCCTTATCCGGAGCTGGATGATCGTCGCAGCAAGCTCGTCCAAATAAAAAAACAAATCATCCGTTATCAAGATGTGATTGCAACTGCAATCAATAGTGACTTTAGTTCACGCTCAGTTGATGAGTCAAAATTACTCGACCTGCTCGGTTCAGTACTCGAAGCAGAACATGCGATTCGCCACTTAAAACGCTGGATGCGTCCCAGCAAACGCCATACTGAATTGCTGTTTTTATCCAATCATCTTCGTGTGCAATATCAGCCCAAAGGTGTGGTAGGCGTGATTGTGCCATGGAACTTCCCGGTTTATCTGGCTTTAGGTCCTCTGATTGCGGCAATTGCTGCGGGCAATCGGGTCATGATTAAACTGCCTGAAGTGACACCAGCAACCAATGCCGTGGTTAAACGTATGCTGGCCGAAGTGTTTAGGGAAGATGAAGTGGCGGTGTTTGGTGAAGAAATTTTAGATCCAGCCCAATTTACCTCTTTGCCTTTTAACCATATCGTATTTACAGGTTCACCTGCGATTGGACGTGTGGTAATGCGTGCAGCGGCAGACAACCTGACCCCGGTAACACTGGAACTGGGGGGTAAATCCCCGGCCCTGATTAGCCGTAACTATCCTTTAGCCGATGCAGCAAAGCGGGTATTACATGGTAAAGCGACCAATTGTGGTCAGATCTGTGTTGCCCCTGACTATGCACTAGTGCCAAAAGAAAAGGTGGATGACTTCGTTGCTGAATGCCAATCCAGCTTTACCAGCATGTATGGTGCAAATATCAGCACGAACTCTAATTACACCTCGATTGTAAATGACCGTCATCTCAAACGTTTATTAGAGATACTGGATGATGCACAAGCCAAAGGTGCACAGGTGATTGCCTGCGGTGAATATGATCGTGACAAAGATGCACGCCGTATGCCGGTACATATCGTATTGAATTGCACAGCAGACATGCGGATTTTAAAAGAGGAATTGTTTGGTCCTGTGTTACCTGTTGTCACCTACGATACTTTAGATGAGGCCATTCAATATATTCGTGCAGGCGAAAGACCGCTGGCCTTATATTATTTTAGCCATGATGCCGGTGAACGAGATTATATTCTCAAGCAGACTCACTCAGGTGGGGTCACCATCAATGACTGGGGCTGGCATGTGGTCAATCATGATGCACCTTTTGGTGGTATTGGGAACTCAGGCATGGGGACTTATCACGGCGAAGAAGGCTTCCGAGAACTTTCACATGCCAAAACAGTGTTTGCCCGTCATCGTTTCTTCCCGACCCAACTGTTCTATCCTCCGTATGGTACTTGGGTACAAAAGCTGGCCTTACGTTTCTTCTTGAAACAGGGCGATCCGAATATCAAATAACCTCTGTATCAACAGTAGGTTTAAAAAAGCATCTTGTCATGAGATGCTTTTTTTATTTTAGTCTTATGTGGCCTTGCATCTCTGCTGTTTAGCCCTAGATAAATTGAAATGTGGCAGTCCCCGTACAATACGGCTTTCGCAGCAAAATTATTTGAATTCTGAAAATTGGCTTAAAAAACACCAAAAACTTAAATCATGAAGAAATAAATCTCATTTTTTACAAAAAATCTTTGACCAAATAAAAAACTTTTTTTCAAAACTGCAAAAATAAATGATTATTATTTTAGAATAATATTTTATATTTATCATCACATTACCAATAAAAACACATATGTATATAAATTTTTTAAGATTTATTTTTGTCCACTTTCAGCGATCTGCTCATACTGTCGAGTTCATTTAGAACATTTACTCTTATTTTAATTATGGTATTTTTGTTACATGAAGTTATAGCCAATCACGATAGATAACTTTTTGTTGTCAGATCATAGCTTCTTAACACTTAAGAATCTTGAAGTTCAAGGAAAGATTAAAAATGAAATTAAAACATCTTAGCACTGCCATGATCTTAGCAACGCTACCTGCAACAGGAGTTTTTGCAGCAGCGTTGGACCGTTCAGGTCAATCTATGTCTGCATTTTTACAGCCGGGTAATTATTTTGAAGCGGGGATTTCAGTTTTAGACCCAACAGTGAAAGGTCAAGAAGCTGGTACATCGTCAACTACACGTAAAATTGGCGATATGGGCGACGATTACATGTTCCCTAGCGCAGCTTTAAAACTTCAACTGACTGATAATATTTCTTTCGGTTTATTATATGATCAACCATTTGGCGCCGATGCAAAATATAGTGGCGACAATGTTTTTGTATCAAATCCAAATGACGGTGTTTTGAATCAAAAATCTTTAAATGATTTATCAACTAGATCAATTAACCAATTAATTCAAGCGGCTGGTTCATCATTTGGACCAGCACTACAAGCGGTTACTGGAGCTACTGGTGGAGATCCAGCAAATCCAACCCAACAAGAAGTTTTAGGTGCGCTACAACAAGTTGCTCAAGGCGGTAATGCTACAGTCGCAGGTGGATTACAAAAGTTACAGCAAACTCAAGCCGCATTAAATGCAGCTAAGGGTTATCTTGGCTCAAGTACTGGCTCCAATAATACAGAAGTTCAAGTTGACACCCAAAACCTTTCAATGGTGTTCGGGTTCCAACCAAATAATAACCTTAATTTCTATGCAGGTCCTGTACTTCAAACAGTAAAAGGTAGTGTAAAACTACGTGGTGAAGCATATAGTGTTTATAATGGCTATGATGCTGATATTAAAGAAACAACTGGTGTGGGCTGGTTAGCAGGTGCTGCTTATCAGATTCCAGAAATTGCACTTAAAGCATCTTTAACTTATCGCTCTGAAATTGATCATGATGTAAAAATCAGAGAGGATCTTTCATTATTAGGCTTCCCTGGTTTAACTGATGTACTTGCAGGTCTAGGTGTTGATCCAAGTAAACTTGCAGGTTTAAATGCTGATAAGAAAACGAAAATCACAACTCCTCAATCGGTAAACCTTGATTTCCAAACAGGTATCATGGCCAATACAGTTGCATTTGCAAATATTCGCTGGGTGAACTGGAAAGATTTCTCAATCCAACCTTATAAATTTGGAGAATTATCGAAAGTATTGGGTGGTGCTGGTTTAGTCCCTGGGAAACAAAATGGTTTCAACCTTGTTGAATATTCTGATGACCAATGGTCTGTAAACGCTGGTGTTGGTCGCAAACTGAGCGAGCAATGGGCTGGTAACGTTTCTGTAGGTTGGGACTCTGGTGCAGGTAACCCTGTCACGACACTTGGTCCAACTGAAGGTTACTGGAACGTGGGTGTAGGCTTACAATACAGCCCGACTCCCGCAACCTTTATCGCGGGTGGCGTAAAATATTTCTGGTTAGGCGATGCTAAAGCGCAAACTGGTGCTCAAGCAGGTAGCGATGACTATGTAGCTAAGTTTGAAGACAACAATGCAATCGCATATGGTTTAAAAATTGGTTATAAATTCTAATCAAATGATTTAAATCAAAAGGTCATCTCAGGATGGCCTTTTTTTATACAATTTTAATAAATAAAATCAAAAGAATAGATAAATCCCCCTGCTCATTTCTCACACACAATCCATCTAGATAAAACATGAATGCTCAAGTATTTTTGGTGACCTTGCCAGTTCATTTATTGACATTTGTAAAATATTTAAGCCCATAAAAATTATGATACTTTTCGCGCCATTCTGTTACAAAGTGATTTGAGAGAACATATTAATGAAGCTGAATGCTATTCAAACGGCTCTTCTACTTAGCTTGGTTCCAACAACGACAACATTTGCCGCAGCACTGGATCGCTCGGGCCAATCCATTGCAGCATTCCTGCAACCCAACAATTATTTTGAAGCAGGTATTACCATTCTTGATCCCAATGTATCAGGTAAAGATATCTCGCAAAACCATACAGGTAATATGGCGAACCATTATTACTCGCCTAATGCAGCCTTAAAAATTCAAGCAACTGACAAATTTTCAATTGGTTTGATCTATGATCAACCTTATGGTGCCGATGCAGAATATACAGGTCATAGTAACTTTATCGAAAGCCGCCCTGTCCCGTTTAAAGGTGGCACATCCGTTACCGTGGATACTGAAAACTTAAACCTGTTATTCGGTTACCAGCCGAACCAGAACTGGAACCTGTATGCAGGTGCGGTTTATCAAACCTTAGACAGTACCGTGTTATTACGCGGTCAAAGCTATAGTGCATATAGCGGTTATGATTTTAAAACAGGCCGTGATGAAGCAGTGGGCTGGTTAGCTGGGGTGGCATATCAAATCCCTGAGATTGCGCTTAAAGCCTCTCTAACTTATCGCGCCAAGATCAAGCATGAAATGAATGCTTATGAAACGCATGGTGTAGCGGGTATGACTGGTAATGCTGGTTTTGATGCTGTTTTAAATAAAATTAATAACTCAGAAGGTGTGACAGAAATTACTACACCTCAATCGGTTAACCTCGATTTCCAAACTGGAATCATGGAAAACACAGTTGCATTCGCGAATTTACGTTGGGTGAACTGGAAAGACTTTGCGATTCGTCCGTATAAATTTGGTGCTGCTTCGACTTTACCACCAATCATTGCTTCAACAGGCAAAAAAGACGGTTTCGATCTGGTGGCCTATACCGAAGATCAATACTCGATTACTGCAGGCGTTGGTCGCAAAATTAACGATCAATGGGCTGGCAACCTCTCTGTAGGTTGGGACTCTGGTGCAGGTAACCCTGTGACCACATTAGGCCCAACAGAAGGCTACTGGAATGTCGGTGTAGGTGTGCAATATAGCCCTACCCCTGCAACCTTTATTGCGGGTGGCGTAAAATACTTCTGGCTCGGTGATGCCAAAGCGCAATCAGGTTCTCAATTTAATACACCGGGGTATGTAGCTGAATTTGAAAATAATGATGCGATCGCCTACGGCTTAAAAATTGGCTATAAGTTCTAATGATTAACCCATAATAAAAGGCGCTTTAAGCGCCTTTTATTATTTTGGAGTTTTAAAAAATCAGCAATCAAATGGATTCATTATTCTGGAATATCACGTTGTGATACAGAACGAATCGCCTGCTTTAATGCCTCATAACCATGCAATGGTGGGAACTGTGGAAACTCGGCAATCACATTGTCTGGCGCATCAAACAGGAAACCATGATCCGCTTCACCCAGCATGGTGGTATCGTTATAAGAATCACCTGCCGCAATAACACGGAAGTTTAAGCCATGTAATGCTTTGACTGCTTGGCGCTTTTGATCAGGTTGACGTAATTTATACGCGGTAATCATGCCATTTTCATCTGTCTCAAGCTTATGACAGAAAATCGTTGGCCATCCCAACTGTTTCATGAGTGGATGAGCAAATTCATAGAAAGTATCAGATAAAATGATCAGTTGAAAATGTGTACGTACCCATTCAACAAACTCTTTCGCACCCTCAAAAGGCCCCATATCTGCAATCACGGCCTGAATATCATTTAAGCCCAAACCATGCTGTTTTAAGATATTCAAACGCTGAGTCATCAACACATCGTAATCAGGAATATCACGTGTCGTTGCCTCAAGTTCTTTAATCCCTGTTTTTTTTGCAAAGTTAATCCAGATTTCTGGAACTAAAACCCCTTCAAGATCTAGGCATACGATTTCCATGCTTATTCAACTATCCTATGTGTTAAAAATTGCGCTAGTTTAGCATGGAGATGTGCTCAACAATTGCCCTTTTTTCATGGTCTAACCATAGATTTTTTGAATAAGAATTTCCTTCACGGACATATCCGGCCCGACATATTTACATTACTATAGAAGGCAGTATGTCGTGTAAACGACGAAGACCGATGAGCATAAAAGGCAACGTGTTATGACTTTAAATTTGGATCAAATCAATACAGAATTTGGCAATGATGCTGAAAAACTAATTGAATGGGCATTAAGCTTAAATGAAAAGGCCATTGTGACAACGAATTTCCGTCCATTTGAAGCTGTCATTTTGCATATGTTGACCCGCGTCAAACCTGATATTCAGGTGGTTTGGATGGATAATGGTTACAATACCGAAACCACCTATAAATATGTGGATGAAATTACCAAGTTACTGAACTTGAACCTTCTTACCTACTTACCAAAGCGTTCACGCGCACATCGTGAAGCACTGGAAGGTCCTGTTCCTGCACTCGATGATCCAAAACATGAAGCCTTTACTGCTGAAGTAAAATTAGAGCCGTTTGAACGTGCAATCCGTGAAACTGCGCCTAAAGTCTGGTTTACCGCTTTACGTGCAACCGATACCGCTGTACGTGCAGAAATGAATCCTGTCAGCATTAATCCAGATGGCCTGATCAAGGTTGCTCCATTATTAAAATGGACCTCAAAAGACCTATGGGAATATATGCAAAAACATAATTTACCGGACAATGAAGATTACTTTGATCCGACCAAAGGTGAAGAACATCGTGAATGCGGTTTGCACCTAAATCACTGATTTTCGCTCCGTATTAAAATAAAACCACTGATTCGTCAGTGGTTTTATTTTTCCTGACTCGTCTGTACAAAGTCATATTTTAACCAGAACAAACAGTATATACTGCGCAGAACGGTTCAATAAGACGAATAAGAACTCATAGAGTATCTTATAAAAAATGCGATGAGAGGCTAGATCTGCTATGCGCCCACTACACCCCATTGATTTTATTTTTCTCTCATTAGAGAAACGGCAACAGCCTATGCATGTAGGGGGATTGTTTCTATTTGAGCTTCCTGAAAATGCATCATCGACCTTTGTACATGATTTAGTTGAGGAAATTCGTCAGTCCAAGAGTATTCCTGTGCCGCCATTCAACAATCAGCTGAATGGTTTATTCTGGGGTGAGGATAGCGAGTTCGATCTGGATCATCATTTCCGTCACATTGCCCTGCCAAATCCAGGACGTATCCGTGAACTGCTGGTATATATCTCTCAGCAGCATAGTTCCTTGATTGATCGGGCCAAACCACTCTGGACCTGCGACATTATCGAGGGTATTGAAGGCAACCGTTTTGCCATGTATTTCAAGATTCACCATGCCATGGTCGACGGCGTGGCAGGCATGCGTCTGATTGAAAAATCGCTTTCTCATGATCCAAATGAAAAGCATGTTGTACCGTTATGGTGTGTAGAAGGCAAAAGAACTAAACGTTTAAAAGCGCCTAAGCCACCGACGGTGAGCAAAATTAAAGGCGTGATGGAAGGCATTAAATCCCAGCTTGAAGTGGCTCCAAAGGTCATGCAGGAGCTGTCACAAACTATCTTTAAAGAGATGGGCAAAAATCCGGACTATGTCTCGACCTTTCAGGCACCGCCCTCTATCCTGAATCAACGCGTGAGTTCTTCACGTCGCTTTGCAGCACAATCATTTGAACTGGAACGTTTCCGCCGTATTGCCAAGTCGTTGGGCGTAACCCTGAATGATGTAATTTTGGCCGTCTGCTCGGGCGCATTACGTGAATATCTGCTCAGTCACAATAGCTTGCCTAAAAAGCCACTGATTGCGATGGTGCCTGCGTCTTTACGTACCGATGATTCTGATGTCAGCAACCGTATTACCATGATTCTGGCCAATCTTGCGACTCATATCGAAGACCCGATTGAACGTCTCGACATCATTCGCCGTAGCGTACAGAACTCAAAGCAGCGCTTTAGTCGTATGACCGCCAATGAAATTTTAAACTATAGCGCAGTCGTCTATGGACCTGCAGGTTTAAACATTGCCTCAGGTATGTTGCCGAAGCGTCAGGCCTTTAACCTTGTGATTTCAAATGTACCCGGCCCGCGTGAGCCATTGT
Organism: Acinetobacter sp. IK40; assembly: GCF_035615075.1. Classification (NCBI taxonomy): domain Bacteria; kingdom Pseudomonadati; phylum Pseudomonadota; class Gammaproteobacteria; order Moraxellales; family Moraxellaceae; genus Acinetobacter; species Acinetobacter sp. IK40. Next base: position 227,790 of record NZ_JANBOE010000004.1, on the reverse strand, counting down.
ACTGGAATGGTGCCAAACTGGATGCACTCTATCCTGCATCGATTGTGATGGATGGTCAGGCACTGAATATCACCATGACCAGTTATCTGGATAAACTGGAAGTCGGTTTGATTGCATGTCGTAATGCTTTGCCGAAAATGCAGAATTTACTGACACATTTAGAAGAAGAGATTCAACGTTTTGAACAGGCGATTCAAGATTTGCCACAAGTGCAAAAAGTTAAAAATTAGAATAACAGAATAAATTAAGGGGCTTTCGTTAGCCCCTTACTTTTTAATTGTACGGCAACGCTGTAAGAGCTGATGGCAGGCTGAGCGAATCATCGCTGTGGTAATCTGAACTTCTTTACCTTGACTGTCGACCATGTAGCAAGTGTTTACAGGGGTGCTATCTAAAACGTGTTTAAAACCGTGACTCACTAATCTTTCAGTTACATTCATCATTATATACCTCATATTATTTGCTAAGGGACCCAAAAGTACCTATGGCTCATTCTATGGTTCTAGTATTTAAAATTCATGATAGAAAGTAAAATTTCAGTTGTAACAAGGCTTAAGCGAAATCTTGTTACAACTTTAGGTTAAAATGATATCGTATTGCTCTTGCGTATACAGATTTTCCACCTGGAATTTAATCACACGATTAATAAAATGTTCTAAATCCGCGACAGCTGGGGCTTCTGCTGTTAATAGCCGATCAATGACCGCGGGGTGGGCAACGACAGTAAAGCCACCCTTGGAATCAAATGCACGAGCATAACGTAAGATTTCTCGAAATATCTCGTAACATACTGTCTCTGCTGTCTTCACATAACCCCGTCCTTGACAGGTTGGGCATGATTCACAAAGTAAATGTTCCAAAGATTCACGGGTCCGTTTACGCGTCATTTCCACTAAACCGAGCTCGGAAACCTGGGTAATTTTAGTCTTGGCATGATCGCGCTCAAGCATGCGTTCAAACTGACGCATCACTTCCTCTCGATGCTCAGCTTCTTGCATGTCGATAAAATCAATGATGATAATGCCACCCAGATTGCGCAGCCGTAGCTGTCTTGCAATCACCTGCGTGGCTTCCATATTGGTTTTAAATACCGTGTCTTCCAAGCTACGCCCACCGACATAAGAACCGGTATTGACATCTATGGTGGTCATGGCCTCGGTCTGGTCAATCATCAGATAACCGCCCGACTTGAGTGCGACACGGGTTTGCAAGGCTTTTTGAATATCTTCTTCGACGTTATATAAATCGAATAACGGTTTCTCGCCCGGATAGTGAATCAAACGGTTTTGAATGGTCGGCACAAACTCATCCACAAACTCACTGAGTTTGCCGTGAATCTCGCGTGAATCGACATAAATTTTCGCCGTTTCATCACTGGCCAGATCACGCACAATGCGTTGCGGTAAAGGTAACTCTTCAAAAATCAGTTCAGCCGTCGCCGCTTCTTTTTGTTTACGCTGGATAAATTCCCATAACTTGCTGAGATAGCACATGTCTTGCGCAATCGCAGCTTCATCCACCCCTTCTGCGGCAGTACGCACAATTACACTACCCGGCAAATGATGCTCGGCCTGAATGCCTTCAATAATGCCACGTAGCCGATCCCTTTCATCTTCAGATTCGATTCGCTGAGATACACCAATGTGATTGCCATACGGCATCAACACCAGATAACGCGAAGGAATGGAAAGATCAGTGCTCAGGCGCGCACCTTTGGTTCCCAGCATGTCCTTCATGACCTGAACCGTCAGCATTTGCCCGGGATGTAATAGCTCGAAGACATTGGGGGTGGGTTGCGAACGCGACCACACCATATCATTAATATGCAAAAAAGCGGTTCGAGACAAACCAATATCGACAAAGGCCGCTTGCATCCCTGGCAGGACACGCACCACCTTACCTTTGTAGATATTACCCACTAACCCACGTTTAACCGTACGCTCAACAAATAGTTCATTGACCGTACCATTTTCAATCAATGCCACACGACATTCCATCGGGGTGACGTTAATCAGCAACTCTTCTGCCATAACAAACTCAAAACTTTATAAAAATTCTTATATCCGAAAGTGTTATCCCCAGTATTCCAATACTTAGGCTTTAACCCTTTCTAATAACTGTGCTGTCTCATAAAGAGGCAAACCCACTACATTACTGTAGCTGCCCCGAATCTGAGGAATATATTGTGCAGCAATTCCCTGTATCGCATAGGCGCCCGCTTTTCCTACAGGCTCGCCAGTCGCCCAGTATTTTTCCATCTCTGCCGGACTCAGTGGCTGTAACTCGACCTGAGTGCATACCGCGGTACTCAGCACCTGTGCAGACGTTGCCACACAGAGGCCGGAGTAAACCTCATGCCATTGTCCAGACAGTATGGACCAGATTTCAAAGGCATGCTGTTTTGATTCCGGTTTTCCAATAATTTTACCCGCAAAACTTACACTGGTATCCGCCGCAATCACAATGGCGTCAGGAAACTGCTCTAATACCACTTGCGCCTTGGCTCGGGCCAAACGTTCAACATAGTGTTCAACCGCTTCCCCATCCTGCACAGCCTCGTCGATATCCGGACTGTAAATTTCAAAGTCCAGACCTAGTTGTGTCAACAGCTCCTGCCGACGCGGCGAGCTGGATGCGAGAATTATATGCGCCATTTATGCAAACAATAATAAACCAGTGGCCATGCTAACACACCTGTCACCACAGGTTGCCAGTGACGTGCAATCGAGAAATGTGTTCCGGCAATGGTCTGGCTAATCCACAGAAAGGTAATATGCGCAACAATCGCCAGTACCGCAATCACCCAGGAGTTTCCAAAGGTCAGAATGCGGCGTTCACGAATCAAATAGCGTGTCGTAAAGGCAATCAGTACAAAACTCAGGGCATTTAAGCCAAACGGTGCATCGAGCAACAGGTCAACAAAAAGCCCCATCCCGAAGGCAAACCAGACCCCGCACCAGACCGGCTGGTAAAGAATCCAGAACAGCATGATCATCAACATCATCGATGGACGCCATCCAGATGCCTCATAAGGGATCGGATAGATCATCAACACGGAACCTATCACAATCGACAGGATAATCATCAACAGTGGATCTTTACGTTTCTCATAGTTCAGTTTAGCGATCGGCATACGGTTGCTCCTGCGCTAAAGATTCCGAGAATAAGACAACCACATGATGACCACTAGCCAGCTGGGCAGCAGGTGCCACGTCGATTTCAGCAAATTCACCCGAGGTATGTCGACTGACTTTGGATACCGTCCCCACTAAGTAACCTGCCGGAAAATGTTCACCGAGTCCAGAGCTATAGACCTTGTCCCCAACCTGAATATTGGCACTGGTCGGCACATATTCCATTTTAAGTTGTCCCAGATCACCCGTACCCGTGACAATGGCACGCATTCCTGTACGTTCTAGACGTACCGATAATGAATGTTCTTTATCAGATAGCAGCATAATCCGTGAACTATGTGGATAGACATTAATAATCTGTCCCATAATCCCCTTATCATCCAGCACAGTTTGTCCTGTTCTTAAATGATCCATGGAACCACGGTTAATGATAATAATATGCCGCAATGGGTCTGCATCGGTCCCAATCACTTCGGCAATCTGCATACGACCATCGATAATCAATGGCGTATCCAACAGCCCTCTTAAACGGTTATTTTCCGCAGAGAGTTCTGAAAGCTTTTGTAGACGGACTTGTGCTTGAAGGAGTTCAGCCTGCATGGCCGTATTTTCACGGCGCAATTGGGCTTCGGATTTGGTTTGTTGGTTAAGCCATTCTCGCGACAGTACAGGATAGCTTGCCAGCGCATAAATCGGATTATACGCGGCATACAAGACATCCCTTGCGGGTTGGATGACATAGGGCATGCGCCAATCAAAGAAAAGCACCACCAGACATGTAATGACCGCAATGACAAATGAGCGAAAAGATGGCGGTTGTCTTGAAAAAAGATTCGGTTGCACCGCCTCGTCCTTATGATTTAACCAACGAAAAGCATGTCATGGTTTGGATTGTCAAAGAACTCTAAAACTTTACCGCCACCACGAGTAACGCAAGTTAAAGGATCATCTGCAACAATCACAGGCAGACCTGTTTCTTGCGCAAGTAATTTATCCAGGTTACGTAGCAATGCACCACCACCGGTCAACACGATACCGCGTTCTGCAATATCCGAAGACAATTCAGGAGGCGTTTGCTCAAGGGCAGATTTCACCGCACTGACAATGCTTTGCAATGGATCAGCAATGGCTTGGGTGATTTCATCAGAAGTCACGGTAATTGCGCGAGGAACACCCTCTGCCAGATTACGGCCGCGAACTTCGATTTCAAGGGTTTTGCCGTCTGTAACAGCCATACCCACTTCTTTCTTGATCACTTCAGCTGTGGTTTCCCCGATCACACAACCGTGCGCTTTACGAACGTAGTTGATGATCTGTTCATCAAATACATCACCACCGATACGTAATGAATCTGCGTATACACAACCTTGCAATGAAATGATGGCGATTTCAGTGGTACCACCACCGACATCAACGACCATCGAGCCACAGGCTTGCTCAACCGGCATACCTGCGCCAATTGCAGCCGCCATTGGCTCTTCAATCAAGCGGACATCACGTGCGCCTGCATTGAATACAGCCTCACGAATGGCACGACGCTCAACCAGAGTCGATTTACATGGCACACACACCACCACACGGGGTGCTGGTGGGAATAAACGCTTTTCATGCACTTTGCCAATAAACTGATTCAACATAGTCTCAGTTACTTCAAAGTCAGCAATGACACCGTCTTTCATCGGACGAATCGCTGAAATATTCGCTGGTGTACGGCCTAACATTTGTTTAGCATCGAGACCTACAGCGGCAACAATTTTTTGTGAACCACTGTGACGAATTGCCACAACAGTTGGTTCATTTAATATAATGCCACGGCCTGGTGCATAAATAAGTGTATTTGCAGTACCTAAATCAATGGCTAAATCCGGCGAAAACAAGCCAATTAGTCGTTTTAGAATCACGGGGGCGTTCTCAATTAAACTTTGTGTGAATACAAGGTGGCAACTTTAACTAAATGTGATGATTTGAACAAGTCAATCGCTTATTATAACGCACGATATTTTGAAATTTTTTAATACTGAATTAGGTAAAGTTATGTCTACATCATCAGATGCTCAGCAGACAACAGACTTAAACGCGCAAACGGTCTCACAAATCGCACACCTTGCACGTTTATCTCTCAATGACACGCAATCTGCTGAATATGCTCAAAGTTTAAATAAAATCCTTGGCATGATGGAAAGCTTGAAAGGCATTAATACCGATGATGTTGAGCCTTTAAAGAGCCCATTTGATAACCCGCAACCTTTACGCGCTGACGTTGTGACTGAAAGCAACCATCGTGATGAATATCAAGCGGTCGCCCCTGCTACTGAAGCAGGTTTGTACCTCGTACCTCGCGTAATTGAATAAGTTTTATTCGATTAGTCAATATTTTATATTTAGAATGTAAAGAAATTTTTCATATGACAGATTTACATCGCTTATCAATCCGTGAACTCTCTGAAGGCCTGAAACAAGCCCAATTTTCATCACGTGAATTGACTGAACACTATTTAAAACGTATTGCTAAAATTGACCCACTGGTAAAAAGCTACGTGACGGTTACGCCTGAGCAAGCGCTTGCTGAAGCCGATGCAGCGGATGCAGCTTTAAAAGCGGGTAATGCAACCGCTTTAACGGGTATTCCACTTGCCCATAAAGATATCTTTTGTACCAAAGGCATTAAAACTACTGCGGGTTCAAAAATATTAGACAACTTCATCTCTCCATACGATGCAACTGTTGTTGAAAAAACTAAAGCAGCTGGTCTTGTCACTTTAGGTAAAGTGAACATGGACGAGTTTGCGATGGGTTCAACCTCTGAAAGCTCATATGTTGGCGCAACAAGTAACCCATGGGCCCTTGACCACGTTCCTGGTGGTTCATCAGGTGGTTCTGCTGCGGCTGTAGCAGCTGATTTAGCACCATTCGCTACAGGTACTGACACAGGTGGGTCAATTCGCCAACCTGCTTCTTTCTGTGGTTTAACAGGCTTAAAACCAACCTATGGTCGTGTATCGCGCTTCGGGATCATTGCTTATGCATCATCTTTAGATCAAGCAGGTCCAATGGCACGCTCTGCTGAAGACTGTGCTTACCTCATGAATGTAATGGCAGGTCACGATGCAAAAGACTCAACTTCGGTTAAAAAAGAAGTTGATGATTACGTTGCAAACTTGAATAACACATCTGTAAAAGGTTTGCGTATTGGTATTCCTAAACAGTACTTTAACGTTGCAGGCTTAGATGCAGACGTAAAAGCACGTGTTGAAGAGTCTTTGAAAAAGCTTGAAGAAATGGGTGCTACGCTTGTTGAGATCGATCTCAACATGACTGAAGCCTATGTGCCGACGTACTACCTGATCGCGCCTGCGGAAGCCTCTTCGAATCTGTCACGTTTTGACGGTGTCCGTTATGGCTACCGTTGTGAAAATCCTGTGGATTTGATGGACTTGTACAAACGTTCACGTTCAGAAGGTTTTGGTGCAGAAGTACAACGTCGTATCCTGATCGGGACTTATGCCCTTTCTGCAGGTTACTACGATGCCTACTATGTCAAAGCACAAAAAGTACGTCGTTTGATTCAGCAAGATTTCCTCAAGGCATTTGAAAATGTCGATGTGATTGCTGCGCCATCTGCACCAACCACAGCTTACAAAATCGGTGCAAACCTCAGCCCGACTGAAATGTATTTAGGCGATATCTATACGCTTGCAGTGAACCTGGCGGGTCTACCAGCCATCAACGCACCGGTTGGTTTTGATAAAGACAGCTTGCCTGTCGGTTTACAGTTGATTGGTAACTACTGGTCAGAATCACAATTGCTGTCGATTGTGCATCAATATCAACAAAACACAGACTGGCATAGCAAACGTGCGGCAATTGCTGAGGAGAATGCATAATGACTGAAGCTCAAAAGTTAAAGCTAATTGACGGTTGGGAAGTCGTTATCGGGATCGAGATCCATACTCAGCTTGCAACCAAGTCTAAAATCTTCTCGGGTTCATCGACTGAATTTGGTCAAGACCCAAATACACAAGCCAGCCTTGTTGATTTGGCCATGCCTGGCGTATTGCCAGTATTAAACGCAGAAGTAGTTGATCTTGCGATTCGCTTTGGTTTAGGGATTGATGCCTATATCGATCAGGCCTCTGTGTTTGCACGTAAGAACTATTTTTATCCAGATTCGCCAAAAGGCTACCAGATCAGCCAGATGGATAATCCGATTGTGGGCTTGGGTCATATCGACATCCAGCTTGAAGATGGCACGGTGAAGCGTATTGGCGTGACTCGTGCCCATCTTGAAGAAGATGCAGGTAAATCGATTCATGACCAGTTCGAAGGTATGTCGGGTATCGACTTAAACCGTGCGGGCACACCATTGCTTGAAATCGTATCTGAGCCTGATATGCGTTCGGTTGAAGAAGCGGTTGCCTATATCAAATCAATTCACACGCTCGTGCGTTGGTTAGGTATTTCTGACGGTAACATGGCAGAAGGTTCTTTCCGTGCCGACTGTAACGTGTCATTGCGTCGTCCGGGTCAACCATTCGGTACGCGTTGCGAGTTGAAAAACCTCAACTCATTCCGTTTCATTGAGCAAGCGATCAATGTTGAAATTGAACGCCAAATGGAAATTCTGGAATACGGCGGCGAGATTGATCAGGAAACCCGTTTGTTCGATCCGAACAAAATGGAAACCCGTTCAATGCGTTCGAAAGAAGAAGCGAACGACTATCGCTACTTCCCTGATCCAGACTTGTTGCCAGTGATCATTGCCGATGAGCAGATCGAAGCGGCACGTGCTGCCCTTCCAGAACTGCCTAAAGCGCGCCGTGCACGCTTTATTGCTGATTTCGGTGTGACTGAGTACGATGCGCATGTATTGACGCTGTCACGCGAAATGGCGGACTTCTACGAAGCGGTTGTGGCTGCTGCGGGCGGTGCGAAGCAAGGTAAAGTATCAGCAAACTGGGTAATGGGTGAATTCTCAGGTGCTTTAAACAAAGCGGGCCTGGAATTGGCGGACTCTCCTGTTTCTGCTGAGCAATTGGGTGGCATGATTGCACGTATCGTGGATAACACTATTAACGGCAAAATCGCGAAGCAAGTGTTTGGCTTTATGTGGGAAGCAGAAGGAAAATCTGCAGATGACATTATTGCTGAAAAAGGCTTAAAGCAAGAAACCGATACCGGTGCGATTGAAGCGATTATCAAAGAAGTGCTTGCAGCCAATGAAAAAATGGTTGAAGAGTACAAGTCTGGTAAGGAAAAAGCCTTTAACGGTCTGGTTGGTCAAGTCATGAAAGCTGCAAAAGGTAAAGCAAACCCAGCTCAAGTGAATGAACTCATGAAAAAATTGATTGGTTAAGCTGATCTAACTGCAAAAGAAAACCCGCTTTAGAGCGGGTTTTTTGGTTTTTATAGGATAAAATACCTGCACAATAAATTTTTAAACTAAAACAGACATGATCCTTCAACTTATGAGAAATAGATTACTGTTGAGTACCTGTTTACTTTTAATCAGCAATTCTAATTTTGCACAAACACCTCAAGTTTCTAAAGCCGATGCTGAGGCCATTTTTAAAGCGGCAGGTTTTAAAAAAACTAAATATGGTTGGGAAGGTAACTGCGATATCGGTGAAATCACCACATATCAAGACTTAAATGGTGATGGACTAAAAGATGCCATCATTTCAGATGCTGATTCAACATGCTATGGCCGAGAAATGGTGGGTTACCACCTCATCTCCCAACAGAAAAAAGGGAGATGGAAAATGATTGTCGAAAATCGAGGCACTCCAACTTTCCTAAAAACTACAGGTAAAAATGGTTGGCCAGATCTTATTAATGCAGGTTCTGGTTTTTGCTTTGCCGTATTCCGCTGGGATGGTCAAGAATATAAGGTTCATCGTTATCAATATGAAGGTAAGGCTTGTGAACCTAACTAACAGAGTTTTTAATTAGGCAGATTAACAAATAAAAATAACCTTCAAAAGCTGTTACATAAAAATCTTTTTAGTAGATTTTATTATACATTTAAAAACAAAAATGATACATTTAGTTTATAACAAAATTAATGGAAGTTAATATGACAATTATTCTACATGGTACAAACCCTACAAACTTGACGGAGAAAATTAAAAAGGTTTTGACTTCTCCTTATACTAGTAATATCTATACAGAAAATTTAGATGCTAAAAGTCAAGCTATCATCGTTGTTATAGATCAAGATTTATCTTTATTCCAAGAAGATATTTTAGTTAAGATTAGAAGCTCTCTATATACAATAGGCATATGGTCTCATGATGCTTCATCAAACTATCTACCTAAAAAATTAGAAAATCTTTTTGATTCAATTATTTGTGAAGAAAACATTAACAAATTAGACTCATTATTAGAAAAAAGAAAAGTTTTATTGCAAGCACCAGATTGTTCAGAAATCGAAATAAAAGATATTACTAGAGTTAACTGTCAAACAGGTAAAAAATTAAAATGAATTTTTTTTCATATGTAGTAGATAGAGATTTTGGATTTGCACCCAACCCTTTCTTTGGTTATTGCACACTAGCCGACTGTAAACCAAGAACACGAAAAACCGCCCAAGTTGGAGATATAATTTTTGGATTAGCTGGAACTAAGTATCGAAAAGCCAATTCAAAAAAGATAATTTATGCAATGCAAGTTACTGAAATTTTAAGCTTTGATGAATACTTCAAAGATCCAAGATTTGAATTAAAAAAACCAATTATAAAAGCTAGTCCCAAAAGACAATATGGGGATAATATTTACTATAAAGGAAAAAATAGTGAGTATGAACAAATTGATTCCCATCACTCTTATAAAAATGGTGTTCAACATCTAAGTAATACTTTACACGACACGAAAGTTGATAAAGTCTTAATTAGTGATAACTTTGTTTATTTTGGCAATAACTCTTTAGATATCCCCTTAGATTTATATATCAACAGTGATACTTATCGAAATATTTCGATTAAAAGACATCATAAAAATAGATTTCATCCAGATTTTAAAGAGGATTTAAGAAACTATTGGGATAAATTACCAAGAGGAATATGGGGAACGCCAAATGAGTGGAAATAATTTTATTGAAGAATATCAAAATCTTGTTAAAAACACTTGTCAAATTGAGATAAATCGCTTCGATTATGCTTTACTTGGACTATATGGAGAAATAGGTAGCTTCTTGTCTATTTCTAAAAGAAAAATTAAAGAGGAAGCTTTAGGAGAAATAACCAAGATCACCCAACTAGAAATTGAAGAAGAACTTGGAGATATTCTATGGTATTTCACAATGGCAACGATTGAGCTAGAATTTTCTTTGGAGGAATTAATTCAAAAGACAAGTCAAATATTATATAAACCAGAATTTCTTGAGAAAATAGAAGCTAAGTATCTACCTTTTATTGTCGAAAAAGATTCTTTACAGGATCATCAGAAATTTAAAAACCAACTACTATTTAGCTTAAATGAAAAATCTAAGGAATTAAAAAGCAAAGAGGAAAATAGCTTTACCGCTTTTCTTAAAACTTTTTGGAGAATTTTGTTCTTCTATCAAAAAGATTTAAAAAAAATCATAAATACCAACTCAAAGAAAATTAAGAATGATAATTTTGATTGGGATAAAATTAAATCTGAGTACCCAGATATTGAGAAAACTTTTGATCATAGTTTTCCCGAGGATGAACAGCTTCCTCATAAAATAAAAATTGAATTTGTTCAACGCTCTTCAGGTCGTATTCATATGAAGTATGGGAATGTATTTCTTGGAGATCCACTAACTGATAATCATAAAGACAAAGATAATTATCGTTATCATGATGTATTTCATATCTCATATGCAGCAATACTTCACTGGTCTCCTGTATTTCGCTCCTTATTAAAAAGAAAGAGAAAAAGCAAGCCTGATTTTGATGAAAATGAGGATTCTGGTAGAGCTATTGTTGTGGAAGAAGGGATTTCTGCTTGGATTTTTAATCAAGCAAAAGAGTATAATTACTTTGAAAACCCTAAAGATATATCAACAAAACTAATAAAGAATGTCCAGCTTTTTGTAAAAGGGTATGAAGTAGAAAACTGTCCTCCCGCATTATGGAAAAAAGCGATTTATGAGGGTTTTAAAGTATTTAGGGAATTAACCAAATATAAAGTTGGAATTATTAATATTGATTTAATGAACAGATCCATAGAATTCGAGAAAATCCATGATGAGAAATAAATTAAAATCTTTCATACATGAAGTATCAAATCATGATTTTAAAAATTCATTTAATCCGTATAAAGATACATGTGAAACTTTTGACACACAAAATTCCTATAAAGTTCGTAAAAAAAATTTAGAAAAATACTTAAATTATTTTTCTAAATTAGATTCTATTGATTTATGGATAGGAAGAGATTTAGGTTACAAAGGTGGAAGAAGAACTGGAATCCCTTTTACCAGTGAGAATAATATTGAGACTCTTAATTTAAAATTAGGATTAGACTTAAAAGTCGTATCAAAGAATAAAATCATTTCATCCGAAGTCTCTGCCAACACTATCTGGGAAATTTTCAGTGATCTTCCTAACAATATAATTTTTTGGAATATTTATCCTTTCCATCCTCATGAAAACAACAATCAACTTAGTAATAGAAAATTCAACAGAGAAGAGGAAATTTTTGGTTTAAATATACTCTATTCTTTGATTACCTCTTTAAAGATAAAGAGAATTATTTGCATTGGTAATGACTCAGCTAATTCATTAAAAAAAATTAAAATAGCTGACATCCCCATAGAAAATGTACGGCATCCTAGCTATGGCGGAGTCACAATTTTTAAAAATCAAATGAAAAATCTGTATCAAATAAATGATAAAAGACAAATGAATCTTTTTTAAGATTCATTTGTCTTTTTTATTGTATTCTCGATTATAAAATTAAAAGTATATACCTCTTCTTAAATCACCTTGTAATCCCCAACTTATTCCAGATATCAGGTGTTAAAAAAGTCGTAACCAATTTATTTAAATCAATATAACGTAAGGTACCTTGCAACTGCTGTCTGACCGCTGGGTCTTTGACAATATCTTGTCCCGCACTCTGACCTAACTGCTGAAAAGCCTGACCGACTGCTTGAATTCCTTCAGCTTTGATCACAGCCTTAGTCTGCGTCGAACACTGCTCCACAATCACACGCTGTAACACCTGCGCCAGTTTCTGATCCAATTGGGTTTTCTGCTCAGGCGTGACATTGCTGAATGCCTTTAAATCAGGATGCGCAGCTAAAGCACTAAACGTCCATTGCAACACTGTGGTTTTATCCGCTGCCGTTGTGGCTTTTACTAAACAGTCACTCAGTTGATCGACTGTTGGCCCTGCCGTTGCCATTTGGGTGGTACCCAACACAGCCGCAGCCATCAAAACAGAACGACTCAGATGAGAAAATTTACGGCGGGTAGAAGAATAAATGCGAGACATAAGCACAGTTCCAAATTGCAATCTTTCCCTTTGTACCATGTACGATGCAAATCATCTGTTATGACGCTGTAAATTGCGTAAGCCCACGCCTTTAAAGCTTTGGCAAAGTGTAAAATGATCCTCTACAACAATCCTATATTCCTGCATGCGCATTTATTCCATACCAGCATAATCCCAGGATGCGGGTATATTTGGCTGCTGCGGGGCTTTGTTTAAATTAATATTCAGGTTACGACTGCCTTTAAACGATTTCTCGCCCGAATCTGATGCAGGTGACACATCCAGACTGTAGCGATAACGGAATTGCCAAAGCATTGGCTTGATCGGACGAATATCCAGACTCAGACCATCTTCATCATGACAGTTGTCCTTCGAACGTTCATAATCCTGTTCCGAGAAACAGGCCCGAATCATACGATTAAAACTAAAAGGATAATTTTCAATAAAGCGATGCGTCTGACCAGAATCCTTTAACTCATAAAAGCTGGCCCGTTCAATTCCCGCCCCACCACCTGAATACATTTCAGAAGAAGTATTAATCACTGCAACGGCATAACGATTCTGATCCATGGGAAATAGCTTAGGGAAAATATACTGTCCTGATCGTGCCATTTCTTCCGCCGATGCCAATGGAATATGCCACTGTTTCAACAGTTTAAAACCTGTGGTTGAAATACCAAACCGAGCAATATTGCCCTCAGATAATAACCATAGACCTTGATCAGGTGTTTTCAAGCTTAGCAATTGTGGTTTGTTCTGACATAGTGCTTTGACCTGTTCACAAAGCTGCGTCTGTTCAGTTGAACTCAGTTGTCCCTTTTTAAATTCCAGAATCTGTAAAGGGGCAGCAAAAATAGTTGTACTAAAGCAGGTGGATGCACCCAGCAGAATCATTGCAGTCAAAACACTTTTATCCTTTAGCATGATATTTCCTTAGGCTATTTTTATGTCCAATGCATTATTTAACGATGGCTTCGATCTGATCAAGATCCTACACCCCACCCGCGGCAAGTCCTTTACACATTCCTGTCCAGCGATCTTGAGTATGTACAAACTTCTGTCCATCCCAGACCCATTCATCACTGGCCCAGCAATCACCAATACCACGACCTTTTTGTGAGCTACTCAAAATACCGTTATAAAACTCGGAAGCCTGTTCAGTCACAAAGTTTGCCTTATTTGCAAGTGAATCATCCAGCACCCATGCGCCATAACCTTCGTTATAGGCACCACGCCAGCACAAGGTCATCGCCAATACTTTTTTATTGGTCAGTTTATACAGCTCGATCGCTTGAGGCTTAGTTTCACCATCCTCATAAATCCCTTCACAAAAGCCCTCCTGTTTTGATGTCGGCTGAGCTGCGATCAAATTACGATATAACGCTGCATAGCGTTTGTTATTTGGCTGCAAAGTTAGATAAGGTTTACTGGAGGTTTTGATCTGTTTGACCGTAAATCTGGGTTGAGCTGCCAATACCTTTGACTCATCCGCTTGGCCCTTTTTAATCAAAGCGCCTACCGTACCAATACGCTTCTGGAAATCATCCATTTTTAGCAAGACTGCAGTCATGCCTGCATCTGAAATGTTCCATTGCAGCTGCGCATTTTTAAACAGGATCTCGGTCTGTTGTCGGGACTGCTGTAATAAAGCATTCACTTGATTTGCTGAAAGTTTACCCATCAGCGGAAATTCAGTTCCTTCAAACGAGACCGCACCCAAATCCTTCCCATTCACATAGAAATGAATATTTTTGAGCTTGGCTAGTGGAAAAGAGGGTTCTTCATAACGTGCCAATGCAAATTCCACTTGAACAGGCTGCCGTGCACCCGCCTGACGCGTCAAAAGTAGCGAAGCCGGCTCATTGCGATATTCTTCATTCTGATAACCTGCGGCACGACAAGTGCCTGTGTTACTACAATAAATTTCCCAATCTTGGTGCGAGAATGAAATTCCTTTGATGTCTTGGGCAAAAGCACTAGAACTCATTGCAATAAAGCAACAGGCTGAAAATATCTTGTTCATAAGACGTATTTCTCAATGCAATTTATTTATTATTCATTCAAAATATTCTAAATCTTTTAAATTGATCTGGTTGTAGGTTCTTGTATTCAAGAATATGTTAATTTGAACTGAAACTCAAAACACTGAATTAAAATGAAAATAGCCCACACTGTCTCTATTATTTTACTTTCTGGCTCAACTGCGATGGCGCATGCCGAGGTACATAATTTCAAACCAATCTTTCCCAAATTCTCAAATACAGCGCAAGAGCGAAAAGCCGAAAATCAAATTTATGCCTTGGGTGAAGTGTCCTTTGCCAACGATGTCCGTGTTCCCTTTTATGGAGTGACCGCACTCAACCCTGCCGATGATGGCTTATTAAAGGACTTTAAAAGCTGCACCGCAAAAAGCTGTCATTTTGATTTTAAGCTAGATGCACATCAGGCCAAACAACTTAAATTATTTGCGCTCCCTGAAATAGGTCTTGTACTGGTACCTAAAAATTGGAGTGACGCAGAAGCAAGTGCTGGCGCAAATGGTACAGGTTCAGCCCTACTGATGAGTCCAAATCAAAAACAGGCTATAGAATTATACGATTCATCTTTCTGCGTCGGTTGCGGCATGCCCAATGCTACGCTTTACTTTCCCAATCTGTTAAAAGAGAGTATTCAAAATGAATTTGGCGGCTATAAAGACCCGCAAAAATTGGTGACCGTGGTCCATCCATCTAAACAAGTGGCTTTCTTTAGTTATCAGATTGCAAACTTCAATAATAAAACCCATGGCGTCGCAAAATATTATGATGAAGACACCTTTAATTTTAGAGAAATCATCGTGACGCTGGATCAATCACAACAGCACTTGGTTGGACCAATTTTAAATTTCTATCACTTTAGCCATTAACAATCGCTATTTTTTAATCGGCTTGGCTAGCCCTGAGCAAACTTAAGAAATGTTCAACTCGAATATTATTTTCTTTGGCTCGACAAATCGCATAAATCGGTGCGATACAAGGTTTCTTGGCTTCTAAAGGTCGATAGATAATCTGTTTATTCCAAAAGTCCTGAATCGAAGCTGGCACAATAGAAAGTCCAATCCCAGCAGCAATCAAGTTGAGACTGGAGGTTAAGCGTGGTGCTTCTTGTACGATATTGGGACTAAATCCTGCCTGATAGCAATTTGCCAAAATATTATCAAACAGGTCCTGCCCTGCAATACGGCGATACAACACAAACTCAAAAGGCTCTAAATCGACTAAGCGGATTGCGCCGTCCTTGTCTGTTAAAGGATGATTACTCGGCAATGCGACAATCAAAGGTTCATTCAAAACATGAATACTTTGTACTTGTGCATGAATCGGCGCAGGTTTGCGTAGAAAAACGATATCCAGTTTTTCATTGATCACGGCATCAGTTAAAGCTGTACTGCTGTCCTCTTCCAGATGAATCGCTACCGCAGGGAACTGCTCCCTAAACTGACGCAACACCGCTGGCAAAAAAGGATGTAAGCCTGCGGAGTTGGTAAAACCAATATTGATCTGACCTTCCAGTCCCTGGGCAATGTTTTTTACCCGTTTCGGAATCGACTGGGCATGCGCCAGAATGGTAATCGCTTCCTGATATAAAGCCTTACCGGCTTCCGTAACTTCTACACCACGAGGCAAACGTTTCAGCAAAGCCGTATCCAGCTCTTGTTCCAGACTTTTGATCAATCGGGTCAATGGCGGCTGTTGCATATGCAGTCTGACCGCTGCTTTGGAAATATTGCTTTCTTCCACCACAGCAACAAATGCATTGAGCTTATGAATATCGATCATACATACCTTAAAAGTATAGATAATAGCAAAAATAGCATTTGTGAATATACCATAAATCTTTCATGCTATAGCTCACAAGGTTGAACAGAAAGGTAATCCAATGAAAGCCCAAGTCCTATCAATAGAGCGTGAACCATTAACAACTGCTCCTGATTGTAAGGCACTTTTTACGGGGTTTATGAAATTGGGATTGATGGGTTTCGGTGGCGTGCTGCCACTGGCACATCGCATTATCGTTGAAGAACATAAATGGATTGATGCTGGCAAATTTACCGACTTACTTGGCGTGTGCCAGTTATTACCGGGCGGTAACATCATCAATATGGCGGTTGCCATTGGAATGGAATTCCAGGGCGTGAAAGGTGCGATCAGTTCAGTCCTCGGTTTGATCTCCGCCCCAACTGCAATTGTGCTGATCATCTATCAGGTCTATGAGCATTTTCAATATCTGCCTGCCGTCAAACACATGATCCAAGGTTTGGCCGCCGCCGCAGCAGGCTTGCTGTTTGCCACAGGCTTTAAGATGCTCAAACCCATCTTGAAAAGTTATCTGACCCTTTTTACCATCGGCCTGACCTTCGTGTTTATGATCTGGATCAAGCTGCCGTTGGCACTGACTTTAGCGATTCTACTGGCCATTAACATGCTGGTATTGGGAGTGAAAAAATCATGATCTTAGTCACCCTTGCCGTGGTTTTTACTCAGCTTTCATTGCTGGCTTTTGGCGGTGGTAATGCCATCCTGCCTGAAATGCAGCATCAGGTGGTAACCGTGCATCAATGGATGAGTGCCGAGCAGTTTAGCTCGCTATTTGCCATGGCGCAGGCAGCACCCGGTCCGAATATGATGATTGTGCCTTTGGTCGGCTGGCATGTGGCAGGCCCAGCAGGTTTACTGGTCACCTCATTGGCAAAATTTGGTCCATCTTCCATCATTACCATTTATGCACTCAAATTCTGGGAACGCTTTAAAGCCAATCCGCTACGGGCGCGTTTTGAAAAAGCCCTGAAACCGATTACTGTCGGCTTGGTCCTGGTCAGTGCCTGGATGATTGCCGATGCTTCCGCACAAAACCTGCTCCTGGTCATTATCGTGGTTGTTACTGCAGTGCTCGGGATGTTTAAAAAGATCCATCCACTTTGGGTGATGGCCGCAGGCGCAGGACTAGGAATTGCCTTTCTTTAAATCGAGCCAATAAAAAACCTGCATGATGCAGGTTTTTTATTGAATTCTGGATTACCAGATACTGACCCGCTTTTCAGGGGCCAAATACATTTTGTCCCCGGCTTTAATCTTGAAGGCATCATAGAACGGCGCCTGATTGACTAAAGCACCATTGGCCCGGACTTTATCGGGTGCATGTGGATCTGTTTTTAAATATACAATGGCTTGTGCTTCACGGGTTTTGGCGCGCCAGACTTGCATCCAGCCCATATAGAAACGCTGCTCACCTGTACGCCCCTCAATCACAGGCGCAGGTTTGCCTGCCAAGGACAGTTGATACGCTTTGTAGGCAATCGATAATCCCGAGTTATCGGCAATATTTTCACCCAGCGTCAGCTCACCATTGACGTGATACCCTGCAATTGGCTCATAGGTATTGTATTGTGCAATCAAAGCTTGGGTTTTGGCTTTAAATTTCTGATGATCTTGCTTGGTCCACCAGTTACGCATATTGCCCAATTCATCAAACTGGCTGCCCTGATCATCAAAACCATGACTGATCTCATGCCCAATGACACTCCCAATCCCGCCATAATTGACCGCATCATCGGCTTCAATATTAAAGAAAGGCGGTTGTAAGATGGCAGCCGGGAATACAATTTCATTGGAGGATGGGTTGTAATACGCATTTACCGTTTGCGGTGACATAAACCATTCATCACGGTCAACAGGTTTACCGAGCTTATCCAGTTCGTCCTGATGCTCAAACTCGCTGGCCCGAATCACGTTACCAATCAAATCACCGTCTTTAATGTCCAATGCTGAATAATCACGCCATTTCTTCGGGTAACCCACTTTAATGGATAAGCTAGCTAGTTTCTTTTTAGCTTGTACTTTGGTTGCAGGACTCATCCAGTCCAGCTGGCTAATACTTTGATCATAAGCCCGGATCAGATTCTGAACCAAGGTATCCATGCGCTGTTTTTTATCCGCAGAAAAATGTTTTTCTACATAGATTTTACCCAGGCCGTCACCAAGCACACCGTTTACCGTTTGTACGCCACGTTTCCAGCGCACTTCCTGCTCAGCCACATCACGCAAACTTTTACCATAAAACGCGAAACTTTCATCAACAAGAGCTTTATTCAGATAAGGGGCGAAACTGCTGATCAGGTTCCATTTAAAATAGGCCTTCCACACCTCTAAAGGAGTTCTATTCAGCACTGGATCAAGCGCCTTAAAATAGCTGAGCTGATGTACCTGAATGGTCTGGATTTTATCCTTTACCCCAACCGTCTTCAGATAACTATCCCAATCAAAGTTACGACTTAACTGATTCAAATCTTTAAGCGGGTAAATATTGTAACGCTTGGATAAATCACGATTTTGAACATTACTCCACTGAATCTTGGCAAGTTCCGTTTCCAGCTGGAGGATTTGTCTGGCATGCTGGGCTGCTTGCTGATCGCCAGAAAGCTGCAGCATCTTTTCAATATGCTTGAGATATTTTGCACGCGTTTCCACAAACTTCTGATCATCTTTCAAATAATAGTCACGATCTGGCAGGCCCAATCGACGCTGTGCCAAACCTGCAATAATCACATCAGACCGTTTCATGTCCTGATCAATACTGATATCAAATGGCGTTCTGACGCCAATACGCGAGAAATGCCCCATTAATCGAGCGAAGTCCTGTTTATTTTGAATTGCATCAACCTGTGCCAGTTCCTGCTGTAAAGGTTGAATGCCTTGTGCTTCGATAGTTTTTTCATCCATAAAACTGGCGTACAGACTGGCAATCTTTTGCTCTACACTGCCTGCTGCCCATTTTTGGGCACTCAGTTGTTCAACAATGGCATGCAACTGGTTGGTCGATAATTCATGTAACTCGTTAAATGCGCCCCAACGTGACTTATCTGCGGGAATTTCAGTATCTTTTAACCACTTTCCATTTACATGATCGTAAAAATCATGCCGAGCAGACACGGTTTGATCGATATATTGCTGGTCAATGCCTGATTTTTTTTGAGTTGGGGAGGATTTAATTGCTGGGTCTGCCCATACATTTGCAGTAAAAGCAGTCAGTGCAAGCGCTAATGCACTTTTAAGCCATACAGGTTTCATGATTTATCCTATTTATTTAGGTTCTAAGTTATACAAGAGCAAAATGAGAGATCATTAATTTTATCAAACGACTATAGTGAAGTAGTGAAGCCAAATAAAGTCATTTTCGTTGCAATATATATTCACTTTTCACATAAAAACCACAAATCGGCCCAATTTTCAGGCAATAAAAAAGCCCTGATCTTTGATCAAGGCTTTAGCGAACAAAGTCAGCAAACTAATCCAGAATCTTTTCAAATGCTTTAAGACGTTTATGAATAGAGAGCAACTCAATAATGGTTTTCCATGAACTAATTAGATATTGGAAAGATTCACGAACCTTACCAAAAACCCCACCAATCTGATTGATTAAACCGAGTGTTAACTTTCCTGCTGCAATCGCTGGGAAAAGCACAAATAGATTATAGAGAATATCCAGTTGCCCATACCATGAAGCCGTTAAGTTAAAATAGGTATAATGGAAATAGAGACGGAAATAGTTTTTTCTCACTCGCTCAAACAGTTCTTTTAATGTGGCTGGCTGTGCCCGATTTTCATGATCTTCACCGTAGACCAATTCTTTACGATAAGCCGCTTCGACTTTCTGATTATTGAACTGGAGCCCAGGCAATTTTATCCCGACCACCATGAGTAAAACTGTACCAAATATCGCCCATGCAATTGCAGCCCAAACAAGTGAATATTGTAGCTCTCCAATTACAGGTATTTCTGGAACATGTTTTGAAAGCTGGAATAATAATGGTAAGAATGCAATCAATGTCATGATTGCCTTGACCAGTTCAACCCCCAAATCTTCGACAATCGTGGCAAAACGCATAGTATCTTCCTGTACACGTTGTGCAGCACCTTCGACATGGCGTAGCTTAGGCCAGTGTTCGGTATAATACTCATTCATCGCCGTGCGCCAGCGAAATACATAATGACTGGTAAAAAAAGCATTTAACACAGCCATAGTCACACCAACCATCGCAATATATAGAAATACCATGGTTTCTTTATATAAATCAGTAATACTTCCTCCACCATTGGTTAGCATATTTTGGATCATATCCCAGAATGGTACATACCAAGCATTCACAGCCAAGCTCACCTGTACGCCAAACCAGATATTAAACAAAATAAAGGCTGAACCCCAGATCGACCACTTTTGCCATTTATGATCTGAAAAAATGCGCCAAAATCCAGCAAATAAGGCCGTAGCAGTGATAAACCAGAGATAAAACCAAAGTGAAGAAGGCTCCCAGAATCGATTAACTCCGACAGACAGCTCTGCCTCCGCATAGCCTTTAGGAAAACCCAGATATTCGCCCCAGCTATGACCACCGCAGTACCAGAGCAGCATATTAAGTGCGAGCCAGACAACAACAGAGATAAAGAATAGACGCGGGTTCGGAAAGAAAGACTTAAACATCTGTTTAACAATCCTTGTTATGAAACAATTTATTTGGTGAGGTCATCCTATGACCTAAAACTTAAAACTCTCTGATAGAAAAGTTTTATGATTTGTAGTTATTTACTATTTTTCTGGGCGTTTTAATAGCTTTTTGTAGAATATTTATAAGCTGTTTTTATAAAAAATGAATTTTAGCAAATAGACTCAAACACTTAAGTCTATCTATAAATCTGAACAATATTCAATCATCGTGGCAAAGCTGAATTTTGCTTGACCGCCATATTCTGCTGATCCGCTCTAGAGGGCTTGCTTTTATTTTGGATAGCCCATTGTATATCAGCCAGTTTATCATTTGCTGCATCAATGCCTGCCTGCATGGTCTGCTCACGGCCTTTTACATCAAAAATATGTGCTTTCTCACGTAGGTCAGGTTGAATCACAATATCTGCTTCTTTGAGCTCTTCTTCAGCCAGACGACCTTGCATGATATTGATATTCTGGTTAAACAGGCCCCAGACATTGGTAGTTTCAGTATGGATTGGCTGAGCCAGAATATCCACCGCAATCACCACATCTGCGCCGAGCTCACGTGCCACCTGCACAGGTACCGGACTGACCAGCCCCCCATCGACATATTCCACATCATGAATCATGGTTGGTACAAACATACTTGGAATCGAAGCAGACGCACGAACCGCCTGTCCTGTATTGCCATAGTTAAATACGGTTTTTGACCCGTCCTTTAACTCGGTCGCCACTACATAAAGCGGGATTTTCAACTTTTGTAAGGGCGTATTATGGACTTGCTGGTTGATATAGTCTTCCACCTTCTTGCCATCAAAAAAGCCTTTTAGACTCAGATTGACATCACGGACATCAGTGGCTTTTAGCTTCAAGGCAATATCACGCAGTTCAGCAGCACTTTTACCGCTGGCATAGATTGAACCGACAATACTGCCCGCACTGGTTCCAACAATAAAATCAGGGCGAATGCCTTGTTGTTCTAGCACTTCGATCACACCGATATGGGCATAACCCCGTGCCCCGCCACTGCCCAACACCAATGCTACTACAGGTCGCTTTTGTTGCTGTTTGATATAACTAAAAGGTTGCGAAACAGTATGTGCCTGAGCATCTTCCACAGCAGGGCTTACATGCGCTGTAGTTTGGCAACCTGCCAAGAGCATGATTGAAAGACCAAGGGCCCATAATTTAAGCTGTTTCATACGCAGTGTTGCCATATTGTCTGTTTTTCTGTGTCGGATTTTAGCGTCAGCACATCTGAAAAGATGTATCAATTTCTTTGCATATGTCATGAAATCTTCATAAAAAAAGTCCCTCGCAAGGGACTTTTTTATACATTCAAGGCGTTATTCAAATCACTTACCAGATATCAGAATCAACTTTTTTCTTCAGTTCCGGATAGTTATCAATCTTGAACTCAGGCTCTTTAATGCCTTTCTTCAACTGTGCTGTATAGTCTTTCAGTAAGGTACGCGCCATTGGGGTTAACAATAAGATTGCCACCAGGTTAATGGTTGCCATGATTCCCATGAACAAGTCAGCCATCGACCAAACCAGCGGAACACTACCAATTGCACCAAAGTACACCATCACCAACACAAAAACCCGGAAGATGAACATGACTTTTGGATTGTTATTGATGAACTGTACATTACTTTCCGCATAGGCATAGTTACCTAACACGGCAGAATAACAGAAGAGGAATAACAGAATCGCAAGGAAGTCACCACCCCAGCTACCCACTTGTGTCTCTAACGCACGCTGGGTTAATTCAACCCCGACGAAACCGGCATCGTGATAAACACCAGAAATCAGGATAATCATCGCGGTACTGGTACACACAATAAAGGTATCGACGAATACACCCAGCATCTGAACCAAACCTTGGTTCACCGGATGCTTCACATCAGAAGCTGCGGCAGCATTCGGCGCCGAACCCATACCTGCTTCGTTTGAGAACAGGCCACGCTTGATCCCTTGCATCATCGCCATGGAAATCATGGCACCAAAGAAACCGCCCGCTGCAGCATTAAACTGGAATGCTTCAGTAAAGATCAATTTGAAAATGCCAGGCAGAAGTTCGTAGTTGCTTAAGGCGATATATAAAGCAACAGCCAAGTATAGACCTGCTTTTAATGGCACAAACATCTCGGCAAATTTAGCGATACGTTTAATACCACCAAAAATTGCCAATGCAACTAACACAACCAGTACCAGACCAACCCATGAGATTTCCAGATCAACACCGCCCAGGTGCGCAATCATATTGGCCTTATCCCAGCCCCACGCATGTGAAGAAGCATTGGCAATCGCATTGATCTGAACCGAGTTGAATACGAAACCATAAGTGAAGATCAATGCCAGCGCGAAGATCACACCAAAGGTTTTGCTACGTAAGCCCTGAGTAATATAGTAAGCCGGTCCACCCCGAAACTGCTTGCTATTACTGTCTCTTACTTTAAATAACTGAGCAAGCGAAGACTCAATAAAAGCCGAGCTCATCCCCAGTAATGCAGTAAACCACATCCAGAACACGGCACCAGGGCCACCAATCGCAATCGCAATCGCAACACCTGCAATATTACCTACACCGACACGACTGGCTAAGCCAGTTACGAATGCCTGGAATGGTGTTAATCCGTGTGAATCTTTCTCTTCGCCTTTGCTACGGCTGCCCTTCATCACTTTGATACTGTGAAAGAACATTCTGATCTGCACAGCTTTGGTCGCAATGGTATAGAAGATACCCACTGCCAGAAGGAAAATAACCAGAAAGTCCCATAAAGGATCATTGAAAAAACTTACCCAAGCCATCAGGGTGTCATTTAATTTTTCATTCATCACTTATTCGCTTTTAAATATTTTATGTACATACGTACATATACGATAACAATGGATGAATCAAAAAAGCCCCTTTAGGGGCTTTTGATCCGACTTAGGCAAAGAATTTCAAAATTAATTGAATTACTGTTGCGTTAATTAAATCAACAAAGAACGCACCACAAAGCGGAACGATCAGGAACGCTTTATGAGAGGGTCCATACATATTGGTAATGGCCTGCATGTTGGCAACCGCAGTTGGTGTTGCCCCCATACCAAAACCACAGTGACCTGCAGCCAATACAGCCGCATCGTAGTTTTTACCCATCACACGGAAAGTAATGAATGCTGCATACAATGCCATGGTAATGGTTTGCGCACCTAAAATGACAACGAGCGGTCCAGCAAGATCAGCCAGCTGCCATAATTTGAGCGACAGCAACGCCATTGCCAGATAAAGTGACAATGACGCATTACCAAACACGTCAATAGCACGATCAAAGATATCTACCTTTAATACGCTTTCGAGAATGTTACGTAAAATCACACCGCCACCAAGCGCCCAGACAAAGGTTGGTAGCTCGAACCATGTGCCCTTACTGAATCCGGTCATGAACTCTGCAAATGCAAGACACGCAGCAAACATACCCAAAGTGGTAATGGCATTATCAGCAGTGATTAAACGGACTTGATGTGGATTTTCAAATGGTGCCAGCTCGTCAGGATGCTGATCTAGATGCGTATCACGGTTTTTGATCTCAGCCGGTGTCTGAGCTTGAGCAAGGCTATAACGGTTAATTAACAATTTCGCCAAAGGACCACCGATAATACCCCCGATGATCAGACCAAAAGTTGCACTCGCCATACCTAAAGCTAGAGCACCTTGAATCCCGTGCTGGGTTTCAAGAATTTCGCCCCATGCCCCTGCTGTACCATGACCACCGGTCAAGGTGATTGAACCTGCAATCAGGCCCACCAGCGGATCAATACCGAGCAAGGTTGCCAGACTCATACCGACCGCGTTCTGTACCACAATGAAAGATGCAACACAGACCAGGAAAATCACCAAGCCGATACCGCCTTCTCTAAGCTTCAGGAAATTGGCACTTAAACCAATCGAAGCAAAGAAGATCAACATAAAACTGGTTTGTAACTCGCTACTAAAGACAATGCTATAACCCCAAAGCGAATGCACCAGTAGTGAAACTACGGCCGCAACCAGACCACCAGCAACCGGCTCGGGAATGTTATAGCGTCTTAAGAAATCAATTTTATTAACGAGCAAACGCCCTAATAACAACACGATAACGGCTGAAATCAGGGTATAAAAACCATTAAAAGTAAATTCCATATCTTCTTCCGTTTATCTTGGTAGTTCATCTGACGGCGGGTAGCCCCTTTAAAACTGCCAAAATAGTAACTCTAAAAATGAGTGAAAACTCAATCAACTTTATAAAAAGCATACAGTTCAATGTGAGAACCTTTGCAAGTTATGGTGATTCAGTTTTCACGGATGATTTTCATCTGCGGGTTGAAATGGCTTAGAAATTATAGCGAGCCATTGCCCCTACACGATTATCTTTACCTTTTTGCCCGTCAAAGGTTTTACGTTCACCGTAGATATATTCCAGACCAAACGTAATCGGTGTTACTGGTGAATACATGATATTCCACCAGCCCTGTTGCAGGGTTTTGTTCTGGGCGGTGTCTTTTGCAACCACGGCCTGTTTTGCAAAGTCATTGCTGTCATCTGCAAACATGGCGCCATAGGCCAAGGTACTGCGTAATTTCGGGTTAATCTGATAGGTTGTACCGACTGTCACTGCATCAAATTCATTCAGATTCAAATCAAAATTATTTGGATTTACATTGAAGGCATTGTTGGTATACAGCAGGAATTTGCTATCGCCTTTGACATGCGAATAGTCAATCATGGCCTGTAATGAATCGGTGAATTTATATTTTGTACCCACAGCAACACCCCAACCCAGTTCAGCTTCGCCTGAATTGGTGCGGTTATTGTTGTTGTCATAAGTCGCTTTACTGCGTGCTTCTGTCAACAAGGCACGTGCAGAGGTGGTTCCCTTGCCTTCTGCAAAATCATATTTTACTTTTGAGGTTAAGGATGGCGCACGGTTATCGTCATTGCCTTTTTCTAAAGCAACCGCATAGCTGGTTTCTGGTGTGAACTTGCCGCTATAACGAACCA
This sequence comes from Acinetobacter sp. IK40, assembly GCF_035615075.1. NCBI lineage: Bacteria > Pseudomonadati > Pseudomonadota > Gammaproteobacteria > Moraxellales > Moraxellaceae > Acinetobacter > Acinetobacter sp. IK40. Next base: position 201,642 of record NZ_JANBOE010000004.1, on the reverse strand, counting down.
TAGGCGTACGGTAGGTACCAATTCCCAGTGGCGAGTTAAAGTCCAGCATTTCCGGTTGCAAATCTGTGGCCAGGAAGGTCGATGTGGTTTGACCAAATAGCCAGTCGTTATAAGTCATATAAGCATGACGGATACGAATGGTGTCATTGCTGCTACCACCACGGAAGTCCACTTCTAACTTACCGCCAACGTCAGCGCCTTCAACCGGTGCTTTAAAATCAAGACCAAGACGGGTCACGGTTGCAGTGCTATAGAAACGGTCACTGTTCTTTTCAGCGCCTTCCAGATCAACCTTATTGATGCGGTTAAAAATACCGTCACCACCTTTTGCCTGATAAGACGCGTCACCACGCAAGAAACCGTACAGTTTTACTTCCGCACCAGAAGCAGTGCTAAAACTTAATGGAGATTTTTTCGGGGCAGCGGTTGTGACTACTGCTGCTGTATTTTGATTATTGGTTGCAGCCACTGCAGTCGCAGGGGCGACAGCAACTTGAGCAGCATCATTTTGTTGTTTTGCCTGGGGAACATATTGCTGTAATAAAGCTCTTAATTCCTTGACTTCATCGCGAAGTTGCTGAATCTGTTCTTGCTCGCTGGCAGCGTGTGTACTGTTCATCATTAAGGCAGCAACTGTGATTGCTAATCCTTGCATTACGAACGGCTTACGGATGAGAGATAAACTCATGAGAAGCTCCTTGTATATAGTGTATATTTCAACATTTCCCACAGAGATTGAATTGGATAAATTCAAGCTGTCTTTAAAATAGAAAATTCCCCCTTAGCCATTCAGCAAGGAAAGTCTAATCATTTTTAAAAAGGGCGTATTATGCATAAATTTCGGATATTGTGTGTACTTTTTATTTAAAGAGTTTTATTGATTCCATTGAGTAGGCATAAATATTATTTCGATTTCATTATGTTACTTATAGAATTATTTTTCACACAAACCTAACAAAAGATAGAAAACTCACAACAATTAGTGTTAATCCTCTAATTTTTTTGCGTATTTTTTATGCAATCCTATATTTATACCTGAAAAACCCGCAACAAAAAACATTTATTGATTTATATTCTCCTGTCATTAAAAGATCAAAATGTTAGGAGTTTTCATGAACACGGAACAAGTCCGCCTGGTGGACGAGGCCATCACCTCTCGTCATTCGGTACGTGCGTTTTTAGATACCCCTGTTGACACCCAAACCATTAAAGACATCCTGACTGTCGCCAGCCGTGCCCCTTCGGGAACCAATGTCCAGCCCTGGAAAGTCTATGTGGTCACTGGACAAAAACGTGCCGAAATGATTGACCGTGTGTGCGCTGCACAAATCGAACTTCTACAAAAACCAGAACTGGCCGCACAATATCAGGAGACCTTTGCCTACTACCCTGAAACCTGGATTTCACCATTTATCGATCGTCGTCGTGCCAATGGCTGGGGTCTCTATGGCTTGCTGGGTATCCAGAAAGGTGAAAAAGAGAAAATGGCAGCACAACAGCTGCGTAACTTTCAGCTATTTGATGCGCCAGTCGCCCTGTATTTTACCGTGAATAAAATCATGGGCATCGGTTCAAAAATGGATATTTCCATGATGTTGCAGAATGTCATGGTCGCCGCCAAGGCCCGTGGACTGGATACCTGCCCGCAAGCAGCCTGGAATCATTTCCACCCGATCGTTCTGGATATTCTGGGCGCCCAAGAAGATGAAGAACTGGTGTGTACCATTGCCTTGGGTTATGCCGACCCTGACCATATTGTCAACACCTTCATTACCCCACGCGAGCCAGTTGAAAACTTTACTGTATTTCTAGATTAAAGTGTTCGAATTGCAGCAGTATTTCTTTAACCAGAGATACTGCTTTGTTGTTTACCGACTTTTAAGATGGCAAAGAAGCCGGCGCTGGTAAATAACAACATCATGATGCCCATATTCAGCGATGCTTTCCAGAACAGGAAATTCAGGATGATCCCGGCCAGCAAACCGCAGGCAAATTGCATACTACCCATAATTGCACTGGCCGTACCTGCACGCGCGCCCTGTTGAGACATGGCCAAAGCCATGGCATTCGGCCCGGTTAAACCAATCCCGGAGACCACCAAAAACAAGCCCGGCATCAGTAAGGCTAAAGGTGCATCTGCCATCAGCCCCGCGCCTAGTACAATCAAGGCTCCAAAACACTGAATCGCACCTCCCAGTTTTAAACGCTGGAAAATGCCCATACGGGTATTCAGGTGTTTATTAATCGAGGACATCAGCATGATGCCTGCTGCATTTAAGGCAAAGGCATAAGAGAAATGTTGTTGAGATAAGCCATACTGTCCCATAAAAACCGCAGAAGCCGAGCTGATATAACAGAATAAGGCCGCACCAGTTAAGCAGCCTGCAAACATCGGCACACGGAAACTCTCATCTTTTAAGATCGCCGCATATAGCGTGGTCACCTGATAGACCGATAATTTTAAACGGCGCTCAACCGGCAAAGATTCTTTAAAGAAGAAATGCACACAGAGCCAGCACATTACTCCGATCAACGATAGAGTAATGAAAATCGCTTGCCACGGAAAAAAGTTGAGAATCCATGCCCCAAAGATGGGTGCCAGAATGGGCGCCAGTCCCATCACAATCATCATGCTGGAAAATGCCTGTGCAGAACCCTGCATATCCAGACGGTCACGGATTGCAGCACGCGCCATCACGACCCCGACACAGCCGCCCAAAGCCTGGAAAATACGGGCTGCGATCAAGGCCCATTCATTGCTTGCAAAGACACACGCCAGACTGGCGATGGCATATAGTGCCAAGCCAAAATAAAGAGGTTTTTTACGCCCAATCCGGTCACTGACCGGACCATAAATCAGTTGCCCCATTGCCAGGCCCAAGAAATAGGCAGGCAAGGTATTGGCAACCATTTGTGTACTTACCCCAAATTCATCGGCCATTTGCGGCAATGCGGGTAAATACATATCAATCGATAACGGCCCTAACGCAGTTAACAAAGCAAGCAACATAATCCATGCTGTTGAATATTGACGTTGATTGGTTTGCTCGGCCTGCATACTGCCCCACTTTAACAAATTTTGGAATATTCTAAGCTTAGCATCCCCATCAGTTTTGTGCATAATATTAACGTCTGCGAACACTTTAACCCTGTGAACAGCCACGATGAAAATTCAATTGTAGAATACAAGAAGGACAACCCTTGAATCCTTGGTTCGGACGTTTAAAACAAACAACCTATAACACCACGTTGATGTATAACGTGCGTATGCTGATTGCCTTTACCGGGACAGCTTTCGTTCCTTATTTACTCGATTATCAACTCGCCACCATTCCCTTGACCCTCGGTGTGGTTGCTGCCGCGATTAGTGATATTGATGACCGCTTTTCTGTGCGCATCATGAATCTGATTTATACCTATATCGGATTTTTTATCACCGCTGCATCGGTTCAACTGTTATTCCCTTATCAGGTTGCCTTTGCAATCGGCCTGATTGCTTCCTGTATCGGCTGGATCTTGCTTGGCTCGCTGGGACGACGTTATGCCACTATTGCCTATGGCTGTCTGGTGACTTCCGTCTATACCATGCTAGGCGTACATTTATTTGAGCAATGGTATGTTCAACCCGCGCTTCTGGTTGCGGGGGCGGCCTGGTATGGCCTACTCTCTACCATCAGTTTTCTGCTGTTCCCGGTACGAAAAGTCCGGGATCAGCTTTCGGCGTCTTATTCGGCGCTGGGAAGTTTCCTGTTTGCCAAGTCCAACCTGTTTGATGTCGACATGACCCCGTCCAGCTATCAACAAAGCATGATTGATATTGCCATGGAAAATGGCAAGCTGGTGGCGATCTTTAATGATCTGCGCATGTCCTTGTTAACCCGGCTCAAAGGTGACCGCGGTCAAAAAGATACCCGACGCAGCCTGCAATATTATTTTGTGGCGCAAGATATTCATGAACGTGCCGATTCAGCGCATATTGATTATCAGAAACTGGCCAAAGTGTTCCAGCATAGCGACATCCTGTTCCGCTTCCAGCGCATCCTGTCGATTCAGGGCAAAGCCTGTCAGGATCTGTCTCAATCGATTTTAAGTCGTACCCGTTATGTGCATAACAAACGCTTTAAGCATAGTTTTGAAAATTTACGTACCTCTCTGGAAAAGTTGCGGCAAGATGGACATTATGATCAGGTGCGGATTAATGCCCTGTTTGCGCTGTATCAGAACCTGAAATCGATTGATGCGCAATTACAGAATCTGGAAACCGAACGCAATCTGCAAAAGATCAATGCCCAGCATGCAGAAAGCCAGCTGAAAGATGATGATCTCAAAGGCTGGAATGACATTATTGTCCGTGTAAAACAGCACCTTTCTCCTGAATCGGTATTGTTCCGTCATGCTGTACGTTTATCCATTGTGCTATTTATTGGCTATGTGTTTATCCAGATGACCGATATCGCATACGGTTACTGGATCATGTTAACGGCGCTGTTCGTCTGCCAGCCGAATTTTAACGCCACCAAACGCCGCCTCTATTTACGGATTATCGGTACATTGGTTGGTATTATTGTCGGTCTTGCGATTATCTACTTTATTCCTTCCATTGAAGGACAACTGGTCATGCTGGTGCTGAGCGGTGTGCTATTTTTAGAACTGCGCAGTAAGCAATATGCACAAGCCACTGCCTTTATTACCATTCTGGCGCTCATCAATTTCAATCTGGATGGCTCTGCCTTTGCAGCAGGTTTTCCCCGCTTTATTGATACCGTGCTCGGTTGCGCGCTGGCCTGGTTTGGTGTGAGTTTTATCTGGCCGGACTGGAAGTTCCGTAGACTGCCTCGCTCGATCCGCCGTTCTTTACAGGCGCAATGTCAATACCTGAGTGAAGTGGTCGCGCAATATCATCATGGTCGTAATAATGCCCTGAATTATCGGGTGGTGCGCCGGGCGGCCCATAATACCGATGCAGAAGTGGCATCACTGATTTCAACCATTGCCACCGAACCGAATATTGATGTTAACCAGAAAAGTCTGGCCTTCGAATTTCTCTGTCTCAGCCATACCTTTTTAAGCTATATCGCTGCCTTGGGGGCGCACCGTGAAAAAATTGAAGATCAGGAAGTGCTGTCCTTACTGGATCAGGCACTGGATGATATTCAGGGTGCGTTACTCAGAGACGAAGTGCCTGATTTATCCGCACAGAATATGATGCAAGCCATTCGTGACCGTTTAAGCCGCAATGAGGAAAATGAACAGAATTCATTGATTATCTTGCAACAACTGTCACTGATGCTGGGCGTACTCACCCGTTTGAGTATGCTGAAACAAAGCCTGAGTCATGAACCCCATGAAGACGGCACCGAGTATGCATCGCTCTAATCATTCGCCATTGGCATAATATCTTTGCATGCCAATAGGTGTTAAACTTAACCCAGTTCTAGACTCATTTTTTACACTATGACCGCCAAAACGCTATACGCTTATACGCTACAACCTGTTCCTTACGAAGTTTCTGAAGCTGAACAACGTCAAGCTCAACTTATGATTTGGCGTAGTACCAACAAATTCAGCCGCAAAGCATGGATGATTATGATTGCACTTGTGGTGCTTTCCTTGGTTGCAGCAGGACTTATTAAATATTACTCAACCTACTCAACCGTACTGTGCTGGGTGGTGATTGTAGGGGTGGTGCTGTTTTATCTGATCAAGAAATTTGGTCTGGAATGGTACGTGAAACGCAAGATGACCGAATTCCCTGTTCAGGAAATTAAAGGCTTACGTTTAGGTGTACAACCACACGGGATCGTGATGCGCCAAAAAATGGGCCTACAAGAAGGTACTGCTACCATTGGCTGGAAAGATATCTATGAATGGTATAGCTCTCCTGACTTTATCCTGGTGAACTTCAAGGTAAAAACGCCTAAAGGTGAACAACAACAAGGGGCTTACATCTTGCCAAAGCGTATGGATTCAAAGAACTTTTCTTTCAATACCGTTCGCAAGCACTTAAATGAAACTGTAGGCGCGCCTAAATCGATTTAAGACACGGATGAACAAAAACCTCTCGCTATGAGAGGTTTTTTTAATGGCTAAACAAAAGAAAAACTAAAGAATTATTAGCTTTTTATTGAGTTTATTTTTAAGTTTTGCTAAAAATAAAAGTTATTTTTACTAAAAATATATACAATTACTTCTGTATCTGGATACATATATGAATTTTAGCCAAGCAAAGAGAAAAGTTTTACTTTATAGAATTACAGGAATTTTAATTGCCATACCTTCTCTAATTTCAACAATTATTTCATTCCTAAAAATGCTTTATTTTCGCCTAAGTGATGGAACAGTGTTAGGCAATGCTATAGCAGCCCCTTTTCAAAAGCTTGTTGCAGAAATATTTACACACACTCACCAGTATCTAGGTTTCTTTTGGAAAAAGTCGCCTATTCCTGATTTAATTCAACCATTTCAAGCTGAAAATTTATTATTTTTAATCATATATCTTTTAACATGCATCGGGCTTTTACTTTATTCTAAAGGAAATAACCTCGCTGCTCAGTTAAAAGTAATTAATCAAGAAATCGAAAAACAGCTTATACGTGAATCTTTGCATGGACAAATAATTCGTAATCGAAAGCAAATTGAAGAGGAGTTAAACATTTCATCTTCACAAAATTTTTTCTCTCAATGGCATCAATTATATTTGGCTCCTCTTATTGTCACGATTATTGCTGAAATCATTATAGAATTTTTCATAAAATAATTTGAAATCTAAATGAAAAAGATGAGACTGTTTAAGCCTCATCTTTTCTTTAAAAGCATCTTAGCCCTGCGTTTAGCCATATTTACCAGCTAATATTCAAACCGAGCGTTGCATTTCTTGCTTCACCAATATTGCCCGCTCCCCAATCTCCCACTGACCAATATTTTTTATTGAATAAATTATTCATATTGGCATTAACAACAGCATCATGATGACTTAATTTAAATTTATAAGATAAGCCCATATTGGTAATAGCATACGCAGGAATTTTCAGATCATTACTGGTGGATACATACGAAGAACCATTATAACGAACATTGCCATGTAGATTTAACCCATCAATCGCTGCCACCGAATATTCAGTATTTAACACAGCCTGCCATTTGGCTGCATTTGCAGGTCGATTTCCTCGGACTGCTTGATTTTCTTCCGAGACTCGATCAATACTTGCATCCAAGCCAATTATACTAACACCCAATTTCCATTGATCATTAGGATGATAATTGCCACTCAACTCGATCCCTTGGTAGGTGGTTAAACCATCTTGTTTTAGGTACCTTTGTTCGCCTTGCAAGCGATCAATTTGTCCTAATCGTTTAATTTTAAATAAGGCAGAAGTAAAGCTAAATGGCGTAACATCGTATTTAACCCCCATTTCATATTGCTTACTCACGGTTGCTTTTAAAATTTCTCCAGCATTGGCATACATTTCACTTACGCGTGAGCCTGGTTCTAATCCCTCAACATAACTGGCATATATTGTTGCATCTTCGATGGGCTTATATAAGATCGCTACCGTTGGTGTATAGCTTTTAGTGCTATACCCAGAGTTTTTAGTTGGATCCCGATCAACATCTTCACTATCATAATAAGTATAGCGTAGACCCAAAATAGTCTGCCATTGATGAGTTAAAGAAATCGTATCACTAAGAAACCCATAAGTTTGGCTTTCATCACGACTTTTAGCCGCAAGACTAAAGTCTGGTTGGCGGGTAATAATAAATTTCTGATCTTGGTAAATATTTCCATTGAAATCATTTTCAAAATATCTCTCATTGCTGTAGTGATCTTGACTTCGTTGATAGCCAACTCCCACCACTACCTCATGTTTAATTGAACCTGTATTCAATGTACCATTCAATATCGCTTGGTTAACGTAGCTTTCTAGCACGCCAGCAAAGTCATATAAGTACCCAGCATAATCTCCATTCTTGTTCTGCAAATATGCAAAGGCTTTTCTTGATTCATGTTCTTTTCGGGTATAACCAAACTGATACTTACCTTCCCAGTTCTCATTCAATGTCCAGACTAAGCCTGCTGATCCTAAAAAAGTTGAGGTATCATAATAGGAATTATCGACATTAATTTTTTTATAATCGTAACTTACTTTGGGTAGTTTATAACCACTCCCATCAATGTCATACTGACCTAAATAAAATTGAAGTGGTTCATGTCGGAGTTTATTTTTTTCATAAGTAAAATTTGTCTCCCAACGTAGTTGATCATTAATACTTTTATCCAGCGACAAAGCACTGAAAAAGCGATTTGCCTCAGCTGTATTATAAGCTTCCCCCTTTTCGCCCCCAAGAACCAAACGATAACCAACATCACCAATCTTGGTCCGATTATTGATATCCAATAATCCAGAAAATAAATTGCTATTTCGGTATCCAAGATCAACCACGGTTTCAGTTCCAGCTTTCGGACGCTTCAAAGCATAGCTAATCGCCCCTCCTGGTGAGCCAAAACCATACATGAAACCTTTTAGTCCCTTTAAAGCAGTCACCGTTTCTGCCATTTCAACTGGAAAATCTCCCCCCCAGTATAAATCCATAGGAAGCCCATCCACATAAAAATTATGAACAGTCAATCCTCGAATCTGAGCTCCCCACCAATCGGTTGTACTTGAACTTGTGGTAGAATACACAGAAGCATCATTAGCAAAAATTTGTGCGATAGATTTAGCACCTCGTTTAAGAATATCTTCACTCTCCACAACTGCCATAGAAAAAGGAGTATTCAGAATAGAACGGCTCCCTAATGCCCCTGACCCTATTTGCTTTTTCAATTCAACGTTATGAGATTCCGCTTTGACTTTAATGACGGGCAACTGAGAAGATTGCCCATCTGTGGTTCGCTCTATTCCATGACTCGTCGTCATAAGGTTGTATTTTTCATCATTTGCAGCATAAATTTTAACGGCCATCGCCCATCCCATACTTAATACTGCAAGCTGTATGGTCATGGTAAATAAAGTTTTTCCCTGTTCTTTGTACATCTTTCATCCTCATCCATAAAAAAATATTTCTTTTTCTATACTCATCATTTTGCTTTCAAGAACTGAATACATGACGCCTTAAGATTCAGGCTCTGTGAAATTAGTCATCGATTATCTGCTTTCATCACCTCTCCAAGGAAACTGCAGAAGCAGAAATAGTTCTAAAAGTGATTGTTTTGAATAATAAAAGGCTTAGAATCCGCCCCAATTATGAAAATAATAATTATTATCATCTAAAATTCAAATAAATTTTATTCTTGAGTTTTACAAAAAATATTAAGTATTTATTATTCATAGATTTCTTATTTCCAGACTTGAGCATTATGTCCCATAATGGTAAATAGGAATCAAAATCAATATTACCTGCAAAATCCACATTGTATTCTTATTCTTAAGTTATAATTTTTTACATGAATTCCACTCTATTTACATTTTTTGACCATGTTTAAAAAAGTTTTCTTCCAGATACACTGGTTTTTAGGGATCACCGCGGGGCTTATTCTCTCTTTAATGGGAGTTACAGGGGCGATTTACTCATATGAACCACAAATCCTTAAATGGATCAATCAGGACAGCTATGTTGTTGAAGAGGCTCAATCACCCAAATTAACTCCGGCCCAGCTTTATCAACATTTCAATCAACAACAACCAGAAATTGAAATTAACAGTATTACCATTGCTGCTGATCCCGCTGCGTCCTCCACCGTCAATATCAAAAAAGAAGGTGCGCGCCGTGGCTATAACATGATGGTCAACCCATATACAGCGGAAGTTTTACCTGATATTAAAGGTCGTGATACGTTGCAATTTATCCAACGTTTACACCGTAATTTAACGGCAGGTGAATTTGGGGCACAGATTACTGGTGCCTCTACCCTGATGCTGATTTTCTTTGTATTGAGTGGTCTGTATTTACGCTTTCCCAAGAAGCATAGCTTTAAACAATGGTTCTTCATTAAACCCAAGTTAAAAGGCCGTAATTTTATCTGGGATTTACATGCCGTTGTCGGCACATGGGTGGTGATATTCTATCTGCTGTTTGCCTGTACCGGCCTATACTGGTCCTATGACTGGTGGCGTGCGGGGATGTTCAAAGTCATGGGGGTTGAACAACCGCAACGTAACCAACAGCACAATGAATCTGGAAATAGAAAACATAAACAAGAAGCTTTATCGATCGAGCAGGTCGACCGCATCCTGACCCAAAGCTGGACGGGCGTCAATGCTCAAATCGGGCGTGAATATTCAAGCCTGACCTTAACTGTTCCAAAGCGTGACGATGCCAAAGTTGAAGTGTCTTTTGTCGATGCGATTCCGCAACATGAGCGCGCACGTAACCAAGCCATCTATAATTACCAAGATCAACAGTTTGAAAAACTTGAACTGTATGAAGATAAAAAGCTCAATGAAAAAATCATGAGCAGTATGCTTCCTGTACACCGTGGCAGTTTCTTTGGTTCGACCTATCAATTCATTGCCATGCTAGCCTCACTGACCATGCCACTGTTTTTCGTGACTGGCTGGATGCTGTATTTAAAACGCCGTAAACAGAAGAAGCTGACCCAAGCTGCACGCCAATCCCTCAGCACTCAACAGATTGACCCGAATGCGCAAGCCTGGCTGATCACTTATGCTTCTCAAACCGGTGTGGCAGAGCAACTGGCGTGGCGTACAGCGACAAGCCTGCAAGAAGCACAACAACCAACAACCGTTAAACCGATCCAGCAACTGACTGAACAGGACCTGCTACAAGCAGCACAGGTTTTATTCGTAATCAGTACCTACGGGACCGGTGAAGCACCCGATCTCGCCTCAGGTTTTAGCAAAAAACTGATGCAGCAAAAGCTTGATCTCAGCCAGGTGCAATATGCCGTGCTTGCGCTGGGCTCCAAAGAATATCCAGAAAGTTATTGCAGCTTTGGCTATGCGGTTGACACATGGTTAAAACAATGTCGGGCACAACCCTTCTTTGATCTCATTGAAGTAGATAACGCCAATGCGCATGATATTCAGCGCTGGAACCAAGCCCTTTCAGTGGTGACCCAGCATGAATTACATGCCATGAATATCGAGAAAGTCTTTGATCAATGGACGTTAAGTGCGCGTACCCTGCTCAACCCAAATAGTGTAGGTCAAGCGGCTTATAATATTGAACTGACCTCTGCTTCGGATATGACTTGGCATGCCGGTGATATTGCTGAAATTCAGCCAGCAAATAGCCCAATAGCGATCCAAAACTTTTTAGCCAAACACCAGATTACAGCACACACTGTTGTGCAATCGCTCAACCAGACGGTTGAACAGATATTGTGGGATAAAAACCTCCGTGTTGAAACTCAACCTTTCAATAGCATCGAAGAGTTACTGGCGCAGCTTCCAACCTTGCCAACGCGTGAGTATTCAATTGCCAGTATCCCGTCCCAACAGTTGTTAAGACTGGTAGTACGTCAACAATATGATGATAACCATCAACTCGGTTTGGGTTCTGGCTGGTTAACCGAATATGCGCCGCTCAAACAAGCAATCGCACTACGTATCCGCACCAATGAATCGTTCCATTTGATTGATGATAACCGCCCAATTCTATGTATTGGTAACGGTACCGGTATTGCGGGTTTAATGAGCCTGTTACAGCAGCGTAATCGTCAAAACTACACCGCCAACTGGCTGATCTTTGGTGAACGTCAACGCGAACATGATTTTTTCTATCAGGAAACGATTGAAGCGTGGAAAAATATGGGCACATTGCAACGACTTGATCTAGCCTTCTCTCGTGATCAGCAACAGCGTATCTATGTACAAGATATTCTGCGCAATAATGCCGACGAGTTAGTGAAATGGGTCGAGCAAGGTGCGGTGATTTATGTCTGTGGTAGCATCGAAGGCATGGCCTCAGGTGTAGACCAAGCTTTAACAGATATTCTCGGTGAACAAAAACTGGATGAATTACGTCAAGCAGGCCGTTATCGTCGAGATGTGTATTGAGCCTTCTCATTTAAAAAAACGAGTGCCAGTCACTCGTTTTTTTTATAAGACAATTGCAGTGTTGCCTTTCTTTTAATTTTGCATACACTTAGCACGGTTCAAATCGACACAATTAAGATTATGCAAATAAGTTTATGGATTCGTCTTGCTTTAGCCCTTATCGGTTCAGTTCTGTTCTTAGATGGCGCAATTCTGATTGCCTTTAAAAAGATTCATATTGGTACTGTACTCCCGCTATTGCTCGGACTGTTTTTCTGTCTGTATTCTTATTTCTATTATCATATTGAACGTTTCTTTTTCTACCACTTCCATCTGCATAGCCTGTGGCGTTTTGGCTGGCTGTGTTTCTGGGCATGGTTGGTCAGCTTAGGCTATTTCTTTGATTACCTTGCGGATAATACTACTGAAGCACAACCTGTTGTACCGGTAAAAGCCATTATTGTTTTAGGCAGTGGCGTAGAAAATGGACAACCTTCTGCGACGCTGGCAAAACGATTGGATCGTGCGGCTCCTGTAGCTTTAGCGCAGCCTGATGCAAAACTGGTGCTGACAGGTGGGATAGATTATGGTGAAACCGAAAGCGAAGCTGTGGTGATGTCTGGTTATTTACAGCAGCACTACCATATTCCTAAGTCACAAATCATTCTGGAAGATAAAAGCACCAGCACTGAACTAAACCTTAAAAATAGTCAAACTTTATTACAAGCCCAACACATCAATATCCAGCAACCGATTGCAATTGTCACCAGTGATTTCCACACCTTAAGAGCTGCTGCCATTGCTAGAAAACAAGGCTATCGTAATATTACCCTGCTCGGAGCGACTACACCATTGCCAACACGCTATAACGCCTGGTTAAGAGAATATTTTGCTTATGCCAGTGGCTGGCTGCTGAATGAATATTGATTGAGCCCTTTACTATTCCAATGAGGATGAAGCTGGCTGATGTAAACGAATATCACGCGGTAACGGCAGTTTTAACTCAGCAAATACATCGGGTCGTTGTAAGTAAATCTGGTATAAAAAGTTCTTAATATCTAATAATAAAGCATCGGGGCTAACCAGAAGGTTATTCCCTTCAGGGGTTAAATCCAAAGATAAGATGGTATTATTTTCTTTTAAAAATGGAATCATCTTCTCAATAAAAGCCAACAAGGGTACTTCCTGAATTTCGTATTGTGCCCAATTGTCTTTAATCAGTAATTTCGCCAAGCTTTTATTTTGCCACACCGATAATGCATGCTGACCTGATGGTGTTGAACATAAAGCCCAGCCGTCATGATAGAGCGCTATCACGTGACGTTGCATAATAATGTTTTGAATAAACTGACGGTAAGTGTCTTTGAGTGAAGAATTGGCAGGTGTAGCTTGAGATTTCGACGCAGCCTTGCGTTGATAAGGATTTCTCATAAAGTACTTCGTATTAGAATCATTATTGATGCTAATCATAAAATAACTTTGTATTGATTACAATGATATGAGATTGGGGAAGAAATATGGTGGGCGCTGACGGGATCGAACCGCCGACATTCTGCTTGTAAGGCAGACGCTCTACCAACTGAGCTAAGCGCCCTGAGGAATAAAAATTGATTGAATATCAATTTTTATGACGCAAGACAAACGGAGTGCGTAGTGTCTTACATTATCACCCTCTTGAACAGGGAATCAAGAAAATGGCGCAGCGGACGGGGCTCGAACCCGCGACCCTCGGCGTGACAGGCCGATATTCTAACCAACTGAACTACCGCTGCACTGTATTACTTCCATAGAGAAGTAAATGTCACAAATTATGGTGGGCGCTGACGGGATCGAACCGCCGACATTCTGCTTGTAAGGCAGACGCTCTACCAACTGAGCTAAGCGCCCTGAGCGAGGTAACAAATCTAAAGCATCGCTTTAAAACTTGTTTAAATATAAAAGAAATAAATTCTAATCTATTTAACTCTAGCTATTCTTGCAATCTTAAAGTGGCGCAGCGGACGGGGCTCGAACCCGCGACCCTCGGCGTGACAGGCCGATATTCTAACCAACTGAACTACCGCTGCACGATAATTTTGCAATTATAGCAAACGACTATTAAAACTTAAGTGGCGCAGCGGACGGGGCTCGAACCCGCGACCCCCGGCGTGACAGGCCGGTATTCTAACCAACTGAACTACCGCTGCACTTGAGTCTTAACATAAAGGCTTGGTGGGCGCTGACGGGATCGAACCGCCGACATTCTGCTTGTAAGGCAGACGCTCTACCAACTGAGCTAAGCGCCCTTAACGTCTTCATCGTTTGTGAGGTGCATTATAGAGAATCTTTACAGCCTGTCAAACGCTTTTGCCATTCTTTTCGGAAAAAACCGTACGAATGATTAAAAAATAAGTGATTCCATGCAAAAACTGATATTTTCGTATTTTATTTAAGCACTTATTTGCATTTTCACATATCGTTTTCTAAGGCTTGTTCGGATATATACACCAGCGCCTGTTCGGAAACGAGTTCAAATAGCTCGATAATTTCATCATTTTTCATTCGAATACAACCATGCGACATCGGGATGCCCATTGGCTCTGTATCCGGTGTGCCATGAATATAGATATAACGCTTAAAGGTATCGTGCCCTTCCCCATGATTGAAGCCTTCTTCAAGACCATCCAGCCATAAAATTCGCGACAAGATCCAGTCTCGTTGAGGAAATTGCTGGGCTAATTGCAGGTCGTATACTTCACCTGTCGGCTGACGTGCAATAAATACTGCATTCTTTGGTGCATCGTCGCCAATCTTTTGGGCAACCTGATGCCAGCCTCTTGGGGTCTTTCCACTATTTTCCTGTTCACCAATACCGTTTTTGCCCGAAGAGATCACATAGAATTTATTCTGTTTCGGCAAACGTAGTGTTTGCTGTGCCAAGTCTATGATGATGTCTGCCTGATCAAGGGTATAGGTCATTGTTATCTCGATAGATGATAGAACATCTTCATTTCAACATAGATGAAGTCTTTTTTCTTGTAGTTTTCAGTAGTTTTAGTAAGTGATAGACATTAAAGCTGACTAAGAAAATAAATTAGAGTTGTAGACATGATCTGCGTTCTTTGTTCGTGTTATTCGAATATGTTTTGGATGGGGTTTAAGACAAAGATTGCTTAATGTATTTACTCGAACATAGTTCTCATCTTGCATTCGACCTTACGAAGCGATACTTCTCATGCTTTTTTAACTCGCCACTCGCGGCATAGCCGCTCATCTTGTGCATGAGGAATATATTCCGCAAGAGCGTTGCTTTTCTTAACGCTGCTCAGGCTCGGGGCGTAACCATAACCACACAGCCACGATAAACATGGTGACATCGGTAAAGACTTTCACCCAAAACGGTGCGTTGGTGAACAGCATCAGGATACCGCTGAGCAGCATCATGATACTGGCAATCCATTTCGCCTTCCGCGGGACTGTGCCATGTTCACGCCAGTTGCGTAAAGTCGGACCATATTTAGGGTGATTTAATAACCAGGCATCCATTTCCGGCCAGCCTTTGGAAGCCGCCCATGCAGCCAGAATCAGGAAAACCGTGGTGGGCATGCCTGGTAAAATTGCTCCAATGATTCCCAACGTAATAAAAATCACGACCAAGCTACGCCAGAATAAAGTTTTCATTGAGCAATTAACCAACACCTGTTTACAACCGTGCTAGTATAAAGCGTTTTTATTGTGGTTTCTTAAACTTAACCTATTATTTCCATGATTGAGTGGCTTGATGTCGAAAATGCTTACCACCCCTTGTTTTTTTGAGCCGTGGTTACAGTTTAACAATCCGATCGTACGGCATTTGGCCTTCTGTATTGCCAGTCCCAATATACTGGCTGACATTCCAGACGATCTCAGCCTAAAAAATCATTTTGAATTACATCCAGATCCGGTCTGGCAAACCCATTATCAAAATTATGAATCACGTTTAAAGCAACTGGATGTGCAGCCACAGCCACTGATTGATTTTCTAGCTCAACTCAAAAGCACACGACTGGGCCTACGTTTTGAAAATCTGCTCTGGTTTTGGCTACTGGACGATGATTATCATTCTTATCAGTTGCTCGGACACAGCATTCAAAAAATTGCAGGTGCGGTAACTTTAGGTGAACTGGACTTTGTTTTGCTCAATCAGGAAACGCAACAAGTTGAGCACTGGGAAGTGGCTTTAAAATATTATTTAGGCGAAGGAAAGCTGGCGCTGGCTCAATGGTTTGGATTGAATAGACAAGATACCTTACAGCGCAAACTCAAACATTTTACCGAACGTCAATTCCAGTTTACTGAAGCCAACAACCATCTCATTCAACGTAAGTTTGCAGTCATGAAAGGTCAGCTGTACCTGCCTACGCAACAGGATAAATCAAGTCTTCCATCCTGGATTAATACTTCACGGCGTTTAGGTCAATGGGGAACTCAGATACCAAGTACGCCTTATTATCGCTTGCAAAGACATGAATGGCTCTGTCCTGATCAGGAGGCTTCTTCACAACCCGCTCTCTGGTGGAGCAATGGTCTTTATTATCAGCACGCACCAACGCCTAGTTATTATATGTTCCGCCAACCATCGCTTTTATTTAGTTTAACTTCATTCACTTGTTAATAGCTAAGATAACATTTTATAACACATTTACCATCAAACCCTTATGTTCATTTTGCAGTAATTTTTTTAGCCTCTTAAGTACATCATAATTACATTTAAACGGAGAAGATGATGAAAAAAATCTTAGTTGCTTCGATCATGGCTGCTGTTGTTTTAACTGGCTGTAATACATTTAAGGGTTTTGGTAAAGATGTATCTAAAGCAGGTGACAAAGTTACTCAGACTGCCGAAAAAACTCAGGATAAAATGTAATTTTTTTAGAACAAGCTGTACCGAACCTTATCTAGAACTAGATAAGGTTTATTTTTAATACCTTTCTCCATCAGATTCCCCTATTATACCGGTTCATATTTCACCAGATTTAGCTACATCTCGCATGAACCATTCCGATACGCTTGAACTTAGTTTACAACTCCTACGCCAGCCTTCAGTAACTCCTGTTGACCATGATTGCCAGAAGATTATGGCCGAACGCTTAGCAAAGATTGGCTTTAATATCGAAAACATGCGTTTCGAAGATGTTGATAATTTATGGGCGCGTCGTGGTACTGAAAGTCCGGTATTGTGCTTTGCAGGCCATACCGACGTGGTGCCGACCGGTCATTTAGATGCATGGAATTCAGACCCGTTTTTACCGAGTATTCGTGATGGAAAACTCTATGGTCGTGGCTCTGCCGATATGAAAACAGCGTTGGCGGCCATGGTGGTTGCGTCTGAACGTTTTGTTGCCAAACATCCGAACCATAAAGGCTCAATTGCATTCTTAATCACTTCGGATGAAGAAGGCCCATCGATTAACGGTACCGTTAAAGTGGTTGAAACACTGGAAGCGCGCAATGAAAAGATGACCTGGTGTCTGGTCGGTGAACCATCCAGTACGCATCAGTTGGGTGATATTGTTAAGAATGGTCGTCGTGGTTCGTTGAATGCGGTCTTAACCGTTCATGGTAAACAAGGCCATGTGGCCTATCCGCATCTGGCTGAAAACCCGATCCATACTGCATCTAAAGCCCTCAATGAACTGTGTGAAACGATTTGGGATAATGGCAATGAATATTTCCCTGCCACTTCTTTCCAGATTTCCAATATTCAGGCAGGCACAGGCGCGACCAATGTGATTCCAGGTACACTGAAAGTCACCTTCAACTTCCGTTATTCAACTGAAGTTACCGCCGATATCCTGAAACAACGTGTGCTTGAGACTTTAGATAAACATCAGCTCAACTATGATATTCAGTGGACTTTGTCTGGTTTACCCTTCCTGACTCCGGTAGGCGAGCTGGTGAACGCAGCAAAAACCGCGATTAAAAATGTGACTGGCGTTGATACCGTACTTTCAACCAGTGGTGGAACCTCTGATGGCCGCTTTATCGCGCCAACAGGTGCACAGGTGCTTGAGCTGGGGGTATTGAATGCCACCATCCATCAGATCAATGAGCATGTCAATGTTGCCGAATTAGAACCGTTAGCTGAAATCTATGAGCAAATTTTAATTGAGCTACTGGCTTAATCCTCGTAATAGCACATAAAAAAGGAACTCCAATGAGTTCCTTTTTTATTACAACCCCAGTTGGGTTTGGATGTTTTGCAGATTGGGGACATAAAACCTGTTCTCCCCCATCTTCACATATTGAAAGACCGTCTTATCATCGATGTCCCGTTCTTCATCGACAATCTCCGAAATACGTAAACGGATCGACTCAGGCATTTCATTACAGACTAGGGCAAAACGCTGCGATACATCTTCACCTTCGATCACCAGCGCCACACCTTGTTTCTGTGCAGGATCATTTACAGTGTACACAGGCAGCTTTAAATCATGCCATTCAATATGTTCAACATTGGTCTGGGTATCCATTGCCG
This sequence comes from Acinetobacter sp. IK40, assembly GCF_035615075.1. Taxonomy (NCBI): domain Bacteria; kingdom Pseudomonadati; phylum Pseudomonadota; class Gammaproteobacteria; order Moraxellales; family Moraxellaceae; genus Acinetobacter; species Acinetobacter sp. IK40. The sequence continues at coordinate 183,147 of NZ_JANBOE010000004.1, read as the reverse complement.
ACAACACGATATTTTGCGGTAACAGCATCGGAACCTTTTGATGACATTCAATAATGTAGGCATCAATAAATCCAGTTGAAACCGTAATTAAATGTTGTAACTCTTGCTGGTCAATCTGCCCCAATGCCGAGTTTGCGCCTTTATTTACCATTCTTTTCTACCTCTTAGCGCACAGCCAGTAAAGTTTCAATATTTTCCAGCAAAGCCTCTTCCTGGAACGGTTTACCCATATATTGACTTACACCAAGTGACAATGCGCGTTCACGATGTTTCTCTCCGGTACGTGAAGTGATCATGATAATTGGCAAGTCCCGGTGCAATTCATGATGTCGAACCAGATTGGTGACCTCGAAACCATCCATACGCGGCATTTCAATATCCAGTAGCATCAGATCAGGTTTCACTGTTTCGAGCTGCTCCATGGCATCCATACCGTCTTTGGCCGTGACCACATCATAGCCCTGGCGCTCTAACAGACGTGAAGTGACCTTACGTACAGTGACCGAGTCATCGACAATCATGATCAGGCGACGTTCATCATAACGCTGTTTAGTATAGCTTTCATCCGCCTGCTTGCTGCGTGCCGTTGACTGTGCTTGTCGTGCAATATTCTGACCATCCAGAATCAAACAGACCTGACCATCCCCCAGAATGGTTGCACCCGCAATCACGCCAATACTGGAGAACTGCTGTCCGACCGGTTTCACCACAATCTGACCACGTGAACCAATCAACTGATCCACCAGTAATGCCGTGGTCTGGCCTTGGGCGCCTTTGATCAGCAACACCGGTAAAGAATGCACCACGCCACTTAAACGCGGTATTGGCTGGCCTGCCACAAACTCAGAAAGATAGCGTAAACGGTAACGTTCCTGATCAATGGTGAAATAGTCATCCTGACTGTCAAAGTATTGTTCCAGTGCCATAGGTGAAATACGCACAATACGGTCGATCTGGGCCAGCGGGAATGCAAACTGTTGATCGCCCGCTTTAACCATCAAGGCATCACTGACCGCAACCGTGGTTGGAACACGGATGGTAAAGGTCGTGCCTGTGCCATAGGTGGACGCCACACTGACATGGCCGCCTAGGGCTTTAATATCGCTTTGTACCACATCCAGCCCGACACCACGCCCAGAAATCTGGGTGACCTGAGCTGCAGTACTGAAACCCGGATGAAAGATAAATTGTAAAATCTCTTCCTGTTCCAGCTTCTGATCTGGCGTCATTAAACCGGTTTGCAGTGCTTTTTCTTTAATGCGGTTAACATCAATGCCCTTACCATCATCACTGAAAGTCACCACAACATCAGTACCTTGACGACCAATGTTCAGAACAATATGCCCGGTTTCAGCTTTCTTGGCCTGTAAACGCTGTTCACGATCTTCAATCCCATGGTCAATCGCGTTACGCAACATGTGCTCAAAAGGTGCCACCAGACGCTCAAGAATACTGCGGTCCAATTCCCCTTCAGTATTGTTCACCACCAATTCAGTTGGACGGTTCAATGCCGAAGCCGTTTGACGCACAATACGCTGTAAACGCGGCAACAGGCGTGAAAATGGTACCAGACGGGTACGCATGAGGCTTTCTTGAATTTCAGCCTGAATACGAGATTGTTGCAGTAATAAACCTTCTGTATCACGAATCTTTTCAGACAATGTGGTTTTGAAATCCACCAAGTCCGAAGCTGACTCGGCCAGTGATTTTGACAACTGGTTCAGCGATGAATACTGGTCCATCTCTAATGGGTCGAAGTCGGCATAACGCGCATCTTCCCCGCCATGTCGTGCAATAATCTGGCTTTCCAGCTCACCTTCCATTCGACGTAACTGATCGGCCAAACGCTTGATCGCCAGTTCCATTTCTGTCAGCGTACCGCCGAGTTGCCCCAGATCCATCTCGATACGTGAACGGTTAATCGCATTTTCCCCTGACAGGTCAATCATCTTCTCGATGACATCTGCAGAGACACGAATCATCTCATTATTCTGCTCAATTCGCTCTGTCGTTTCCCACTCGCCCAGCATTGACGGCGGTTCTGTGCCATCGCCCTGAACAAACTCCATGTTATATTCAGGCGTAAAGATATCTCTCGCCGAAAGTTTCTGAGGAAGTTGTGCCGAAACATCGACAAACTCCATCTTCTCCAGACTTTGTTTTAAGCCATCAAAATTGGCATATTGACGTTTAAAGATGGCCTCATGCAACCATGCCAATGCGGTATTTAGCAGATTGTCATACACATTTGAATTGAAATGATGCACACCAAACTGCTCAAAAGCATTTTCCAGATGGTAGGCAATCACGGCAATGGCATCCATTTCAGCCATGCGCGCGCCGCCTTTTAAGCTGTGGGCATTACGCTGTAACTGCAGCAACACACTACGATTACCGCGTTGTTCAAACCATTGCCTCAATAAGCTTTGAGCCTGTTCCAGTAACTCTTCTGCTTCCTCCAGGAAAGTCTGCTCCACCAGCGAGCGGACATCATCATCCAATGTCGCTGCTACCGTCTCAACGCTTTGAATTGCTGAGCTCGCATCAAGTATTTCATCCGAGGCAAGAGGGCTAGTTTCTGGCTGCAAGGTCAGCGTTTGCGTATCAGGTTCAGCTTCAACTAAGTCAGGTACTTCTGACTGGGCCTCAACAACATCCGCTTCAATTGCTGCAAGGGTCTCTACCGGCTCAAGCACAGGCTCAAGCATTGCAGGTGCAACCGTTTGGTCTGCCTGTTGCAGTAACTGCACCACATGCGTTGATGGATAATCGGTTTGCTGATCGCGAATAGTCTGAATCCGGTCTGCAATGTCATCCTGAACTAAGCGAATAATCGCAACCAGTTGTGGTGTTGCCTGAATGTGCTGATTGATCAGCTTTTCATAGAGGCTTTCCAGCTCATGCGCAATCAGGCCAATATGAGGCGCCTGAATCATATTTGCCCCGCCTTTCAGGGTATGCAAATAACGCATTAGATTTTTTAGCGCATTTAAGTTGTGATGATCGGCGGTCCAAGTAGTTAAGTCCGCATCAATTCCGGCAAGCAGTTCATCGGCTTCTTCAAGGAAAATATCCAGCAAGTCTGGATCGAAGTCACGATTGGACGCTGCTGATTGTAATTGTTGCTGATCCAGTGCCAGTTGTGCGGCAAATACAGTGACATCAACAGTCGCATTGGCTGGGGTTGCTGTTTCCGAAATACTTGTATCAACAGCGCTATCATTAGCCTGTGTTTCAACCGTTTCAAGAACAGGTTGCGGCATAGCGGAAGTAACATCAGTTTGCGGAGCTATAACCGCGATTTTTTCCAGATTATGGAGAGCAGCCAAAGTATGCGTTGCTGGATAATCGACCTGCTGATCACGGATAATCTGGATACGATCCGCAATATCATCCTGTACCGCACGAATCACGGCAATCAGTGCCGGCGTTGCTTGAACCTGCTGGTTAATCAGCTTTTCATAAATGCTTTCCAGCTCATGCGCAATCAAACCGATATGAGGAGCCTGAATCATATTTGCTCCCCCTTTCAAGGTATGCAAATAACGCATCAGATTCTTTAAGGCATCCACATTGTTATGATTCACCGCCCATGTATTTAGATCAGTATCAATCCCGGCAAGCAGTTCATCTGCTTCTTCAAGGAAGATATCCAGCAAGTCCGGATCAAAATCACGGTTGGCTTCATCGGCATTTAACTGTTGCTTATCCAGTGCAAACTGGGCAGCCAAGTCAGTCACAGTGCTTGACGTTGCTTGTGGTTCAATTGCCAAAGTTTCTTCAACTGTATGGGTCTCAACATCCACAGGTTCTTGCGGCACAGATTCAACATTTTGCTGGGTAAATGAACTCAGTTCATTTAAGACACGCTCATGGGCTTTGGTTAAAGTGACACGCTGGCCTGCTGCCAAGGTATCAAACAACTGGATAAACTGTTGATGTACTTGATGATAGAGTTCAAAGGCATAATCAAGATGAAGTAAACTTGGTTTAAAAATAAGATCCTGATAGCTTGAACGCAACAAGCTGGTGTACTGATACATGCCAATCGTTGCATGATGATGCGTATGCTGTAACAGGATTTCTGCCTGCTGACTCAATAACTGGATATATTGCGGGAACTCATGCCGTGCACGTTTCTCGAAATCAAACTCGACATCCAGTAAGTCATTAATTTCCAATTCAATTAACTGAGACACCAGACCTTGAGGACGTACTGCATCGCCATGCTTTTCTTCGAGCTGGAAATCATAACTGTCCCAAGCGACATTAAAAGTCTCATAAATTTCATTGAGCTTTTGTGGGCTGCCTGCATGCTTCAAAGTATGTAAATAATCACCGACAAACTGTGCATAATGCGTCAGCAAAGCCGTCTCATCTGAACTTGAGTCCAGTTCTTCCTGCAATAAGGTTTTAAACAGGTTTTCAACTTTTGAACTGGCTTCAAAAACATGATCGACATGCGCCATGGCAGAACTGCCACGCAAGGTGTGCAATGCACGAATCAGGGTATTGTATTGATCATTGCTTGGATGATCATTTTGTAAGAACTGGTTGATGGTCGCCAGATGCTCTTCGGCCTCTTCCTGGAAAATGGCCAAGGTTTCTTTGGCCAAGGCCTCATCTTCAAATGGTACAATCCCTTCAAGCTCCGAGACAGACTCAACCTGCTGTGGCGCTTGTTCCTGTGTATCCGTTGCAACGACAGCATCATCTCCTGGCTCAAGGCCAGTCAACACCTGTTCATGATTAAGATCAATGGCAAGATTTAAAAGCTCTGCCAGCGCAGGTTCAGGACTTTGCTGCTGTTGTAATTGTTGTCCGAGTAAAACCAAGGGTTTGAAATCAACCTGATGGGCCTGAACCGCCTTAAAATCATGCGCCAGTTTAAAACGATAAAGATTAAAAACCGTCTGTACATAGCGTTGAATATCAGCACTCAAGGTAATCGTGCCCGCAATCACACGATTTAAAGTATCTTCAACGGTCCATGCCAGCTCACCCGACGACTTCGCCCCGACCATTCTTCCAGAGCCTTTTAAGGTATGGAAATGACGGCGAATATCGCTCAGCACATTCTGTTGATGTGGTTGTTCTGTCCATTGAACAAGTAATGGTTCTAACTCAACAAAGATCTCATCCAATTCTTCAATAAAAATTTCAAGAATCTCTGCATCTTGTTCAAGATAACTGTCTTCAGGAAGCGTCATCGTTTCAACTAACGTTTTTAATATTTGTTTCATAGCTGCTTCTTTCGTTTTTATCCACTAAATGTGGGTAAAAATTACGTCTATCTATCAGACAAGATGTAGTTCCACTGCGCCATCACCTTGTTGAGATATCCAACACATCTAAAATGGAAAGACAGACACCCCCATCTGCCTTTCCAATTCGGTTTACTCAGGTAACTTAAAGTCAGTTACTGATTCACGTAACGATTCAGCCATGTTTGCCAACTCAGAAACCGAGCGTGCGGTATCAAACGTAGCGGTAGTCGTTTGTGAGGTAATTTCCTGTACGACATTCATCGTGGTCGCAATATGGCTGGCAGAAGCCGACTGAAGTTTTGCTGCATCCGAAATGCTTGCAATCAGTTTCGCCAGGTCACCCGATACCGTTTGAATCTCATCCAGTGCAATCCCCGCATCTTTTGCCAGATTCGCACCACGTACCACCTCGGAAGTGGTTTGTTCCATTGAGATTACGGCTTCATTGGTATCGGTTTGAATGGTTTTCACCAGACTTTCGATCTGTTTGGTTGCTGATGCAGAACGTTCTGCAAGACGCTGTACTTCATCGGCGACGACTGCGAAACCACGACCTGCTTCACCGGCCATCGACGCCTGAATGGCGGCGTTTAAGGCCAGAATGTTGGTTTGATCGGCAATATCGTTAATCAACGAGACAATGTTACCAATCTCTTGAGAAGATTCACCCAGACGTTTAATACGTTTCGAGGTTTCCTGAATCTGTTCACGAATGTGATCCATCCCTTCAATCGAACGGTTTACCACTTGCGCACCATTGGTCGCAATCTGTACCGAACGTTGTGCTACATCAGCAGATTCAGAAGCGTTGGCAGATACCTGGTCAATCGACAGTGCCATTTCGTTCATTGCCGCAGATGCACCCGCAATTTCTTGCGCCTGATGTTCAGAAGCTTCGGCTAACTGGTTGGTAATGTTCTGGGTATCTTGGGTATAGCGTGCCACTTCTTGCGAGGTATCGGTGATTCGCGATACCAGGTCTCGTAACTGATCGATCGCAAAGTTAATCGAGTCGGCAATCGCACCAGTAAAATCTTCCGATACCGTTGCATAAGAACGTAAGTCACCATCTGCCAAATCCGCGATTTCATCGAGTAAACGTAAAATCGCATTCTGGTTACGATCATATTCGTCTTGTAAACGTGTTACACGCTCTTTATCGGTATTACTACGTAAAGCCAGTAATTGCAGTGCAGAGAAGACCAACAGACCTAAAGCACCAATCAGTACGATACCGGCAATGACATTGCCCCAGCCGCCTTCCGCTTTATTGGACAAATCATTGAGTGAATTCAACAGTGCATCAGACTGCGAAAAGATTTGTGAAGAGGCCTGACGGACACGCACGATCTGGTTGGCGTTTTGCAATACCGTTGCCGCTGCTGATTTTAACACGGCATCATAGTCAGACTTAATGCTGTCCACAGATTCACGTAAAGCAGCCGAGCTGATACGGTCTACACCCAGTTCAGAGCTACCATTTAATTGGGCATTTAAATACACACCGAAGGTATCAATATCGGCACCGAAGTCATTTGCAGAAACACTAGAGTTATCCGTACCGACCAGCACCGAGTTGATCGAACGTAAAATACGTTCCGCAATAAAGACTTGGTTCTTGGTAATAATTACCTGACTACTCGGCATGTTCTCACGCACCATCTGGTCCACCATCAGGTTATATTCAGCCTGAATCTCGGGGATGGTATCGCTAATCGCAATGTTGGTATCATAAAGCTGGTTAATGACTTTCTGTTGTGAAGCAATCAAGTCAATGTTCTTGGAAATGCCGCCCCAAAGTTCGCTCACCTTCTTGTATTCATCAGAACCTTTACCGTAAACACTTTCAACCGTTTCCAGGTTTTCGGTAAATTGCTTTTCTGACTCAACCAGCTTTTTCATCTCTTCAGGTTTACCAGAAGCAGTCGCTTCGGTGGCCTGACGCGAAATGGTTTGCGATAACAGACGCAACTCACCCAGACTACGGGTTAACTGGTTTGAACGCGGCACACTAACGAACAAGTAGATTAAGAGGATGACTGCAAGGGCCAAAGCAATTAAAGCACGATAGATAATCGGTTTGGATTTCTCACTTTCACCGAATAAACGGGAAAACTGATCGAGTTGCGTTCGTATATTGTCTAGGAACGCGCCCCCCTTTTTCAGCCCCGCACTATCACTACCATTCTTTTTTTTAAGTTTAAAGCCCATATCAGCTTCTCCCCGAAATACGCCTTTATGTTCCGTAGCGCATTAAATTAGTTTATAAATTTTATTGATGCATTCATGTATTGAGGATTTTTTAATAACCGACTCAATAAAAACACATGCCATTGTTGATTATGCTGGTGGAAATGACCTTGACAATAGTCTTTTAACTTATGGTCCAGATCATTATTTTGAGAGAAAAAACTCTTTTTATTAAAGTGCTGAATCCCCAAAACCTGATCAACGACCAACCCCACATAATGATCTTGATGGCTAATACAAATCACTTTTTGCGTCGGAGAAAACTGGCTTCTTTGTCCTGAAATAAAATGTGTCAAATCAGAAACTGAAAGCAGTCTTCCACGAATATTGGCCAAACCACGTACCCACGCCTGGGTATTTGGTACCGGTGTATATTTCGGAGGATAAATTACCTCGGAAATTTCCCCCAATGGCGCAACAAAATATTGCCCCAACATCTCAAATGCGATGCCCGACCAGCGGTGAGTTTCGTTTTGAGTTGAAGTGTATTGCTTATTGCCTCGCTTGGATAAGCGAAGCAATTCGATAAATCCATTTGCTGCCATACCCTATCCCGTATTGAATAATGAGAAGGCTCAGATTGAGCGAAATTAACTTAATAGTTGTTTAATCACATCAATCAGCTGTTGTTCATCGACAGGTTTGGTCAAATAGTCGCATGCACCCTGACGTTTCCCCCAGACACGATCCGTCGCCTGATCTTTGGTACTGACAATCACAACCGGAATATGCTGTGTGTCCTTGCCTTTACTGATCTGGCGGGTGGCCTGAAAACCATTCATGCCCGGCATCACCACATCCATCAGCACCAGATCAGGTAATTCTGCTTGTGCCAAGGTCACCCCATCTGCGCCATTGGTTGCTTCAATGACGTCATAACCATGCTTGGTTAAAATTTCTCTAAAGCGAAAAGTTTCAGTAGGTGAATCATCTACAATAAGTATGCGAGCCATTTTTTCCTCAATCTTTAATTTTATGCGCTAACGTGGTTGCGAATCGCGTTTAACAACTCATCTTTACTGAATGGCTTGGTTAAATATTCATCCGACCCCACGACACGGCCTTTCGCCTGATCAAACAAACCGTCTTTGCTTGATAACATAATGACTGGAATATTCTGGTAATTTAGTGAATTTTTGATTAATGCGCAGGTTTGGTAACCGTCTAAACGAGGCATCATGATGTCAACAAAAACGATATCCGGATTAGCTTCTGCAATTTTTGACAAGGCTTCAAAACCATCAACCGCCGTAATGACTTCACAGCCTTCACGTTGCAATAACGTTTCAGCTGTACGACGAATCGTTTTGGAATCGTCAATCACCATCACCTTTAAATTCTGAAATTTATCTTCCATTTATTGTCCTGCCCCAATACTCAATACAAATTATGGTTGGTTTAATTTGTTTTATACAGATCAGTTGATATTTTTAACATATCTTTACTTGCATTATCAATGAAGTTTTTTGAACCAACCTATCAGTTTCGCTACACAATCCTAAACAGGTCACACTTTTAATTAAATTCCTAATTTTTTTGCCGAATAAGTATTTTTAATTGTCTAAATTAGCACTAATATACAACTGATTATTATTTAAAAATAAGTGATTTAATTAACTTTTTTTCGGGGAATGTAATGACTGGTTCGTTAAAGTGCGGTTTCCGCATTCGTCACTTTAGCACGATTGCTCGTACTTACATCTGCTCATTTTTTATATGCTTTGTGTCCAGCACCTGTTTTGCCGGAATAGAGTCTTCCAAGGCCACCTGGTATCGTTATTACGACAAGAACGGCGTAGCCAATGTCAGCACTTCGGTCACCCCTGAACATATCCGTTATGGTTATGAAGCGCTGGACCGCAATATGCAGGTGATGAAGCGCAACCGTCCTTATAACGCTGCTGCGGATGCACAACAGTCGGCTCAACGTGAATCGGTTGCCCGTCGTCGTGAACAGGATCTAAGATTAAAACGTGCCTATGGCAACCCGCAAATTGCGACGGCAAAACGTGACCAGATTTTGGCAAACTTAAAAAAACAGCTCAATTATCAACAAGAACAATTACAACAACTGCAAAAAGATAAAATCGCTTTCAAGCGTCAGGAAATGGATTACCATCGTAAAGGTGAAATGCTGCCAGCCCAGTTAAAAAGTAATCTGGACAATAATTCCAAAAATATTGAGAACGTCAAAAAAACCGTGGAAAGCCTGCGCAATGCCTACCACAAAACCGAGGCAGAATATGCCGATATCATCACCCGTTTAAACACATTACAATAAAAATCAGTCTTTAAAAGCCGCATATGAGTGCTTTAACCTCTCCCTTTGCTCTGCTAAATAACCCTAGATTTTCAACATTTACATACATTGCAGTGCTTTATACTGCGCTAAATTGAATGATTCATGTCATAATGCCAGCAGCTCAAAGTGAGCCGATTATTTTTGCTCCTTGTTGTAGCATCTTTTAAATAACACTTAACTTTAGGACAGTTTCCATGCGCGCAAGCCGCTTTTTATTTGCAACGTTAAGAGAAACCCCAAATGATGCTGAGGTCATTTCACACCAGCTCATGTTACGTGCGGGGATGATTCGTAAACTCGCTTCTGGCTTATACTCTTGGTTGCCCATGGGAACGCGCGTTTTAAAGAAAGTCGATGCCATTGTGCGCGAAGAAATGAACCGTTCAGGTGCATTAGAAGTCTTTATGCCGGTGACACAACCTGCTGCATTGTGGGAAGAATCAGGCCGTTTTGAACAGTACGGCCCAGAATTATTACGCTTTAAAGATCGTCATGATAATCCGTTCGTACTGGGCCCAACCCATGAAGAAGTGATTACCGATTTAGCCCGTAATGAACTAAAAAGTTATAAGCAATTACCGCTGAATTTCTATCAGATCCAAACCAAGTTCCGTGACGAAATTCGTCCACGTTTCGGGGTGATGCGCTCGCGTGAATTCATCATGAAAGATGCCTATTCATTCCATACCGATCAGGCGTCATTGCAAGAAACCTATGATGTGATGTATGACACCTACAGCCGTATCTTTACCCGCTTAGGTCTGGATTTCCGTCCAGTACAGGCAGATACCGGTTCAATTGGTGGTTCAGCTTCACATGAGTTCCATGTACTGGCAGCCAGCGGCGAAGACGATATCGCGTTCTCGACTGACTCTGATTATGCAGCCAATGTTGAAATGGCTGAAGCGGTTCTGGTGGGCGAACGTGCTGCCGCGACTCAAGCTTATACGCTTGTCGACACACCAAATCAGAAAACCATTGCAGATGTTTGCCAGTTCCTGAATGCAGATGCCAAGCAGTCAGTCAAAGCGCTACTGGTACAAGGCCCAGCCGATGAAAAAGGCAATACTCCTGTGGTTGCCCTGTTCTTACGCGGTGACCATGAGCTGAATGATATTAAAGCTGAAAAACATCCGTTAATTGCTGCACCTTTAACTTTTGCAACTGAAGCACAGTTACAAGAACATGGTTTGACGGCTGGCTTCTGTGGCCCACAAGGTCTGGTTGAAAAAGGCTTAACCGTGATTGTCGATCGTGCCGCATCGGTATTGGCTGACTTTGTAGCCGGTGCCAATGAAGTGGATAAACATGCGACCGGTGTCAACTGGGATCGTGATGCCAAATACACAGAAGTATTTGACTTGCGTAATGTGGTTGAAGGCGATCCATCTCCAGATGGTAAAGGTACACTTCAGATCAAACGTGGTATTGAAGTCGGTCATATCTTCCAGCTCGGCACCAAATATTCAGAAGCCTTAAACTGTAAAGTATTGGGTGAAGATGGCAAGCCATTAACCGTGACCATGGGTTGTTATGGCATTGGTGTAACACGTGTAGTGGCTGCGGCGATTGAACAAAACTTCGATGACAAAGGCATTATCTGGCCCCAAGCGATTGCACCGTTTGAAGTGGCAATCGTACCGATGAATGCACACAAGTCACCGCGTACCCTCGAAGCAGCTGAAGCGCTTTATGCAGAACTGCAAGCACAAGGCTACGACGTGTTACTGGATGACCGTAATGAACGTCCAGGCGTGAAATTCTCTGATCTTGAATTAATGGGGATTCCACATCGTATCGTGATTGGTGAAAAAGGTCTGGATGCAGGCACTTTCGAATACAAAGGCCGTCGCGATGCCGAAGCAAGCAATCTGAACAAAGAAGAATTAATGGCAAAACTTGTCCGTTAATCTGACTAACAGACGTAAAAAAGCCGTTTAATTTAAACGGCTTTTTTTTATGGCTTAATTATACGGTTAAATCTTTTACCGTCTCAGAGGGGCCATTATTTTTGACAGATTCAATGCCCTTGTCACGTGACTGCTCACTTGCATACAGCTGGCTACTCCCAATCACCTGATGATTCGCCGCTTTTAAATTAAAATAAGGTTTGTCATTTTTCGACGTTAAACGCTCATAACGGCCATCATCCGGACTGTTTTTCTGAACAGATGCAATGCCATTCATTGCCGCTGCTTTGGTTTTGTATAATTCACTATTTAAAACTGGCTCACCATTTCCTGCCTTGAGTGTAAAACGGTATTGCCCATCACTTGCCTGACTTACTTCGAACCATCCTGCCATAAGGACCTCTGTTTTTGGAGTTAGTATTGATTGTTATCTCATCCAATATAGATCAGCAATTGCCGTTTAAGAAGATTAAATTTTGTTCAATTTTGGTAATTTACTTTATAACTTAGTTTTCATATTAAGCTAAGTTATAAAGTACTGAGTCCTCGTGCTACTCTCTTTCTTTTAAATGTCTGCGTAATATTTTTCCAATATTTGATTTCGGGATTTCACTCACAAATTCGATATATTTTGGACACTTATATGCAGTCAAATTGGCTTTCGCATAAGTTAAAATTTCATCAGCCGTTAAGGACTCGTCTTTTCTGACAATAAAGACTTTGGGAACTTCACCCGATTTTTCATCTTTTATACCAATGGCAGCCACCTCAAGGACTTTAGAATATTGGGCCATCACCTCTTCAATTTCTCTTGGATACACATTAAAGCCAGAAACCACGATCATGTCTTTTTTTCTATCAATCAGCTCAATATATCCCTGCTCATCCATGATTCCGATATCACCAGAACGAAAAAGCTGATTCTGAGTCATCGCCTGTGCGGTTTCTTCCATTTTTTGCCAATATCCCTGCATCACTTGAGGACCGCGTATGGCAACCTCGCCCGCCTGCCCATAAGGCAGCTCATTGCCCTGCTCATCAATAATCACCACATCCGTTAAAGGAACAGGAATGCCCACCTTCCCACTGAAAGTAGTTTGACCTTTGGGATTAAATGTTGCCAACGGACCCGTCTCTGAAAGACCATAAACCTCATAAATAATATTGCCAGTCAACTGCTGCCATAGCTCGGCTGTGGCCTGTAAGGTTGGCATTCCTCCGCTCACCGCAAGTTTAAACTCAGAAAAGTCGATGGTTTTAAATGCAGGCTGATTTGCGAGTGTATTAAATATGGTATTTACGCCAGGAAAAACATGTGGCGAATAACGATTCCAGGTTTCGAGAATGTAATTGATCTCTCGTGGATTCAATATTAACACCACGGTTTGCCCAGAATATAAGCTGTATAAAATACTAAATGAAAATGCAAATATATGATAAAAAGGCAGAATACATAAAATTCGGCTACTGCCACCTTGGGCTAATAGCACTAGATTCGGAGAAAAAGCAGCATCCATCTGCAAGGTATTAATAAATAAATTTCCATGCGTTAGGATTGTGCCTTTAGAAAGCCCTGTCGTTCCGCCTGTATACTGAAGCAAAGCAATATCATTCAGCTCTAATTCAGGTCGCTGATAATCAAGTGAACTGGTCTCATTTATAATATTTTTGAAATAATAGGTATGTCCTTTAAATTCAGGTTGATCCGCTTTGTTTTCTTTTAAATGTGGATATTTAGCTAATGTTTCCTCAGTCAACAAATCTGAAATTGATGTTTGAATAATCGTTTTAACTTTTGTTTGTGTTTCAATTTCCTGAAAAGTTGCAATCGCGGCATCAATCATAATCAGTATTTCTGCGCCTGAATCATTTAATTGATATTGCAATTCACGAGCAGTGTACTGAGGATTGACATTAACTGCGATATAACCTGAACGAAGAATTGCACATGCAATGACTGGATATTGCAATACATTAGGCAGCATGATTGCGATGCGTGTTTGCTTCGGCAAATTTAATTGTTGTAAATAACTGGCAAATCGAAGGCTAAGTTCATCCAGTTCTGCATAAGAAAGTATTTGATCGTGAAAAATAAAAGCAGCAGCATGACGGTATTGCTGAAAAGATTGCTCAAGCATCTTAAGGAGAGATTCATGTTGAGCGGGTAAATGTAATTGATGAGAAATATTATATTTCTGGTATTCCTTATGCCAAGGACGATTAATTTTCATTTATAAAGTCTATTTATTGAGTAAAAATTAAAGTATAAATTTTTCTACTCAAATAAAGTGACTGCTTATGTAAAAGAATGTGAACTACACCACAAAGCATAGCCACATGAAACTTATGATAATTTTTAATACTTTAAATTGAACACCGATCTCTATATTTATTGTTTTGCCCAGTATAGATACTTTTTTCTGAGTGGTAAGGGCTCAATATTCTTTCACTAAACATATTCATAAAATAAAAATAGCTTTAAGCTAAATGCAGAAAGGAGCATTTACATGCTCCTTTCCAAGTTATTTGATTAAACTTTTTTCACAAACTCTGACTTCAGTTTCATTGCGCCAACGCCATCAATTTTACAATCAATATTATGACCATCGCTTGCATCTGGTACTAAACGGATGCTTTTTACTTTTGTCCCGACTTTAACCACAGAAGATGAGCCCTTGATTTTCAAATCCTTAACAACCGTGACGCTATCCCCATCAGCCAACACGTTGCCATTTGCATCTTTAATAATGTCTTGTACTTCAGCAGCCTGTGTCTCGCCTTCTTTCCACTCATGTGAGCACTCCGGGCAAATCAATAAATCGCCATCTTGATAGGTATATTCTGATTGGCATTGTGGGCAATTTGGAAAAGACATAAAAAAATCTCAAAAAGGCTATTATGCGGGATAGACGCCTTTTTTCAAAACTTTAAGGTTGAATGTCCTTGCCAAGCAAATAATTTTTTAAGACCAGCGCATGATTTAACTCAGGATCTTGAGCCGCATAAATCAGGGTTAACTGTTGATTTTCAGCCATCTGCCTGAGTTGTTCCACATGTGGATTGCCTTCCAGCTCTTGATAATAACCTTTCTGAAAACTTAACCAATGCTCGGCCTGATGACAAAACGCTTTTCTTAACTCAGTAGACGGTGCAATTTCTTTTAACCACAAGTCCAGATGTGCCCGCTCTTTTGAAATCCCGCGTGGCCACAACCGATCAACCAGCACACGCTGGCCGTCAGTTGCTGCAACAGGATCATAAATACGTTTTATTGCAATCAGCACTTTTTTCTCCTGTTTGAAGTCTGCTTAGCTTTCCATTGAAATATCAATTACCTGACCTTGCACATCAAAGCTGACGCAAATCACATACTGGGTAATCTTATCGGGTAAAGTGAAATCCAGCATTTCACGGCTTTCAATCTCATCACTTTGCCATGAATCGGCCAACACCAATAAATCCAGCACCTGTAACGGTGTAGGTACAGCGCTTCCAGAATATTTTTTCCAATACTCTGGCTCAATTTCTTCAAGATGGTGCTGGATAAACAACTCCACACTCTCTTCTGCCTGCTGATTTTCTAAAGCAGCCCGCATTGCAACACGCGCAAGCTGCTCTCGTCCTTTAACAATTGCTTGTTCAGACATTTGATTCCCCAATTTAATTTATTCATCCAATATTTTTTGTTTTTCTCACTCAACCGATTTTACTTAACGAAAGTCTTTATTCGTCAGGTATCTCCGCTTGAACCAACAGGCCCAATAAATACAAGGATTCTTGCCAGCCCAAATAACAGGCTTCTACAGGAATCACATCAGGAATCCCCTCTTGGGTAATATGCACCTCTGTGCCAACCATAACGGCTTTGAGCTCAATCGTGACCTGAATATCACCGGGTAAGTTTGGATCGTCGAATTTGTCGGTATAACGCAGCAGTTCATTCGGGACAATTTTAATATATTTACCCCCAAAGCCATGCGTTTGTCCTGTGGAAAAATTGGTAAAGGACATTTTATACGTCCCGCCTTCCTGTGGATCGAGATGATGAACTTTTGCGGTAAATCCATGCGGTGGTAACCATTTGACTAACGCATCCGGATCAAGAAAGGCTTTAAAAACACGCGCTGGGGGCGCACTCAATACTCGATGTAGTTTTACTGTTCCAGTCATTATTATTCTCCCATATCACGCTCATTGTGTTTGGTCGATTTATCATAGCGACTTGGCAGGTAAATGCGAGGCCGCTGATCTTTCATTTGAGCACGATTATCGACAATATAAAGCTGCTTTTTTGTGAAAAATGGCGCAAAATAACAGGCCATATTTTAGTGAACAGAATGCAGCTTAGGATTGATCTATGAGTCAGCTTGCTTTTACTGCTTTTAGCTTAAATGGTGTAGATGCACAAAAATTTCTACAAGGCCAAGTCACCATTCACGTTGAACGCATACCAGAACATGAAAGTCGCTATACTGCTATTTGTGATTTAAAAGGACGTATTCATTTTGGTCTATGGATTAAACGATTAAATCCAGAAAGTTTTGAGTTAGTGACCACGCAAGACCAAGCCGAAGAATTTGCCAAGCATATTAAAAAGTTTGGTGCTTTTTCCAAAATGAAACTAGAACAAACAGGTCCGGCTTTTCCAACAGTCAATGGTATTCAAACCGAGTTTTCTTCAACAGAAACTGATATCGATACTTGGCAAATTCAAGCGATTCAATCTGGACAGGCCTGGATTCAGCAAAATACCGAACACCTGTTCCAGCCACAAGAATTACGCCTGCATCAACGCGATGGCGTACATTTCGACAAAGGCTGTTACTTAGGTCAGGAAATCGTAGCGCGTCTTTGGTTTAAAGCAAAACCAAAACACTGGTTGCACCTGATCCAAGCTCAAGCAGATGTGCCAGCGCCAGCCACCCAACTGAGCAAAGATGTTGAAGTGGTCAATAGCATCACATTTGAAGATGGCTATCTCGCGCTTGTGATTGCCAAACCTGCTGCACTGACAGAACTTGGCGTGACTGTTCTGGACTTGCCTGAAGCATTGAATGGTGATGTGGCAAGACCTCAATAATAAAGTGACATAAAAGTCCTCCTAGGGGGACTTTTAAATTATGAATCAAATCATATAAAGAAAATTAAATTATCTTTAAAAATCAACATATATTTATCTAAAACGAATATACATACTTTAATTATTTCTATGGAAACATCTGTGTATAAATTTAAATCATTCTATATTATGACATTAGCAATGTTATTAGGGTCCCAGTCTATTTTTGCCAATACTGAACAAATTAATCAAAGGGTCAAAACTCTTCCAACTCATCTAAACCCAGAGTTTATAGATAAGACACCTATTCCTAATCTATATACGCTTTCAAATATTAGAGGCTCTGTATTAATCGATGCTTCTGGTCGATATTTAATTTATGGAGATGTAATTGATCTTGAGAATATGCAGAACATAGCCGACTATAATTATCAAAAACATTATGCAATCAATCCGAAGCAACTTCCTACAGCTAATGCCTTAAAAGAAGTTAAAGGAAATGGTAAAAGAATCTTATATGTCTTTGCAGATCCCGACTGCCCTGCTTGTCAGGCATTACAAGGTGTTCTTGAAGATGTTAACGATATAACGATTTATACGTTCCCTATGGGACTGACTCATTTACATCCCACCGCAATTGAAACATCGAAAAATATTTGGTGTTCGAAAGATTCTATTAAAGCATGGAAAGCATATTTATTAGATGGGGACAAACCAAACAAAAGGGAAAATACGTGTCATCAACCCATAGACCAGAATATGGAAATTACAAAAAAATATCGAATTAATCTAACCCCGACAATATTTAATTCACAAGGACATAGAATTGTCGGGGTTCCCGAACGAGAAGGTATAGAAAACTTTATTAATAATACTGATTATTAATAATACTGAACATTAATTAGGTACTTATTTGAACACCCTCTTTATTTGCAGTCGTAATCAATGGCGCAGTCCAACAGCTGAATGTATTTTCGCTCAAGGGTATGGTCTACATACCCGTTCAGCAGGAACCAGCCGCCACGCTAAACATAATATTTCATCTAGAGACATTGCTTGGGCGGATCAAATTTTTGTGATGGAATCCCGACATAAGCAACAAATTAAAGAAAAGTTCTCAAAACAACTACAACATAAAAAAGTCTTTATGCTTGATATCCCTGATGATTATCAGTATATGGACCCTGAACTAATTGAATTACTACAATTCGCATTATTGCCCTATTTAAAATAAAGTTAAAATCCCGTTCTTGTCGAAAATAGAAATGAGCGTTATTGTTTATCTATCCTTAACTCGACTGATTTCTAATGAAAATAATGATCAAGACACTGCTGTCAGCACTCACCTTGAGTCTGATCGGTTTGCAAACCGTGCATGCGGACAGTAAAACCCTCGAGCAAAACTTCAAAAAAAATTATCCAGAGATTGCTGTTAAATCAGTTAGCCCCTCCCCGTTACCGGGTATATATGAGGTTTATGCGGCGGGTAAGATTATCTATACCGATGAAACAGCCAAATATCTTTTTTTCGGTAACTTACTGGATGTTCAAAGCAAAAAGAATCTGACCGAGGACCGCTTAGCCGAGTTAAGCAAGATTGATATCAAGCAACTGCCGCTTGATCAGGCGATTAAATATGTTAAAGGTAAAGGCGAACGTACACTCTATGTGTTTAGTGATCCGGATTGTCCTTACTGCCAAAAGCTCGAGCAACACATGACTTCGGTGGATAATGTCACCGTCTATCTGTTCCTGTTCCCGCTAAAAAAATTACATCCTCAAGCCGAAGCAGTGGCCAATAAAATCTGGTGCTCAAAAAATCAATATGAAGCTTGGGAAGATTACATGTTGCACCGTAAAGCCCCAAAAAGCACGACCCAATGTGAAACACCGATACAGAAGAATCTGGCATTAGGACAAAAGCTGCAGATTGATGGCACACCGACTTTATTCCTGCAAAATGGAATGAGACTCTCAGGTAGCCCACAAAATGCTGAGCAGATTGAACAGCTTTTACAAGAAGCGAGTACGAAGAAATAAAGATAAAATATGGAGGCTTGTTGACTCTTTTGCCAGCAAGGAGTTGCAAGCCACTCTCTAAAATATTAATTATACATATTTGATTTTAAATAAATTATAAAAACAAAAAGATCAAAACCCGCTTTTTCCCCCGCCAAGATTTATACAAATTCCTTATTTACATTTTGCCGCAAGCTTTTATGATGACAACAGCATATTGAGTTCTGCTATGCAAAGGATGAAAGCAGATCAACATGAGAAAGGAAAAATAAAGATGAAAAAATTGCTCATTGCGAGTTTAATCACCCTTGCAAGCCATACTACCTTCGCCGCTGACAATAAAGCGACCAGCACTAAAGTAGACCCATTGTTTACCAAAGCAACTCAACTGTATGAAGCTAAAGACTATGCTGCTGCTTATCAGGAAATGCAACGACTAGCCAATACCGGCAACACGCAAGCGGTCCATAATCTCGGCTATATGACAGAACATGGTCAAGGCACAGTAAAAGATGAGAAAAAGGCACTACAGTATTATCAGGATGCATCCAGTAAAGGCTACGGACCAGCCAGTTTCCGCTTGGCTCAAGCCTACCATAAAGGTAACTTGGGTCTAGGCAAAGATGCTCAGAAATACAAAGAATATTTAAATAAGGCATCTAGCCAAGGTTCAGATGAAGCAACTGTTGAGTTTGCCGATATCCTGTTTAGACAAGGTAAACCTGAATATGATCAACTGGCTATTCAGAAATTATTACCTTTACTGAAAAAGGATTATTATCCGGCAAAAAACTTAAAAGCAGTGTATGACCTTGGAATTGGTGTGAAGAATAAAAATCCTTTCATGCAGCAACAAGCTGTTGAAAGCTTAAAAGATCTCGCCAAGAAGGATTATGCTCCCTCGCTTATGATTTTGGGTAACATGCTTGCTAACGGCAATATTATTAGTCAGGATCTGGAGCAGGCAAAAAATATTTTTTCTCGTTTAGCTGCTGCAAACTATCCGAATGCCAAAGAATCCCTAGCTCAGGTTGAAGCAGCCATTGCTGCTAAAAAAGCCGCACCCGCCCAAGCCCCTAAAAAATAAGTCAATCAGCAGCACTGAATCCAGTAAGTGCTGCTGAACGCTCCTTAAAATTGCTTGCTTACTTTAATTCCCGCACTCCAGTTACGACCATCGGCAGGTTCAAAGAAGCGCTTGTTAGCATCATTCACAATCACTGAACCCGCATAGTTTTTATCAAACAGGTTATCTACACGCGCAAAGCCATTAATGCCCCAATCAGCATATTTCCATGCATAACCCGTATAGATCGATGCCACAGTATAACTTGCAGCAGCATCAGTATTGGTGTCATTGACATAGACCTTATCCATAAACTGGGTATCAAGTCCTGCGTAGAAACCTTGCTCTGGCTGCCACGCTACGCCAATAAAGGCTTGATTCTTGGCAATTCCAGGAATTGCATTACCTGATGGAATGGCTGCAGCGAGTACATTACCTTCTTTATCAAGATTTACTGGAACATCAGCATCGAATGTTGCATCGAGATAAGCATAACTGGCTGTTGCAGCTAAATCACGCCACAGCTTTTTATTCCAAGTAAACTCAACACCTTCACGAAGCGTTTTATCTGCATTTCTAAACGTCGAACGACCATTAGAGGTGCCTGCAGAAACAATATCATCTTTAGTTTTAGACTGAAAAAGAGCGAAAGTAAAATCACCTAAATAGTTTTGCGATTTTAAACCCACTTCATAGTTATCACTGGTAGATGGCTTTAAAGCAAAATTAAATCCAGATTTATCCTTATCAGCTTGATAGGCCATCTCAGTAAATGTTGGTGTTTCAAAACCTTTTGCATAACTCGCATAGGCCAATAGCTCAGGTAAAATCTGCCAACTTAAAGCAGCTGATGGTAAAACCTTGTTGTAATCCGTTTTATCACTATCATTGCCATTGCTTAAATAATGATCCTTAGATTTATAATGCACATTGCTATAACGCGCACCAGTATCTAAACGCCAAGTCGGTAAAAACTGCCAAGAGGCTTGTAAATAGGGATCGACATTCCACAAAGTATTGTCTTCATCACGTCGTAAAGTGCCTTTTACCCCATAAGATGGCGAGCCATTGACGAGATTAAAGTTCTCATACCCTTTACGATCTTCATCCATGCTATCAACAGCAAGCCCTGCGCTGAAGCTTGTATTCGGCAATAGTTCTTTCCCTGTCCAGCGGAAATCAGCACCGTAATAATTACGTTCAAAATCAATCACACCACCAGCGTGATTAGGATTTTTTTGTGTGGATTGGGGAATTGACTGATATTGAGTCAGCTGACGATTGCCGAAATACGCCATCGCATACAGTTCATGCTGATCATTAATCGGTTTAGACCAAGTCACACCCGTTTGCGTTTGTTCAATGTCTTTACGAACATTATAGGTATTCTTAGCATCATTAACTTGGCGAGGATTTTGCTGCCATTGCTCTCGGCTTAAACCTTGTGGATCATCAGCATGAATCTTGACATAGTTAGTGACCCAGTTAATTTTCGTGCCATCATCCAAGTTCCACGTCAGTTTCGCATTATTTAAGACTTTTTCTGCACTGCTATGCTCACGATAGCCATCGGTATCAAAATAAGAGGAGCTGACGATATAACTCGGTTCGTTCTGGTTTTTAGCGCCACCCTGTAACACGAGACCTGCACGATTTTTATTGTGGCTACCACCCGCATAACTCATCTCAATCGAATCTTTACCCTGCCCCTCTCGAGTTGTCGCCAAAATCGCCCCACCCGATGAGTTACCATACAGAGATGAAAATGGCCCCGTTAAAACCTCAAGATGACTCAGGCTACTTAAATCGATATTTGACGTTTGACCTTGACCATCTGGCATGGTTGCTGGAATGCCATCGGTATATAAGCGGATGCCGCGCACACCAAAAGTTGAACGCGCACCAAAACCACGCATCGAGAGCTGCAAATCTTGTGCATAATTTTCCCGGTTACGTAATTGAACACTCGGAATACCCTTAACCACTTCGGTTAAATTGACCTGAGTGGATTGATCATTTTTAGGCATATCTACCCTAAAAATGGAGGCAGGTGTTTGCATATAAGTGGTATCGGTACGGGTTGCTTCGACACGTAGGGTCGGTAATACAGTCACCTCTTGAGCCAGTGCTTCGGCCCAAACAAGCGGGCTAGAAATGCAGCCCATACTCATCAGAATACCGTAATGAAGTCGGTTTAAACGTAATAAGGACATGCTTATTTCCTTTATTTATATGGGAGTTATGATAACAAAAAGCAGTGCCTGGTTTGGACTTTGAATTCAATCCGGAGAACGGTAAATCTAGAAAATACGGCATCATTTACTAAAAAGTGATCTACCCGTAAGGTTATCGGCTCAACGAAGGATGATCTTTCCAGCAATATCGTTCAGGCCAGTCTTTAGCTTCTTCGGCGTAGTCAATTCCTATACGGGGCGTTAATATCACTTCCGGTTGTGTGGTTGCTGCTTCCACCCACAAGCCCGACTCTTCCCCCAAACATTGCCCTTTTAAGGTTCGGTCAATGCCTAAATAACGTGTCAATTTACCTGGTCCAGCCAAAAGCTGATATTGCTTTTTAGTGGAAGCGTGTTTTAAAAATGCAGAACGAATCATCACTCCTTCCGGGATGCCTTCGGTCTGAGTAATCAGATTGAGCATTTCATACATGCCATAAATTAAATAGACGTAAATCGTGCCACCAGGTCGATACATCACTTCTGTGCGGGCTGTCCGTTTAGCATTGTAGCTATGACAGGCCTTATCACGAACGCCCAAATAAGCTTCTGTTTCGGTAATGATACAGCGGATGACTTGGCCATCAGGTTGTCGCTTACACAAGACGCAACCGATTAAGTCATAGGCCACTTCCGAGGTTTCACGTTGAAACCAGCTTAATGGTAAAATATCTGACATAGTGATCTCTGAAATAATCCATAGCACACGTTATACTTGATTCATCCAGTATATCTGTTCATTCTGCGAGTTGGCGATGCCTGAGTTACCCGAAGTCGAAACAACCAAAACCAGTTTACTCCCCCTTCTAGAGCAACGCGTTCAAG
This sequence comes from Acinetobacter sp. IK40, assembly GCF_035615075.1. Classification (NCBI taxonomy): domain Bacteria; kingdom Pseudomonadati; phylum Pseudomonadota; class Gammaproteobacteria; order Moraxellales; family Moraxellaceae; genus Acinetobacter; species Acinetobacter sp. IK40. Next base: position 160,215 of record NZ_JANBOE010000004.1, on the reverse strand, counting down.
CGGTTAAAGTCTTGAACCCGAGCTTACGCTGGCCTATTCCAGATGATCTGGACAAACTGGTTGGGCAACGTTTGGTCGGTCTTAAGCGTCGTTCTAAATATATTCTGGCCGAATTTGAACAGGATCAGATGCTTTGGCATCTGGGCATGTCCGGCAGTTTCCGTCTAACCCAGCCGAATGAGGAATTGAGAAAACATGATCATCTGATCATTGATTTTGAAGACCAGCAGCTTCGCTACCATGATCCACGTCGCTTCGGCTGTATTCTCTGGCTTGATCAGCATCATCAGGGCAAGCTGATTGATCCACTTGGACCGGAGCCGATCAGTGATGATTTTAACGCCGCCTATTTGCATAAAAAGCTGAGTAAAAAAAATGTCGGCATTAAAATTGCTTTAATGGATAACCATGTGGTGGTCGGTGTTGGCAATATTTATGCAACAGAAAGTCTTTTCAACATTGGTGTGCACCCGGCACAACCCGCTTCGACTTTAAGCAAACTACAAGTGGAAAAGCTGGTGGTTGAAGTGAAACGCATCTTAAAACAAGCCATTGAATTAGGTGGTTCAACTTTGCGTGATTACACCAATGCGATGGGTGAAAACGGCTATTTCCAGCAAACCTTACTGGCCTATGGCCGTGCTGGGGAAATGTGCGTCAAGTGCGAGACTACCTTGGAAAATCTAAAGCTCGGTCAACGTGCCAGTGTATTCTGCCCACAATGCCAGCCTTTAAAACGCAACAAAGCCTAAATGATTTAAGTGCTATTAAAGGAGAACAACCTCATGCAAACTGCAATTGTTCGACATATTCTCGTAAAAGACAAAGATGTGGCTGAACAGCTGAAAAAGCGTATTCAGTCGGGTGCTGATTTTGCCAAAATTGCCAAGCAATATTCGACCTGCAACTCTGCCAAACGTGGGGGCGAGCTCGGTGAAATCAGAAAAGGACAGCTGGTTCCTGTCATCGACAAACTGGTATTTACCGCAGCAGAACGTGTGTTACATGGTCCGGTAAAAAGCCAGTTTGGTTTTCATCTGGTCGAAGTTAAATTCCGGATGGGCAATTTAAGGTAAGCAGATCGAGCTTAAGCCCCATAGTAAGCTCATCCTTTATTCAGGTTTTACCCGCTCTTTCATGACATAGGTCCATGCGGTGGTTGTCTCACCTGTCGCCAGCTGGACTTCAGTCTGTACTCTCTCATACTGCATGCCTTCAAACTCATCCAGCATCTGCCAGTTTTGCTCAAGTTTTTCCGTACTAAACAGATATCCTTCAACCTGGGAATCCTGCGGATTTAAGACAATTGCCGGTAGCCCCTGATCAGGCCCCCAGTCCAGTATATGGATGGTGCCATGTACCGTAGCAGGTTGCCAGTCTCCACCAATCCCCCCCAGAATATGTGCATTTTCGCGATTTGGGCATAAGGTGCCGTATACAAATAATCGATTCATCAATTTTCCCCCTCAATCTGCACAGCATCTTAAAATGAAATCGTGCAAGTTACTCATCTCTTTTTACAGACAATAAAAAACGGCATCAAGGATACCGTTTTTCTACATCAGCTGAATGATCAGCCTTGTTTTTTCAATTCATCACGGATTTCACGTAACAATTGCACATCTTCAGGGATCGCCTCTGGCTCAGGCGCAGCTTCTTCCTGCTTACGGATACGGTTCATGACTTTCACCAACAAGAATACGACCCAGGCTAAAAGCAGGAAGTTAATCAAGATGGTGAGGAAGTTACCATAGGCAAATACGTTCAAGCCGGCATCTTGTGCTGCTTTGAGCGTGGTAATGTTGGTTGGGTTATCCCCGAGGATCAGGAACCAGTTGGTGTAATCCACTTCACCGCCCAAGATCCATGAAATCACTGGCATGACGATATCTTTCACCAATGAATCAATGATTTTACCGAAAGCGCCACCAATGATGACACCAATCGCTAAATCCATCATATTGCCTTTGATGGCAAACTCTTTAAATTCTTTAATAATACTCATATCACTCTCCAGAGTTGAACTTGATCGCAGCCTGTTTTTGCATTGTTTATTACACAGACGCAGTTATTCCAATAATGTTGGTAATTTAATATTTTTATCAAAAAAAGAAAGCTATTTCACACTTTAACAACACTTTTTATTTTCATAAAAATATGTCCTTAAGCATGTCCTTCCCCTTGAATTTATGCAATAAAAAACCGCTAAATAAATTTAGCGGTTTTGTCATTTTTCAGTGAAGAAAAATTATTTATCACGATTACGCTTACGTTCGTTTTCAGTTAAGTAACGCTTACGGATACGAATCGATTTTGGTGTTACTTCAACTAACTCATCATCCTGAATGAACTCAAGCGCTTGTTCAAGCGTATATTCCATTGCAGGTGTTAAAGTTAAAGCTTCATCAGTACCTGATGCACGAACGTTAGTTAACTGCTTCGCTTTGGTTGGGTTTACAACCATATCGTCAGAACGCGAGTTAATACCAATGATCATACCTTCATACACTTCTAACTGTGGCTTAGCGAATAAACGACCACGGTCTTGAAGTGTGAATAATGCATAGCCCAAGCAAGTACCTTGAACCATAGAAATCAACACACCATTTTGACGTTTCGCAACAGTACCTGCTTTTGCTGGACCGTAGTGCGAGAAGCTTGAGGTCATGATCCCTGTACCTGAAGTCATAGTCAGGAATTCAGAACGGAAACCAATCAAGCCACGTGAAGGTACAGTTGCTTCAATACGGATACGGCCTTTACCGTCAACTTCCATATTGGTCATTTCGCCTTTACGGAAGCCCATTTGTTCCATTACAGAACCTTGATGCTGTTCTTCAACGTCAAACGTTACGTTTTCGTATGGCTCTTGTTTTTCGCCATCGATTTCTTTCATGATCACTTGTGGACGTGATACGCCCATTTCGAAGCCTTCACGACGCATGTTTTCAATTAAAACTGAAAGGTGAAGTTCACCACGGCCTGAAACCTTGAAACGGTCTGGGCTGTCAGTATCTTCAACACGAAGTGCTACGTTATGAATCAATTCACGGTCAAGACGTTCACGGATGTTACGTGAAGTGACGAACTTACCTTCTTTACCAGCAAACGGTGAGTTGTTTACTTGGAAAGTCATCGATACAGTCGGTTCATCTACAGACAATGCTGGTAATGCTTCAACATTTTTAGGATCACAAATCGTGTCAGAAATGTTGAGTGCATCAATACCCGTAATACAGATAATGTCACCAGCTGAAGCCGATTCAACATCAACACGCTCTAAACCATGGTAACCCATGATTTTTAAGATACGGCCATTACGTGTATTGCCATCTTTATCGATAACAGTAACAGGTGTATTTAATTTCACTGAACCACGCTGGATACGGCCAACACCGATAACACCTACGAAACTGTTATAGTCAAGTGATGAAATCTGCATTTGGAAAGGACCATCAACGTCAACTGCTGGTGGTTCAACGACATCTACAATCGTTTGGAACAACGGTGTCATATCTTCCGCTAATTCTTCTGGTGAAGGACCTGCAACACCACGAAGACCAGAAGCATATACAACCGGGAAGTCTAACTGCTCGTCAGTACCGCCTAAGTTATCAAACAAATCAAAAACTTGATCGATAACCCAGTCTGGACGCGCGCTTGGCTTGTCGACTTTGTTGATAATCACGATTGGTTTCAAACCACGCGCGAACGCTTTTTGCGTTACGAAACGCGTTTGTGGCATTGGACCTTCTTGTGAGTCAACAAGAAGCAATACACAGTCAACCATCGACATTACACGTTCCACTTCACCACCGAAGTCGGCGTGTCCCGGGGTGTCGACGATGTTAATGCGGTATTCGGTGTTTGTACGTGCATCTAACCATTTGATTGCAGTGTTTTTTGCAAGAATGGTAATACCACGTTCAGACTCAAGCGCGTTAGAATCCATAACACGTTCAATCTCGCCTGCGCGATCACCAAGAGCACCTGATTGTTGTAAAAGTTTGTCGACTAGAGTCGTCTTACCATGATCGACGTGCGCAATAATGGCAATGTTACGGAGAGTTTTAATATCTGACATGTAATTCGATACGCTTTAAATTTGAGGGCAAATTATACAGAAAAATACTACAGTTTAGTAGTGACAGTTTATTGACAGTGCACTTTTTTTCTGACGAAGTGACATTGAATCGTTGGTAAAGCGAGCTAACTCTATTAGAATATCGCGCTAATGCCTCTCGCTTTTTATACTCCCATGTCGAATTCACAACCTCAGCAGCAGCTTGATCTGGTCTACGGACTCAATGATCGACCGAAACCTTTTGTTGCATTTTTAGCCGCTTTACAGCATCTTTTGGCGATTTTAGTCCCGATTGTGACCCCTGGACTGCTGATTTGTCTGGCACTTGGCGTCTCTCGCGAAGACACCAACATGATCCTGTCCATGTCTTTAATCATCTCGGGTATCGCAACCTTTTTACAATGCAAAAAAGTTGGCCCATTTGGTGCAGGACTTTTGATTGTTCAGGGTACCAGTTTTAACTTTATCGGTCCGATCATCGGTATTGGAAGTGCAATGGTTGCGGCAGGCACCCCAGTTGAACAAGTAATGGCTGCCATTTTTGGTGTGGTGATTGCAGGTTCGTTTATTGAAATGGGCGTCTCCCGAATTCTGCCGTGGGTGAAAAAGCTGATCACGCCCCTAGTGACAGGCATTGTCGTGCTTCTGATCGGTTTAACCTTGATTAAAGAAGGACTGATCAGCATGGGTGGCGGTTATACGGCCATGCAGGACAATACCTTTGCCAATGCCGATAACCTGATCATGTCATGTAGCGTGCTGGCCATTATCATCCTGCTGAATCGTATTCGGATTATCTGGGTTAAAAGTTCAGCCATTCTGATTGCTTTAGTGATTGGTTACATCCTTGCCGGCTTCATGGGACATTTAAACTTTGCTGTGCTACAGGATGCACCTCTAGTTCAGATTCCAACACCAATGCATTTTGGATTAAGCTTCTCCTGGAGCTTATTCATTCCAATGGCCTTCATTTATCTTGTCACTTCACTTGAAGCCATTGGTGATGTCACGGCGACCAGTAAAATTTCTAATCAGCCTGTTGATGGTCCGGTCTGGATGCAACGCATTAAAGGTGGCGTACTGGTTAATGGCGCAAACTCCTTTCTGGCGGGGATCTTCAACACCTTCCCAAGTTCCGTGTTTGCACAAAACAATGGTGTGATTCAACTGACAGGTGTGGCAAGTCGTTATGTCGGGATCTGGATTGCGGTATTACTGATTATTCTGGGCTTATTCCCTGCTGTTGCTGCCGTGATTCAAGCCGTACCTCAAGCGGTACTAGGTGGCGCTGTGATGGTCATGTTTGGTGCTGTTGCCGCTTCCGGGATCAACATTCTTTCAAGTATTCATCTTGATCGTCGTGCCCTGCTGATTATTGCCATTTCACTTGCGCTCGGCCTCGGTGTTGCTCAAGTCCCTCAAATCCTTGAACACTTGCCCGAGTTATTTAAAAATATTTTTAGCTCAGGTGTGGCAACAGGCGGTATTGCAGCCTTGATTTTAAATATTGTTTTACCCGAAACACATAAGTAATTCACAAATAACGTCAAGTGCCCAGTTTCACGACTGGGCTTTGTTTTTGATGAGAGATCAAAATGGATCCACGTAGTGAAGTTGTCATCAGACAGCAAGATTATTTAAAGGGGCAAGTCTTACTGATTAATGCACCGAATGATCAACTCGCAAAAAACTTACCAGAGCAAGTCCAGGCATCGGTTTGGAGCTGGAATTATGCTGATCATCAGGCTTTTCAAAATGCCGGCATTCACTCACATTTTTCGGTTGAGTTTCCGCAAGCCAGCTTTGATCAGGTGGTTATTTTTGTACCTAAATCAAAAGAGTTACTGAATTATATTCTGCATGTTGTGGTCAGCCACCTAAAACTTGGGCAGAATGTCTTTCTGGTCGGTGAAAAAAAAGGCGGTGTAGAACGTGCAGCCAAACAATTACAGCCCTATGGTAAAACACTGAAGCTGGATAGCGCACGTCATTGCCAGTTCTGGCAAATGAAGATCGAAAAAACTGAGCAGTTGAAACCACTTGAACATTGGTTAAAAAGCTATACAGTTCAAATAGATCAGGATCAATTAAAGGTCTGTGCCCTACCGGGTGTGTTTAGTCAGGATCATTTAGATGTCGGAACAGCGGTCTTAGTCCCTTACCTTAGTCAAGTAAAATCAGGTAAGATTGCCGACTTTGGTTGTGGTGCTGGAATTATTAGCGCTTATTTAGCCAAGCTAAATCCGAACCAGCAAATTTTTGCACTTGATGTTGATGCATTTGCTTTACGTTCAACTGAACTGACTTTCCAGAAAAATAATCTGGATATCAATCAGTTAACTCTACAACCAGTTACAGGTTTTAGAGATGCGCCCAAAGATCTGGACGCCATCGTAAGCAATCCACCTTTTCATCAGGGGATTCATACCAATTACGATGCAAGTGAAGAACTTTGCCAGCTTGCGAGCGTACACCTGAAAAATTCAGGTGAATTATGGATCGTGGCAAACCGTTTTCTGAACTATCCCCCTCTCATTGAACAAAGTTTTGGTCAATGTATGGTGAAAGCTGATCAACAAGGATTCAAGGTGTTATATGCCTGTGCAAACAGGGTCAGCTGATACTTTATCTATGGTTGCGGCAGAGAGTATTTTTTAGGCGGTATAAGGCATGGCTGATAAAATTTAGTGATTCTAAATGAATCAGTCATAACGCTATAGCGGCAAAAAATACTCCTGCCCCGAAGGGTTATGGTTGAAATTCCCTCACTCTTCGTTATGAAACTTAGCAATAGAGTCGCTATTACTTTCGTTTCATGCCTTGATTGATGAAATTTCAGCCTATAACGCAACCCAGATATAAAGTGTCAACAGACCCTTATACAGTTTAAGGAATTTTTATGAGCGATACATCTGCTCCTCAACACCTACAGCGTAAGCTCGGGGCACGTCACCTGAACATGATTGCCATTGGTGGATCGATCGGCACAGGCTTATTCCTCGCTTCAGGTTCAACCATTGCCAATGCAGGTCCTGGTGGTGCGTTATTGGCTTATGCCCTGATCGGTATCATGATTTACTTCTTGATGACCAGTCTAGGCGAATTAGCGACGCATAATCCAACCTCCGGTGCCTTCTTTACCTACGGTAGCCGTTATGTCGAAGATGGCTTTGGTTTTGCCTTGGGTTGGAACTACTGGTACAACTGGGCCATTACCGTGGCATTTGAACTGGTGGCAGTGCAGTTCATTATGAAGTTCTGGTTCCCCGATATTCCCGGGTTCTACTGGAGTGCGATCTTCCTTGCGATTATTTTTGGAATCAACGCCCTAACGGTCAAAGGCTTTGGTGAAAGTGAATTCCTATTCTCTTTGATCAAGGTGGTTGCCATTATCGTGTTTATTGTCATCGGGATCTGGATGATTGCCAAAATCATGATGACACCCAATGTATCGGTATTTCAGCACTGGACGTATAAGGAAGCCCCTTTTGTAGGTGGATTCCAGGCTCTGATTGGTGTCGCCATGATCGCTGGATTCTCTTTTCAGGGCACTGAAATGGTTGGGGTTGCCGCAGGTGAATCCAAAGATCCGAAAAAAACCATTCCATTGGCAATCAAACAAATCTTCTGGCGTATCCTACTGTTCTATATCCTGTGTATTTTCATCATCGGCACATTAGTTAGCTATGATGATCCGCTACTGTTAAAAGCAGCACAAAGTGAAGATATTGCGCTTTCACCATTCACGTTATTGTATGAAAAAGCAGGTTTTGCCTTTGCAGCCAGCTTGATGAATGCGGTGATTCTCAGCGCAATTCTGTCTGCGGGTAACTCAGGCATGTACTCTTCTACCCGTATGTTATTTGATATGGCCAAAGAAGGTCGTGCACCGAAGTGGTTCTCCAGACTGGATGGTCGTGGCGTACCTATGAATGCACTCTATGCGACGACTGCGGTTGCAGCGTTGTGCTTCCTGACTACCTTTATCGGCGAGAAACAGGTCTTTAACTGGCTACTCAACATGTCCGGAATGTGTGGTTTCATTGTCTGGTTAGGGATTGCAATTTCACACTACCGTTTCCGTAAAGGTTATATTGCTCAGGGTTATAAGGTTGAAGATCTGGCTTATCGTGCCAAATTCTTCCCATTCGCACCCTGGTTTGCATTTATTCTTTGTTCAATCATTATCTTGGGTCAAAACTATCAAGCCCTGCTGGGTGGTAAAATTGACTGGTTAGGCCTAGTTTCAACCTATATCAGTATTCCATTATTCTTGGTGATCTGGCTAGGTTATAAGTGGAAACACAAGACCAAACTGATTGCCTATAAAGACATGAATGTGAAAGAAGGTGAATAAAAAAACACTTTTCACTTGACCCGAATGAAAATATGAGTAAAATTCCGCTCATATTTTCAACGGCACCACACCATAGGAGGACGACAGCATGCCATTACAATCAGGAACTACACGATAAGATTTGGCACTGTCGACTCACGGACAAGTGTACAAATCGATTGATCACTTGTCCGAATGCTCTATTTAACCTGGCATTCGCTGGGTTTTTTTATGCCTGTTCGGACGGAAAAAATAATAAGAGAGAATCTTATGGGCATACAAAAAATACTTAATGCTGATGCTGCTTATGGCGTTCCAGTGAAAATCTTCACCAACGATATTGATAGCGAAAGTATTGAACAATTGAAAAAAATGGCACAACTACAATTTGTTTATTCACATATTGCAGTGATGCCTGACGTACATGTTGGTAAAGGTGCAACGGTTGGTAGCGTGATTCCCACGAAAAATGCCATCATTCCGGCTGCTGTCGGCGTGGATATTGGTTGTGGCATGAATGCCATCAGACTCAATCTTAAAGCTTCACAGCTTCCGGATAATCTTGCACCGTTACGCCATGCCATTGAACGCAAAGTGCCAGTGGGCTTTGAATTGCATAAACAGGTCAAAGCGAAAGCATCAAGCATTATCCCGCTTGAAAAACGCTTACAACCCATCATTAAAAAGCATCCAGGCCTAGTGCGCATGCTCAGGAAATTTGATGCCACCTGGCAAAAACAGCTTGGTACTTTGGGTGGAGGCAATCACTTTATTGAACTCTGTCTGGATGAAAATCAGGAAGTCTGGGTAATGCTCCATTCCGGTAGCCGTGGCTTAGGCAATGTGATTGGCACCTACTTCATTGAACTGGCAAAGAAAGAAGCACAACATCGTTTTGGGCATGTACCCGATAAAGATTTGAGCTATTTTGCGGAAGGTTCAAATAGCTTTAATGATTATGTTGAGGCAGTTGAATGGGCGCAGGAATATGCTTTTGAGAATAGACGTGAAATGATGCGTCTGATTTTAGAAGCAATCCGCCCCCTGCTCCCTCCATTTCAAATGACCAAAGAGGCGATTAACTGTCATCATAACTATGTCAGCCGAGAAAATCATTATGGCGAAGATTTGCTAATTACCCGTAAAGGCGCCATTCGAGCTGGACTAGATGAGTTAGGTATTATTCCAGGCTCGATGGGGGCTCGCTCTTACATTGTTAAAGGCAAGGCCAATCCCGAATCCTTCTGCTCATGTTCACATGGTGCAGGACGAAAAATGAGTCGTAATAAAGCCAAACTTCTATTTAGCCAAGATGACCTGATTCAGCAAACACAAGGCATCGAATGTCGAAAAGATAGTGGCGTTATTGATGAAATACCCGGTGCATATAAAGACATTGATCAGGTCATGGCAAACCAGTCAGATTTGATCGAGGTCGTGCACACTCTCAAGCAAATTTTATGTATTAAAGGTTAATACTATGAAACTGAAAACCATGCCGAAAATTAAAGCGCGTAATCCTGTCGCACTCTCACCTTTATTGCATAAAGGTGGTGTGCATGAAACTGAAAAACCGCGAGCACAGCATCGTCGTGATAGACAAGAGGCCAAACAGCAACTCAAAAAGCAAATCTGGTAACGCCCCATTAAATAAACTCAGTATTTTCAATAGCAACACAGGAGTATTCAACATGTTTAATTTTTATCATTATCCGAACACAACCCAACAAAAAAGCGACTCTGACGAGTCGCTTTTTTTTATTCAGTAAACACACTCAAATTATTGAGCTTGCTGACCTGGTTGTACTTGAACAGTACGGCTGCCAGAAATGGTCGCAAATACACGACGGTTCATCGCACGGCCTTCTTTAGTTTTGTTATCCGCAATCGGTTGATCCCAAGCGAAACCTTGAGTCGACAAACGAGATGCATCAACGTTGTATTCATTTACCAGTGAAGCTTTCACCGAGTTAGCACGTGCCAAAGATAAACGTTCGTTTAACTTACGTGGACCAGTGTTATCGGTATGACCTTCAATACGCGCTGTTGCATTTGGATACTCAGCCATTTTTGCAGCAACCTGAGCAATCTCAGTTTTATATTGCGGCTTGATTGTTGACTTGTTGGTATCAAAAAATACGCGAAGTTCCATGTTCAGATCTTCAGTCAACTCTTGCGGCGGCGGAGTGACTGGCGTTGGTTCAACCGGAGCAACTTCTACCACTGGCGCAGCAGGTTTCAAATGACCACCAAGAACCACGTTCAAACCAGCAAGCGCTGTGTAGTTCCAGAATTTTTCATCAAAATGGTAAGTACCACGTGCTTCTGTACGAAGGGATAATGCATCGTTCAAGCGCCAGAACACACCACCACCGGCATTTGCCAAGGTGCCTTCTTGCTTGCCGCCATAGATATCATCACTTTCGTATTTGTAGTGACCAGCACCCGCTAATACGTATGGCTTGATTTTGCTGTCATAATTTTTAGTGATCAGATCAGAAGTCACATAAGCATTACCTGCAATGTTACGACCTTTATAATCGTTATTTCTACTGGTGTCGCCTTTAATCTGGCTATATTCAACTTCTGCGCCTAACCAAGGTGTAATTTCCACACCAAGTGCAGCACCAACGAATAAATCGTCATCTAACTCTGCGCCTGGGGTTAATTGACCTTTATCACCACGGTTATTATGTTCAGTATCGAACATGGTATAACCCAGCATTAAAGGAGTGACTGTTACGCCTGCATTTGCAGCAGCCATAGGAGCAGCAACAAGCAGAGCAAGTGCGATACGACTCAATTTCATAAATATTCTCCAAAAACAAAAATTGTTTGTTCTGTAAACCCTAATAGCTTTTGAATACCAAGAAATAGTCTTGTTGTACCTTTTCAGCAATGTGCTTTATATGCAATTAAGTGAATACTGAATATCTTTCCAGTACTTCTTATCATTTTATTTAGCAGTCACTGAAAACGACTTATTTCTCTCCCAAAAATTCTAACTTAGCAGCCTCCAACAAAGCAGTGAGAGCTTATCACTTTTTAATCAAAATATTAACCAGTTGTCAAAATCTTTTCAATAAAACTAAACAATCCTCACGATACCCTCATTATTTAATCAAGATTATTCTGTTTTTTAAGAAGGAAGTCTTTTCTTTTACATCAACCCTACAGAAAAACTTATGTTCATAAAAAAAGCGACCCCTGACGAGTCGCTTTTTTTCAGTTCAAAAACTCAAATTATTGAGCTTGCTGACCTGGTTGTACAAGAACAGTACGGCTACCAGTAATCGCAGCGAATACGCGACGGTTCATAGCACGACCTTCTTTAGTTTTGTTGTCCGCAACCGGTTGATCCCAAGCGAAACCTTGAGTTGACAAACGAGATGCATCAACGTTGTATTCATTTACCAGTGAAGATTTAACAGAGTTAGCACGCGCTAAAGATAAACGTTCGTTTAACTTACGTGGACCAGTGTTATCTGTGTGACCTTCGATACGAGCAGTTGCATTCGGGTATTCAGCTAACTTCTCTGCAACTTTCGCAATCTCAGTTTTGTATTGCGGCTTGATGTCAGATTTGTTGGTATCAAAGAATACACGAAGTTCCATGTTCAGGTCTTCAGTCAACTCTTGCGGTTGTGGAGCAACTGGAGTTGGTTCAACCGGAGCAACTTCTACCACTGGTGCAGCAGGTTTCAAGTGACCACCAAGAACCACATTCAAGCCAGCAAGCGCTGTGTAGTTCCAGAATTTTTCATCAAAATGGTAAGTACCACGTGCTTCTGTACGAAGAGACAAAGCATCGTTCAAGCGCCAGAACACACCACCACCGGCATTTGCCAAGGTACCTTCTTGCTTGCCACCATAGATATCATCACTTTCGTATTTGTAGTGACCAGCACCCGCTAATACGTATGGCTTGATTTTGCTGTCATAGTTTTTAGTGATCAGATCAGAAGTCACATAAGCATTACCTGCAATGTTACGACCTTTATAATCGTTATTTCTGCTGGTGTCGCCTTTAATCTGGCTATATTCAACTTCTGCGCCTAACCAAGGTGTAATTTCCACACCAAGTGCAGCACCAACGAATAAATCGTCATCTAACTCTGCGCCTGGGGTTAATTGACCTTTATCACCACGGTTGTTATGTTCAGTATCGAACATGGTATAACCCAGCATTAAAGGAGTGACTGTTACGCCTGCATTTGCAGCAGCCAAAGGAGCAGCAACAAGCAGAGCAAGTGCGATACGACTTAATTTCATGGATATCCTCCAAAAACAAAAAATTGTTTGTTCTGTAAACGCGAATAACTTTTTTGAATGCTGAGAAATAGTTTTGTTATATCTTTTTCAGTCATTCACCTTAGCTTAAATCATACAAATACCTGACCAATTTTCCAAGTATTTAGTAACATTTGCTCAGGTACCACCAAAAAGACGTATCTCTCTTCAAAAAAACTTAGAAAATTCTAAATTTAACAATATCTAACAAAGCTGTGAGAGCTTATCACTTTTTAATCAAAATTTTAACAAGCTATCAAAATCTTTTCAAGAAAGCTAAATAATTCCAACACGATATTCGCAGTAGAGCCCAGCTATCCAGATTTACTTTTAGAATATGAGGCCCTACTTTACTCATCAACGTGAAATAGCTTTTTTCAGTATAAAAAAAGCGACTCTGACGAGTCGCTTTTTTTCAGTTCAAAAACTCAAATTATTGAGCTTGTTGACCTGGTTGTACAAGAACAGTACGGCTACCAGAAATCGCAGCGAATACGCGACGGTTCATAGCACGACCTTCTTTAGTTTTGTTGTCAGCAATCGGTTGATCCCAAGCGAAACCTTGAGTTGACAAACGAGATGCATCAACGTTGTATTCATTTACAAGTGAAGATTTAACAGAGTTAGCACGCGCTAAAGATAAACGTTCGTTTAACTTACGTGGGCCAGTGTTATCTGTGTGACCTTCAATACGAGCAGTCGCATTCGGGTATTCAGCTAACTTCTCTGCAACTTTAGCAATTTCAGACTTGTATTGTGGTTTGATATCAGACTTGTTGGTATCAAAGAACACACGAAGTTCCATGTTAAGGTCTTCAGTCAACTCTTGTGGTTGTGGAGCAACTGGAGTTGGTTCAACTGGAGCAACTTCTACCACTGGCGCAGCAGGTTTCAAGTGACCACCAAGAACGACGTTCAAACCAGCAAGTGCTGTATAGTTCCAGAAATCTTCATCGATGTTATAAGTACCACGAGCTTCTGTACGAAGAGATAAAGCATCGTTCAAGCGCCAGAAAGCACCAAAACCAGCATTACCTAAAGTACCTTCTTCTTTCAGGCCACGACCAGCACGACCGAATTCAGCAGCAGTAGCATCATCAAATTTGTATTTGTAGTGACCAGCACCTAACAATACATATGGCTTGATTTTGCTGTCGTAGTTTTTAGTGATCAAATCAGAAGTAACATAGAAGTTACCGTTGATTTGTTGTTGCTTGTATTCAGCATTAGCAACAGTACCGTCAACATCACCTTTAACTTGGTTATATTCAGCTTCAAAACCTAACCACGGAGTTAACTCAATACCTAATGCTGCACCAACGAATAAATCATCCTGAATTTCAGGACCATTTGTTAAATGCTTATCACCATTATTGTGTTTAGTGTCTTGGAATGTGTAACCAAGCATTAATGGAGTTACTGTTACGCCAGCATTAGCAGCAGCTAAAGGAGCAGCAACAAGCATAGCAAGTGCAATACGACTCAATTTCATGGATATCCTCCAGAGATAACAATTGTTTGTTGTGTAAGCTCAGCCTATGATTTTTCGTACTGAGAACATTAATGTTCTACAACATTATTTTTCAGCCATTCACTTCACTTTGAATCATACAAACACTTGATGAATTTTCCAAGTGCTTGATAACTTTAACCTCGTAAATTATTGACAAAATTGCTTACAATTTCCGTTGTAGTTCCGTAAATTTTCAATTTTCATACAGCTTCTAATAGATTACTGTCTATGAATCTATGCTTAAGTATTATTTAACTTATTTGTTAGTTATTTTCACTATCACAAATAAGAAGCCTCCTTAACATATTGTTAATAAAAAAGTTAATAAAAATAGACAGGAAAAACATGTTTAGACCACATGGACTTACATTAAGTGAATTGCTTACCGTGATCAGTATTCTGGCAATTCTTACCTTTATGGCCCTACCACATTTTCGCGACTTAATGGTTTCAAGTGAAGCCAACTCCTTAAAAAGAAACCTCACAATTCATATACAAAAAGCAAAAACCGATGCACAGCTTTATCATAAAAACGTGATGCTCTGCCCAAGCAATGATTTAAGTGAGTGTGGCAGAGACTGGAATCAGGGCTTTATCGGATTTATAGATAGCAACCGCAATAGGGAACGAGATCAGAACGAAGCCTTGCTCTTTGGGGTTGTCCTAAAGCTTAAATATGGTCATCTGCATTACAGTGCTTTTGGCTCTACTCCCAATGCAATCATTTTTCAGGGTGAAAATGGACTGCCCTTTGCTGCAAATGGCAGTTTTACTTACTGTTCAACTTCGCCTGACTACCATACTAAAATACGCTTAAGCCGCATGGGCAATATCCGCTTTGAGAAAATATCCAGCTGTTAAAAACTCCTCAGTCTAGCTTAAAAAAAGTAAAACACTTTATTCCGGTTGTTTTTTTAATATACTGCTTAAGTTTGGAACATTTTTTATAAATTATAAGTGTGGAGACACATAATGACTGACATCGTAATTGTTAATGGCGCTCGTACTGCAATGGGCGGCTTCCAAGGTGCATTATCAGGTGTAACAGCGCCTGAGTTAGGTGCTGTAACGATTAAAGAAGCTATTGCTCGTTCTGGCCTACAACCAACTGATGTAGAAGAAGTCATCATGGGTTGTGTATTACCTGCTGGCCTCAAACAAGGTCCAGCTCGTCAGGCTATGCGTAAAGCCGGTTTACCAGACTCTACTGGTGCAGTCACCATCAACAAGCTTTGTGGCTCTGGTATGAAAGCAGTGATGCAGGCAGCAGACATGATCAAGGCCGGTAGTGCCGAGATCGTGGTTGCGGGTGGCATGGAATCAATGACCAATGCACCTTATGTATTACCTAAAGCACGCGGTGGCTACCGTATGGGTCATGGTGAAATCAAGGATCATATGTTCCTTGATGGTCTTGAAGATGCAGAAACAGGTCGTTTAATGGGTTCATTTGCTCAGGACATGGCAAATCAACGTCACTATACTCGTGAACAAATGGACGATTTCGCGATCCGTTCTTTACATCGTGCACAGAAAGCGATTACTGAAGGCTACTTTAAAGACGAGATCGTCCCTGTAACGGTTTCTACCCGTAAAGGTGATGTGGTTGTTGATCAGGATGAACAACCCTTAAGTGCAAAAATTGATAAAATCCCTTCACTTAAACCTGCTTTTGCAAAAGACGGTACCATTACCGCAGCCAATGCAAGCTCGATTTCTGATGGTGCCTCTGCACTGGTCCTCACTTCAAGCGAAGTTGCGGCACAACGCGGTTTACAACCTTTAGCAAAAATTATTGCCACAGCGTCTAACTCACAGCACCCTTCTGAATTTACCATTGCTCCTGTCGGTGCAATCGAAAAAGTATTGAAGAAAGCGGGCTGGGATGCACAAGAGGTTGACCTTTGGGAAATCAATGAAGCATTTGCGATGGTGACCATGTGCCCAATTGATGATTTCAAACTGGATGCAGAGAAAGTGAATATCAATGGTGGTGCCTGTGCATTAGGTCACCCTGTTGGTTCTACAGGTTCTCGTATTATCCTGACCTTGATTCATGCCCTTAAACGCACAGGCGGCAAAAAAGGCGTTGCAGCACTGTGTATCGGGGGTGGTGAAGCAACTGCAGTTGCGATTGAATTGATCTAAGGATCGATCGTTTAGCTGAAAAATCCTGCCCAGTGCAGGATTTTTTGTTTTGAGAATTACAAAAAATAATGCACCCATTGTTAAATTCCCGCTAAGTTATGCTGTGTATAAAAAAACAACAGGACGTCCCCCATGCAACTGAATCATTATTTAAATTTCAAAGGACAAACCGAACAGGCGTTTAATTTTTATAAATCGGTATTTGGCGGTGAGTTTGCCATGCTCAGCCGCTATGGTGATATGCCCCCCACAGAAGGAGTCTCTCTTTCCGAAGCCGATAAGAACCTGATCCTGCATGTTTCCTTACCGATCAATGAATTTACGGTATTGATGGCCTCAGATGTTAACGACCAATTCTGTGCCCCGCATAGTGTGTTTACCCAAGGCAACAATCACTATATTTCAATTAATCTGGACCCTGATGAACTTGAGGATGCGCAAAGACTTTTCGATGCTTTATCGGTCAATGGCCAGATTGAAATGCCCTTGGAAAAAACCTTCTGGGGTGCACTCTACGGTGCTTTTACCGATCAGTTTGGAATTAAATGGATGATCAATTGTCAGCTGGATGAATAAGCTTGAGAAAATAAAAAAAAGCTGAACCAGAGTTCAGCTTTTTCATTGCAGAAGGCTTAAGCCCCGGTCTGATAACTAGCTTGTGGTACAGCAGTTGAAGCCTGATAAGGGTTGGTAAAATCCTGAAGACCCGCAGCGGCTTCATGAATGTCCTTACCTTCTTTCACCACAAAGGTGTCAAAGCCAGAACGTTTTAAATAATTTAAAACATCCTTGAAGATATCACCGACCGCACGTAACTCACCTTGGTAACCCTGACGGCGCAATAAGGCCGCAAATGAATAACCACGGCCATCATTAAAACCGGCAAACTCAATAAAGATCGCATCAAATTCATTTAACGGAAATTGATGAGTTTCAGGAGAATCATTCACGGTAATGTACAACGCTTTTTTGCCCTGTACCTGTGCCAATTGATCAAGTTGTGCCGTAGTTAATACCACATCACCTTGAGGAAGCGTACCATCTTCTGCAATGACCTGATAGGTATTGTCTGCAATCGTGCCATCTTTAGACAGCACTTGTAGCGATGTATTAAGCATAAGCACGCTCCTTGAATGGTTGAATGCCAACACGGCGATAGGTATCAATAAAACGCTCACCTTCATTACGCAAATCGAGGTAAGTATTCAGGATTTCCTCAATCACATCAGGTACCGCATCTGCAGCAAAAGACGGTCCCAAGATATCGCCTAAAGAGGCATCATGATCTGCATGACCACCTAAAGTGATTTGATAGAACTCAGCACCTTTTTTATCAACACCGAGAATACCGATATTGCCGACATGGTGATGACCACAAGCATTCATACAGCCCGAGATATTCAGGTCAAGCTCGCCAAGATTGTAAATCGTATCTAAATCTTCAAAACGACGGCTAATTGCTTCTGAAATTGGAATTGATTTGGCATTGGCCAATGAACAGAAATCCCCACCCGGGCAGCAGATGATATCGGTAATAAAGCCGATATGCGCACGCGCCATGTTGTGATGTTCAAGGGTTTGCCACAATTCAAATAAATCTTTCTGTGGTACATCCACTAATGAAATATTTTGTTCGTGTGTGGTACGGAACTCACCAAAGGTGTACTTATCCGCCAAGTCTGCGATTAAGTTCATTTCTTCAGAAGTGACATCACCAGGCGCAACCCCTGCACGTTTCAAGGAAATCGTAACAATACGATAGCCTTTCACTTTATGTGCATTGGTATTGACGTTGAACCATTGTTTGAATTTCGGATGCTCGGCAAACAATGCTGTGAAGTCTTGATCTTCCAGATCCTGATAATCAAATGGCGTAAATTCTTCATCCATTTTTTTCAAGATTTCAGGTTGAATCTTTAACGCTTCACGGGTGTGTTCAAATTCAGCTTCAACTTTTTGCGCAAATACTTCTGGTGTTAATGCTTTTACCAGAATCTTGATACGTGCTTTATATTTGTTGTCACGACGGCCATGCAAGTTATAAACACGTAAGGTCGCTTCAAGATAGGCAATCAGATCTTCGCGCGGCAAGAATTCACGAATCACGCTACCAATGATCGGGGTACGGCCCAAACCACCACCAGCCATGATCTTATAGCCCATTTCACCCGCCTCATTACGCACCAGATAAACACCAATATCATGGAATGCTGTTGCAGCACGGTCTTTCTCTTGCAAGGCAGACACTGCAATCTTGAACTTACGTGGCAAGAAGGCAAATTCAGGATGGAAAGTACTCCACTGGCGAATCAACTCACAGGTCGGACGTGGATCGGCAATCTCGCCCGCTACGACACCCGCAAACTGATCTGTGGTGGTATTACGGATACAGTTACCTGAAGTTTGTACCGCATGCATTTGCACTGTTGCCAGTTCAGCAAGAATATCAGGCACATTTTCTAATGCAGGCCAGTTCAACTGAATATTTTGACGGGTTGAAACGTGGGCATAACCACGGTCATATTCCGTCGCAATTTCAGCAATTTTTCTGAGTTGTTTGGTATTCATCAAGCCATACGGCACAGCGATACGGAGCATTGGCGCATAACGTTGCACGTATAAACCATTTTGCAAACGTAGTGGACGATATTCGTCTTCTGTTAATTTTCCTGCTAAATAGCGTTCTGTCTGATCACGAAACTGAGCAACACGTTGGTTAATCAGTTGTTGATCGAAATCCGTATATAAATACATGGCGTATGGCTAGTCATTCATTATAAAGGCGACTAGCATAGCGAGCTTTCATTCATCAACAAAATGCTTTTTTTGCATATTTAATAACGGTTTTATTGATAAGCCTATCTAATTGCCATAAAAAGAAAAAGCCCAGACGAATCCGGGCTTTTTAAGATGATTTCTAAATGAAATTAGTTCTTATCTGGCAAAGCATAAGCAACTAAATAATCACCCATTTTGGTACCAAATGAACCATGTCCACCGGCCATAATCACCACATACTGTTTACCATTGGCTTCATAAGTCATTGGTGTTGCCTGTCCACCTGCTGGTAAACGAGCTTCCCATAACTTGTCACCATTTGAAACATTGAAGGCACGGATGTAGTTATCTTGGGTTGCACCCACAAACATCACGTTACCGGCAGTCGAGATTGAACCACCTAGACCCGGCACACCAATTTTCACTGCTGGCAACTGGAATAGATTTGGCAAGCTGTCACGGATAGTACCGATACGTTTTTTCCAGACAACATCATGGGTTTTCAAATCCACACCCGCCACATAGCCCCAGCCCGGTTGTTTACACGGTAAACCGAATGGTGACAAGAACGGACTGATTTCAACCCCATATGGCGTACCATACATCGGTTGCATGCCTTGTTCCGTACCCGCTCCTTTCGCGGTTTGAGGACGGTTTGGATCCGCAGGAACCAAACGGCTGACAAATGGCAAGCCAATCGGATTCATGACGGCGACCTGACGGTCTGCATTCACAGACATACCGCCCCACTCGAATACACCGAGATTACCCGGGAATACTAAAGTGCCATTTTCTGAAGGTGGCGTATAGATACCGTCATAATTGAGACGTTTAAATTTCACACGACACATTAACTGATCAAACATGGTGGCACCCCACATGTCTTTATCGGTTAACTTGTCTTTCGGTGCTAAGTTAAGGTCAGAGAAAGGTTGGGTTTTTGAATAGAACTCACCTTTGGTCTGTGGTCCCCACTTCACGGTTTGTGGTACCGGTTTTTCAGTGATCGGTACGATTGGATGACCATTACGGCGATCTAAAACAAAGGCATTGCCTGTTTTGGTCAAGACATAAATCGCTGGCACAGTTTGCCCCGATTTATCCTGAATATCGGCCAATGAAGGTTGTGATGGAACATCCATATCCCACAAGTCATGATGTGTGGTCTGGAAATGCCATACCAGTTTACCTGTGGTGGCATTGATCGCCAGCATTGAGTTGGCATAACGCTCTTTCAGTTCGGTACGGTCACCGCCCCAGATATCTGGCGTACCTACACCTGTCGGTACATAAACAATATCCAGTTTAGGATCGTAAGCCAACGGTGCCCACGCATTTGGTGAGTTATGCACAAAAGTCGTGTCTTGACCAGGCATTGCATTTGGATCAGCAGCACCCGTATCAAATACCCATAATAGCTTACCGGTATTGACGTCATAACCACGAATCACACCAGAAGGTTCTTTGCTCGAATAGTTATCCGTTACTGAACCTGCAATCACTACAGTGGTACCAGACACTACACCTGGCGATGTCGGATTATAACCACCTGGATATGCATATGGCATGAACTCTTGCAAGTTCACTTCGCCATTTTGACCGAAGTCAGAACATGCCTTACCAGTATCTGCATTTACTGCGACTAAACGACCATCGTTAACCGGAACAAAGACTTTACGTGGACACTCGGTAGAGGCCGACTTCTTCGCTTGTAAACTGGTCGCAAATTCAGTGGTATTGGCAGCATCGTAGTACATCACACCACGACAGGTTAAATGCTGGAAGGTTTTATCGGTTTTGAGTTTAGGATCAAAACGCCATTTTTCCTTACCTGTTGCTGGGTCAATCGAGATTAAATGTTGATGTGGCGTACAGATAAACATGTTATTGCCAATCTTGATTGGCGTGACCTGATTGGTGGTTTCACCTGAGTCATTTTCAGTTCTGAAATCACCGGTACGTAAGGTCCACGCTACCTTCAGGTCTTTGACGTTTTTATCATTGATCTGGGTCAATGGAGAATAGCGCTCGCCCCCCTGACTACGACCATATGCAGGCCAGTCTTCTGGTGCAATCCCGTCAACCGCTTTCGCTTGCGCAGGTTGTGGTGTCTGGATGACGCCATTGATTTCCTGAGGATCATTGAAGATCGAGTACACCATCACCACAATCGCAATTGCTAAGGTTGATGATAATGCCACCTTGCTTGATGCCAGATTATCAATACCACGTGTCACTGCAGGAATGAGTAACCAGAGACCGAGAATACCCAGAATATCAAGACGTGGTGCCAGTGCCCAGAAGTCTGTACCCACTTCCCAGATACCCCAGATCACACTTCCTAGCATGAGGGCAGCATAAACCCATAACGGGCCTGAAGCGCGTTTATAAAGTTGTACTGCCACAATCAGCAACAGCACACCTGCAACTACATAATAAAAAGACCCGCCGATTGCAGCAAGCCAGATACCGCCGATGAGCAAGAACAACGCAATGAGGGCGATAATGATCACCGTCAAGGTTCTAAGCCCAGATTTTGAAGCAGATTGATTCATAAGATCACCTTGCATCTTTTGTATTTGTAGATCCATCCAGCGCAGACATGATCGACTGGATGGTCGAGTTCAAATCACAACAAGTATTTTGCAGATACAGTCCGTTTTATGAACGCCATCTGCAAAATTGCTCGAGTACCGAAATTAGAAAATGGTTTGGAACTTGATGCCGCCCACCCAGGTTTTATCGCCATCTTTCAACGCGCCCACATGGTGTACATATTGAATATTTGGACGGATGGTGAGCCAGTTGGTGGCATGAATGCCGTAATACAACTCGGTGTTGTACTCTTCATCCAGCAAACTGTTATTTTCATCATTGGCATGGATACGTGCGACGCCCAAAGCCAGTTCGTCTTGCGGACGCTGGTCCATTAAACCTTTATAGATCAGACCGACATTTTGCATGTCTTTAACTGCATTGGTTTTGGAATCATGTACCGTGACATTGACGAAACCAGTTAAACCACGATCCGACTGACCATCATGACGGGTTAACTGTTGTTTTACGGTGAACCAGCCACCTTGTTTGTGTCCAGTTTTGGCAGGATTTTCAATTTCTGCGGCATCAGCCGTACTGTAGTAGTAGCCAAAACGGTATTCCCCAGGTAAAGACAATGCACCGAATTTAGGGGTCCACACCACTTCAGCCGGGATAATCGCACCACGTGAACCATCCGTACTTAAATTGAAACCTTTACCACGCTGCAAGTTTTCAGGGTTGTATTCGTACGCCCCGATTTGTGCATACAGGTCAGGCTGCAAGTTGTATTTGACACGTAATGCCCACTGGCTAACTGGCCAGTTGTACCACTGATCGCCGACCCAGTTACCGACCTGCGAACCACATAAAGCCAGGTTCTGGAAGTCACAGGCAAAGCTGTTGAAATCTTCACCTTCACCAAAACGACCGACTTTAATATCCAAGGCCTGATCTAAAAATTTCTTTTTGATCCAGAGATCCGTCAGACGCCAAGTTTGACCACGCCCCCAGACCTCCTGTACAGAACTCTGGTGGCCTTGTAAACCCTCTGCAGTTTGTGACAAAGACTGACCATCACGGTAAGTGACTGTGATCTGTGCCTCAGTATCTTGCCAACCTAAAATTTTATTCAGGTCGAAGTTGGTACCCAAAGCCAGTTGTCCAGTGAATTCACTGCCATGGCTTGAGTGCTGTTTAGAATCTAAAACCCCTGCAAATTCACCCGTGTAATCAGCAGAAAATTTGTAACCCTGTTCTTGCAACGCCGTGCGTTGACCGTTCCAATCACCAAACAGCCATTGACCATTTGGGTCAAAGGCAGCAGAAGCGGCTTGAGTTTGATGTGCAAAAAGACTCAATGATAGAACGGATAAACAAGAAACAATCAAAGACTTCGAGATTGTCATGTTTACGTAACCTTTTATGTTATTGTGTATAAAAGGTTACTCTTATTTTTAAATTACAACTTATTCAAAATGTTAACAATCTGTACAATATTTTAACAATCAGTGATTAGTCGCACATATTTTCTACCACTTGCCCTCACCCAGCCCCTGCCCGATAAAGGCATACTTCATTTGAGAACGGGAAAACTTGATAGGACAGGCCAACTGTGGCTCAGTTTGTGAACTATTTCCAGATAAAGGCACATCCACCACCCAGCCTCGTTGTTGGGCCATTGGCGAGGCCAATGCTTCATCCAGACTGAGTACCGGTTCCACACAAATATCCAGACTCTGGAACAGATGTTGCCATTCTGAGAAATTCTGGGTTTTAAACTTGTCCCGTAGCGCTTGTTTTACAGCTTGACGGTCTTCAGGATCAAAAGATGCACCTTTGGCTAACAGTACGGGTAAGTCTAAAGCAGCTGCCAAGCCCGCCATAAACTGAGGCTCTAAACTTCCAACCGAGAAATAACGCCCCTCTTTGGTTTCATAATAGTCGTAAAAACTCGCACCATTGAGCATGCCAGCTTCAGGCGCCTGTGCAGTCTGCCCGGCCAGACTGGCGGATGCAGCCATACTATTCAGACTCGCGACACAATCGGTCATGGAAATATCGATATACTGCCCCAACCCACTGCGTTGACGCTCAACTACGGCGGCAAGAATACCAATCACGGCATGCAAAGAACCGCCTGCGACATCGGCAATCTGAATTCCTAAAGGCGGTGGCCCACTATCCTGACGACCACTATGTCCAGAAACGCCAGCCAGGGCTAAATAGTTAATGTCATGCCCGGCCCGGTCTTTATAGGCCCCTGTCTGACCATAGCCGGTAATTGAGCAATAGATCAATCTTGGATTAATCTCAGCCAGGGTCTCATAGTCCAGACCTAAACGACGCATCACATCGGGACGGAACTGCTCCAGCACAATATCGAACTCTGAAATTTTAGTTTTGATCAGTTCAATATTGGTGGCATCTTTTAGGTCGAGTGCGATTGACTGCTTGTTTCGATTGAGATAACTATGTGCAGTGGCCTGACCATTCGCATAGGGTGGCATAATCCTTACCAGATCGGGACGTGTTGGAGATTCAATATGGATAACTTCTGCACCCATGTCGGCAAGGTACATACTGGCAAATGGTCCTGGTAATAAAGTAGAAAAATCGAGGACTTTCAATCCCTTTAGAGCAGATGGCATGATAATTTTTACTCAATTTGTTCAAATTTTCTTTTATACTAGGTGTGGATAAACACAAAAACAATGTCATGTTCAGCCATTTACCTTGATAGTTTCGGCAATTTAACATGTATACAAGGCGCAATTATTTTTCTTGTCAATTGCCATAGGGCTTGTTAATTGATCATATATATGTTGCGTTGTTAGCAAAAATTTTATCAGACGAGACATGAAACGACAGGAATGATAATTCATTTCCGAGTTTCATAACGATGGATGAGGAAATTTTTGCCACAACCCTACGGGACAAAGGCATTTTTTGATGCTACTGCGTTATGTCATGCTCATTTAGAAGTACTAAACTTCACAAGCCATGCCTTGTACCATCTAAAAAATGTCTATTGTCGCAGCTATATCTGATCAACTAACAAGCCCTTTTTATTTTAGACGGTTATTTAGGTCAATTATCGTGAATAGTAAAGAAACTGAAGGATTCAATATGAGCCGTGATACGATCAGCATCCACTTCGTGAATGCGGCTTTAACAGGTGTTAAACGCCTAGGCATGGACGTTGAAACGTTACTTTCACATGTCGGTATAGAAGCAGAATTACTGCGCCAGCCGAAAGCTCGAATCTCTCCAGAGCAGTACACCCGTTTTATCAAGATGTTATGGATGGTTACTCAAGACGAACATGTTGGTTTTGATGTACAACCCCGCCGTCTAGGTACTTTTGCCATCATGTGTCAATTGATTATTCATTCCAAGACACTCGGACAGGCACTGGAACTTTCATCTCAATTTTACAAGTTGTTTGGCGATGAGTGGGCGGTCAGCCTGGAACGTGACAAGCACGAAGCCCGTTTGGTTCCGCACATTCCTAAAGCGTTAGATCCGGATCACTTCATTACTGAAAGCATGCTGATGATCTGGCATGGTCTTGCGTCATGGTTAATCGAACGTCGTCTCCCTTTAGAACGTGTTCATTTTGGTTATGAACGTCCTAACCATGCCGATGAATATGATGCATTGTTCTTCGCTCCGGTCATGCAGTTTGATGCGCCACGTACCGAAATTACTTTTGCTGCGGATTATCTTGATCTCCCGATCCGTCAGGATGAAAAGACTTTAGAAGAATTCCTGAAAGCTGCACCTGCACAACTGTTAGTAAAATTCAAAAACACCAACTCACTTACTTCTCGTATTCGTGATGTATTAAAGAGCCAGATTGGCGAAGAAATGCCAACGCTCAATGATGTTGCTGCCATGTTGTACTTGTCGCCGCAAACGTTGCGTCGCCGTTTGGCTGCCGAAGGTAAGAGCTACCAAGGGGTTAAAGATGCCTTGCGTCGTGATGCAGCGATTCATTTATTGTTGACGCCAAATCTGACACTGGAAGATGTAGCGCAACAAGTGGGCTTTAGTGAAACCAGTACCTTCCACCGTGCCTTTAAGAAATGGACAGGTGTCACCCCTGGTTTATATCGTCAATTGCACGGCCATCACAACTAATTTTTCATTCGAGTGTTCAACTAGAGATTGTTGAACGCTCGTTTAAAACTATGGTAAAAAATAAGCTTAATTTTACGATAAGCTTGAACAAGAATGATCATAAAAAAAGCTGACTTCTCTCACCCACAAGTCCAAAATCTCATTCATATCCATTTGCATGGCCTGCATCAAAACACCCCACTTGAACATAGTTTTGCATTAGACCTGAGTAGCCTGCAAAAAGATTCAATTAGTTTTTATACTTTATGGAATGATGATCAATTACTGGGCTGTGGCGCAATCCAAGAGCTGACAACCAATCATGCAGAAATCAAGTCTATGCGGACGCATCCCGATCATTTGCGTCAAGGTGTCGCAGCACAACTACTTGAATTTTTATTAAAACTCGCTCGGCAACGTCACTATCAAAGAGTGAGCTTAGAAACAGGAAAAGACGTTCACTTTGATGCCGCAATCGAACTTTATAAGAAGTTTGGTTTTGTTGAAGGTGCGGCTTTCGCAGAATATAACGAATCACCCTATAACCAATTCTTTCATTTAGATTTATCCTGATGCCTGAACAAGCACAGGGCTGTTGTTTTGATATGCATCAATTTGCCTTAATTTGCTTTAAAAATATTGTGGCCTGTTTTGGCGAAGTCAGATGAATAAACTGGATATGCTGATACTGAGGATCGTTGATCATGGCTAAATACTTTTTACGATTTTGAGCATGATGGGTAATCATCCATAAAATAATAGAGTCCTTAGATAAAAAACTGGTTTTGAAACTCTCTCGATTATTGGAATTTTCCCATAATCTTTTTTGTGTTAGCGCTCGACTAATTGCTCGTTTAACTGAGCGGTACAGATTTAACGAAAATGAATAATCCAGCCAAATAATCGTATCAATATATTTAAGCTTTAAATCCAGTGTTCGAGAATAATTACCATCAAGTACCCATCCTCGAGGTGCCTGATCAATTTGACTTTGTAATTTAGCAAAAAACTCATGATCTGGCGTTTCCTGCCAGTTATCCAGCCAAAACAGATCATCCATCTCAATATGCGACAAACCTAGCTTTTGCGCGAGCTGACGGGCAAAAGTCGTTTTCCCAGCAGCAGATGTTCCCACAATATTGATAAATTTCATTTGAAATCTTGAGCTGTTGCCTGAATTTCCATCATAAAGAAAAAATGATTTTTATTGCAAGCTGAGAAATTGGCGAAAAACATCAAACTTGCCAACGTTTATCATCATTGCACTGACCTTTAAATTAAGTACACTCGATAAACAACAATTTTAAGGTGATACAAGGAAAACCTATGAGCGAGGCCTACATTATTGATGCCATTCGCACGCCACGCGGAAAAGGAAAAAAAGATGGCTCACTGCATGAAGTCAAACCGATTACATTACTCACATCCTTACTGAATGAATTACAACAACGCCATCAGCTCGATACCTCAAAAGTCGATGATATCGTTTTAGGCTGCGTCACTCCGATTGCCGACCAAGGCGGTGATATTGCTAAAACTGCAGCCATTGCAGCGGGCTGGAATGATGATGTTGCTGGTGTACAAATTAACCGTTTCTGTGCATCTGGTTTAGAAGCTGTCAACTTGGCCGCACAAAAAGTCCGTTCTGGTTGGGAAGATGTAGTCGTTGCAGGTGGTGTGGAATCGATGTCTCGTATTCCAATGGGTTCTGATGGCGGTCCTTGGGCACTTGATCCTGAAACCAACTTAAAGTCGTCTTTTGTACCACAAGGTGTTGGGGCAGATTTAATTGCCACTTTAGATGGTTATAGTCGTGAAGATGTCGATGCTTTTGCAGTCGGTTCACAACAAAAAGCAGCTGCAGCTCAAGCCAATGGCTATTTCGATAAATCCGTGGTGCCTGTCAAAGATCATTCAGGTGTACTGATCTTGGAAAAAGATGAATTTATTAAAGGCAATACCACCGTTGAAGGTTTGGCAAAACTGAATGCCAGCTTTGAAATGATGGGACAAATGGGCTTTGACGCCGTTGCCTTACAGAAGTACCCAGAAGCACAGAAAATTAACCATGTTCATCATGCAGGTAACTCCTCAGGCATCGTCGACGGGGCTGCAGTAGTGTTATTGGCTTCTGAAAAAGCAGTGAAAGAACAAGGCTTAAAACCACGTGCCAAAGTACTGGCAACGGCATTAGTCGGTACCGATCCAACCATTATGCTGACAGGTCCTGCGCCTGCTGCGCGTAAAGCCTTGGCTAAAGCTGGCTTAACGATTGATGATATTGACCTGTTTGAAGTAAATGAAGCTTTTGCTGCCGTAGTGATGCGTTTTATCAATGAGCTCAAGGTTCCAGCCGAGAAAGTCAATGTGAATGGCGGTGCAATTGCGATGGGTCATCCACTCGGTGCAACGGGTGCCATGATTTTAGGCACCTTGCTGGATGAATTAGAACGTCAAGGTAAAAAACGTGGTTTGGCCACATTGTGTGTCGGTGGTGGAATGGGGATCGCCACCATTATTGAGTTGGTGTAAGGAGCACAACATGAGCGCTATTAAATACGAAAAAAACGCTGACAATATTGTAATTCTTACCCTTGATTCATCGGGTCAATCTGCCAACACCATGAATGCAGAATTCCGAGAGTCACTCCAAGAAGTCAGTCAAAAGCTCAAAACAGAAACTGATCTGAAAGGCATTATTTTCCGTTCTGCCAAGAAAACCTTTTTTGCTGGTGGAGACCTGGATGAACTGATTCAGGTTCAGCCTGAACATGCCACTGAATTCTTCAAAATGATTGAAGAACTCAAGGGTGACTTACGTGCGATTGAAACTTTAGGCGTACCTGTTGTTGCGGCCTTAAATGGTACGGCGCTCGGTGGCGGTTGGGAAATTGCTCTAGGCTGTCATTACCGTATTGCCATCAATGATCCAAAAACCAAATTTGGTTTGCCTGAAGTCACTTTAGGTTTGCTGCCAGGCGGTGGTGGTATCGTGCGTATGGTACGTTTACTTGGCCTGCAAAATGCATTTCCGTTCCTAATGGAAGGCAAGCAATTTGGTGTCGATAAAGCAAAATCACTCGGTTTAGTGCATGACACCGCCGAGAATGAGCAAGAGCTGTTAGATAAGGCGATTGCCTGGGTCAAAGCCAATCCAAAGTCACAGCAACCTTTTGATGTTAAAGGCTACAAGATTCCGGGTGGCGATCCGAAAACCCCTGCTGTAGCACAAGTACTTGCCATTGCGCCTGCGATGCTACGTGATAAAACCAAAGGGTGCTACCCTGCGCCTGAAGCGATCATGGCGGCAGCAGTAGAAGGTGCGCAGGTTGATGTTGATACTGCCTTACGTATTGAGTCGCGTTACTTTACGCAACTTACAGTCGGCCAGATTTCTAAAAATATGATCGGCACCTTCTGGCATGGCCTCAATGCCATCAAGTCAGGTGCAAGTCGCCCTGCAGAGGTTGCAAAATGGCAAGCCAAGAAAGTTGGTGTCTTGGGTGCAGGTATGATGGGTGCAGGCATTGCCTACTCGACGGCAATCAAAGGCATCCCTGTGATCCTGAAAGATGTCTCGGTTGAAAATGCAGAGAAAGGCAAAGCCTATTCTCAAAAACTACTCGATAAACGTGTTTCTCAAGGTCGTATGAGCGCAGAAAAACGTGATCAGGTTTTAGCGCTGATTACTGCAACCGCTGATGCAGCAGATCTGCAAGGCTGTGATCTGATCATCGAAGCGGTGTTTGAGAATCAGGAATTAAAAGCTAAAGTGACTCAGGAAGCTGAACAATATTTGGCTGAAGGTGGCATCTTTGCATCAAATACCTCGACCCTGCCAATCACAGGTTTGGCGACAGCAAGTAAAGATGCTCAGAATTTCATTGGCCTACACTTCTTTAGTCCAGTAGATAAGATGCAACTGGTTGAAATTATTAAAGGCAAAGAGACTTCTGCGGATACCTTGGCGAAAGCCTATGACTTTGTGCAGCAAATTGCCAAGACGCCTATCGTCGTCAATGACAGCCGCGGTTTCTTTACCAGCCGTGTGTTCGGAACCTTTATTCAGGAAGGGATGCGTTTACTTGCAGAAGGTGTACATCCAGCCAAAATTGAAATGGCAGCATTGAAAGCTGGTATGCCGGTTGGCCCACTGGCGATTCAGGATGAAGTCTCTTTAAGCTTGACTGAACATGTTGCTAGTGAAACCCGCAAAGCCTTGCAGGCTGAAGGTAAAGATTTACCGAAAACTCCTGTCGATGATGTGGTGCATACCATGATTCACGAGTTAAATCGTAAAGGTAAGGCCGCAGGTGCCGGTTTCTACGACTATCCTGAAAATGGCAAAAAGCATTTATGGGAAGGGCTCAGCCGTTGGCAGAAAGACAACAGTATTTCTGAACAGGACATGATTGACCGCTTCCTGTTTGTACAGGCGCTGGATACTTTACGTTGCTATGAAGAAGGTGTTTTAGAGTCTGTCATTGATGCCAATGTCGGTTCAATTTTTGGAATCGGTTTTGCACCGTGGACAGGTGGTGCGATTCAATTCCTGAATCAAAACGGGATTGAGCAATCCTTGCAACGTGCTCAACAACTGGCAGACCAATATGGTGAACGTTTTGCGCCACCGCAACGCTTAAAAGACCTCGCGCAGAGAAAAGAAATCATTCAATAATTTTATGCTCTCTGCGTTGCAGATCAGCCCGTATGGAACTCGTTGTCTGTACGGGCTTTTTTCTTTTTTCAATGGCACGCCAGCAAAACTTTCGAGCATTACGTCACGATTTGTGCTATAACCACCAACAGTTTTGCTTTAATTTTTTTGTCCTTTGGAACTATCTTATGTCTGAGAAACTCTGTCCAGAAACCTCACCGTGGGGTTGGAAAGCATTAATTATCACCTGTATTCTAAGCTTTATTTTTATGGTGGTTTTCTATTTAGCCATGAATAACGAGCCAGATTATATGCCGATGAACAAAAATAAAGTGGCGCCTCAGTCTGAAATGTCACAATCATCCATGATGTCTGAAACTAGCATGGAAAACCACCAGCACAATCACTAAAGTGTTATTGTGGAATATGATAAATCCGTGTAAAACATGGATTTATCATATTATTCGAGATATTCAATGCTTCAACAAAATCGTCAGGCACTGGTTGTTGAAGGTGGTGGAATGCGCGGTGCATTCACCAGCGGTGTCCTAGATGCATTTTTACAGCAACAGTTTAATCCCTTCGATCTCTGTGTTGGTGTTTCTTCTGGTTCAACCAATGTCGCTAACTATCTGGCTGCACAACAAGGCCGTACCCTACAGATCTACTTAGATCATTCGCTTCGAAAAGAATTTATTCATTATGGCCGTTTTTTCAAAGGCGGCGACCTGCTCGATTTAAAATGGATGTGGGATGTCGTGGAAAGCGAACATCCACTGAATCAGGCACATTTATTTGCCAACCATCCTGAATTCTATATGGTCCTCACCCACGCCATTACCGGCGAAGCCACCTATATTAAAGCTTCAAAAGACAATATTCTGGATGGCCTAAGAGCCTCTAGCTCCATTCCGGTACTGACACGCCAAGCCGTTGAGGTGTTTGGAGAGCCTTATTTCGATGGCGGTGTAGCAGACGCCTTGCCGGTACTTTGGGCAGCACAACAGCATGATGTTTCCAAATTGATGGTCGTACGAACCCGTCCCCAGAATTATTATAAAGCGGGCAGCAAAGGCGATCAGTTCCTTGCAAAATATCTGTTCAAGCAAAATCACGGCTTTGCACAAAGTCTATTGTCCAGAACACAACGTTATAATGATTCAGTTCAGTTTGTGCGCACCCCATCAGGACAAAAAATTCTGGAAGTCTGCCCACCTGATCTGAAAAACATGGCAGGCCGACTAACCAAGAATAAGGCCAAAATCCGCTATAGCTATGATGTAGGTTTAGATGTTGGCTTACAGGCCATCGAAGACTGGAACAAACTTTAAATCTCATACTAAGACAGGATCAGCGTGGTCATGCTGATCCTGCCCCAGCTCTCCCGAATATTTTCCTTTTAGACTGTCCCGTTAACTCAATAGAATTCACATTGCTATTTTAGACTTGGCAACAGCAGCGAAAAAGGCGCAAAATCTGCTTTTATTTTTTTACTTATTTGGGAATTGATTATGAATAAGCAGCCATCCCCACAAAAAGATTCAAATGAAACCGTATTGGGATGGAAATTTGTCATCATTGTTGGGGTACTCAGTACCATTTTTTTAAGTTTTTTCTATTTAGCGATGAGCCAAGAACCTGATTATATGCCTGGCGCGCAACGCAAGGCACAGCAACAGAAAGCACATGCTCTGGAAGCTGCTCCGGCCAGTTCCGAAGTGGCGGAGCAATCTAAGCAGTAGTCAGATCAATGAATGCCAGTTACAGCTTAGACCTTTGCTGTGATTGGCATGATCATTTCAATATGAGGAATACCACATTCATCATATGCCTCGCCTTGCACTACAAATCCAAGCTGCTCATAAAATGAAATTGCATGCACTTGTGAGGATAAATGCAGAAATTCACGCTGCTGCTGTCGTGCATAAGCCAGAATCTCTTGCATGATCATTTGACCAAGTCCTTGCCCCCGATAAGCCTTCAGTACTGCAACTCGCCCCACACTATTATTTTGTAATAATCGTGCTGTCGCAATCGGCTGATCCTGATCATAGAGGACGAAGTGTTGTGAGATCGCGTCTTGCTCATCCCACTCATCTGCTTCCGCAATGCCTTGCTCCTGAATAAAAACCAGTGTCCGGATCAATTTCGCATCGTGCTGTAATTGATCCCAAATGCCCTGTTTGACTTGATACATCGTTTTCTCTGTTTGAATTAACACTTGCAGCCAATATTCTCGACTGGCATCTGATCTTGCAATAACAGTTCCAGACTTTGCTTCTCAATTCCATACATCGCTTTTAAAGCTTGAATCTGCTGCATAATTTTAGCGTCAGGTTGTTGAATATCCTTGCGCTTGGTCGCCAGAATCATTTTATTTTTGCTGGTATGTTCCAAAGATACAAATTCAAATACCTTGGTTTCATAGCCATAGGCTTTCAGCAACAAGGCACGTAAGGTGTCTGTCAACATTTCTGCCTGCTGTCCGGCATGAATGCCAAACTGAAGCATCGGCTGTAACACCTCAGGACTTTGTAATTGTGGTCGTAGCTCTTTATGACAGCACGGCGCGCACATGATCATGGATGCATTGAGACGAATCCCGGTATGAATGGCAAAATCCGTTGCAATATCACAGGCATGTAATGCAATCATCACATCCAGTTTTTCTGGTTGATAGCTCCGAACATCACCTTCAAAAAAGTCCAGATGATTAAAACCGACCTGATCAGCCACATGCTGGCAGAACTCCACCAGATTGGAACGCAGCTCCACCCCAGTGATTAAAGGCGTCTTTTGCTGTGCTTGTAAATAATCATATAGGGCAAACGTTAAATAGCCTTTACCTGAACCAAAATCGACAATATTTAATTCCTGCTGTGCAGCATCGATCTGTTCATAGGCATTCGAAAAGATCTCAATAAATTTATTAATCTGTTTCCATTTCCGCGCCATGCTAGGTACGATTTGCCCTTTTTCATCGGTAATGCCAAGATGTTTTAAGAACAGGCTTTGCTGTTGCACATAACGCTGCTTTTCACGATTATGCTGCTGTTGTTCAAGCTTGTCCGTTGCTGCCTGTTTTTTCTGTCGGGTCAACATGGCTTTCTTTTTATTTTTCTTGAGCTGAATATCTTGATTCAAGGTAAATAAATTTGCCTGTTTAGATTGAGCCAACAGTTCTGCAATTTTTTCCAGACCTTCACTCATCGAATAGTTTTTGGTGATGTCTTGTGTCGTATGGTGATACAAACACGACAAAGTTGCCTGCCCTTGCAGTTCAATCCTACGGAAAGTGATTTTCTCTAAATGTGCCAGCTCCCCTTTGTACTGACTCAGAATTAGCCGATCAAAGCTTTTATTTTCAATAGATTGCTGGATATCCAAGAAAAACTTCTGTTCTTGTTCAAAAGAAAAATTCGGCGCAAACATAATGAAAACCTGACAAATAGAAACTAAATTTTAAAGCGTCTTACTTTAAAAGGGAAATTGCATTACGATACAGTTGTATTTTTATGCACCTGATCGCTTGATGAACTCAAAAACATTGCTGGACTATGACCCCAAAGAAGAACTGATCAATGCCTATAGTCATGGACTTGGCGCTGTCCTTGCTTTGATTGCTTCCATTTTTCTAATCGTTAAGGGCCATGCTCTGCCCTTGGGCCAGTGGATGAGTTTATGGGTCTATGGCTTTAGTCTGGTACTGCTACTCAGCAGTTCCATGCTTTATCACTTTGCAGTGGATGAACGTAAACGCTACTGGTATAAAAAGCTGGATCATACTGCAATTTATTATCTGATTGCAGGTACCTATACCCCGTTTCTGAGTATTGCGATTCCCACCGCCAAAGCTCACTACCTGCTGATTGCCTTATGGATCATAGCGCTGATCGGCACCCTGTTTAAGCTGGTCTTTATTCACCGCTTCCAGAAGATTTCTCTGGCAGCCTATCTGTTGATGGGCTGGCTCGCCATTCTGGTGATGGATGATATGCAGCGTTATCTGAGCAAAGATGCGATACAACTCTTAATTGCAGGCGGATTGGCTTATACCATCGGTACATTGTTTTATGCGTTAAAAAAGGTAAGATATACCCACGCAATTTGGCATGTTTTTGTGCTATTAGGGGCAGGATTACACTTTTTAGCAATCTACTGTTATGTATTATAAGTCCTTATATAGCATTCAGTTTTTCTAAGTAAAACTGCACATTCAAAAGGAATTTTTCAAGACAGTCTTCTGTTTCTTGAACGAATAACATGAAGGTCTTGTATGTCGTCAAGCACTACGACTGCCACCCCGGAAGTGGCCAGCAATTCAAAAGTACGGGTATTATTTGCCAGCCTTGTCGGTACCACGATTGAGTTTTTTGACTTTTATATCTACGCCACAGCCGCTGTACTCATTTTTCCACATTTATTTTTCCCAGAAAGTAGCGATGGTGCTGCCGTTCTCAAATCACTGGCAACCTTTGCCATCGCCTTTATTGCACGCCCGATCGGTGCGGCACTGTTTGGGCATCTCGGTGACCGGATCGGACGTAAAGCCACCTTGGTGGCTGCCTTGCTGACCATGGGTATTTCAACAGTGTGTATCGGTCTGTTACCGACTTATGCGCAGATTGGTATTGCAGCCCCGCTCCTGCTCGCCTTATGCCGTCTAGGACAAGGTTTAGGTCTGGGTGGTGAATGGAGCGGTGCCGTATTGCTCGCTACGGAGAATGCACCAGAAGGCAAACGCGCTTGGTATGGCATGTTTCCGCAACTCGGTGCACCGATCGGCTTTATCCTTGCCACAGGCTCATTTTTACTGCTGAATGCCTTTATGACAGAACAGGCATTCATGACTTGGGGCTGGCGTATTCCATTTATTGCCAGTGCAATCTTGGTCTTGGTTGGCTTGTACATCCGTTTAAAGTTACATGAAACACCGGCCTTCCAGAAAGTCTTGAATAAGCAAAAAGAAGTCAATGTTCCTTTCAAGGAAGTTATGACTAAACATTTGCCCATGTTAATCCTGGGTACCATCGCAGCCATCTGTACCTTTGTGGTGTTTTATCTCACCACGGTTTTTGCCTTGAACTGGGGCACCACCAAACTTGGGTATGCGCGCGGTGAGTTTCTGGTGTTACAACTGTTCGCAACCTTATGTTTTGCTGCCTTTATTCCCCTCTCTGCGATTTTTGCAGAGAAATTTGGCCGTAAAAACACTTCGATTGCAGTCTGTGTACTTTCTGCCTTGTTCGGACTTTGCTTTGCACCGTTATTAGGCTCAGGTAATCCACTACTGGTGTTCTTGTTCCTGTGTATCGGTCTTGCGATTATGGGTTTAACCTATGGACCAATTGGTACCGTACTGTCAGAGATTTTTCCCATCTCGGTCCGTTATACTGGCTCTGCATTAACCTTTAATCTGGCAGGTATTTTCGGTGCCTCTTTTGCACCTTATATTGCGACCAAACTGGCTGAAAGTTATGGTCTGGGTGCCGTAGGTCTGTATCTCAGTTGCGCGTCAATCCTGTCTTTAATCGCCTTTTTACTGATTCGTGAAACCAAACATGATGATGTAAATAATCAGATTTAAGCACTGAATTTCAGATGATCTGTAAATAACCGATCCAGATCATCTGAAATACCATTCAATTTATGCTGTTTTATCTTATAAAGTTGCTTTTGCAACTGCATTCTTCCAAATATTTTTTGTGCTAAAATAACCGCCTTTATTTTTTTCTTAGACGATTGTGTTATGTACGCAGTGATTATCGTTGCCGTATTTTTAATCAGCTTCTTATATACCTATTTACGTGGTAAAGAGCGCTTAAAAGCATCTCGACAATTATTTGACCATTCGACATTTTTAGCGCCGATCAACATGTTTATGACGGGCTTTTCCAAATTACCGAACCAACCTTTCTTTGATGTGGCGCAGTTCCCTGAACTCAAACCACTGCAAGATAACTGGCAGGTGATTCGCGAGGAAGCCATTCAGCTACAGAACCAGATTAAAGCCTCTGAAAAGAATAATGATGCGGGCTTTAACACCTTCTTTAAACGTGGTTGGAAACGCTTTTATCTGAAATGGTACCAAGATAGTCATCCGTCAGCACAACAACTCTGTCCCAAAACCGTAGCACTACTGGAAAGCATTCCCTCAGTGAAAGCGGCGATGTTCACCGAGCTTCCTTCCGGAAGTTACTTGGGTAAACACCGTGATCCTTATGCAGGTTCGGTACGCTACCATCTTGGCTTGGTGACTCCGAATAGCGATGACTGTTTTATTGAGGTCGATCAGGAGCGCTATAGCTGGAGAGATGGTGAAGCCACTGTATTTGACGAAACCTTCGTGCACTGGGCTGAGAATAAGACCGATGAAACGCGCATTATTCTGTTCTGTGATATTGAACGACCAATGAAATGGGGCTGGGCACAAAAGTTCAACCACTGGTTTGGCCGTAATGTCATGTCAGCTGCAAGCTCACCCAATGATGACCAAGACAAGACCGGTTTCATCAACCGTATTTTCAAATATGGCTATGCGGTACATCATTACGGTCGTGGTTTAAAAGAACGTAATCGTCCACTGTACTATGCTTCAAAGTGGTTGTTATTTGCGATTATTATTGGCCTGATCCTGCTGCCAAGTTTTCTGTAAATCTATTGATTTAGCCATAAAAAAAGAGATGCGATTGCATCTCTTTTTTTATTCCGAAGCGACTGCTTATTGAATCGCCTGAGCTGTTTGCGTGCCCGCAGTTTGTGCAGCAGCCGCATTCGCCGCCTGAACTGCAGTTTCACCAATTAAAGCAATCTTCGCTTTCTCTTGGCTTTTTGCAGACAATGCCGGGTTTGATGCCACAATACGATTGATGTTGGCAGAGTTCGCTGGTGCAATTGCTGCAGTTTGCAATACGATTGGACGGTTACCTGTTTCGCCTAAAGTATAGCGAATACCGGTACGTGGGCTGACCACAGTCGTCACTTCACGCTTGACTTGCGCTTCTGCCGTGTTAGTACCTTTTGCTGCCAATACTTTATCAACAGTCGTGGTTTGTGGAGCTTCAGCTGCAAATGCAAAACCTGACACTGCAGCACTTGCCAAAATTAAAAGTTGTAATGGTTTTTTCATTGTCTTCCCGCTTTTAATGCGAATTCAATCAAGATCTGTAAGTTCAATAATGAAACTACAAAGCGCTCATTGACTCAAGTTATTTATCGTAAAAAAAGCAGAGACTCAGGCTCTGCTTTTTTAGCATCGTTAAATCTAAAATCAGGATTTAGATTTTACCGTGACATTGCTTGTATTTTAAGCCTGAACCACATGGGCACGGCGCATTACGGCTTTCCGGTACCGGGAATGGTGCATTGTCGGTAAAGCCTTCTGTTTCCTCAGAAACCGTGACTTCGCCAGTTAAGCCGTCGACATCATCATGTTCAAATGAAAGACGCATTGATTCAGCCTGACGTTGTTGCTGTGCTTCAAGTTCCGCCAATTCTTCGGCTGTCGGTACATGAACACGAGATAAATCAGTCACCACATCAGACTTGATAATACCCAGCATATTCACGAATAAGTTGAAGGCTTCTTTCTTGTATTCTTGTTCAGGGTTCTTTTGTGCATAACCACGTAAATGAATCCCTTGACGTAAGTAATCCATCGCCGCCAAATGATCTTTCCAATGACGATCCAGTGAGTTCAACATGAAATGACGTTCCAGCATAGCTGCGGATTCATCTCCCATTTGCTCACGACGTTGGCGATAACGGGTAATCACTTCATCTGCAATACGCTCAATCAGACCTTCCTCGTCTAAACGGCGATCTTGGTCTAACCATTGTTGTACCGGTAACTCGATTCCCAAGTCAGACTGTAACGCCCCTTCCAGACCTTCAATATCCCATTGGTCATGAATCGACTCTGGTGGAATAAAGTTGGCAATTAGGCCTTTCACCACTTCGTGATGCATTTCTTCGATATAGTCTTGTAGCGTACTTTCTGCCAGAACTTCATCACGTTGCGAATAGATGATCTTACGTTGTTCGTTGTTCACGTCATCGTACTTCAACAGGTTCTTACGAATATCGAAGTTACGAGCCTCAACTTTACGTTGTGCATTTTCAATCGAACGGCTGACCATCTTGTGCTCAATCGCTTCGCTTTCTTGCAAGCCCATGGCACGCATCATGGCAACTACACGGTCACCCGCGAAGATACGCATCAAATCATCTTCAAGCGACAGATAGAAACGAGATACACCCGGGTCACCCTGACGACCTGCACGACCACGCAACTGGTTGTCAATACGACGTGATTCATGACGCTCAGAACCAATGATATGCAGACCGCCAGAACTTAACACGTCTTCGTGATCTTTTTCCCATTGGGCCTGTAAACGCGCTTCATCTTCAGGTGTCGCATTTTCAATTTTGGCAAGCTTGGCTTTCCAGTTACCACCCAGCAAAATATCGGTACCACGGCCCGCCATGTTAGTTGCGATCGTCACCGCATTCGGACTACCTGCTTGCGCAATAATATCTGCTTCACGCTCATGCTGTTTCGCATTCAGGACTTCATGATGAATACCAGCCTGTAATAACTTGGCAGATAAAATTTCACTGGCTTCAATCGTCGCGGTACCGATCAGGATCGGTGCAACGCCCTGCTGACGAATCTTGGTAATTTCTTCAATAATCGCGGTATATTTACCATTACGGTTTAAATAGATTAAATCGTTATGATCGACACGGACCATTGGACGGTGGGTTGGAATAATCACCACATCCAGACCATAAATTTCTTTCATTTCCGAAGCTTCAGTATCGGCAGTACCGGTCATACCTGACAGCTTTTTATACAGACGGAAATAGTTCTGGAAAGTTGTAGTTGCCAGCGTCTGGTTTTCCGGCTGAATTTCCATGTTTTCTTTGGCTTCAACCGCTTGATGCAAACCTTCTGACCAACGACGACCCGGCATGGTACGACCCGTGCTCTCGTCGACAATAATAACTTCTTCTTTTTGCGTTTGCGGATTGATACCGATAATGTAATGTACATTCTTCTGGTACAAATAGTGCGCACGGATTGCAGCAGTCACATGGTGAACCAGATTCAGGTTGGTTGCTGAATACAGGCTTTCACCTTCTGCCAACAGCCCCATTTCAATCAGTTTCTGTTCAACCGTTTCATAACCGATTTCAGTCATTTCCACTGAACGCTGCTTTTCATCTACCCAGAAATGTCCACCATCTGCCACTTTTTCTTCTTTCTGTGGACGTAATGTTGGCGGAATACTGTTGATCAGCTGGTATAACTGAGATGAGTCTTCGCTTTGACCAGAAATGATCAATGGTGTACGCGCCTCATCAATCAGGATCGAATCGACCTCATCGATGATGGCATAGCTTAAGCCGCGTTGTTTTTTCTCTTGTAACGAGAACACCATGTTGTCGCGCAGATAATCGAAACCAAATTCGTTGTTGGTCCCGTAAGTAATATCGGCCGTATAGGCTTGTGCCTTTTCATCAGGCATCTGCATGGAGTAAATCACACCAATGCTCAAGCCTAAAAATTCGAATAATGGACGGTTTAACTCGGCATCACGCTGCGCCAAGTAATCGTTTACGGTAATGACGTGAACGCCTTGACCACTCAATGCATTGAGATAACACGCCAAAGTACCCATCAGGGTTTTACCTTCACCGGTACGCATCTCGGCAATTTTACCTTCGTGCAAGGTAATACCACCAATTAACTGCACATCGTAGTGACGCATGCCCATGACACGTTTTGCCGCTTCACGGCAGACAGCAAACGCTTCTGGCAATAATTTATCTAAACTTTCGCCATTACTAAAACGTTGTTTGAATTCTGGAGTTTTTGCAGAGAGGTCTGCATCGTTAAGAGCAGATATCGTCGGTTCAAGCGCATTAATTTGTTCAACAATTTTACGCATGCGTTTGAGCTCGCGCTCATTTTTTGTACCGAAGATACCTCCGATCAGACTTGCCAACATGAATAAACTCTCTAATCCTGTTTGTTATAAGGTTCGTCAATAACAACAAACCCTAGGTCGGTTAATTTTTTCTTAGCTGTTATTATGGAGTCAGAAATAAGAACTACAAGTGCTTTGCATCCAAACAGGTAAAAAAATCTGCGAGGCGATTCTGACATCACACCAGTAAAGATGCGTTAATGTAGCAAATTTGCCTTAAACTTACATCGACCTGAATGTGAATTTCCGATCATTTTTTAACAAGATCCCTAAGAGATATCTCAAAAGTTCATAACAAAATACAAAAACAATAATTTTATTTATAAAGTGAATGCTGCATATTGAATAGAGAAACGACATAGAAAAAAGTATAGAGGACTCATCATGACATTACGTTTAGGCGATACCGCGCCAAATTTCCAGCAAGAATCAAGCGAAGGTAATATTGATTTTTATGACTTTT
Organism: Acinetobacter sp. IK40; assembly: GCF_035615075.1. Classification (NCBI taxonomy): domain Bacteria; kingdom Pseudomonadati; phylum Pseudomonadota; class Gammaproteobacteria; order Moraxellales; family Moraxellaceae; genus Acinetobacter; species Acinetobacter sp. IK40. Next base: position 119,297 of record NZ_JANBOE010000004.1, on the reverse strand, counting down.
TAGGCGATAGCTGGGGTATTCTGTTTTCCCATCCAGCAGATTATACGCCAGTCTGTACCACCGAACTGGGTTATACCGCCAAACTAAAAGATGAATTTGACAAGCGTGGTGTTAAAGCCATTGCCCTTTCAGTGGATGATGTTGAATCGCATAAAGGCTGGATTCAGGATATTAACGAAACCCAGAATACCACGGTGAATTTCCCCATCATTGCGGATAAAGACCGAAAAGTGTCTGAACTTTATGGATTTATTCATCCCAATGCCAGTGAAACCTTAACCGTTCGCTCATTGGTCATTATTGATCCGAATAAAAAAGTGCGTTTGATCATTACCTATCCGGCATCAACAGGCCGTAATTTTAATGAAGTATTGCGCGTGGTCGACTCACTGCAACTTACCGACAACCATAAAGTCGCGACACCCGCAAACTGGCAACAAGGCGAAGATGTGGTGATTGTGCCGTCATTAAAGGATGAGGAAGAAATCAAACAACGCTTCCCGAAAGGCTATAAAGCTGTTAAACCTTATTTAAGACTCACACCCCAGCCTGAGCAAGATTGAAGCCGATTAAAGGCTTCAAGCGAAGCGCAAGACAAACGAAGTGCGTAGCCATAAAGACCAGCAACGCTCGTTCCTGAGAAGCGACTAAAGCTTCGCAAGAAGGTGAATAGCTGTGCTGTGAGTAAAAGATTAAAGCGAAAGCTTTAATCGCAGTGCAAGACAAAATATCAAGCCTATCTCAGCGATAGGCTTTTTTCGGTCTGATTCAAATTTGTTTTGGTATTTCTGAATCGATACGTTATAAAAATAATTCGATCCGGAACACAATAAAAATCATCATGATCTATAACATCCATCACCTGCATTGTGGCAGCTTCTGCCCTGTCTGCGCGCCTTTATTTGGACAAAAAGGCTGGAAAGCCCATCTGGTCTGTCATTGCCTGTTGATTGAAACTGATCGGGGATTGGTATTGGTTGATACCGGCTTGGGCCTACAAGACTATTTACATACCGAACAGCGCCTTGGCAGTTTGCTGACACAATTTGGTTCGATCGTGCCGAACTTGAAACTCAGTGCCATTCAACAGATTCAGCAACTCGGCTTTAGTCCCAATGAGGTAAAACATATTTTTGTGAGCCATCTGGATTTTGACCATGCAGGCGGCATCTCTGATTTTCCCCATGCAACCGTGCATGTGCTGGCCTCTGAATTTAATGCAACCCAGACTTTATCTGGCAAAGGCAAACTACGTTATAAAACCGCGCAGTTTAAACAGCATCGACATTGGAGCTTTGCAGAACATAACGATGGTGAAGAATGGTTTAATCTCCAGCGCGTAAAAGGCCTCCCATTCTTTCAGGATGAAATTTTAATGGTGCCGTTGCTGGGACATACACTTGGACACACAGGCATTGCAATAAAAAAACAGGACGGCTGGATTCTGTTCTGTGGGGATGCCTACTTTTCTCATCTGGAACTCAATCCTAAACATAAACTCAGAGCGCTCGATCTTACCGAGCGCTTATTGGCAGAGGATAACCAGCAGCGTGTGCATAACCTGAAACGCTTACAATATCTGGCTCAACATGAGCCTAAGATTGAGTTAATTTGTGCACACGACCCCGTTGAATTCAGTCGCTATCAAGCTATCTTATGAAAAAAACACTCATCGCGCTTACAGTCATTTCCTGCCTCAGTATTGGTGGCTGTATGAAACATCCAGGTCTGGATGATGAACAACGCCCTGAAAATTGGGGAACACTGATCTCACACACCCATAATTTTTATCAGATCAGCAGTGATGTGTTTCGTAGTGAACAGCCGAGCAATCAGTTAATTCCAAGCTTAAAACAGTACAATATTGATACGGTGATCAACCTTCGTGCACGCAATGACGATGCCAAGGTGCTTAAAGATCAGCCTTTTAATCTGGTCCATATCCCGGTTTATACCTGGGCGATCAATCGTGAAGACTTATTACAAGCGATGCGTGCCATTCAAACTGCCAAACAGAATAATCAAAAAGTCTTAATCCATTGCTACCATGGTTCAGACCGTACAGGTGCGACCATTGCCATGTATCGCATTATTTTTGAACACTGGTCGATTGAAGATGCGGTAAAAGAAATGAAACAAGGTGGCTATGGTTTTCATGTAATCTGGAAGAATATCGAGCATTTGCTGAGCCCTGAAAATGTAAAATGGATTCAACAGCAACTGTCGAATCCATCTTCATAGCATCCCATCAAAAGGGTTTCATTTAACGCTGGTCGAGTGGCACCCAGTCAATTACCCAGGCTGATTTCATATTCAGACTATCATCAGTGGTAATTTTCTTACGGGTCGTATCCGCAGTATCACGGTCTTTGGCTGGGCCAACCATGATCCGAATACCTTTAGAGGTCGGGCTAGTGGTTACCTTATAGCCTTTAGCACGTAATTTCGATACCACGGCATCTGCATTGGCCTGATTGGCGGCCAGTGCCACTTGTACCATCCATTTCTTATCGCCATTTTCCATCAGGTCACGGGCTTTTTCAGCTTCGGCTTTCTTTTCAGCTTCGGCCTTACGCTTATCTTCAGCAGCTTTCTTGTCCGCTTCGGCTTTACGTTTATCTTCAGCGGCTTTCTTATCTGCCTCGGCCTTACGTTTGTCTTCCGCAGCTTTCTTGTCTGCTTCAGCTTTACGTTTATCTTCGGCAGCTTTTTTATCCGCTTCTGCTTTACGCTTGTCTTCAGCAGCTTTCTTGTCTGCATCTGCCTTACGTTTGTCTTCCGCAGCTTTGCGATCAGCTTCCGCTTTCTTTGCTGCTTCTGCTTTACGTTTATCTTCCGCTAGCTTTTTATCAGCATCAGTCGTCTTTTGCTGGTCTGCTTTTAACTGTTCCGCTCGCTTCTTGTCATCCGCTTTGCGTTTGTCTTCAGCCAGTCGTTTTGCCTTGGCTTTTTCATCTTCAACCAGTTCAGGCGGGATATTGTCTGAACTTTCCTGTGCAGCGGTACGACGTGCATTGATTGCCGCGTATTCTTCAGCCGCTTTACGCGCTGCTGCTGCTTCTGCCTGCTGCTGCATTTTTAAAAATTCAGCTGCACGCGCCTCTTGTTCAGCAACCGCTTTTTCACGAGAGCGACGTTGTTCTTCAAGCAAACGTTTTTCTGTTTCAACATCAACCGCCAAAGGTTGTAATGAAACCATTTCACTCTCTTGGGCAGGCTGAGCAGTTTTTGGCTTAGTGGCTGTTTTGGGAATAGGATGAGTAACGGTAGCTTGCGTATGATCTTGCTCTATTTCTTCATTACCTTTAAGAAGCAGTGCGGCCAATAAAACACCACCTCCTAATAGAACAACGCCACCCATCCAACGTTGTTTGTTATTCATCGACATTCTTCTAAATACTCCCAGACCGCTTCTAAAGTATGAAACGAACCACAGACTAAAATCAGCTGATTGTTATTACCTTGTTTCAGCACAGTTTCAAACGCTTGCTGGATACTGCCGAACTCATGGACCTGTTGCCCTTGCAATGCATCTTGAATCTGTTGCACTGGTGCGGCTCTAGGCACATCTAAATTAGCAATAAACCAATCTTTTACTGTTGTTTTTAGTAAATCAGTGACAGATGGAATGTCTTTATCTGCCAACATTGAGAATACTGCAACAACTTCTGTGTACTGTTTATTGTATTTTAGGAATTTTCGCAACTGCTTCAACAAAAATTCGACACCATGGGCATTGTGCCCCGCATCAAAAATAACCGTTCTATCCTGAATTTGTCTGATTTCAAAACGGCCTTGGAGACGTGCCTGCTGAATACCCGTTGCGATGGCTTGTTGTGAAATGTCTATTCCACTCACCAGTACAGCAGCAACCGCAGTTGAAATATTATCCAAAGCCAGCTGACCAACAGGAAGCTTTAAGGTGCTACCAGAAGATGCAAATGACCATGTTTGCCCATTTTCATCCAGCTGATAGAAATAATCTTGATTAAGTGTATATAACTGGGCTTGTGTTTCAGCCACCTTATCTTGAATGACTTGTGGAAGATGCTGTTGTCCGGCAAAAACCACCGGAATATTCGGACGAATAATCCCTGCTTTCTCGAAGGCAATTTTTTCGACCGTATCACCGAGCCAGTCGATATGGTCTAAACCAATATTGGTAATCACAGCAATGTCTGGATCAATCACATTGACCACATCAAGACGACCACCCAGGCCGACTTCAAGTACCCAGACATCACATTGTTGCTGTTTAAAAATGACAAAAGCAGCCAAAGTGGTTGCTTCAAAAAAAGAAAGGCTTAATCCACATTCACGGCGAGCCTGATCGACCTGTACAAAAGCCTCTACCAGACGCTGATCATCTACCTCGGCACCCGCCAGTTTTACCCGCTCATTAAAACGGTAAATATGCGGTGACTGATATAAGCCCACCTTATAACCCTGCGCATTTAAAATTGCAGCTAAAGTCGTCGTGGTCGAGCCTTTACCATTGGTACCGGCGACGGTAAATACTTTCGCCTCAGGTTGCATCACACCCAGCTTTTCAGCCACAGGAATAACGCGTTCTAAACCTAAATCAATGCCTGTAACATGAACATGGCCCCAATAATCGAGCCATGTTGTTAATGTATCCGTTGAATGTGGAGCGTGCGGTTTCAAGGTAAGTTCATCAGTTTTGCAACAAGTCTGTATACAGTATCACGTAATGCATGACGATGAACAATTTGATCGACCACACCATGATCAAGCAAATATTCTGCACGCTGGAACGGTTCTTCCAGTTTCTCACGTACAGTTTGTTCAATCACACGCTTACCGGCAAAGCCAATCATCGCCTTCGGTTCAGCGATATGCACATCACCCAGCATTGCCAATGAAGCTGTTACACCACCATAAACCGGATGAGTTAACACCACCACATAAGGCACACGTGCTTCTTTCATTTTCTGGATGGCTGCTGCAGTACGTGCCATTTGCATCAAGGACAACATGCCTTCCTGCATACGTGCACCGCCCGAGGCAGCAAAACAGATCATCGGCTGGTGTAAAGCAATGGCACGTTCAGCCGCTTGTACAAAACGGTCGCCCACAACCGTGCCCATTGAACCGCCCATGAAATCAAAATCAAAAGCACAGGCAACAAGGTCTAAACCTTTAAGCGAACCTTGCATTACCACAAGTGCTTCTGTCTCACCCGTTTTGTCTTGCGCTTCGCGCATACGATCTGGATAAGGTTTGCTGTCCACAAACTTTAATGGATCTTTGGCATTAAATTCCTGACCTAACTCACCATTGACCTGATCAAAGAACCAGTTCAAACGATCACGCGCACGCATACGCAGGTGCTCATCACACTGAGGACAGACATAGGCATTAAATGACATGGCAGTACGTGTCACCAGTGCATGGCACTCAGGACATTCAATGGTAGGCTCAGTAAAGGTCGCTTTAAACGTTTGCTGTTGATCTGCCACCTGAATACCAGGTACATGACGCTCAGTCCAAGGGGTTGAAGGGTTAAGAACCTTCCCTGATGTTAACTCTTGACTCATACTAACTCATCGAGCGCAGCTCGAAGCTCCTTCACTTTATTCACCGTCTGTTGCGCAGCTTGATCTGCTGGCAATGTCGCAAAAGATTTAACGAAAGCACTTCCCACAATCACGGCATCGGCAACCTGACCCATCGCTTTTGCAGACGCCGCATCACTAATTCCGAAACCAACACCGACTGGTACACTGGTTTTAGATTTAATTTTTGCAATACGCGCTGCTGCTTCAGCAGTATCTAGGGTTGCTGCACCAGTCACACCTTTGAGTGACACGTAGTAGACAAAACCACTTGCCTGATTGACCACATGTTGAATACGCTGGTCGGTTGAGGTTGGCGCGAGCAAAAAGATCTGATCCATTCCATTTTGTTTAAGAACTTCACCTAATTGCTGAGATGCTTCAGGTGGTAAGTCCACCAGAAGTACGCCATCAACACCACAGTCTTTCGCATAAGTCACAAACTTTTCATAACCAATCACTTCAACAGGATTTAAATAGCCCATTAAAACAACCGGTGTCGTTTGATCTTTTTCGCGAAAAGCTTTCACCATATCCAATGCATCTAAAGTATTGGTTCCACCTGCCAGAGCACGCTCAGCTGCCAAAGCAATTACAGGACCATCTGCCATCGGGTCAGAGAACGGAAGACCTAGTTCAATAACATCAACCCCTGCCTCAACCATTTGATGAAGCAATGGAACAGTGACTTGTGGATGCGGGTCACCTGCCATTACATAAGAAACAAGCGCTTTACGTTGCTGAGATTTAAGCTGTTCAAAACGAGTGGCAAGACGTGACATAGGATTATGCTTTCCTGATTTATATAAACTAAGGAGTTGTTTGTGGTCATTTAAAAACACTGCATTGTAACGCTATTTTTTGTTCATTGAACAGAGTTTGACGTGAATGCGACAGCGAATCCTGCGACTTACAACTCCCCTGCTACATTTATCTATATTTTGAGTTTTTTCTCAATGATCAAAGATTCCTATTTTCAGGCTGATCGCTTTGCATTTTAGAATTTCGCCAAGCTCCTTTATACTAGCCGCAATTTTTAAGTTTCCTTTTTATTTTATGTCTGCCCACTCTCCCGAAAAAGTACAAAGCAATGCCCTTGCTTTGCTGCCGCTATTGGTATTTTTGATCATCTTTCTTGGGAGTGGTCTTTATCATTCAATGATCGGAACTGAATTCGCCTTTTATCAGGTTAAAGCGCCTGTGGCTGCAATACCTGCGGTGATTCTCGCCCTTCTGCTGTATAAACAGAAACTCAATACAGCGATTGAAGAATTCCTGCAAGGGGCCAGTCACCCGAATCTGATTCTGATGTTTATGGTGTTTATGCTGGCAGGTGCCTTTGCCAGTGTTTCCAGTGCCATTGGTAGTGTCGATGCGACGGTACAGTTAGGACTTTCGCTTATTTCTCCAGAATTTGTCTTACCCATGCTGTTTATCATTGCCGCCTTTATTGCTACGGCCATGGGCACCTCGATGGGCACCATTGCAGCCTGTGCGCCAATTGCGTTTGGTTTTGCTCAAGCGACTGATATTGCACCTGTCTATGCCATTGGTGCGGTGGTTGGTGGCGCCATGTTTGGCGATAACCTATCCATGATCTCGGATACTACCATTGCAGCTACCCGTAGCCAGAATGTCGAACTCAGAGATAAATTTCGGGTCAATGTCTGGATTGCACTTCCCGCAGCCATCATCACCTTAATGGTTTATATTTCCATGAGCCATCAGGCAGAAGCCATTCAATCCAAGCCTTATGATCTCTGGCTGATTCTGCCTTATCTGGCGGTGTTCTTTCTTGCTTTTACCCGTCTGCATGTTTTGGCAGTGCTGATGATCGGCGTGATTTTATCAGGTCTGATGGGGCTGCTTGAAAAACCGGATTTTGATGTACTCAAGCTGAACAGTGCGATTTATGACGGCTTTGTCGGCATGTTTGAGGTGGCATTACTTTCCATGTTGCTGGGTGGATTATCGACATTGATGCAAAAACAAGGCGGATTGCAGTGGCTGATTCAACGCATCTATGCGATTACCCGCCTATTTAAATTCGGTAAACAGCGTGCTGGTGAATTCGGTATTAGTTTTCTGGTGGTCTTCTCGAATCTATTTGTGGCCAACAATACCGTTGCGATTATTTTATCGGGAGATATGGCCCGTGAAGTGGCCAGAGAATACGGCGTAGATCCTAAACGAAGTGCAGCTTTACTGGATATTTTTTCTTGTGTGGTTCAAGGCATGATTCCTTATGGAGCGCAGTTACTACTTGCCTGTTCAATTGCCAAACTTTCTCCGATTGAATTGATTGGCAATATCTACTATTGCTGGATTCTTGCGATTTGTGCGGTGCTTGCCATTGTCTTTAATTATCCGCGTTTAAAAAAATCATAGAAGATTTGAATTACTACTCAAATCCCACTCTCAATAACGCTTCAATTTAGACAAGAATCTACTATCGTGGTAGGCGACATGGATGTCGCCCGTTGGACTAGCCTTGCGCTGCATTTCAAAGCAGGGCTTTAAAATTTGCTCAGGACGTACCGTCAGTCCAACAGAGGATTTTCCTTACTTTTCATCCCTGAAAAGTAAGGAAAATATCAAACCCATTTGTTTGTTTAAAAATTAAACTACCTTAGCTAAGCACTTATTAATTAAAAGTTTGATCTAAAATCTACAGAGATTTTAAAAACTGCTTAGGCGTAACGCCTGTCCAACGCTTAAACGCCCGTCCAAACGCACTCTGATCCGCATAATTTAGCCGTTCCGCAATCTCAGACAAAGACTTACCTTGTTGTAGATACAGCTTGCTCTGTTCTAAACGATACTGATCCAGCACATCTTGAAAATTCAATTCATAAGCCTTCAACTGACGTTGAAGTGTCCGTTCCGAACAATGCAAACGCTTCGCCACATAACTTTGCAATACTTCTTCCTGCTGCACTAAGCCCTGTTCAATCAGGCTATGGATTTTTTGTCTAAATTGCTGTTGCTGAACCTCAAACGAGCTGACACTGTTCAATGAATGCTGTGCCTGAGTAGACAAGACCTGATTCAGTTGCTGGTCTGCCGCAATACTTTTTGCCTTTAAAACCTGATTGGAAAAGCGGATCGCATATTGGCCCTGCTGAATCTGAATCGGACAACCATAGAATTTTTCAAAATGATACATTGCCGTATGCGGGGCATAGCCAAACTGGATCATCTGCGGTGGCACTAGAGCATCCTGCACTATCGATTGCGCGATTTTAAAAATCAAGGCCAGATTCAGCTCATACATTTCCCGATAGTCGCAATAAGATGCGCCCCAGACAATCTGGATGTAATCAGGAAACTGCTGGACATCGAGCTGTTCCAGATTGGTTTGTTTAAATACCAGCGAGTAGTATCGTTGCAAGAGTTGAAGTGCCTGCTGGAGATCCATACTGGTTGAGGCCAGATAACCCATCAAGCCCAAATCCTGCAAATTGGCATGTTCAGCTAAAACTAAAGTAATCGGACGGGTGAAGTGTGCTTGAGCGGCCTGTAATAACAAGGCATAACGTTCGACATCAAAGTCACGCTCATCCGGATTTTCCAGACAGGCCTGAAAGGCTTGCCAAAGTTCAGGCACAACAACTTTAGACAAATCAATTTGTTCCTGTTGCAAAACACGATTCAACAAACGTAAATATCCAATGATTATTTTAACGGACATAGGCTAATCTCATCCTGAGCTGTCGTTATTTGTATAAAAATTGGCTGTAACTGTCAAAACATTTCATCGGACTTTTTCCATACTGGCTACATGAAGAAAAACAAGGAATAGCAAAGATGAATGCACATGTTTCCTATCAAGTTGATCCCGTGGTCAGAACCAAACTGGACTTCCATCTCGAGCAGGCACCCCGCTTCTGGTTCGGTGGCGACCCATTCCGTACCCGTATGTTTGATGCCCTCAGCCTGACCTTCCCCGATGGCGAGCGCTACTTTATTGAATGCGTCCGTTTATTCCGAGACAAAATTGATGATCCAGACTTGCAGGAACGTGTCGCTGATTTTATTCGGCAGGAAGCACAGCATGGTATCGCGCATGATAAAATGAACCAGATCATGAAAGATCAGGGGATGCCTGTGGATCAGTTCACGGCCCGCTTAAAAAAAATCTTTCGCTTTGAACTGAAGAATCGCTCTCCCCAATACAATATTGCCATGACCGCAGCTGCCGAGCATTTAACCGCACTGATGGCAGATACCTTCTATAGTAAAAAAGAAACCTTGGCAGAAGCCGATCCTTTTGTACGTGCGCTGTTTGCCTGGCATGCGATTGAGGAAATGGAACATCGCGATGTGGCTTTTGATGTGATGCGTGAAGTCGGTGAAGTGCCTGAAGCAACCCGTCGCTTTGCCTTGGTATTCACGACAGTGATGATGTTTGGTTTTACCCTGTACCGTACCGATGTGATGCTCAAAACCGATGGTTTTAGCTTAAGACAACGTTTTGATATGGCGCGTAAAGGTTTACCGTGGTTCTTTGGTCGTAACGGTATTTTGACTGCGAAAAGAGCGCAATATAGTGACTGGTTTAAAAAGGATTTCCATCCAAATCAACATCCGGTGATTCGCCAGTATGATGTCTGGATTGATACTTTGGCTAAAACCAATGATCCGATTGCTGCAGGTGAAGCGTTCTGGCAAGCAGGGCTTTAGTTCATTAATCTAAAAAGTCCCCTTGCAATTGAGGGGATTTTTATTTTCATCATCACCACTTCGCATAATGCTGTTCTAATAAGCCATATTCATTATCTAATGACACCACTTCAACCTGTTCATGGGCAATCGTCCCACTGACTTTAGCCTGCCATTGATTAAACTGGCTGCCAATCAAACGCAGATTAATATTTTCAAACCGGCACCAGCCTGTTTCAACCACCAGATTTAGACATCCACCTAAAGAACGAATCGACCAGGTATTTTCATTCTTTTGCTCGAATAAAACGTCTGTCAGCGGATACAAACGCCCATTGACCCATAAGGCATTTTCGTTGCCAAAACTTTCATTGACGCCTGATGCCAGATTGATACCAATACGACGATCTTGTGCATCACGGAACTGGCAAGACAACCAGAACCAGGCTGTTTCAGGGCGCAGAAAACCACAGGTATCATCCAAAGCCGCAAGACTTTGGGCATTAAATTCAATTTTTTGCTGAGCTGGACTAATGAAAAAGCCCTCAACCGCAAGTGTGGTTTGCTTCTGGGTATAGGTCCAGCCATTAATTCCGGTCGGGCTACATAAACTTAAGGCATCGGTGCCTGCACAAAAAATCCGTGCTTTTAGCTGGATTTCACCATGTTTGCTGACCTGAATATAACGCACGCCATTAGCATGCTGCATATCAAATTGATAGGCTGATTTTTTGAACGAACTTTGACTAAATAACGGTTGCTCATCCAATTGTGTTTTGAATGCCAAAGGTTGAATCGCGTTCCACTCAATCACTTTTTTAGTCTGGTGATCATAAATATAAAAGAACGCATGCCCAGCCCAAGATAGGTCGACAATTGCCACACCAATACTGTAATGCTCATGTTGCAAGCCACAGAATTTAAATTTTTTATATTTTAGTTGCTTGCGCCAGCCAGTTAAGACCTGTCCATAAGGCGTTTTGTAAATATAGTCATCCAGATTAATTCTTGAGGGTACCTGATCAAAACGTCCATAACGTGGCTGACCATTGGTTTGTATCAAATCCATTCTTTCATTCCATGAGTACGGGTTTGCAACTGCTTCAATCATAAAGCTTAAGTGGACAAATTTGCTAATCGTTTTATCTGTAAAAATGATAACTGCGCCGTAGTTCTTAGCGCTCAATCCCAGTGCTTGCCAAATGATTCTAGCTCATAATTTCATCAAACATTCATACAGAAGTTTTATTTTTGAAAACAATCTTATACCACCCGATCAAAAACAATGATGACCCAACAATTATTAAAAGCCAAAGTTCTCTGTCTGATGATGCTGGCTTTAACGGCCTGTAATGATCATGACGATAATGATGGAACACCAACGGTTCAACGCAAAAACCAAAATATCAACATTCTTGCGTTCAATGATTTTCACGGTAATCTTGAACCGCCCAAACGCTTTATAGAAGCAGATGACCCAAATGACAGTAGCAAAACGGTACGTATTCCTGTCGGGGGCGTCAGTTATTTTGCCGATGCGATTAAAAAATTACGCGCGCAATATCCAAATAATGCGGTCGTTTCGGCAGGTGACCTGATTAGTGCCTCACCACTGACCTCATCCCTGTTTCTGGATGAGCCGACCATTGAAACCATGAATGATATTCAGATCGATTTTAACGCAGTCGGCAATCATGAGTTTGACCGGGGTACCGATGAATTACGTCGCTTGCAGAATGGTGGCTGTCAGCAATATACCAGTACCAAACCCTGCCAGATCAATCCAAAATTTGAGGGTGCCAAGTTTAACTTCCTGGCGGCCAATGTCTCGATGAAGGCTGATCCCAACAAAACCTTATTCCCTGCTTATAAAATCAAAAGCTATGGTGGTATTCCTGTTGCCTTTATCGGCATGACCCTGAAAGCGACACCCAGCATTGTCTCAGCTGCGGGTATTAAAGACGTTAACTTTAATGATGAAGCCGATACTGTCAATGCCTTGATTCCAGAGTTAAAGAAACAAGGGATTGAAGCAATTGTGGTGGTGGTACATGAAGGCGTCGCACCAAGTACCAAATTTAATAAGAAAACTTGTGATGGCCTCAGCGGTCCATTACTAGGTATCCTCGATCGGCTAGATCCTGCAGTTGATGTGGTGGTTTCTGGACATACCCATCAATCTTATATTTGTGATTACTCGACCAAGAATCCGCAAAAACCGTTCCTGCTCACCTCTGCCGGACAATACGGTACCGCAATTACCAATATTCAATTAGAACTGGATGGCAAAACAGGTGATGTGATTAAGAAAGATGCCAAACAGGTTCCGATTCAAAGTGAAGCCTATAGCTCGGGCTCAACCACAGTGAACTTGACGGATCTATATGAGAAATTTAATAAAACCCCAAGCATTGAAGCCATTCTGGATAAATATCGTCAAGCCGTCACCAGCATTTCAGCCCGTGTCGTTGGTACCGCGGATGGTGTGATTAATCGTAATGCCACCGAAAGTGGTGAAAGTGCTCTGGGTAATTTAATTGCCGATGCACAACAGGCCATGGCACTCACTGCAAGTAATCAAGGTTCTGACTTTACCCTGATGAATCCGGGCGGTGTACGTGCCGATTTACAGGTCAATACCAATAATCAGATTACCTTTGGTGATGTCTTTACCGTGCAGCCATTTGGCAACTCGATTGTGACATTAAGTCTGACAGGCAAACAGATTCGTGATGTACTAGAACAGCAGTGGTCAGGCGCAAATGCAGCCACAGTACGTATCTTGCAGCCATCTAAAGAGTTCAGTTATACCTATAAGAAAGATGCATCGAGTTCACCACGCGCCAGCAATATCTTGGTTGCAGGACAAGCGCTAGATGATAACAAGGCTTACCGTGTAACCGTAAACAGCTTCCTTGCCGATGGTGGTGATAACTTTACCGTCTTAAAACAAGGTAAAAATCCAGTCGGTGGTGGGCAAGATATTGATGCCCTGGAACAATATGTGGCTCAGCATTCTCCTCTGACCGCACCTAAAACTGATCGAATCAAAGTCACACCTTAATCACATCCTAAATAAAAACAGGGAAGCAAATGCTTCCCTGTTTCTTTTCTAAAACCATGCTTAAGCTAAGGTGAGATAAGTATTTTCCCAAATCATCGGACTAAATTCACCTTGAACCAAATGGATATAACGCCCTGCGATATGATCTATCGGAATGCAATCATCGACATCCACGACACGATCGGTATGCGGCTTATGCCAGTGTTGTTCAATGAACTGTTTACCCAGCTGTTTTGCCGCCACTGCATCAGCTGCAACGACAAGATGATAGCTATGCAATTCACCAAAAATATTTGGCGTATAACCACCCAAATTAATCAAGTACAGCTTTTTATCTGATGCTGATGGTGCCGCATCAGAAAACTGGATCTGATAATTCACACCTTGGGACTGCACACCTGAAATCTGCGCCCAGGCATCAATATGCAAACCTTTTAATTCACCAAACCAAGCCTGTTTCAATTGGGGCGTCAGTTCGGATAAGCTTTCACCAATCGCCATCACCACGTCATGCACTTCGGTGTTGGCACGCGCATGACGGCCACCCAGCATCACCATAAACAGACTTGGCATGTTAAGACCTACATATCTACCATTTCAACGCCATCAATACGTGCAACCGTCATCAAGTCTTTATCGCCACGGCCTGAAACCGTTGCAATAATGATTTGATCTTTCGACATGGTTGGTGCAAGTTTAGTGACATAAGCCATCGCGTGTGAACTTTCCAATGCAGGGATAATGCCTTCAATCTTGGTGAGATCACGGAAACCTTGTAAGGCCTCATCATCATTGATTGGTACATATTCCACACGGTTCATGTCTTTGAGGAAACTATGTTCCGGACCTACACCTGGATAGTCCAGACCAGCTGAAATACTATGTGTTTCAATGATCTGCCCTTGCTCATCCGACATTAAATAAGTACGGTTACCGTGTAATACCCCCACATGTCCAGCATTCAACGGCGCAGAATGTTTACCGGTTTCGATGCCATGACCTGCGGCTTCAACACCGTACATTTTCACATCTTGATCATTCAGGAAGGGATAGAACAAGCCCATCGCATTTGAACCACCGCCGACACAAGCGACCAAAGCATCTGGCAAACGCCCTGCCTGTTCCTGGATTTGACGGCGCGCTTCACGACCAATAATCGACTGGAAATCGCGAACCAGTTGCGGATATGGATGAGGACCAGCCACAGTACCAATTACATAATAAGTACTGTCAACATTGGTGACCCAGTCACGCATCGCCTCATTCATGGCATCTTTCAAGGTTTTTGAACCGCTTTTTACGGGCACAACCGTCGCGCCCAACAAACGCATACGATAGACATTCATGGCCTGACGTTTCACGTCTTCGGCGCCCATGTATACGACACATTCCATACCTAGACGTGCGGCAATGGTTGCCGTCGCCACGCCATGCTGACCTGCACCTGTTTCCGCAATGATGCGTTTCTTACCTGACAACTTTGCCAATAAAGCCTGACCAATGGTGTTATTGACCTTGTGCGAACCGGTATGATTCAAGTCTTCACGTTTCAGATAAATTTGCGCACCGCCGAGGTGCTGAGACCATCGCTCGGCATAATACAGCGGACTCGGACGACCAACATAGAACGCAAGATCACGATCAAACTCTGCTAAAAACTGTGCATCATTCTTCATACGACCATAAAGACTTTCGAGGTCTTCAAGTGCAGCCATCAGCGTTTCTGATACAAAACGTCCACCATGAATACCGAAATGCCCTTGAGCATCTGGAAACTGGGTGTAATCAATCACCTGATTTTCTTGATTAGAGTTTTGCTGATCCACGTTGGACTCCTTGCATAAATTTTTCAATGAGTTGTTGGTCTTTTATACCTTTTGCGGACTCGACGCCTCCGCTGACATCCACAGCAAAAGCAGCTGTGGTATCAATAGCTTCACTGACATTTTCAGGGGTTAAGCCCCCTGCCAGGATGAGTGGAATATCGAGTTGGGGAAATTGCGTCCAGTCAAAACGGTGCCCTGTCCCACCTTTTAGCTCAGGATGCCAAGCATCTAATAACACTGCACTGGCGCCCGCTATTTGATAGCGCTGAATTTCAGCGACCACATCCAGACTAGGTTTGACCTGAATGGCTTTATACCAGCGACGTTTGCATTGCGTTGCGATGAATTGGCATTGTTCTGGCGTTTCATCGCCATGTAGTTGTAATACATCCAGAGGAACCGAATCAAGCACCGTCTGGATTTCTTTAGCAGTTGCATTTACAAATAAGCCGACGAGCTGTACATAAGGCGGGACCTGCTTTGCCAATGCTTGCGCCTGCTCAATACTGACATGTCGCGGACTTGGCGGGAAAAAAACAAAGCCGATCGCATCTGCACCAGATTGTACAACGGCGTGAATATCTTGTATTCGGGTAATTCCACAAATCTTGGCGCGAGTTCGCATATGGCTTTGGCGCATGAGCTGTCCAATCTAGTCTGAATATTTTTGAAGCTCTCGCATTGTAATGCAATTTGACTCACTTTGTGCAAAGTTCATTCTGAAATGCAATTGTTTAAGAAACGTTAACACTTTATACTTTGCGTAATCTTGCAACAAGTCTAAAGCAATTTCATTTGCTTATAGGGAAGTTGGTGAAACTCCAACACTGCCCTCGCAACGGTAACACTGAATTACTCATCCCAGCTCAACGCCAAATCACTGCATCGGAACGATGTGGGAAGATGATGAGTACAATCATTGATTTGATGATTTATAGTGAAGTCCGGAGACCTGCTTGTTGTGTATTTCCACTTTATCATTCACGACGGGTGAATGTCTGGAGCGCGCATGTCTACTGTTTTTCAACCGACTCGTTTAGTTGGGGCTATCGCTATTGCGATGGGGTTTTCTTCACCTGCTTTTGCTCAAGATCAAGCCAGCGATAAAACTGCGACGCTAGATACGATTGTCGTGACTGCATCTCGTAGTGAACAGAAAATTGAAGATGTTCCTGCACGTATCAATGTAATTAATGAAAAGACAATTCAACAATCACCTCTTGCTGATTTAGGGCATCTTCTACAACGCGATGCTGGTTTACATATCCTTCAACAAGGAGGAATGGGCCAAAACTCCTCTTTATTTATTCGTGGGACAAACTCAAACCATAGTCTATTTTTAAAAGACGGCGCACGATTAAATACCGCACTAGATGGTGGTACAAGTATCCCTTATATCGATTTAAGCGATGTAAACCAAATTGAAATCCTGAAAGGACCTGCATCAGTCCAATATGGTACAGATGCGATTGGTGGAGTAATCAATGTAAGAACAGCGCCACCAAAACAACAAAAACTATTTTTAACCACTGAAGCTGGCGAGAATAAAACTTACAAGTCTATTGTAGGCGCAGACCTTGTTTCAGATAATGGATTGTATGCTCAAATTCGAGGACAACGCCAAGAAAGTGATGGTACAAACGTAACGAATAAGTCCAAGAAAAAAGCCAGCTATGATCAAAAAGGTTACAGTACCAAAATTGGCTATGAACAGGATCAATATGGCGCAAATGTGAGTATCAATGAAAATAAAGGTACCAACGTTTATTATGGCGGCTCACATGACTTCTTCAATCGACTAATTAATACTAATGCTTATTATCAAATTTTAGATAACTTAAAAATTAATGCTCACTATTCAAACTTTAAAGATGAACTCACAGGAAAAAGCTCAACCTATTATTTTGATACTGAGCGCAACGAAGGTGATATCAATCTTCAATGGAATTTTACTAAGAATCAAAATTTATTAGTAGGCGCTTCTATCAATAATGCTGATGTTAAAAGTCTAGCAATTAAAGGCGAAAAGCAAAGCTTAGACTCAACTGGTTACTATGTTCAACATCAATATAACGATCAAAATGGCCTCAGTACTCAAGCGGGTATCCGTATAGAAGATAATGATCAGTTTGGTACTAAAACCGTAGGGCAAATCGCTGGTCGCATTCAAATAGCACCACTAACCAGTGTCTATGCGAATATAGGGACTGCTTTTAAAGCTCCAACAGGAAATCAACTCTATTATTCATCTCAATTTAAGGATGAATACGGTACTTATATCACTGTAGGAAATCCCGATTTAAAACCAGAAGAAAGCCTGTCCTATGAAATTGGTATTGACCAAAAACTGGCGTATGGACTGTCAGCATATGCATCGGCTTACCATACAAAAGTTAAAAATCTGATCCAATACGTTTCAGATTATGATCCAGTGAATCAAATCTCGGCTGCAACATATAACAATGTGAATAAAGCAAAAATGTTTGGTGGTGAAGTAGGTTTGAAATGGAAACAAGATGATCTATTCTTAACAACCGAATATGGTTATGTAAAAACAGAAAATGAAGAAAGCGGATATGAATTAGTCCGTAGACCACGTCAAAGTTTAACCTTGACCGCAGGCCTAGAGAATGAACTTTATGGATTAAGCACGTCTTTAGTTGCTAAATCGCACTCAAAAATTTCAGAATCAAAAACGTCTAAATACACACCAGGCTATGCAACAGTAGATTTAAATGCTTACTGGAATATTAGCTCAAATGTGAAATTGTTTACCAATATCGCAAATGTCGGTGATGTTAGATATAAAACCGCTAACTTTGGCGGAGATGAGTTTTACATCAACGGTGGACGTCAAGCTTCTGCTGGTGTCACATTCCGTTATTAATCCTGCGCTAAAATAATAAAAACATTTTCTTAACTCCAGTTTCGGGGTAATGTTCTGACCGACATTATCCCCTTTTTATTTTCAGGATCAGAGAAACAGAACTATGGGACATCGTTTAAGTAAAATCTATACACGTACAGGCGACTCAGGCACCACAGGTCTGGGAGATGGTTCACGTGTAGCCAAAGATGATTTACGCATTGCTGCACTCGGTGATGTCGATGAACTCAATGCAACCATTGGCGTACTGCGCGCACAAATCAGTGCCAGCCCGATTGAAAATAAAGTGCATTGGGATAAAAGTTTAAGCCTGATTCAGCATTGGTTATTCGATTTAGGCGGTGAAGTCTGTATTCCAAACTATCACCTGCTTCAACCGGTATGCATCGACTTTCTGGAAAAAGAAATCGACCACATGAATGAGTCTTTACCGATGTTAAAAGACTTCATTTTGCCATCAGGTACTTTGGCATGTAGCTATGCCCATCAAGCCCGTGCAGTGTGCCGTCGTGCAGAACGTGCCTTATTGTCGGTACATCATCGTGACCAGAATATTCAGGCGACTGCGCTACAATTATTGAATCGCTTATCCGACTGGTTATTCGTTGCCTCACGTGCCTTACAACGTGCCGAAGGTGGTAGTGAAGTGCTATGGCAAAAGAATATTAACGACAGTATCGATCAAGCATAACTTTTCAATAGGCAGAGACAAATGCGAATTATTGGTCATCGTGGTGCGCGTGGTGAAGCTCCTGAAAACACTTTAGGCGGCTTTCGTTATCTGCATGATTTAGGCGTACGTGGTGTTGAATTTGATGTACGCCAATTGAAAGATGATCAATTGGTCGTCATTCATGATGATGACTTTGTACGCACTGCGGGTCGTTCCCAGCAAGTTGAAAGCTGCAATTTATTCGAAGCACAGCAATTCGATCATCGCCATCAATGGCAGGCATGGGCATTTGAAGAATATACCCCTAGCCTTCCCCATGTTCTTGAGTGTCTCACTGACTTTGAACATATCGAAGTTGAAATTAAAGCCGTTACAGATGATGTAGCAGCTGAACGCTTGGTCTATCAACTGCATCAAGATTTAAAAGGTTTTGAGCAAAGCGCAACCATTACCAGTTTTGATGTCAAAATTTTAGCTGCTTTACAGCGCCATCAAAGTCATTTTAAGCGTGGATTACTGGTTGAAATTCCAATTGGAGAATATGCAATAGAACTGGCGCATCAATATGGCTGCTGTCAGATTGGCTGGGGAGATGCCTTGGCGACAGATGAAATCATTCAACGGACCCAACAGGCCAATCTTGAGATTAGTGTCTGGACAGTGAATGAGGTTACACGTGCCAAGCACCTGCAGCAGTTGGGTATTCAAGGATTAATTACCGATGTTCCAACGACCATGTTGCAACATTTAAAATAAGAAAAGGCGGAATAAATTCCGCCTTTTATTTTATTTCTTACGCTGGGCCTGAATCAAACGTTGCCCTTTTGCATCTAATAAATACAGGTTTGCACCATCCAGCTGGAAACGTTCAACCCGCTGAATCGCATCCATCAAATCTGCCTCTTGCGCCAAAGCGCGGTTACAGCTTTGATGCTGTGCCATCACATCAAAATCCAGTTTACGCTGGCTGAAATCATATTTATAACGACCATAAATATTGTTGCAGCCGGTATGCCCTGACACCATCTTGGAAACCGAGTTAAGCTGAAAACCGGGATACTGGTTAAAGAACAATGCGCGCTTGCCTTGGATGGTGGTAATTTGCCAATCCACATCTTGCACACCATCGGTACTTTTACGGACTTGCATGGTAGGTGGCTGTGTCACCCGTTTTGGCTGCAAGCTATGTTTTTGCGCGGGCTGCGGTTGGCTTTGACAGGCTGCAAGCATGACAGCAGCAGAGAAGATTAAAGTTTTGTTAAAAAATGCCTTCAAAGAAAAAATGGGATTTTTCATGGTAATTTGCTCAGACATTGATTTATTTCACCTTTTAATTCATTGACCATATTTACAAATGAATTCTGTTACTGTTCTTCCGATACAACTGTACAATAATACTAGTGCTAATCGATTTGGGCATGCTAATATCAGTGATAAAATAGCAATATATCGTCATGATTGGTTTTGCTATCTCGTTTAGTTTTATTATCTTGTACAAACAAGGTTATTAGGAGCGCTGACGGATATGACTTCCGCCCCACTCAAAAAGGCACCCATTAACTGGACTGCTAGCATTACCTTAATTGGCACACCAATTCTTGCCGCTATTTTAATCCCTTTATACGCTTATTATTATGATTTTAGTGTAAGTGCTTGGGTGAGCATGATCTTCCTTTTGGCGCTGAGTAGCCTGGGCATTACAGCCGGTTATCATCGTCTTTGGGCGCATCGTGCCTATGAAGCGGCATTACCGCTGAAAATTTTATTGATGATTGGCGGTACCTTTGCTGTGCAGAACAGTATTTTGTTCTGGGCTTCAGGTCACCGTACCCATCACCGCCATGTCGATGATGTCGATCAAGACCCGTATTCAATTAAACGTGGTTTCTGGTACGCACACTTGGGTTGGATGATTCGCGATCACTCGCCATCTGAACCTGATTTTAAAAATGCACCTGATTTGCTCAATGACAAACTGGTGATGTTCCAGCATAAATATTATGTACCAATGGTCATTGCTGTTCATGTCGGTGTACTGGGCTTAATCGGATGGGCGACTGGCGACATCTGGGGCGTGATTCTACTGGGTGGTTTATTGCGTTTGATCATCAGCCATCACGTGACCTTCTTCATCAATTCGCTTTGCCACATGTGGGGCAAACGTCCTTATACCGATGAAAATACCGCACGTGACAACTTTGTCTTGGCTATTTTCACTTGGGGTGAGGGTTATCATAACTACCATCACATCTTCCAGTACGACTACCGTAATGGCGTGAAATGGTGGCAATATGACCCAACCAAATGGTTAATCTGGACCAGCTCAAAGCTTGGTTTAGCTAAAAACTTACGTCGTATTCCAAGCTTTAATATCAAAAAAGCAGAGCTTGCGATGAAGTTTAAATATGCGGAACGCGATCTTGCGATCTATGGGCATGATGTCAATACTGACATCGTGCAAATGAAGCAACGTATTGCCCAGGAATATGAAGCATTTACCCATACCTTAAATGATTGGGCCAAGCTGAAAGAACAAGAGCTTCAAGCGAAAAAAGCAGCCATGGCTGAAAAAATCCATCAAATGGATCATAAGCTGAAAGTTGATTTCCAGTTACTTGAACATCGTTTAAGTCATCATCGTGAATGTTTGGAAACCTTGATGCGTAACATCAAAAAAGCGCCTGTTTCTGAATAACAGCTTAGCAATTAAAAATGGTCTCAAATTGAGGCCATTTTTTATATCTGCTGTTTCATCCCTCTGTTCTACGCTTCCCCATTGCATCGGTTAATTTGTTATAGTCATAGATCAGTCTTTCAAGATGATTCGCTTATGCAATTTAACCCTCGCTATGATTCTTTAAATCCGAAGCTTTATCATCAGCAACAACCTAGTCCGTTGCGTGGTGCCAAAGCAGGCCATTTCAATGAAGCCTTGGCAGATGAGTTGCAATGGAGCGAAGAAGATAAAGCCAACTGGGTGGAGATCTGTAGCGGTCAAAAAACCTTTGCCGAATTTCCACCACTTGCCATGGTCTATGCAGGGCATCAATTTGGACAATGGGCAGGACAACTCGGTGATGGTCGGGGTTTGCTGATCGGACAAATCCTGAATAAACACGGCGAAACCATTGATCTACATCTCAAAGGTGCAGGCTCTACCCCCTACTCACGTATGGGCGATGGCCGTGCTGTGCTGCGTTCGGTAATTCGTGAATATCTCGCTGGACATGCCTTAAATGCGTTGGGTGTGGCATCAAGTCATGCAGTCGGTTTTACCAGTTCAACCCAAGGCGTACAACGCGAAACCCTAGAACTAGGGGCAATGTTATTGCGCACTTCCGAATGCCATATTCGCCTGGGTCATTTTGAATGGATCAATCAATATGCGCCTGAACTGTTGGCTGAATTCACGCAAAAATGTATCGAATGGCATTATCCAGAATGCCTTGAAGCTGAACATCCAATTCTGGCCTTTGCTCAAGCCGTGATTGAACGAACTGCGATCATGATTGCCAAATGGCAACTGGTCGGTTTTGCGCATGGGGTGATGAATACCGACAATCTCAATATTACCGGTTCAACACTCGACTTTGGCCCTTACGGTTTTATGGAACGTTTCCGTCCAAACTGGATTAACAACCACTCCGATTATCAGGGGCGATACACTTATCAGAACCAGCCAAGCATCGGGCACTGGAATCTGTGGACATGGCTAAACAACCTGATTCCTCTGGCATCAGCCGAAGATAAAGAACAATTCAAGCTGGATCTGGCAAGCTGCCTAGAGAAATTTGAACCCACATTTTTGCAGTATTATGGTCAGGGACTCTGTCAAAAAATGGGACTGCCGCATTTCCATAAAGACAGTCTGGATTGCAGCTTTGCCTTCTTGAGAATTTTGCAAACCGAGCAACTGGATTACACTCAAAGCTTTATTCGTTTGCAACAGCAAGATTATAAAGCTTTAAGAGATGACTGTATTCATGTGCAACAGTTTGATGATTTCCTGACACATTACCAGAATATCCGTCAACATCAGGATACCGATGAATTAGACCAGCAGATGCAACAGATCAATCCACAATATGTCCTGCGCAATCATATGGCGCAGAAAGCCATTGAGCAGGCTGAACGTGGTGATTTTAGTGAAGTTGATCGTTTATTTAAGCTGTTGAATCAGCCCTATCAAAAACAGCCTGATCTGGAAACTGAAGCAGATACAGCCCCTTTACCAAGTGATGTACCAGAGGTGATGGTGAGCTGCTCATCTTAATTTTGAGTCGTTATGATTCGCCTGGGTCGCGATTGCGGCTCAAGTGAGTTACTTATTTTAAAAGAAGAACCTCATGAAAACTGGATTGATTGCTGGATCTGTGGTTTTAATGATTTTATTGGCACTGGCTTTTTATCAGTATGGCAAGTTCATCCCCACATTTACAGCAACACATACGCCGCTTTCAACCGAACAAATACAGCAGCTCAAACAAAGTAAATCTGTGACCTCAATTGAAGTCTTTAAGAGTCAGCGTATTCTGCAATTAAAACATCAACAGGAAGTCATTCGCAGCTATCCGATACGTTTGGGCTTTGATCCGATCGGCCATAAACAGTTTGAAGGTGATGGCAAAACGCCTGAGGGAACCTATTCAATTGATTGGCGCAATCCACAGAGTGCGTACTATAAGTCTTTGCACATCTCCTACCCCAATAAAACTGATACGACCTATGCCCAACAGCATAATCGTTCTGCGGGTGGCGATGTCATGATCCATGGTACGGTTCCGACAGGTGCTACCTCATTTCCTGCCAGTGCACGCTATATGCCACGTAAAGACTGGACCTTAGGCTGTATTGCCGTGACCAACTCGGATATAGACGAAATATGGCAACTGGTTGCTGATCATACGCCGATTATCATCCACCCATAATGCGGACAACGCCCAGACGAGCTTGCGGATAAAGGCGATGATCAAACCGAGCAAGGCTTATTCAGGGGATAAGTTTTTAAGCTAGAATCAATCTCGTTTCAACGACCTAGCTCATCACAAGTAATTGTAAAGTAATGTAATCTTATTGTGTAGAGTATCAAGCAATACTTCACTTAAAACCAGAAAAGCAGATTATTTCTACAAAATCTTTGCGAAACTATCCACATTTTCTGTGGATAACGCTGTGGTTATCCACAGGATAAAAGTTTTTGCCGCGCTCTACCCTTTACCCTCATCAAAACTCATCTCATATCAGCCCCTCTATCCGACGGAAAAGAGATGAGTTTATCTATAGAAACTGTTCCAGATTTTTGATTATGAGTCACCACAAACCACGTAATGCTGATTACTCATCTGGATATTCAAAACGATAACCGACACCATACACCGCTTGAATCCATTCATGGCGATTGCCTGTATCTGCTGCTTCTGAAATCTTACGGCGCAGGTTTTTAATATGGCTGTCAATCACACGGTCTGCCACATCAAAGCTGTCCGGATTGATATGATCGAGCAACTGTGCACGCGAATACACCTGTCCAAGATGCTCTAAAAACAGCTCCAGTAAACGGAATTCTGTTGGGGTCAAGGTCAATGCTTTTTGCTGATACCAGATGCGTTGCTGCGCTTTATCAATACGGAATAGATCATTTTGTTCCGGCTCGGCTTTACGCTCTAAACGGCGCAAAACAGCTTGGACACGGGCAACCAGTTCTTTGGGACTGAAAGGCTTACAGATATAGTCGTCTGCACCCATATTGAGACCCAAAACACGGTCAATTTCTTCAGTCCGTGCCGTCACCATAATGATCGGCAAATCAGACTGCTCACGTACTTTACGGCAGATGGTTAAACCGTCCATACGCGGCACCATCAAATCCAGAATCATCAAGCTTGGTTTACGTTGCTGGAACTGGGTGTATGCATCTTGACCATCATGGAACATACTGACTTCAAAACCAGCAGCTTCTAAATAATCACGAACCAACTGTGCCAGTTCAACCTCATCTTCAACCAACATGATATGTTTCATGGTCTTCATCCTATCCATCATCCTCAACCAAAGAGGATCTAAAAGTTACGTATTTTGTTTCGGGAAAGTCAGTACACAACGTAATCCACCTAATGGTGAATGATCGAAAGTCAGTGAACCACCTAAAGCTTGTGCCAGTTTACATGATAAAGCCAAACCTAACCCTGTACCGCCTGTACTGCGTGTACGTGAATCGTCGACACGGTAGAAGCGTTCACCCAGACGGGCCAGTTGCTCATCATTCATCCCCAATGGACTGTCATCTACATACAATATCCATTGTTGCTCATCTTGTTGAGTGTGAATCTGTATTTTTCCACCTTGTTCAGTATAGCGAACACAGTTCCCCAGCAAATTGACAATAATCTGTTTAAAACGATCACGATCTAACGAGAGTAAAGCGCCCTCTCCCGACAAGGTAACGTCCAGCTGATTTTGCTCAAAGGTTGATCTGAAGTTTTCGACTTCTTGCAGCACCACATCCCACGGATTGACTTCGGCAAAATAGCATTTCAACTGTTGTGCATCGGCCTGAGCCAGATCCGCCAGATCCTGAGTTAATTTCTTCAAACTGCTGACCTGACGCATCATAGCCGCAAGGTGTTCAGGTGTGGCTTTACGAATCCCGTCCTGCATCGCTTCGATTTGTGCCTGCAACACTGCCAATGGCGTTTTCAGCTCATGCGAGGTATCAGATACCCATTGACGGCGTGACTCTTCATGATGGTGCAAGATGTCTGCCAGATGGTTGATCTGATTGGACAAATCACCTAATTCATCATTACGTCTGATCTTCACCTGATGCTGATAGTTACCACGCGTCAATTCTAAAGTGGCTTTTAACAGGCGTTGTATCGGCTTTTTAAAATAGGTCGCCATCAGCAGTGCCGCAATCAAACTAGACAATACCGTTAATGCATAGACCAAAAGCAGATAGCGTTTTTGATTACTAAAGAAGTTAATACTGGATGCATCATCCTGATCCAGTACTGGCTTTAATCCGAGGTAACCCACCACTCGCTCATCTACAATAATCGGACGGAACGAGATTTGATCGGTAGCCGGCTCACCGACAATAAACTGCTGATTTTCATCATATAAAGACAGGCGTGAACTCAGGCCTAAACGGTCAGGAATCGAGACAAAACGCTTTTTACCATGCTCGGCAGGAGCACTTAATTTATGCTCCTGTTTATCGTCTTTATCATCTTTCTTTAGACGGAACTGGCTTGGGCTGAGTGGAAAACGCAGCCCCTCAAAAGGCTGATATTCAGAGGGTAAATTTTGTTTGAGGATTTTGAGTTCTTCATCATTAAAGATCTGACGATTTCTCATCTCAACATTATTTTGCGCCAGCGTCGGAGAAAGACTCAATAAAGTATGATCATTAAAATAACGTTGCTGTAAGGCAATATCATACTGGCGACGTAACCACCATTGAGACAGCCGGTCATAATCATCCGGTGCTGCAGTTCCCTCGATTTGCAGAATTTGCGCCTGAATGGCATTACCCCAGTCATGATAAACCGTATAAACATTGCCTAAGTTAGCAATCAGCCGATCCAGTTTCTGCATCTCGACATCGGCCACATAGCGGGCAAAGTTCTTTTGCATGGTCCAATGCAAAACGCCCAGACTGATGGTCGCGATCAGCAAGGTAGTGAGTAATACCGTTAAAAACAGGCGTAAGGCTAAAGGGACACGACGAACATTCAAACGCTTAATCTCAATAGTGTTCTATTTATGGATTGTAACCAACATGGTTCAAAAAAACTCTCCATTGTTTCTTCATCTTTATTATCTAATCTTTAAGCATCAAATCACAACTGCTGACGCTGGATAAAACAATGAACAAGACAAAAATTGTATTGATGACCACCTTACTCGGTTCTGTTTTAGGTTTGGCTGCCTGTCAGTCGACCACGCCAGCGGAACAGTCAATGGATCGTGACCACCATCGTCACAATATGCAACGTGCACCACTTACCCCAGAGCAACGTGCTGAATGGCAAGCCAAACGTGAACAGCGTTCAGAACAACGCGAACAAATGCGTCAGCAACATCAGGCTCAACGCGCCCAGATCGAACAGGCATGTCAGGGTAAACGTATCGGAGAACGCGTCAACGTGCAATGGAATAAACGTGTCATTCAAGGGACCTGTGAAGTTCGTTTTACCCCAGACCAATCACAATTCAAGCGTCAAGCGAATCCAACAACGTAATCACCCTCTCCTCTCCGGCGCTTTCAAAGCGCCTTTTTTTATGCATTAAATGATTGATTTTTCATTTACACAGCTGCTTACGATTTTAGCTGAACAGTTTCACTCAAATGCTGGAAAACCACCTACAATCTAAGCGCTTAAACAGGTTGAACCATAAACTTTGACTTAGCAGTCACTAAGAAATGACCTGCAAAAGCTTGTACCGAACTATAACTTGTTGCACGATTAGCGCTACAAAATGGTGCTCTTGGGCACATTTATCATTGACTAAGATTATAACTCTGGTTTAACCAGTATTGAGGAACCCGCTATGCCACAATACAAAGCACCCTTACGTGATATGCAGTTCGTCTTGCACGAATTATTAAATGCTGAAGCACATTACGCAAAACTTCCTGCATTTCAAGACACAGTAAGCCGTGAATTGGTTGATCAATACTTAGAAGCAGCGGCTGATTTCTGCGAAAACGAACTTTCTCCTTTAAACCAGGTAGGTGACCGCGAAGGTTGTACTTGGAACGACGGTGTTGTTACAACTCCGACAGGCTTTAAAGAAGCGTATCAAAAATATATCGAACTTGGCTTCCCGTCTCTTTCTGCTGATGAAGAGTTCGGCGGTCAGGCATTACCAAACTCTTTAGGGATCGCAATCTCTGAAATGGTGGGTACTGCAAACTGGTCATGGGGTATGTACCCTGGCCTTTCTCATGGTGCTGTGCGTACTTTAGAACACCACGGTTCTGATGAGCAAAAAAATACTTACTTGCCAAACCTTGTTTCAGGTGTCTGGACAGGTACGATGTGCCTGACTGAATCTCATGCAGGTTCTGACTTGGGTATCATCCGTTCTAAAGCTGAACCAAATGCGGATGGCAGCTATGCAATCTCTGGCGAGAAAATCTTTATCTCTGCTGGTGAACACGACATGGCTGAAAACATCATCCATATCGTACTTGCACGTTTACCAGGTGCACCAAAAGGTACCAAAGGGATTTCTCTATTCATCGTACCGAAGTTCAATGTCAATGCTGACGGTTCTATCGGCGAGCGTAATGCAGTACGTTGTGGTTCAATCGAACACAAGATGGGTATCCATGGTAATGCGACTTGTGTGATTAACTTCGACCAAGCAAAAGGTTACTTGATTGGCCCTGAAAACCGTGGCTTAAACTGCATGTTCACCTTCATGAACACTGCGCGTATCGGTACCGCGGTTCAAGGTCTATCTGCATCTGAATCTTCTTTCCAAGGTGCTTTGGCGTATGCGAAAGACCGTTTAGCAATGCGTTCGCTTTCTGGCCCTAAAGCCCCTGAAAAAGAAGCTGACCCAATTATCGTTCATCCTGCTGTTCGCAACATGCTGTTAACGCAAAAGTCATTTGCTGAAGGTGGTCGTGCGTTGGTTTACTTATTGGCTCAATATGCAGACATCGTTGAAAAAGGCGAAACTGAAGAAGAGCGTAAGTTTGCTGACAATATCTTGTCTTTGTTAACGCCAATTGCAAAAGCATTCTTAACTGAAACTGGTTCTGAATCTGCGAAGCACGGTGTACAAGTCTTTGGTGGTCACGGCTTTATTTCTGAACACGGTATGGAGCAAATCGTACGTGATACACGTATCGCTTGCTTGTACGAAGGAACAACCGAGATTCAAGCGCTTGACTTGTTAGGTCGTAAAGTATTGCAAACTCAAGGTGCAATGTTAAAAGACTTCACCAAGATCATCCATAAATTTGTTGAAGCAAACAAAGACAATGCTGCGATGCAAGAGTTCATTGCACCATTGGCTGCTGCAAACAAGGAATGGGGCGATATCACCATGCAAATCGGTATGCGTGCAATGCAAAATCCGGATGAAGTGGGTGCAGCTGCGGTGGATTACCTCTACTTCTCTGGCTATGTAACGCTTGCTTACTTATGGGCTCGTATGGCACTTGTTGCTCAAGAGAAATTGGCTGAAGGTACCACTGATGTTGACTTCTACAATGCAAAAGTGACCACTGCTCGCTTCTACTTCAAGAAGATCTTGCCACGTGTGCGTTCGCATGTAGACGTACTTTCAACTGGCGTTGCGCCATTGTTTGAACTTGATGCGGAACACTTCGCTTTCTAAACATAGTTTAGAATGAGATGCAACGTTCATCACGGAAAAAGGACTGGTCAGTTTTGACCGTCCTTTTTTTGTTTAATCAATGCTAAATTTATACGATTCAATTCATTTGTTCGTTTTATTTGATCATTTTGCACATGACGCTGTGCGTAGAAAGGAACGATTATGCCAATTTACAATGCTCCTCTAGCAGACATGAAATTCATCTTGAATGATGTATTTAAAGCAGAACAATTTTGGCAGGCCAATGAAAACCTGGCTCATGTAGATGCTGCAACAGCTGAAGCAATTTTAGAAGAAATGGCAAAGTTTGCCCAAAACGTGACACATCCGTTAAACCGTACGGGTGATGAAGAAGGCGCACGTTGGGAAAATGGTGAAGTTTTCACACCCGCAGGTTTTAAAGAAGCATTCCGTCAATACGCTGAAGGCGGCTGGATCGGCTTAGGTGCAGACGAAGAATGGGGCGGTCAGGCCATGCCGAAAATGCTGACGGTACTGTCTGATGAAATGCTATTCGCCACCAACCCATCATTCATGCTCTACCCGCTTCTTTCAGTGGGTGCAGGGATGGCTTTAAACAGCTATGCATCACAAGAGCAAAAAGAAACGTACTTACCTAAAATCTATTCGGGTGAATGGTCAGGTACCATGTGCTTAACCGAGCCACATGCTGGTACAGATTTAGGCATTATCAAAACCAAAGCTGAACGCAATGAAGATGGGACCTATAACATTACCGGTACTAAAATCTTCATCACCGGTGGTGATAACGACCTCGCTGAAAACATCATTCATCTAGTCCTTGCGAAAACCCCTGATGCACCTGCAGGTTCACGTGGCATTTCGTTATTTATCGTACCGAAATTCTTGGTGAATGAAGATGGTTCTTTGGGCGAACGCAACCCTGTTGGTCCTGGTTCAATCGAACACAAGATGGGAATCAAGGCATCTGCAACTTGCGTGATGAACTTTGACGGCGCCAAAGGTTATTTAGTCGGTAAAGAAAACGAAGGCCTTGCTGCGATGTTCGTGATGATGAACTACGAACGTTTATCAATGGGTATCCAAGGTCTCGGTGCTTCTGAATTTGCTTATCAAAATGCTGCACAATACGCGACTGATCGTTTACAGGGTCGTAGTGCATCTGGCGTTCAATCTCCAAACAAACCAGCAGACAGCATTTTAGTGCATGGTGATGTACGTCGTATGTTGCTCAATGTACGTGCCAACAACGAAGCATCTCGTGCATTTGCGGTGTATGTGGGTCAACAGCTCGACATCACTAAATTCTCAACTGATGTTGAAGCAGTGAAGAAAGCCAACGATCGCGTTGCACTTTTGACACCAATCGCAAAAGCGTACCTCACGGACACTGCTTTCCAAGCGACGCTCGATGCGCAAATGGTCTTCGGTGGACATGGTTATATCCGTGAATGGGGCATGGAACAATGTATCCGTGATCTTCGTATTGCTCAAATTTACGAAGGGACCAACGGCGTTCAATCTCAAGATTTAATTGGTCGTAAAACCATTAAATGTGGTGGCGCATTCATCGCAGAATACATCACCGAGATCCGTGACTTTGCCAATGATCTAGATACAGATTTGAACTTCATTAAAGATGCAACTCTAGACGCTGCAACTGAAATTGAAGCGATCACCCAGTTCATCATTGAACAAGCAGCCGAAAATGCAGAGTTCCCGAACTCAGCTGCAGTTGATTATCTACATGCTGTTGGTTTACTCAGCTTTGCTTATATGTTCGCAAAAATTGCAGCAGCGGCAAAAGACAAATCTGGTGACTTCTACCAAAACAAAATTGCATTAGCGCAATACTTTGTCGATCGTATCTTGCCTGAACTCGATGCACGTTTAGCGAAAATCAAAGCAGGTTCAGACTTGATCATGAACTTCAGCGAAGATTACTTCACCAATCAAGCTTAAGTCGCATTCAATCATAAAAACTGCCTCAATCTAGGTTGAGGCAGTTTTTTTATGCCTATAATAAAAACAGCATAAAACTTGCATATCATTCCAACCATCATGTTGAGCATATAAACCGCCATGTCGAATTCAAAAGATAAACTTGAAGGCTTACCTCGTCTACTTGATCGCTTCGGTCATTACGCAGTTGAAGCCTTTCATTATTTAGCCCTGTTTATTATCGGCTGTATGATTGCATGGTCAGCTGTGCATACTGTGATTGAAATTCTGACCGTAAAACAGTACGCCACCATTGATGATATCTTGCTGCTGTTTATCTATCTGGAACTGGGCGCCATGGTCGGGATTTATTTCAAGACCAATCATATGCCGGTGCGCTTTCTGATCTATGTCGCGATTACCGCACTCACCCGTCTGTTGATTGCCGATATTCAGCACAACCATAAGGCCTCTATGGATTTGGTCATTACCACAGGTTCGATCCTGATTTTGGCAGTCGCGATTCTGGTGGTGCGTTTTGCATCTTGGAACTACCCTTCTGTGATTCGTGGTAAAGATCAGGAACAACCCTTGCCTTCCAACAAAACACCTCGGCCACAAGATGATGAACTGGCATAAATAAAAAAAGCAGGTGGATTGCCTGCTTTTTTAATGTAGGGGTTATGCCACCCGGAAAATACGATATTTGGAATCCACCAGGACATATTTTCCTTGTACCTGCATCCAGTTATAGCCACGTGGCGGCTGATAAAGGCGGTGGTTACGATAGTTAGATACCATATAACGATGACTACGGAATTCTGACGGTAAACGCTCGCCACGTTTGAAATTGATGCGTTGACCATAATGATTGCCGCGATCGCCATTCGACCAGCGTGGTTGTTCACGGTGATCATAGCGGTGGTCATAACGATCATAGCGGTCTTTATGATCATGATTCCAACGGTTTGAATCTGCCATGGCTGAAGCAGAGACACCAAGCATCAATGTTGATACAAGCAATACGACGGTCTTTTTCATTGTGTAATCCTGAGTTTTTTGATCTAAAACCAGATTAAGAAAAACTCTAGGAGAAAGCATGAATAAAACCCACGACATTGCAAAGCTTTGTAATGAATAGCGAGAAATTATGGAGAATCTGCTCCATCCAAAATTAAAAAGCAGATGTCAGATCAGCGAATCATCTCAATGGTAAAGTTGTCATCCGTCACTAAAAGATAACGCCCATCGACCACCACCCAATGTCGACCACGTGGCGGTTCACGCAAAGAATAAGAATCCCAATCCTGCAGCACGTAACGCTCGCTACGGAACTCACCCGGTAGCTCATTTCCCACCACAAAAGACTCGCGGCGATAGCTACGCTCATATTGAGTGTCCGGATAATATTCGACACGAACACCCGGTCGATGATTCCGGTGAGGATAATCATTATTTTGATAGGGCTGATAATAATAGCCTTTCGGTGGCGCAGTCGGTGTCGCGCGCTGATTCGAGAACGCAAACGGGTCTTGTGCAGGCGGTTGATAGGCCGGCCTCTGCTGGTGATAGGAACGGCGCTCTACCCCGCTATAACCACCCCAAGCATTATCAGCATGGCTCATCATAGGGAGATAGCTCAATATAGCTGCCAAGCCATAAATATAAGGTTGAAATTGCTTCATCGTGATCTCCCTAAAAGCAGAGTGTCTTTCTATTTTAGAATAAAAAACAAGCGTCACTGTTGTAATCATATTTTTTCAGATTAACTGTTCAATTTCATGGATAAAATGCAGCAAGCTGTAGCTTTGTGTAGATATGTTAGAATCAGTTTTTTGGTTTTGAGGCAACATCTGTGGCTGAAATGAATTTTGATCGTCTCTATCAATTTTTCTGTAAAGTGCCTAGCGTACAAGAATCCCGTATTGTGGCGCATGGTGCAGATGGTCAGCATGCCTGGTGGTTTAAATTCAATATTGATGTTGAACATGCCTTGGCATGGCAAACCGTGCAAGAACTTGGGCATGTCCTCAATTATTTATCCACCAATGAACGTTTACCGACCCAGTTTTTTCCCGTATCACCACCACCCTATATGAATGGTGAAGCCAAAGATTTTCTAGGCTGGGTGATCCAATGTAATCATCCGGAATTTAGCCCGGATGTGGTTTGTGACTGGCTAGAGGCGCGCTTACCGAACCCGGTCGATGATGAAAGCCAGTGGAAAATCAAAACCGATTTAAGTGAGCTGGAGCAAATGGCCGATAAAGATCTGGATCAGTTGATTCCACCGAGTCCTTAATTTTTTATTGAGGATGTATCACTTTCAACACGCTGAATGCCAACCAAGCTTTTGAATTTAGCGTGTTGAACACTCATCCTGAATCAGGATAGGTCGTAACCTAAATATTCTTGCGGTGATTCAGAATAAGGTAAAATCAGATAATCATGTTTTAAAATGAGCGCTTTCAGTTGTTCTTGATGCCTAAATTGCAAAGGATAAATCACAGCCAAATCCTGAATTAAATCTTCAACCTTTTCAGCTTTAAAATCTGCTGTTTTAATCCATCCTAATAACGCTGCTCCGAGGCCGATAAATTCAAAACCATAGGGCTGCATTTTTTGAATCAGCGCATAATTCTCAAAAGGATCAAAATCACAAGAAAAATAGCCATTCGGTAGCATCGCCAATTTCAATGCTTCTGTTTCAACAGCCGCCACTTTAACCATGATTTCAGTATGAGTAGAGATCAATAGATCTTGATTGAAATAAAGCAGTGCTTCTAAGTCATTTTCATCGTAATGCTGCATTTTTTCAGCCAGGCTTTCAAAACGCTGCTGCTGTGCGGGATCATTCAATTGCTGAAGATAATGCTGCAATTGTTTTGGAACACATACATTTTGATACGTTTGCTCCCATCGTGGATCATCGACTTCAATTCCCTTGAGGTCGTCACTAAAATCAACATACAGACGGTCATCCTCGACCGCATGCATCGAGGTGTATTCTGCCTGTGCTCGATCATCCAGAACCAGAAACACCTTTTTAGGATAAACTTCCTGTTTAAGGGAGCGATAGCATTCTAACAGTTCTGCCCAACTTTGAATTTCAACAATATCGGCATAATGATTGAATTGATGCACATCTAAATCAATCTGCTCATCCTGTCTAATATTTAGTTTGATTTTCACCATTGTGCAGAACTCTATGTATGCTGAATTAAAAAGTGGATAAGCCTGACCATTCCATAAAACGATAGATCCAGTATTTCACTTTGGATTCATCGGCATATTTTGCATAATCCACTGTAATTTGACGTGCATTGGCATTTGTCCATGCGGCATCAAAGTATTGCCCTGCATCTTTAAACACTGGCGCTTGTGCCGAACCGATCACACGCATATCGGTTTCAAGATTATAGTTTTTCAAGTTGCGTGCAGTCAGATTAGCAGAACCGAGAATGATTTCCGCTTGCTGGGCATTGTATTTCAGCAACATCTTGCTATGGCACTGTTCACCACGCGTATCACACCAACGGATTGGAATACCTGCAGCATGAAGTTCTGATGCGACTTGACGATTCGGCATGCCATTCTTTTGACGACCAAATGCATCTTTATTCGGGTCGATCATGATCCGGATGTTAACACCACGTTGTTGCGCTTGCTTAAGTGCTTCAATAATATTGCGTTCCGACAAATAGAACATGGCCATGTCCAGATGCTCTTGGCTCTTGGCGGTCTCAATCATCTTCAAGATGCCATCATAAATGGCTTTTTCAGTCAGCACTTGCACCTGCGGCAAGGTTTTGTCTTCGCTCACCCCACCCATAATCACAAAAGGACTAGAACCCTTTGACATGTTGGCAACGGCTTGTTCAGTTTGTAAGACATCAATCGCGGTTGGCCCATCTACCACCAGTGCAACATTGCTATGATGCGAACTGCCATCGTGTGGATTGGCTGAGGTCACCAGACTTTTCCAGCCATCCACCGTATCAACCACCAAGGTTTTACGATGATTGGCCTTGAAGTTAAATAACTCCAGATAACTGCGCAAAGTAATCTTATCATTGCCAAACGGGCTGCTTAACCAGCCGCCTTCAGGATTATTGCCCAGGTTTTGACAGCAGATATACCAGAATCCTGACCAAAGCGGATTAGACGCACGCAATGGTTTTAAATCGGTTTCGATCACATCCACACCCGCTTGACGCAATTGTAGATAATGTTTTGGTGTCATGCCGCCATAAACCGAATTAATCGGATCGGTAATCACCACAACTTCTACATTTGGATGCAAGCGACGCTTCACGATCAGCGCATCAGTCAATTCTTGCATCAAAGGCAACTGTTTCACCTTAGAAGCGCCGACTTCCTGGTTAAACAGGAACATATCCAGCACAATGGTGGTCTGTGCCTGATCAATTAAATGAAAGACTTCCTTGAAAATATGCTGATCCACCTGTTGCTGGCCTTGGGAATCGATATAGGTCTGATCGGCTAAAAATTTCACATTGGCATGACGCAACTGCCCAGTAAAATCCAGCCCTTTCGGGAGTGGTTTTACTGTGTGGTAGACTGCCGAAGCAATGTACCCAATCGCAAAAATACTCAATATGACTGCCATGTAACGTCGACCTGACCAGTTTAATTTTCGATGGATTCGTTGGAAGATACGCATATAAACAAAAAAAGCCCTAGCCTAATGGTCTAAGGCTAGAGCTTATACTTTGATTTTTCAATAAGATTTAAGTGAAAAATTAGAAGATAAAATTCACCCCAACGGTAAAGTTACGGCCCACTTGTGGAATCGTGGATAAGAATGATGCATGTTGATAAACCTGATCATCCAGCAAGTTATTGGCATTGAAATACACACGATAATCCCCGACATTGCTGTATTTACCTGAATAGGCAACTCCCAGATTCAACATGTTATAGCCTTG
The DNA here is from genome assembly GCF_035615075.1 of Acinetobacter sp. IK40. Lineage (NCBI taxonomy): Bacteria > Pseudomonadati > Pseudomonadota > Gammaproteobacteria > Moraxellales > Moraxellaceae > Acinetobacter > Acinetobacter sp. IK40. Next base: position 83,381 of record NZ_JANBOE010000004.1, on the reverse strand, counting down.
GGTATCGGTTTCATACGCTGCAATCTTGTCTTGCTGGAACACATGGTAGTATTCAGCTGAACCGCTAAAGCCATCACCGAAGTCCGCATTCACTTTCGTGCCTAAGCGTCCAGCCGGCACACGCGGTGCATTTTCATTGTCGATCTTGCCACGAACATAATCCCCAAACACGCCGACTTTATACATGTCCGAGATCTGGTAACCCGCTTCCGCCTCTGCACCATAGAAACGTGCCTGATCCTGGGTATATTCCACTAAACGGAAATCTTTATAACGGTCTAGCGTTTGCGCATAGATATAGTCATCAAACCAGTTGTGATAGACATGCACATGGTAGTCAAACTTGTCATTGTCATAATGCAGCCCGAGTTCGACATTATTTGACTTTTCTTTACTTAAACCATCATTGCCCAGTTCATAGGTATTGGTGGCAAAATGTCCGCCATTGGCATATAACTCTTGCGCCAGCGGTAAGCGCTCCTGATGTGACGCAACCAAAGAAAGTTTATAGTCTGGTGCAAACTCCCAGTTGGCAGCACCCGAAACAGAAAAGGCTGAACCGTCAAAATCTTTTTTGCTTGAATCATCAATATCAATTTTCTGTTTTTCTGCACGAGCTGCCAGTTCAACATGAACATCATTAAATTGTGCATGCTCTAAGCCAAAGATACTCCACTTCTTGGTGGTATTCGGCGCCAAGAAGGCTTCTTCACCAGTAAGTTTCAGTTTTTGCTGACCATATTGCGTACCAATCACCCCTTCCCATGGGCCAATCGGATTGTGTACCAACTCTAAACGTCCATCATAGCCCTTGTTTTTAAAGCGAGTGGCGATGGTGTCTTCTTCAATTTCATCATGTTGATAATCGGTATAGCTGGCTTGCGCACGTAACTTTTTAAAGCCAGCAAATGGATCATTCAATTCTGTGCGCACATCATAACGCTCAGATTTCAGGTCAATCCACGGTCCTGCCTCATGTGCGTGATCATGGTCATGATCGTGATCGTCCTCCCCATCATGATCATGTTCCCCACAATGCAAACTCAAACCATGTAAATGGCAGCTCTCGTACTCATGGCTATGCCCCGGCAAGCCATACTGATCCTGACGGTTGCTATAAGAAATTCCGGTAAAGCCGCGATCATAAATCCAGGATAAACCAACATTGACGGTTTCGCCTTTGGCAAAGGTATTGCCGACACGGCGCTCTTTCTCACCTTCATGGCGATAGTCAGGTGCGATATAGTCATTGGCTTCGCGTTTCAGCCCCTCGACCCGTAACGCCACCTGATCACCCAGACCAACCGTGACACCTGCAGTTGCCAGCTTTTCATCACTGCCTGTGTTGTAACGTAAACCCACATTCCCCTCGTAACCTTTTTCAGGCATTGCTGTTGGAATCTTGCTGTCATTGACATTGACCAAACCACCAACGGTTCCCGCGCCAAATAATAAGGTAGATGGGCCACGAATCACTTCAACCTGCTTGGCCAGTGCCGGATCTACCGTAACTGCATGATCAGGGGACAAGGTAGAAACATCAATGTTTTCTGATGAATTTTGCAGCACCTTAACGCGCGGACCATCTTGTCCACGAATGACAGGACGGCTAGAACCAGCACCAAACTGATTTGAATAAATGCCAGGCTCGCTGCTTAGCGCTTCACCAATGGTCACAGCCCCCTGTTGTAAACGTTTTTCATCTACAACGGTGTCTGCAACCGCAAAATCTTTTGAGGTTTGCTCAAGTGGATGCGCTTTAATACGTATGGTATCTAAGGTGGTCACCGGTTCATTTTCTGCTGCAAAGGCAGATACAGAAACAGCAGCTAAAATGGATAAGGTCATAATATTGTGCGGAAATGACATACCGTGTCTCGAATCAGTTGATCGTTATTTTTTGTTATATTATAACATTTCATTTATTTTGCAATAAAAAACAGTCTGACCAAGCACATTTGTTAAACTGCTTGTCCATGTTTGCAATCAATGGTTATTCCCCAACGATATGCCTTTTACTCTGTCACACGCTGTACTTGCTCCACCTTTATCAAAATTGAGTCAGGGACATTTACCTGTCGCCGCCTTGGCGATTGGTTGTATGACACCTGATCTTTATCGATTATTTACACAAGAAAATACCCCTTTAACCCATCAATGGGCCGGTCTCTTATTTCCGAACCTGCCATTGGGCCTATGCTTTTGTCTATTGTGGTATGTCATCTATCGGCCTGTGACTTATCGTTGTCTTGAGATTCAAGATCCTCTAGGGATCAAGTCACTGGATGATTTTATTTCTTTCAGCTTTCTAAATTGCATTGCACTTATCATTGGAATCAGCACACATTTAATCTGGGATGGACTCACCCATCTTGATTTTCGAACATTTGCTTTTAAAGAAACACTGGCTCAGAACATTTCATTGTTGGGTTTTAGTTATCCACTACACTTTGTCTTGCAGATTGGTTCTTCAATCCTTGCTCTACCCTTTTTAATAAAAATGTGCTGGGATTATTATAAAACGCATCAACATCATCATCCCGTTCCCTCTAAACTCAAGAGATTTGCACTCATCAGTATGATTCTTTCCATCTTATATGGGCTATTTTCAGTGTTTGACTATAACCGCCATATCAATACTGATCTTTGGAATACTGAACCTTATTTTTTTATTGGCAAATCGATGAATGAATTTACCCAAGCAGGCTTAACCGTCTTCACCATGGCCTGTCTATTATTCTTGTTTTTGGATCGAACTGGCCGTAGTAAATCATTTTAACAAAAAGCGTCTGTTTAAAATTCGCTTGAAAACATTAAGACTTGAGACTATACGTTCAACAAGGCATAATCTCCCCTTCATTGGTGCTGCGCTGTTTACGCATTCACCTTCTACAGCCAATATAGTTTGGATAAATAATTCAATATGATGCGCACCCATTACTGTGGCTCTTTAACTGAAGCCCAAATCGATCAAACAGTGACTTTATGCGGATGGGTTCATCGTCGCCGTGACCATGGCGGTGTGATTTTCCTTGATATGCGTGACCGTGATGGTCTCGTACAGGTGGTGATCGATCCAGATACCCCTGAAGCATTCGCAACAGCAGATAAAGCACGTTCAGAATTTGTTTTAAAAATTACAGGTCGTGTTCGTCGTCGCTATGAAGGTACTGAAAATGCCAACATGGTGAGTGGCCAGATTGAAGTTTTAGGTAAAGAGATTGAAGTTCTTGCAGCTTCTGATACTCCGCCATTCCCATTGAATGACGAAAATACCAATATTTCAGAAGAAATTCGTTTGAAATACCGTTTCTTGGACATCCGTCGTCCAGAAATGTTAGAGCGCTTACGTTTCCGTTCTAAAGTGACCAACCTGATCCGTAACTATTTTGAAGATCATGGTTTCCTTGACGTTGAAACACCAATCTTGACTCGCGCAACACCAGAAGGTGCACGTGACTATTTAGTACCAAGCCGCGTTTCAAATGGTAGCTTCTACGCACTTCCACAATCACCACAGTTGTTCAAACAGTTGTTGATGGTGGGCGGTATCGATCGTTATTACCAAATTGCGAAATGTTTCCGTGACGAAGATTTACGTGCGGATCGTCAGCCTGAATTTACCCAAATCGACGTTGAAACATCGTTCATGAGTGACGATGACATCATGGATTTAATGGAAGGCTTAACCGTTAAAATGTTCAATGAATTATTGAATGTAAAATTCGATAAGTTTGAACGTATGACTTACGCTGACGCAATGCGTGATTATGCATCTGACAAACCGGATATGCGTATTCCATTGAAACTTGTTGACGTTGCAGACTTGATGCAAGACGTTGAATTCAAGGTTTTCGCTGGTCCTGCCAAAGATCCTAAAGGCCGTATCGTTGCTTTACGTGTTCCTGGTGCTGGTTCATTACCGCGTAGTGCAATCGATGAATACACCAAATTCGTTGGTATCTACGGTGCGAAAGGCTTGGCTTATATCAAAGTCAACGAACTTGAAAAAGGTATCGAAGGTCTTCAATCTCCAATCGTTAAATTCATCGAGCCAATCGTACTTGATTTATTAAAACGTGTGGGTGCTGAGAATGGCGACATCGTGTTCTTTGGTGCAGATAAAGCCAAAGTTGTAAACGATGCGATGGGCGCACTTCGTGTGAAAATCGGTCATGATCTTAACCTTGCAACGTGTGAGTGGGCGCCACTTTGGGTTGTTGATTTCCCAATGTTTGAAGAAACAGATGATGGCAAATGGACTTCTGTTCACCACCCATTCACACTGCCAAAATCAAGCGTTGAAGAAGTGAAGAACAATCCAGGTGAAGCACTTTCTGTTGCCTACGACATGGTATTGAACGGTACTGAAATCGGTGGCGGTTCACTTCGTATCTATACCTTAGAGATGCAAAAGGCAATCTTTGAAGCTTTAGGCATTGGCGAAGAAGAAGCAGAAGAGAAATTCAGCTTCTTACTGAATGCGTTGCGTTATGGTGCGCCTCCGCACGGTGGTTTGGCATTCGGTCTTGACCGCTTGATCATGCTGATGACGGGTGCATCTTCGATTCGTGATGTGATTGCATTCCCGAAAACCAAAACTGCTGAATGTCCGTTGACTCAAGCGCCAGCACCAGTTGAAGCAAATCAATTGCGTGACTTGGGAATCCGTTTACGCGAAAAGCCAAAAGCTGAAGAAAAATAAACCTTGAGTTTATGCTTCAACAAAAACCCTGCGCGCTGCAGGGTTTTTTTATAATACCGAGTTTTGCTTTGAGATCATGTCCGCTAATGGCATAATAGACTGCTTTTTATTGAGAGGTCAGTCTTATGGCAATGCGTCCTGATGTACGTCGACATACAATTATCATTATTGTGTTTTCACTTGCTCAATGGTTCTTTATGCGTTACATCCTGGCAAATGAACTTTTCAATATGGATACCAACCAACGTATTTTATACTTCTGCGTAAGTAGTCTGGTGGGCGCCTTACTGATTTTTGTGGCACTGATTTATATGGTGCTTAAAGGCAATGCCGATAAATAAGACCTACTAGCATGTCGTTTTACCCTACTCTGCTCCGTATTTTACCCCTCCCATTTTTGCGTAGTATCGCAAAAGTGGCGGCTTACTTTATCAATCAAAACCCGAATAAAAGTATGCTGTGGAAAACCAGAGTCAATCTTGGGCTGGCTTATCCTGAACTCAGCCAAGCGCAAAAGGAACAGCTTGCGCGTGAAAGTGTGACCAAGCAATGTCTCAGCTATATCGAATCTGGAAAATGCTGGGCCATGCCCCCCGAGTGGAGCATTCAACAGATTCATACTGTACATCATCTGGAAGTCCTGACCGATGCACTGAGCGATCCTCGTGGCGCACTGATCATTACCCCACATCTGGGTACATGGGAAATGATGAATGCCTGGGTACATCAATATGGCATCCCGACCATCATGTATAAACCGATGAAAGATTCGGGGTTCAATGCATTTGCCTTACATGCACGTCAACGTCTGAATGCAACTTTAGTGCCGACAGATGCCTCTGGGGTTAAAGCCTTATTTAAGAATCTAAAACAAGGTGGTTTCAGTGTGATTCTGCCGGACCATGTTCCCGATCCTTCTGGTGGTGTCGTGGTTCCTTTTTTCGGAATTCCCTGCCTCACCAGTACACTGGCCAGCAAAATGGCACAGAAAACCCAATGTCGTCTGGTAGGATTAAGCTGTTTCCGCCGTGACGATGGTGAAGGATTTGATGTGTATTGTGATGATCTGAATGATCCAGCACTGTATGATCGGGATATCGAAGTTGCCACCACTGCACTCAATCAAGCGGTTGAGCAGATGATCAACCGCTTTCCTGCTGAATATATGTGGGGCTATAAACGGTTTAGGGGTGGAGATGAAAAATTTTATTAAAAATAAGTTTAACGTTAGATAAATATTTCTTGAAGTATTTCAAAAATAATTTATTTTTCAAATGAATAATTTAATGATCGAATCATTTAAAAGGAAAGTAGTTTCATGCGAATCTTGATTACAGGCGGAGCTGGATTTATTGGTTCAGCCGTTGTACGTCATATTATAAAAAATACGAATGATGAGGTTCTGAATCTAGATAAGCTTACATATGCTGGCAACTTGGAATCATTAAAAGAAATTGATCAGAATCCACGTTACCAATTTCAACAGGTTGATATTTGTGATGCATCAAAACTAGCGCTAGTATTTGAGCAATTTCAACCTGACGCAATTATGCATTTGGCTGCTGAGTCACATGTTGACCGTTCTATTGATGGGCCGAGTGCATTTATTCAAACCAATATTGTAGGAACTTACAGCTTATTAGAAGCCACTCGCCAATATTGGCAGACATTAGATCAAAATAAAAAAGTGAAATTTCGCTTTCACCACATTTCAACTGATGAAGTGTATGGTGATTTAGAAAGTACCACAGACTTATTTACCGAAACAACAGCATACGCACCAAGTTCACCTTACTCAGCCAGTAAAGCCAGTTCGGATCACTTGGTTCGGGCGTGGCAACGAACTTATGGCCTGCCAACTATTGTAACCAATTGCTCTAATAATTATGGTCCATATCACTTTCCTGAAAAATTGATTCCATTGGTCATTCTGAATGCCTTAGATGGTAAAGCCCTGCCAATCTACGGCACCGGAAACCAGATTCGAGATTGGTTATTTGTCGAAGACCATGCTCGCGCCTTATATCAAGTTGTCACTCAAGGTACTGTTGGGGAAACGTATAATATTGGCGGACATAATGAAAAACAAAATATCGAAGTGGTGAAGACCATTTGTAAAATTTTGGATGAATTACGTCCACAAGATAATATTCAATCTTATGAAAACCTTATTACGTTCGTGAAAGACCGACCAGGACATGATTTGCGTTATGCGATTGATGCCAAAAAAATAGAACGTGAACTGGGCTGGAAACCTCAAGAAACATTTGAAACAGGTATCCGTAAAACAGTTGAATGGTATTTAGATAATTTAGAATGGTGTCGCCATGTCCAAGATGGCAGCTATCAACGTGAAAGATTAGGGGTACACCTATAATGTCAACAAAAGGTATTATTCTTGCTGGGGGTTCAGGTACTCGCCTCTATCCTATTACCAAAGGCATTTCGAAACAGTTACTCCCGATTTACGATAAGCCCATGGTGTACTATCCGCTTTCAGTACTGATGCTGGCAGGGATTCGTGAAGTCCTGATTATTAGTACACCTGACGATATCGATGGGTTTAAACGCTTACTTGGCGATGGCTCTCAATTGGGGATAGAGCTGAGTTATGCCGTCCAGCCAAGCCCAGATGGATTGGCCCAAGCCTTTATCATTGGCGAACAGTTTATTGGTAAAAGTAACGTGTGTCTGGTTCTTGGCGATAATATTTTTTATGGTCAGGGTTTTACGCCGATGTTACGTCAAGCCGTTGCCCGCCAAAAAGGCGCGACAGTTTTTGGATATCAAGTTAAAGATCCAGAACGCTTTGGCGTAGTTGAATTTGATGAGCAAAAACGTGCCATTTCTCTTGAAGAAAAACCCAAACAGCCAAAATCACATTTTGCGGTCACCGGTCTTTATTTCTATGACAATGATGTGGTTGAAATCGCGAAACAGGTCAAACCATCCGAACGGGGTGAATTAGAAATCACGACTGTTAATCAGATGTATCTAGAACGTGGTGACTTAAATGTTGAATTACTGGGTCGAGGTTTTGCTTGGCTTGACACCGGAACACATGAAAGCTTGCTTGAGGCTGCACAATTTGTAGAAACCTTGGAGAAACGTCAAGGTTATAAAGTGGCGTGTTTAGAGGAAATTGCCTTTAATAATGGCTGGTTAAGCAAACAGCAAGTGCTAGAAATTGGCCAAAGTATGAATAAAAATGACTATGGTCGATATTTAATTTCTTTGGTGCATGAAATATGAGCTTAAAGAAACTTATTGATTTGCCTGATTTGGGTGATCAGCGTGGTGGACTGGTCGCAATTGAAGCGAACCAACATATTCCTTTTGAGATTAAACGTATTTATTATATTTTTTCCGCTTCAAAGGATAAACCTAGAGGCTTTCACGCCCATAAAGACTTAAAACAGCTAGCAATTTGCCTACATGGACAATGCCGTTTCATTTTAGATGATGGACATAGTAAAGAAGAAGTTTTACTTAACTCTCCAACCCAAGGCTTGATTATCGAAAGTATGACTTGGCGTGAAATGCACGACTTTTCAGAAGATTGTGTGTTATTAGTGTTGGCAAGTGAACATTATGATGAAAGCGATTATATCCGCAGTTATGATGAATTTATCAGTGTTGTGAATCGTCCATTTATTCACCCATTATCTGATGTGCATAGCCCTCATATCGGTCAAAATACACGTGTTTGGCAATATAGCGTTATTCTCAAAAATGCGGTGATTGGTGCTGGTTGTAATATTTGTGCCCATACCCTAATCGAGAATGATGTGCACATTGGTGACAATGTCACGGTAAAATCTGGTGTCTATCTTTGGGATGGCATTACCCTAGAAGATAATGTGTTTATTGGCCCATCCGTGGCCTTTACCAACGATAAAAAACCACGTTCTAAACAATATCCTGACAGTTTTGCAAAAACGGTTGTAGAGCAAGGGGCCAGTATTGGGGCGAATGCAACCATCTTACCGGGTATTCGTATCGGAAAAAATGCCTTGATTGGTGCTGGTGCGGTCGTAACAAAAGATGTGCCAGAAAATGCAATTATGGTAGGCAATCCAGCAATAATTAAAGGTTATATTGAGCAATGATTCCTTTTCTTGATCTTAAAAGTATCAATCAACAGTATCGACAACAACTAATTGAAGCCTGTACACGCGTGATCGATTCGGGTTGGTATATTGGCGGAAAAGAACTCGAACAATTTGAGCTGAATTTCGCCAAATTTTGCGGTACGAAATATGCGATTGGTGTAGCCAATGGTTTAGATGCGCTTATCTTAACCTTAAGAGCCTGGAAAGAGCTTGGTCAACTCAAAGAAGGTGATGAAGTCATCGTTCCTTCAAATACTTATATCGCAAGTATTTTGGCCATCAGTGCCAACCAACTTACACCGATTTTGGTTGAGCCGGACCCACAGACTTTTAACCTTGATCCAAAGAAAATTGAAGCGGTTATTACAGAAAAAACCAAAGTCATTTTACCTGTCCACCTTTATGGACAACTTGCTGCAATGCCTGAAATTATGGAAATTGCAAAAAAAAATAACCTATTGGTGCTTGAAGACTCTGCACAAAGCCACGGTGCAGAAATTCATGGAATTAAAGCAGGCAATTGGGGCGATGCTTCTGGCTTCAGCTTTTACCCTGGTAAAAACCTAGGTGCACTAGGTGATGCAGGTGCAATCACAACCAATAATGAAGAGCTGGCCCAAATGCTACGCGCACTTCGCAACTATGGCTCGCATGAAAAATATAAAAATTTAGTGCCTGGTGTAAACAGTCGCCTAGATGAAATTCAAGCCGCCATGCTCGATATTAAATTAAGCTTTTTAGAGCAAGAAGTGCAACATCGTCGCAAAATCGCACGCTTATATCTGGATAATATCAAAACTCCCTTTATCAAACTGCCATTAAGCCAGATCAATGCAGAAGAGTATCAGCAGCATGTTTGGCATCTGTTCGTCATTCGAACTGAATATAGAGATCTTTTACAGAACTATTTAGCGGAGCATGGGGTTCAAACACTTATTCATTACCCTATCCCACCACATAAACAACAAGCCTATAAAGAGTGGAATGATCAAAGTTATCCTATTTCAGAGCAAATGCATGCAGAAGTGATGAGTCTACCGATTGGACCTACCCTTCAATTGGATGAAGTTCAAAGGATTATTCAGCTTTGTAATGAGTTTAATCCTGTATGAGTCATTCGGCATTTCACCCTTTAGTCACTATTGCAATTCCCAGTTATAATCATGGGCAATATATCCAAGATGCAATTAAAAGTGCTTTAAACCAAAGCTATGAAAACATTGAGCTCATCATCATTGATGATGGCTCAACAGATACCTCTATTGAAAAAATCAAACCTCTTATTGCTCAATGTAAGGAGCGCTTTGTCCGATTTGAATTTAGATATAGAGCTAATCGAGGATTATGTAATACGCTTAATGAGGCACTTGAATGGGCTGAGGGACAATTTTTTTGTACTTTAGCATCAGACGACATCATGTTCCCAGAAAAGACACGTCTACAACTTGAAGCATTTCAACAAGACCCAGATATTGTGTGTATTTGTGGCGGAAATCACTCTATAGATGCCCAAAATCAAACGATTAAGTGCAATGTGAATGGTTATGGTGAATATAAATTCCATCGAATTTTTATGCATCGATTTGACTTACCTGCATCTTCTCAAATGATTAAAACTGCGATACTGCGTGAAGTGGGCGGATTCAATCCAAACACCAAAGTTGAGGATTGGGACTTATGGTTAAAGCTCAGTAAATTAGATAAAAAGATCATCTATATTCCTCATGCTTTAATTGGTTATAGATCTCATGAACATAATATCAGTAAGAATTTAGAGTTGATGTATCAAGAGGTTCTCAAAATTGTGGACCAATATAAAGATGAACCTGATTATGCCAAAGCGGTTTATCGCATTCAGAAAAAATATAAAGTCCGCCCCTATCAGAAGAAAAATCCTTTAAAAGCGCTGGTTCTTAGATTAAAGTACTATCTGATTTATTTAATGTCTAGATGATTTTCATAGAGTTGCTAAAATGCTTGGTCGCCTCCTTATTAAGTATTTAATAAAAAAGAATACATATACATCTCAATACGTTAAGGTGTTATTAAAGAAGATAAAAAGGATCGAAACCAGAAAAATTGTATGGCTTGATGAGCTCGATCATGAAAAAATTCTGACATTTAAATATTGTAAAAATAACCTAAATTTTCAACCTAAAATTCTTAAATTGAATCAAAAAGTTGATTTCGAAGCTGAAATACCTGAAATTAATTTATATAGATTTAGCAATGTCATTATAAATACTAACTCAAGCCATCTGATTACAGCAACAAATGCAGTATTTGAACGAATAAAGCATGCCGATATTAGGTACTGTAATTACTCGACTGGAATTATTAAATGGCATAATCATGAAAATACCATCTTCCGTTACAATAAAAGAAAAAAAAATATTCCGCACGCTATTTTTCTAGGTGGAAATGGTGTTTTTAACTATTATCATTGGCTTATAGAAATATCTCCTAAAATTCTTTTATTAAATTCAGATCTATTTAATAAATATAATATTAAAACGCTTATACTCGATGAAAGAGTTAAAAAAATACCATCTTTTCAAAAGATTTTAGCGCTCTACCTGAAAGAAAAAAATTTAGATTTAGAAATTATTTATGTAGACCATCGAATTGATTTACATGTTGATGAATTATTTTATGTCAACAATGAAAATAATATCGTTTTCAACTCAAAGGAAATACTTTCCTCTCCAGATTTTTCTATTATTTCTAGTACACTGATTAAAGAAATACGAGAAATAATCTTAGAATCCAATACATGCCAAACAAAGGATTTTCCTAAAAAAATCTTTTTGGCTAGAAAAGAGACTGCTGCTAGAGGCTATAACCAAGAAGAAATTTTAATATATTTCAAAAATTTAAACTTCACACCTCTTTATTTGGAGGATTATGATTTTAATGAACAGGTTGCTATCTTTAATAATGCAGAGTTTATCGTTGGTCCGAGTGGGGCGGCATGGTCGAATATCATTTTCTGTTCTTCTGGCTGTAAAGCAATTAGCTGGTTACCCAACCATCTAGCAAAATTTTCTATTTTCTCTACCTTAGCCACATTGAATGATTGTGATCTTAAATTCATTACCACTTCATCAGACAATCCGAATGATATTCATAGTTCCTATTATTTGGATCTTGAAGAAATCAAAAAACTTTATAAAAATTTTGACTGCTGAGCCTAGATCATTATCTAGGCATGCCTGACCATCCTTGAAAGGATCTTGAGAGACATATAGGCTTAGCCTGATTATTGCTTGTTAAATATTAAAAATTTAACTTAACCAGCTGATCAGCTAAGTCGATAAGCTGGTTGTCTCATGAGTATCACATACTTAAGAACTGTTATGGCTAAGCAGTGTATTAAAGTTATTTATAGGTTACCCGACGCGCCAAAAAGAACATTTTTAACTGTGCGACAATTCGCGTCAACTCAACCAATACTTTTTGCAAGCCACTGGCTTTATTTGCGTGCATTCTTTTCTTTCTTTCTGAGGTCAACTGGCTTTTGAGCTGAATACTGGTCGAACGATAATGCAAGATCGTGTCTTGAATACATAACGCTGGTTGCATTTGATACATCATAAAATTATGATTTTTAACAGCATATTCAAACATGAAATTATCTAATGGTATAATATAATCCATTTTCTTAATTTCATTTAATAGAAATTCTGCCCCTTTCCGTGAAAGGATATAACCTGCCGTACCTAAGTTTTTTCCCGTTAATTTGTATATTTCGCGACCTTCCTGAGGGAAATCCTTATATTTAGGTCCAAGTATCACTTTAGGGGTAAAAGCTTCTAATTTGACTAAATGCCAATCTTTTTCAATCCAATCTGATTGATTTAAAAAGACATTTGCTTTTTCACCGAGATGAATATCGTCTTCGAAGATCGCCATATAAGCAATATTATCTTCAACAATTTTTTTCCATAAGTGGACATGACTCATGAAACAAGCCAGCTCTCCCCGAGCAATATGATTTTCATGCACGTTGAGTTTCATTAATTGCGCATCTGAAGCTGCAATATCAGGTGTCACAGCATCGAAAAAGCTAAATTCGATGCCCTGTTTCTCAAATTGAGCTGAAATATGTTTACGACGCTCGATTGCGCTTGAGAGACTTACAACAAACTTTTTCATATCGGAATAGTAATAATTCATACAATTTAGGCCACATGCCTGTAGGCGCTAAGAATACTTGTTTTTGATTATGTTGTACATTATTTCAGATAGGCATAAATCGAGATCAGATAAAATCTTTTAAATATAGGATAAAAAATAATATTTAAGTTAGAAATCTGATTTTTCTGCAAAGACATACTCAACAATGCAATTAAATTCAAACACTTAAAAACATTAATTTTCACTCTCTCATACTAAGATTACTCAACCTATGTTTTTTTAAACAAAATACTGATCAAAATTAAACGCTCTATTTTAAACACTCGTCCCCAACCAAAGGGATTAGTAAAAACTCCAATGCTAAGAACTATGTTTCTTATCATCACCTAAACTCAGTTGGCAAGAAAGCCGCTTAAACAGTGAAAATGTCCACACAAAATATTGCACTTTAAGGTAGGGGAAAAAACTGATTTTAAGTTGTTTCGCTGGTTTTCTTTTTACTTTGATAGGTCGAAGTATATGTAAGATCAAGGTCTGTAAAGGTGTTCTCCAAGCGATGTTCTTTAACGCATTCAAGGTCACCTTGGGTTGTTTAAAGAAATCCAAGCATGAAGTTTGCATCGAGAATAAAGGCATATTACGATCATGAGATGCATCGACAGCCAATTTGATCTTGGTCATTTCTTTAATGTCATGACTGTTAGGATGATCACAAAAGATATTTACCCAGGAAACAAGTTCCTGTCCTTCTATATAAACAGGGGTTTGACCAAAAATAGCTTTAAGATCGGCATAGAAAATTTCAGCCCCTTTTGTAATTTGGGTATAATTTTCTTTAATTACATACTCATCTGTACCTGGGTCAGCTTTATAAATTGCTCGTCCCTCTTGTGAAACACCCTGAATGGAAAACTCTGGAGAACTTAAAAGTAACTCAACAAATTTCCAGTTTTTAGTAAACACATTTGGATCAAGCGTATTTAAATTATTAGGTATAAAAGCATCAAAAGCATACTTCTTGGTTCGATAAGGTAATAGCGTCGACCAGTATAATCCCTGAATTGGTCGCTGTAAGACATCTTCCAACATTTTTTGTGAAGTAAATGCGACAGTCTTGCTATCAATCAGACCAATATTTTGCTGTGGATCGACAATTGTATCAATGTAGGCATGATAATCAGCATACATGTCTTTGGCATAACGCTCAAACATATGCTTATGTGATTGAATAAACTGGTGATAATCATTTGCTTTAATCAGTGATTGAGTCTCTCTTAACTCACGGATATCTGCATATTTCTGGCTATAGAAATCCACAATCGTTTGGACATGCTCAATATTACGTTTGTCATAATCCAGACGATAAACCAGATTCAATAAACGTGGTGCATACACATAACTTGTCTTTATCTCTCCACAATGGAAGTGCTCAAAAGCTTTTTGTAATAAAAACCCATCTCGAGCAACAAATAAAAGATGATCCAGTTGTTTCTGCTGAGCTGTTGTTTCAATCCATTTGCTATAACCATAAGCCAGAGGTGCTGCATAGGCATAGCCAATATCTTCCCAATATTGAGCGCGTTCTTGTTGCAAAGTTTGCTTACGCCATCTCATAGCCAACATAGCCACTAAAATGCTTTTGCCTAAACTTGAGACATTCTGTTCAGTAAACCGTCTTGCTCGCTCATTTATGGCTAAAAACTGATGTGTAACCTGTTTATATAAAATGGCCTGCATGCCTAATTTTGCTGGCGTTCTAAAATCCCCCTTTTTATTGTCCCCTATATGGACAATATCCTGTGGCTTCACCTGTAGATCATGGAAGACCTGTTCAAATAAAGTCCCTTTTTTCTTGGTTTTACCATAGCGGCTAGATACATAGAGATGCGCAAAATCATGAAATTTATTTTTAATAAGTAATTGGCTAAGGTCTTCGTATGAGTGATACATGTCTGATATGACAATTACTTTCTTATTTAACTCAAGCGCATAATCCCAAAGTATTTTCATTTCAGGATTCGGCTGGAGCACCATAAACTCCCAATCTAATTCAATTTTTTTGGCGCTTGCAAATCGAGCTTCAATTTCATTATAAATATCATCATAACAAATCTCCTGTTTATCAGGATTTTTCTTTCTGGCGCTCAACTCTGCTTCTCTTCGCGCAAAAGCAAATCCTTCCAGACATTGATCAATTTCAATATGTAGGAATAAATCACGAGGCGAAAGGTAAGGACGTAATAACAAAGTATCGAATATATCAAAAGAAACAACTTCAGCTCTGGCAATTTTTTTTTTGGTTTTTTCAATAAATGTATTTGTTATCACTACATTGCCTCACATAAACACTTTGTAAATTAATCACGACTAGAGAAATATTTCAAAAACACCCACTCTTTTTAGACTATAATTATGAATACAGCCTTAAAAATGGAAGCTAGGAATGTCTAACTCCCCAATTAAAATTTTTGTCGGTTGCGATCCCAATAACTGTGATCTAGAACAAATGATGGTACTGGACTATAGTGTCCGCAAGCATACCAAACATCCAGTTGAAATCATATGGATGCAGCTCAGCCACGACCCAAACAGTCCATGGTATACCAATCAACAGTCGGGTGAAGGCTGGCACACTGAGCATTGGGCGACCCCTTTTTCAGGGTTTAGATGGGCCATTCCAGAGTCATGTAATTTTCAGGGCCGTGCCATTTATATGGATGCGGATGTGGTGGTGTTATGTGATATCGCAGAATTATGGGCACATCCCAAGCAAGATGAAGCCATCGTGATTGCCAAAGGGGGCAAGAACTCGGCCCGACTGTGTACCTGTGTATGGGATTGCGAAAAGGCGAAAGCCTACTTACCGCCATTAAAAGACATACAGGCAGATCCAGAAAGCCACAAAAAACTGATGCGTTTGTTAAAAGATAAGCCGAAACTGGTTCAGCCGTATCAAGATTCATACAATAATATTGATGGCGAAGAATTAGCGATTGATCAGATCAAAATTCTGCATTATTCAGATATGGGCACTCAGTTCAGCCATAAATATTCTTTACCGCGCTTAGAAGCTGCAGGTCAAAAACACTGGTTTGACGGTAAAATCATGCCTCATCCAAGAAATGACCTGACGCAACTCTTTGACCAGTATTATGAAGAAGCATTAGCAGCAGGCTATCGTCCGGAAAATTACCAGATTGAACCCTTTGGTGACTTTTCTAAAGCCACTCAAATTCATTATCGTGGAAACAAAGTGACCCGCCCTGAAGATAAAAACTGGTTTGCCCGCTCTCTGCATAATTTAAAAGCCAAGTTTAAAAAGAAAAGTTTTTCTTTAGATGACTAATATACATGGAACTAGACTGTCTCCTGCGAGCATCTGGTTCCATTGTTCTTGACGATATTTTATAAATGGTCCGTTTAAATGGTTCACTTCTTCTCAGGTTCAATTTCTAGAAGTATTTATAAATTAATTTATAAAATTTTCTTTCCTAAAGCAGCAAAACATAACCGTCGTTACTGGCCACTTTATACTGTAACAAGAGACCAGCACTATCGCATTGAACGGATTTATTATAAAAAACAACTGGTTTCTAATAATCTTGCCCCACAACAGATAAACCACAAGAAATGTATGCTGGTGGCGGCAGGTCCTTCTATTCAGCAACTCGATCCCGAAATTCTGCATCGCCCAGACATAGACTATATTGGCGTCAACGGTGCAATCGCATTTGAGTCGATCACATTTTCCAGCTACATCATTATTGACCATAACTTTGTTGACTGTCGCTTTGATTTGGTTCTAAAAGTCCTGAATACGGACTGCACCTTTTTCACCACACCCCGTTGTCTAGATATGATTCTCAGACAAGTTCGGATAGAAGAGATCCGCTGTCAGATCAAGATCATTGAAACCATTACAGATAATGTCATTGAATTTTTTTTAGATCGTGCCAAACATGTTGATCAAAATGAACAGGACTTTTTTATCCAGAAGGGCTTTGGCTTTTCACAAGATATCTTCAAGGGAACTTTCGACTACTTTACGGTCGCGTATGTAGCTCTTCAGGTGATCTACACCCTAAGTTATAAAGAAATTTATATTGCGGGTCTGGATATGAACAATTTCACACAACCCCGTTTCTATGAAAATCATGAGCATCAACAACCGACGACTTTAAATCGTCATGTTAATGAAGTATTTCAAGCCTTTGATATCGCTGCAACATTGTTTCATCAAAAAGGAATTCATGTGTTTAATCTATCTCAAGGTAGTGCAGTACATGCATTTGAAAAGATTGACCCCAAAACCTTGCTTTAAGCCCTGCTCGCTCTTGTTTTAGATATCGAGCAATGAACCTTCTAGGTACATGCCTTTTTCATAATAATGACTCAGGGTTTTTCTTTCCTTACCTGCAAGCTTGATCAGCTTTGGCATTTCAGCAGGCGGATGATGAATTGCCATATCAATCAGTACTTTCTCTTTGACCCATTGGTGTTTCACCTGAAAATACAGTGCATTTTTATCACAGTTAATGAGGCACATACTAGGCAAATGCTGACGCATCACCTTCTGACAAGCCACATATGCCACCAGATACTCCAGACGACCAATATGCTGAAACAAGTCCTGATAATTAGGTTCTGTTTCTTTCAATTTTTGCAGATAAGCTTTCGGGCTTAATTCAATCGCTATAACCAGCTCATCAAACCAGTACTTAAAAAATGGATTTTTTGCTGCACTTGCCAATAACCAGTTTTCTAAAACAGGAAAGTTTTTGATCGTCGTATTCTTGGCCCGATAATAAGCAAAGCTATGGGTCTGAGTCTTTTTGACCAATGCCTGAATCCAGTCTAGACTTTCATAGACAATGGTACTGGCATCTAACCAGATTCCGCCATATTGATAAATCAGTTCAAAACGGAGCAGATCGGCCTTTTGTTGCGGTGTTGCCTTGGGAAAACGACCAAAATCAATATCACAGAAGTTTTTGACGGTATCTGGCGTAAGAAAATGGACTTCATAATCCGGATTGGTCTTTTTGACCTGTTCCACACATTTTTCCACAAATCCGGCCAGTGGACCTTCCCAATACATCCAGATTTTCTTGGGAATAACCGCATCAGGAATGGTCGGATTAAGCACGATCAAATCTGCTTCATTGTCGATGGCTAGATTCACCTCTCTCTTCTTGTTCGAATACAAGGTATAGAACTTCAAGAGATAGAATATTTTTTTAAATATTTTCATACAGGTTACTCAGCCATATCTTCAAATCACCTCAGCTTTTTACTCAGGTGATTTGACCGGACAATATTAATTAAAAATAAAGATGCTTGAATGCGTAAAAGCGATCACGCCACATACGTTTCTGTTTTTTTAAGCCATGTGAGGCATCACGCTTTTCCAGATCCTTACGCTGAATGCCCTGTGTTGCAACTGTGCCCAGAATATCACTATCCAGACCCGCAGGTTTCACAAACGGCTGCCAGACCCCAAGTCCTTTGCCATTTTTACTGAGCCAGCCCTGAAAGAAGATATCGACAGGCACATGAATCTCTTTGCCGAGTTTGACAAACTCCTCAGCACCTTTTCTCGACCAGACCAGCCCCACACCACGGATCGGGAAATAGTAGGCATGCCATAAGTTATATTGCTCGATCTGTACAATATCTTTGGCAAGCTTCTTCTTTTTCGCCGCCAGATTCACCACATACCAGTCTAACTCTTTATGTTGATCCAGATAGTTCAGCAGTGATTGCAGATTATTTTTAAAGTTCGGTAAAACCTGAATATCATCTTCCAGCACCACCAGATAATCGGCATCTGTCTGAAGGAATTTTTCCACACAACTATAATGGCTCAGATAACACCCAAGCTCGGAATTGATCAGGCTACGACCTAAAATCCGCTGCGCCTCGGCATCATCATATTGTTTAAATTCAGACAGCGCTTTGCCACGGCCATCGTAGGCAGAAAAACGAATAAACGGCCAATCTTGTTGCTGCAACTGCGCGGTTGCACTCGCCAGACGTTGATCACTACCATCCAGGTTAATCAGATAAGTTACAACTTTCATTCTTTATCCTTCGGCTGTTTGCGCCAATAAAACGTGGGGTAAGTAGCCCGCCAATTTCTGATTTAAAGCCGTATAAATCTGCTGTGCTGCAGCATCGCTCAACTGATCCAGACTTTGCATGCAGCCATATTTGATCTGCGCATTGTTCAGGCTGTGCAAGAAGCTATTTAAACTACTTTCATTCTTTAAATAAGCAATTTCAAGATCAGGTTTTAATATCGCCTGATTAGATTTAATCTTTAAATGATTCATCAATGAAATCGGGTTAATCTGCTCGACACTGCGGAATTTATACTGAATCTGTTTTTCCAGAAACTCTGGATGCGCAAGCAAATAGTCTTGCAGGATGTTACGGTCCACTGCATGCGGATAATGGTGAATTTCGAAAAACTTTTTAAATCCAAGCATATCTGCTCCCAACATTTGCGCAATCATATGCTTGGGTTGAATCGGCTTGGCAAAATACTGATTTAACAATTGGCGGTACCAGAGTTTGGCCTTGAGCGCAAAACTACTTTGCCAATGACCATAAATCACCATTTTCTGGTCGACAATAATATCCTCTAACTGCGCTGGCGCATTAAAGAAAAAATCGTCATTCAAATAGAAAAAGTAATCTGATAAACCCTGGATATTCCAGAGCATGGTTTCAATCGAACGGGTGTTGAAGGTGGGCAAATATTGTTCATAACCGGCAAAAATTTCACGGTGATCCACAATCCGGATCTTGCCGGCTTCACAAATGCCGTCCGTAACAAAGTCATCAATCCATTGCGGTTGCTGCGCATCGGTCACAATGTAAATATGACGGCAAAATGGAACGTACTTTAAAATAGATGCAACGTTATAGTAAATTTCATGGTTACTGGCAAAGCGGGTATCACTTACCGCATCAGAGGCTTGTGTTTTGCCCTGATACTGTAGGCGTTTTTGCTTTAACTTTGGATCATTACCATCTACCCAGGCAATCACCACATCAACCGGTTGCATCATTTCACTCATCAATTCACTCTTAAACAATTAGAAAGCACGAAAATACGGCTAAAGATGTTTAATCTCATCTCCTATGATAACACCACTGATCTGTTTAACGTCAGCCTCTTTTGGTAAGAGCATTCGACGCTAAAAGATGAATCATTTCATATAAATCAATATATTATATTTATTGAGTATTTTGTTGTTTTACACCGTATCGTTCCATCATGTGTTTATCGTATTTTCCCTATCTATGAATCCAAGCTTAAATCTCACAATCCTTAACAAAATCAAACCTTTTGGAATAAGATAGTAAAGAAAATCTGTATATTTTTATTAGACGAATTTAAGCATATTTACTATAATTATCGATTACTTTTTCGGGATTACACCTTTTTTTAAAATGATTAACTATGACTATTTTGAATATCAAGCCAAAGTAATTAGAACTAAATTTGTTTCAGATAAAAAGTATCTCACTAAACGTTTTATGTGTAAGTTGGGCTATGCGCCTGACTTTGGCGCACCCAAAAGCTTTAATGAAAAAGTCACGGCGCGCATGATCTATGAAAGAAGTCCGTTACTGACCAAGCTGGCGGATAAATGTGCCGTCAGAGATTTAATTTCAGCAAAAGTAGGAAATGACTATTTGGTTCCTCTGCTTGGCGTCTATGCCTGTGCTGATGAAATCGATTTTGAGCAGCTACCGAATCAGTTTGTGCTGAAATGTACGCATGACAGTGGCAGTGCCAAGATTTGCCGTGATAAAAGCAAACTTGATGTCACCACGGCCAAGGCTAAAATCAAAGATCACATGAAAAAGAACATGTATTTCAGAAAACGTGAGTGGCACTACAAAGACATTTGCCCCAAAATTCTGATTGAACAATATGTAGAACTCTATGTTGATCCTGTCAGCAAATCCACCATTACCACCTGTCGGGTACACTGCTTTGAAGGCCGTCCAGAATATCTGGAAATTGATGTACAAGATACCCAAGGTAATGACTATTCAAACATGTATGATACTGAATGGAACTTACAGCCCTTTCGTGTCGATCTGAAAGATAACTCACCCGATGCTTTAGCCAAACCTCAACAGTTGGAAAAAATTATTGAATTGTCAGAAAAACTCTGTTTTGCGTATGGTTATAGTCGAGTAGATTTCTTATTATCTCAGGATCACGTTTACTTCAGTGAAATTACGCTCACCCCAAATGCAGGACGAATGGTCATTACACCGGTAGAATGGGATTTAAAACTCGGTTCACTGTGGTTATCCTATTAACCGTCCATCATGTATGTCGAATCTGTTAGGTACTTA
This sequence comes from Acinetobacter sp. IK40, assembly GCF_035615075.1. NCBI lineage: Bacteria > Pseudomonadati > Pseudomonadota > Gammaproteobacteria > Moraxellales > Moraxellaceae > Acinetobacter > Acinetobacter sp. IK40. Next base: position 62,048 of record NZ_JANBOE010000004.1, on the reverse strand, counting down.
TGAAAATAGCGATTGCTGGAACTGGGTATGTCGGGTTGTCAAATGCAATGCTATTTGCACAACACCATGAAACCGTTGCCCTTGATATCCTACAAAGTAAAGTAGATTTACTGAACAACAAGGTATCACCGATTCAAGATCATGATATTTCCCTGTTCTTAAAAGAAAAACAACTGAATTTTACAGCGACCACAGATCAGCAACAGGCTTTTCAAAATGCTGATTTCATTATTATTGCCACGCCCACCGATTACGACCCACAGACCAATTACTTTAATACCCAAAGTGTTGAGAGTGTGATTCAGGATGTACTGGCCATTAACCCAAACGCGACCATGATCGTCAAGTCAACGGTTCCTGTGGGTTTCACCGAGCAAGTTAAACAGAAATACCAGACCGAAAACATTATTTTTTCGCCTGAATTTTTACGTGAAGGCAAAGCCTTGCACGACAACCTCTACCCATCCCGCATCATTGTGGGAGAGCAGTCTGAACGTGCCCAGCAATTTGCAGATTTACTGGTAGAGGGTGCACTCAAGCAGGATATTCCAGTATTGCTGACCCATTCAACTGAAGCTGAAGCAATTAAGCTGTTTGCCAATACCTATCTGGCGATGCGGGTGGCCTTCTTCAATGAACTGGACACTTATGCACAAAGCTTCGGACTGGACAGCAAGCAGGTGATTGAAGGCGTGTGTCTTGATCCGCGTATTGGCAGTCATTATAACAATCCCTCGTTTGGCTACGGCGGCTATTGCCTGCCAAAGGACACCAAACAGTTATTGGCCAACTATAACAATGTGCCAAGCAACCTGATCAAGGCGATTGTCGATGCCAACCGTACCCGTAAAGACTTTATTGCCGATTCGATTATCGCCAGAAACCCGAGTACGGTCGGTATTTATCGTCTGGTGATGAAAAGCGGTTCGGACAATTACCGTGCCTCGGCGATTCAAGGGGTGATGAAACGCCTGAAAGCCAAAGGCATTGAAATCATCATTTATGAACCGACCTTTCATGAAGATAGCTTCTTTAAATCGAAAGTTACCCAGGATCTAAACGAATTCAAGCAATCATGTGATGTGATTATTGCCAATCGCCTGTCGAATGACTTACTAGACGTACAAGATAAAGTTTATACCCGAGATATTTTTGGAGGCGATGAATGAAAGTTCTAGTCACAGGCGCTGCTGGATTCATCGGCTTTAGTGTTGCACAAAAACTGCTTGAACGCGGTGATGATGTAGTCGGTTTTGATAATTTTAATAATTATTATGATCCATCCCTGAAAGAGGCACGTGCCCAGCAATTACAGTTACTGGCTGAACGCAACGATACAGGCAGTTTTACCCTGATCAGGGAAAACCTTGCCAATAAAGCAGCGGTGGATCAGTGTTTTAAAGAACATGCTTTTGACCGTGTGATTCATTTGGCGGCACAGGCCGGTGTGCGTTATTCGCTGGAAAATCCGCATAGTTATGTGGAAAGCAACCTGATTGCCTTTACCAATATCTTGGAAGCATGTCGCTACGCAGCAACGCCTCACCTGACCTATGCCAGTACCAGCAGTGTCTATGGCGCCAACACCACCATGCCCTTTAGCGAACAGCACGGCGTTGACCATCCGCTACAATTCTATGCAGCAACCAAGCGTGCCAATGAGCTGATGGCGCATAGCTATAGCCATTTATTTAAACTCCCGACCACAGGCCTACGTTTCTTTACCGTCTATGGACCGTGGACACGCCCGGATATGGCCTTATTCAAGTTCACCAAGCATATTTTTGAAGGCAAACCGATTCCAGTGTTTAATCATGGCAACCATACCCGTGATTTCACCTATATCGATGATATTGTGGAAGGCATTATCCGCACCAGCGACAAGATCGCGACACCGGATGAAAACTGGGACAGCAACCATCCGAATCCTGCGACCAGCAATGCCCCGTTTAGAATCTTTAATATTGGCAACAATCGTACCGTGAAGCTGATTGAATATATTCAGGCCATTGAACAAGCTGCTGGTAAAGAAGCGATTTTAGAACTGCTTCCATTACAGCCAGGTGATGTACCAGATACCTTTGCCGATAGTTCGGCACTGGAAAACTATGTTAACTACAAACCAGCCACCTCGGTTGTGGATGGCGTGAAAAACTTTGTGGACTGGTATCGCCAGTATCACAATATCTAAATCCCTAAATACAAAAAAATCAGGCAGAACGCCTGATTTTTTTATGCTTGTCATCTCTACCTTGCGAAATGACACCTACTTGGCTTATTGCCAAGACTCTTTGATCCAGTCGGATGGCAACACATAGCGATACCATTTACCGCCACCACCGCTGATCGCGTCAGGTGGATTGATCTCACCATGGAAAATAATAATTTTTGCGCCTTTCGGCTTTACTGGTGGCTGGAAGTAAGCAAAAGGAACTTTTCTTAAGCAATGGTATTTATAACTCTTGCACCAGTCTTTATTCCAATAGCTGAGCTTGCCTTCTTTGTGCATAAACCAAGACAGATATTCCTGCTCGTTACGAAACTTCTCGCGAATTTCATCGAAGTGCTCGCGGAAATATGGCAGAACGTCAGGGAAAGCACCCAGTTTAAAACGATAAACCGAGCTGTTGCCAGTAATCCGCCACGGACGTTTCCAGTCATGAATCACCAGAAACTCACCTTCGGCTTGAAAGAAGCAATCAATATTATCGACAATGACCACGTCCAGATCGATAAACAACGCATTGCCTTTTAGGCCATACAAATCCGGCTCAAAGGTCGAAAGCTTGTTCCAGCCGCGTTCAGGACTGCCTGCCGGCAGATCCAGCGATGGAATCGGGAAACATTGAATAGCAGGGTCAATGCCTTCGGTACGGTCCGTCAGGCAGACCATTTTAAATGGCAACGTCAGATGACGTTTGACCATGTTATAGAGACGGTTAACGTACTCGGCACCATATTTGGTTCCCCATTTCATACACAAAATGACATTGTCTTCAGGAGTTGCCGAATCTTGTTGAATATCTACCATCTGATAACCTTAATTGCTTGAGATATGCTGTCCCGCTTTATGATAAAACTTAAAAACGTTCAGACATATGCACTGAATATAGTGCCATCTTAGCATACAGCCTAGGCATTTTTTTACTATTAATTCGTCAATAAAAAAGCGAAGCCGAAGCTCCGCCTTTGCACTGCTTTGAACTTATTTGATATAAGTTAACCAGTGGGCATATTTCTCATTACGGCCTTGAACCGCATCAAAGAACGTCTTCTGGATTTCAGTGGTGATCGGACCACGTGAACCACAACCGATTTCACGGTCATCATACTCACGGATTGGCGTCACTTCAGCCGCAGTACCGGTAAAGAATGCTTCATCTGCAATATAGAATTCATCACGGGTGATACGGCGCTCAACCACTTCATAGCCTAGATCTTTAGCAATGGTAATCACGGTTTGACGGGTAATCCCTTCCAGTGCACCACCCGCCAGGTCAGGGGTATGTAACACACCATCCTTGATCAGGAAGACGTTCTCGCCTGCACCTTGGCAAACAAAGCCTTGTGGATCAAGCAACATGGCTTCGTCATAACCCGAGCGTGCCACTTCCTGATGTGCCAGAATTGATACCGTATAGTTACCACATGCTTTTGCTTTACACATGGTCACGTTCGGATGATGGTGCGTGAATGAAGAGGTTTTTACACGAATACCGCGTGCCATGGCTTCTTCACCGAGGTATGCACCCCAGCCCCATGCTGCGACTGCGGCATGAATAGTATTTTCTGTCGCTGCAATGCCAAGCTTTTCAGAACCAATCCAGATCAATGGACGTAAATAGCAAGACGCCAGTTTATTTTCACGCACAACATCGATTTGTGCCTGTTCTAATGTCGCTTGATCAAATGGAACATTCATTTGATAAATTTTTGCTGAATTTAATAAGCGCTTAGTGTGATCTTGCAAACGGAAGATTGCGGTACCATTCGGTGTTTCATAAGCTCTGACGCCTTCGAAGACACCCATGCTGTAGTGTAGTGTATGAGTCAGGACGTGAATTTTTGCATCACGCCAATCAACCAATTTTCCATCTTGCCAAATAAAACCATCACGATCAGCCAAACTCATCGCACATACTCCATTTTCTTTTTTACACAATTATTCACTTTCCAATGCTTGCGCAGTTGGATCAATTAATCTTTGCCATAACTTGCAAACGATCTCCCGGGTATCGCGCCAATCCGCAGCATTGACTTGCATAGATTGATTTGCAAGCGCTAGACGGTGGCTCTCAGTTCGTTCACGGAGATAAGCGTGTATTAATGCTGTGGCATCTTCACTGGATAAGCAGCCTGCTTTAGCAGCATCTTCTAGAATTCTTACATTATCGGAAAAATGGGCGAGATCTGTATTCGTCCCACTCCATGCAAGCACAACATACTGTGCCATAAATTCGATATCAACGATACCACCTGAGTCCTGTTTTAAATGAAAAATACCATGTTTTTTTTGTTCAGAAGATGATCCCAAATGATCTTTCATCTTCTGACGCATTTTTAACACTTCTTCACGCACTACATTTTCATCACGAACTTGCGTCAGGATTTGGCAGCGGATCTGCTCAAATTGCTGGCATAAACTTTGATCGCCCGCAATCGAACGGGCACGGACTAAAGCCTGATGTTCCCATAACCATGCATTTTTCTGCTGATATTGTTCATAGGCTTTTAAACTGGTCACCAGCATGCCGGCTTCACCCGAAGGTCGAAGACGGGTATCAATTTCATAAACACGTCCATCCAGAGTTTGCGTGGTCATCAACGACATAAACTTCTGTGCTACCCGAATGGCAAATTCCGCTCCACTAATGCCCTTACGGCCATCGGTTTCACCTTGCTCTTCAAGCGCATGAATAAACACCAGATCCAGATCTGAACCATAACCCAGCTCGATGCCGCCTAATTTTCCATACGCAATCACCGCAAAGCCTTTACGATCCAGACTACAACGTTGCCCGTCATTCCCCAAAGGATAACCATGCCGTGCTGCGACAGCTTCATAGGCCAAACGTAAGGTTGCCTGTACACTCACCTCAGCAATATCGGTCAATGCATCCGATACTTTCATCAACGGACTTTCTGCCAGCACATCACTGGCAGCGACGGTCAGGACATTGCTCTTTTTAAATAAGCGCAATACCCGCATCTGGTCTTCAACTTGGTCAATCTCAATCCGCAGTAATTGCTGACGTAAAGAATCTTCCAGATCCTGACGCTGTGGCAGACCAAAATCCATCGACAGGAATTCATCGAGTAAGACTGGATACTGCGCCAGTTCTTCACAAATCCATGGGCTGACGGTCGACATTTTCACCAGTCGCTGCAAGGCACCGCGGCTTTCCATTAACATCACCAGATATACGGTACGGCGCAGTACCGACTCGACCAATGGCATCAAGCGTAACAAAGCCACTTGCGGCTGATCCGACTGTAAAATCGCTTCAATCAAATGCGGCCAGAATTTCTTTAACCGTTCCAAAGCACTGGCAGGAATTTTACGCAGGGCCTGACCATGCCAAAAGTTCTGGATCAGGTTTCTGGCATTGTCATCCAGTACCGCATTGAGTTTTTGTTCAAGCTGGACAAAATCATCCACCGGCTCAGCAAACTCTTTTTCCTGAATTAATTGCTTAAACTGGACTTTGACTTTGTCGCGCTTCTGGTTTAACACCTCAAGAAATGCTGTCCAATCGCTAAAGCCCAAGGTGTCCAGCATCCGCTGTCTCAGTTCGGGCTCGGTAGGCAAGGATTGAGTCTGCTGATCATTCAAGGCCTGAATCGCATGTTCCACCCGTCTTAAAAACAGATAGGCATCTTCCAGATCAATCACCGCTTGTTGATCCAGTAACTCCGCTTCACCTAAATGATGTAAATTGACCAGACACTGACGATCTTGCAGTTCACGCTTCGATCCACCGTAGATGAGCTGGAACACCTGCACAATAAATTCGATTTCACGAATCCCGCCTGCACCGAGCTTAATATCTTCTTCGATATTACGGCGCATGACTTCACGTTCGATCATGGCTTTCATTTCACGCATAGCAGCGAAAGCAGAATAATCAACATAACGACGGAATACGAATGGACGCGACATGTCCAGTAACTCTGCACCCGCTTTGCCACCCGTAATTACGCGTGCCTTAATCCAGGCATAGCGTTCCCATTCACGCCCATGCTGGCTCAGATATTTTTCCAGTCCACTATGACTGATGGCCAGAGCCGAACCATCGCCCCACGGACGCAAGCGCATATCGACGCGGAACACAAAACCGTCAGCAGTAATGTGATCGAGTAGATAAATCAGTTTCTGTCCCCACAAAATGCAGAACTGCTGCACATCAATACATTTACGTCCATTGCTTTCGCCCTGTTCATCAAAGGCAAAAATCAGGTCAATATCACTGGACAGATTCAGTTCTTGTGCACCCAGCTTGCCCATTCCGATGACAATCAAATCCTGCAACTGGCCTGAATAACCGATCGGTTCACCATGTTTGGCCAATAAAGGCGGTAAGGCAAAAGCTTTGGCAGCACAGATACTGGCATCGGCAAAATCAGACAGTTCACGGGTTAGCGTGATCACATTGGTCAATTGATTGGCATCCTGCCAGATCCAGCGGAACATCAACTTGGCACGCAGCACACGCAAGGCTTTCATCCAGGCTTGTTCATTGCTGATCTCAGCCACAGCCTGTTGAACTTTTTGATAGATGGTTTCAGTCGATAATGACTCAAGGAATTGATCTTGGTGATAGTCTTGTTCTAATTCTGCTTGGTATAAATTTAAAACCTGTTCAGCATATTGGCTTGCGACCAAGGTTTTTTGTAGTTGTTGCGCATTCATATCAAAAGGCTCGACTGATGTCATCTCATCTTGGTTAGTTATATCAGTTACAAGCTTATCTTTAAAATCACTTTAGACTAATTTTGCTTTGGTTTTCGCTTGAGTTGTACACAAATCAACCTGCTCACGCTCTATCGGGAGCAGTACCGTAAATACCGTGCCTTCCCCTTCATTGGAAGTCACATTGATTTCCCCCAGATTCATTTCCACAAAGCGTTTGCACAGGCTTAAACCCAGTCCGGCACCTTTCTCTCCTGCGGTGCCTTTATAGCTCATGGTAATGCGCGGCTGGAATAAATTCTTGATTTGTTCCGGGGTCATACCCAACCCCGTATCTTTGACATACACCTCAACATAGGTACCTTTATGTTGTGCCTGAATGTAAACTTTGCCTGAGCCATCCACATCGGTAAATTTCAAGGCATTGGACACCAGATTCTGAATCACCGAGGTGATCATGTTCATATCGGCATAGACTTTCAGGTTTTCATCGACTTCATTAATCAGTTCAATATTCTTCTTGATTGCCAAAGTTTTCAGGATATCGGTCACAATATTGGTGATCTGGCGCAACTTGAAGTTAATCGGATGGTAGACAAAGCGCCCACCCTCTGCCATTGCCCAATTCAGTAAGCTTTCCAACAGGTTATAGGTCGACTGTGAAGTATCATAAAGATAATCGGCAATATTCTGGATGCTCGACTCGTCCAGGGTATCACGCTCTTTGGCCAATATTTCCGCAAAACCGAGCAAACCATGAAATGGTGCACGCAGGTCATGGGAAATAATGGAAAAGAATTTGGTTTTACTAAAATTCAGTGCAGCTTCTTGTTCGTATAATTCTTTAAGTTCATCGTGGTTAAATTTCAGTTCCAGCTGTTGCATGAAGTTGATGCAATGCTCTTGTAGCAATTGTTTTTGTAATTCACTAAAGCCTTGTGCCGCTTCATCAAACAGAATGATATAACCCAGTGAGGTTTGGTCCGGATGCCTGAGATGCAAGGCAATTGCTGACTGGACTTTCTTTTTAATCGGATGTAAAAATGCCAATAGGGTCTGATATTGTGGATGATCACAGTCGACCAGATCGCCATTGACGAAAAGTGTATTTAGGCTTTTGCTAATTTTGGAGGTATCTATTGCTTGTAATTTTTCAGGACAACGATGCCACAGGTAAGGTTCCTGATGAAAAGCCAGCAAAGCCGTACTGGCTTGCATCAGTTTACGGTTAAACTGTAAAAATTGCTCAAGCAGGTTCTGCTCTGAGTTTAGCCCCAAAGAAAGAGAGATTTTACAAGCGCTTAGCTTCTCGGCTTGCTGTAGTTCTAATAATTGAATCGCCATTCCCGCCTCTCGAATATTTTCGTTATACGGTTCTTTACGTTTTATAGAAAAAATGTGAAAACTATCACTTAGTATTAACAAACTTTAACAGAAAAGGCAATTGTTGATTTAATCAATTCGCAACAAAACGTGAAATTTCATTGAATTTTAACTTTATAAGTTCCCAACCTGCTACCTGCAAAGCAACTAACAGTATTACCAACGCTTTCGGCATTCCTTCGATTTCGACTGAGACACCGATGAATCTTGATGGCTTTAAACCACAGGTGGCTTGAGCTTGAAGTAAATATTATTCTTCAGGTATATATTTAAGTTTTAACTTATCATATATACGTAAGGTTGAGTCTGCACTCCAAAAATATAACCATGCAATACTGATACACATTAAGAATAACGCCAATGAGAATATGAATCCTAAAAAATAGGTAGTTGCACTAACTTGAATAGGATCCACTACAGGCAACCATTTCAAAAACATAACTAAAATATCATTTATATAAAGAATTCCTAACGTTAAAAAATATATAACTGCAAAAAAACCATTAATCTTTATTAATTGTTTTTTAGTATATTTTGTCACCAAAACTGGCTTTTCAGCCTCTATCTTAACCTCTATAAATTTTCGAGCAGTTATCACATCTTCAATAGTTGAGAAAAAACGTTGAGGATAATTTTCAATAACATAATCAACTTCGTGATGCCCAACTTTCTCAGAACCCACTAAAAGCTGTGCGGCACAATCTTTTTCAATCTCTGGTGCTTCTTTTTGATAATATTTATTAGTATATGCTTTGATTTCCTCAATACGTTTTGCATAAAGTTTACGCTTATGTGCGAACCTTGTGGATTTATCAATCCAAACTAGTAAAGGACCTAATGCTGCGAATATTGGTAGTAATTTCAATATAAAATCGACCATTTAATTCCTCAATTTATAAAAAATTTATAATTTTATTAAAACTAAAACTGTAATTGCTTTGCATAAACAAAAAGAAAGTGATTAAGAACAAGGTGATTGCTGAAAATATTGAAAAATACATTTTTAATTTTACTGATACAGCCGTACTATCCAACTCTTCTTTTACAGATAATATTGTTGGTGACTCATCTTCAAACTTAGATGATAAATTTAAAAACACACTTGTATATTCTTTAATCATTGAATTTAAAGTATTTCTTTGCCCTAAAATATTAATTATCAAAAGTAAAACCATTAAAGCTATTGTAATAAGCACAACTAAATTTTTAGTAGCACTAAGGTTTTTAACAGGATCAACTTCTTGTATTTGAGCCATAGCAAACCATATACCTGCAGGTATTGCCAACATTTTTGTTGCTACAGAATCAAATGCCTCATTCATTTTTTTTATATATTCTGTTCTCTTTTCCAAATACTCTTTACGAACTTTATCAAAACTATAGTTATCAACATAACTTTGATAGCTATGATTAATATTATGAATCAAAGGATTTAAATTCTGAATAATGTAAATAAATCTATTATTTTCATCTTGATCTTTAATAAAATTAGTAACTTCTTTACTCATTAAATGAATTATTGCTTCACGATGCATGTCTTTTTTCATCAACAACTCTAAGGACTCACTATCTATAGAGCTTTCTAAACAATTCTCAGTTAATTTAAATCTAAACTTATAAGAACGATTAAAAAAAATGGTTCCCTGATCGCTTTTAGTTTGCTCACTCAGATATTGAATAAATTTATAAACCTTACCTACTTTTAAGTAATTTTTATATTTAGGATCCTTTGAATCTATATTATAGTAAATATTAGTTTTGGTGAACAAAATTTCAGCAACTGGAAATTCCACATAGTGTTCAAAACTTAAAAGTTCATTCCAATCTGAACAAATTAAAAAACTATCCCCTCTGTTATTATTGGTTTTTTCTAATTCAATTCGAAATAATATTCCATCTTCAGAAAACCTATCTTCATAGCTTTGAATTATTCTATCTATATCTACATTGGTAGAATTTTCAGAACCTGCTTTTTTTACCCCTAAACTTGAGTTTGCTAATTCTATATCAGCTAGACCTTTCAACTTCATTATTGAATCAAAGTCAAGGGCTAACCAACCTACAAATTTATCGTGAGAGTCATCCCTATCTCTTAGAGACAGTAGAAATTCACGATAGATTTGCACAGGACTAATGGTCATTTTTTATCTGCTTGATTAAGACTTTGTGTTGCCTTCTCAACATCTTCCAAAAACTCTTTCGTCAATAAACTTTCTTCAATTTCGAGTTTACCATTTTTACGAAAAATACTTTTGCCTATAAGATGGCGAGCGATACTTAAAGACAAATCTTTATTTCGACTACTCACTTTTTTAAAATTATTAAGCACTCCCCTACTGATGGAAATATTGTCAGACAGATTATGCTTATTACTTGCGTAGGTGAAAAATTCTTCACTTTTCTCAGGAAATACCCTTTTTGCAACATTCTCAAGCAAAACATCTTCATTATTTTTCAGACATTCAGTTACATAGCTATGAGTTTCAATTAATTTCGCATCAACATGCTCCTGAGTTTGTTTTAGTTCATTTAAGACGAATTCTTCAATAGCTGCTTTTAGCTGATGTGTTTCTTCTTTAGCTGCATTTGCATCTACAGTACAACCAATGAATTTTTCAAAATAGTCTCGAACCTCATCTGCATGTCCTTTCTTAAATCTAATATATCTACATGAAAAACCATCAATCCATTCATGAATATTAATTGTTGCCCCTAGATGTAACTTATCTAAATCTAGAATTTCACGAACAACAAAATTTAATTCGTTATCTACATCTGTTCCTTTTGTTTTGTTAATAACGGCTACAGCTAACCTAGTTTGAGCTGTGGATTCATACTCAAAAAAAACAAGATATCCGCCATTAATTCTTTTATCTTTTCTTAAAATAGCTTCAAAATGTTGAGCGAGTTGATTTGTCATCTCTACAAAATCTGAACATTCTGAAGTACCGTTATAAAATGCATTTAACTTTTGTTCAAAAGCAGGTTGAGCTTCTGTATCTTCATTAACAGCAAATTCACCAACATAGAGACTTGCTTTTGCAAATAATTTAACCAATCCGATGGCTAAATCTGTATCCAGTTTAGATACATCATTTTCCTCATCTTTAATTTTAGAGATAATCATATCTTCTGCATCTTCTATAGACGCTTTAGCACGACGTACCTCATGAATAATAATGTGTTGAATACTCATAACCACCCCGAAAATTCATTAAAATTCTTAAAATTTATAGGGGATTTATAACATTTTAACAAACCTATTTAAACAACTAAGTTAAGTTAGGCGACATAATTCAACGCATAAAAAAAGCCCAATAAAATATTGGGCTTATGATAATAAAGGATACTATCCTCCTCCATTAGCTGGAGGTTCAGCATCTTTCTTGGGCTTAGAAGCATCTAAAACAACAGTGGTCTGTTCAACAACCTTACCTAATAGCTGCGTAATATTATTTGGTAAATCATTCATTTTTTGATTTAAATTTTGTTCTTGTTCATCCTTACCGAAGTAAACATCAACCAGTTTTTCATGTATTTCTTCTTTCTTAGCTTCTGACATATCTGCAATAAAAGATTTAAGAGCAGTCAAGCGTAAAAAAACACCTTCATTCTTTTTCCAATATATATAACTTTTCGATGCTAATCTTGATGTAAACGCTATTGTAGAAAAAATTAGAATTGAAAAAATAAGTCTTATTCCAAGATAAGCTAAATCAAGGGCTTTATAGTCGCCTGTATGTTTGGTAGCAAAATCGCTTAAACTTGAATATGAGAAATAAATTGCAAAGCCTATAATTCCGAAACTCAAAATATTAAAAAAATAGTATGAGTACATTTCAAAGTTAGCTTTACTTTTATAGTCATCTGTTAACTTGATTGCTGTCTCATCACTAATAAAGTCTTTGAAACTTCTTGAAGTTTTCTTGACTGAATTCACTTCTTGAGTTATTAGTGCTTCCGTTTCATCTAGCTCCTTAGTAAAATCTTTCAATACAGAAATTGTATTATCATGAATTTTCTTTTCAACACGATCAGCTCTAACCTTCAACTCTGCATCAAACTCACTAATTTTTTTATTGAGTTCTTCATTTAAGTTAAAAATATTTGAATTAATTTCAGTAAGCTGACTATATACACCTTTAACTTTTTCACTAACATCCAAGTATGACTTATTCAGATTTTTTAAATCTTCCCCAGCAATATTGTATTTAGAGGCAACAGATTTAACATTGTTTTCAAATGAATTAAATCGCATATCAATTTCATTCATCTTATCACTAGTAAAATTATAGAAATCTTTCTCCAATCTTTTTAAAACTAAATTTTGAGGTTTATATTTATTTTTAGTATCTCTATAAAACTTTAAAAAACTCAATCTTAGTTTATTAATTTGATCAGAGTAATCAGTTAACTCTTTATAGAATTGAATATCGTCTTCATAAAATGGATCAATAATGCTGTGCAGCCTAATCATCCGTAACTTATCTTTCAATTCATAATTAAATTTTTTAATTTCATCTAAATCAAACTCATCGATTCCATTTGAAATATGATCTATTCTCATTCTCTCATCAGTTTCATAGTATCTAATTGATATTTCTTGCATAAAATTATCTGAAATATTTTTAATATTAGATAAAAAAAGGACGAACTCTTTTTTTATCTTATCAACTACCTCGATATAGGTGTAGGCAGATTTTTTATCTTGTAAAAACAAAATATAGTTATCAATTTTCTCTAAATATCTCTCTATAACTTCTTTTGACTCTTCTAGCTCTTCAAACATATCCATAGTATCTATATCTATTTATTACTATGAATTTTACACAACTTAACAAAGTTTGACACTATGAATAAGCTCAAAATGACATGATGATATGGTTCATTTTGACCCGATACAAAAGGTCAAAAAGACATTTACTACTATCTATAAATAAAATAACAACTAGAAATATAAAAGAAAGCCAAAACCAAAAAACGCTTGCTTTCAAAAAATATAATTGTATTTTCTAAATCATAGTCAGACCTATGGCAGACGTACGAATCCCGAAAGCATCTCCACACAAGATGAGAAAACCCATGATGGGCTTCTTTACGAAAAATCTTTTAGCTAAAGAACAAGAATATTAATCATGATTTATCTGAAGAATCAAAATAGTTAGTTAGTCATAATTTTAAAAATTTTTAGTAATCTATTTATAATTATATATTTCCCCATTAAAAAACCCCAAGCCTTTAATACCAGCTTGGGGTCTTTGAATCTTGGTCCCGAGGGTCGGACTCGAACCGACACGTCATCTCTGACAGCGGATTTTGAGTCCGCCGCGTCTACCAATTTCACCACCTCGGGAAGAGTGCGATGCTTTGTGTTGCGTATAATAACCTGTTTGATTTTATTGTCAAACACTAACTCACGCTTATTGCTCACTTTTAAATCACTCAGATATTTTTCTATCAATAAACACGCGAACTCAGCGAGAAAACGCAAAAACGACTATACTACGCCCAATTTTTGCAATGTTTTAGATGTATGCAACTCTCCGACTTTTCGTTTGATCTCCCCGATGAACTTATTGCTCGCTACCCGCTAGACAGTCGTAGCGCATCTCGCCTGCTGCATATCGATGCGCAAGGTCAATATCACGACCATGCCTTTACCGATATTCTCGATCTACTCGAAGAGGGCGATTTACTGGTACTGAATGACACCAAAGTCATGAAAGCACGCTTAAAGGGCAAACGTGCCACAGGCGGCGCAATCGAAGTGCTGGTTGAACGTATGTTGGATACCCACACTGCGCATTGCCATATCAAATCAAGTAACTCACCCAAAGCAGGCGCAGAACTGTATATCGGTGAAGATGCGGTTCCAGTCACTGTACAAGGCCGTCATGAAAACCTGTTTGTGGTGAAGTTTTCACAACCGATCTTGTCGGTACTGGATCAATACGGCCAACTGCCGATTCCACCTTATTTCAATCGTGAAGCCGAAGAGATTGATACTGAACGTTATCAAACTGTGTTCCATGATCCTGAAAAAATTGCCAGCGTTGCTGCGCCCACAGCCAGTCTGCATTTTGATCAAGACCTGTTAGAAAAATTAGCCGCTAAAGGCGTACAAAAAACCTTTGTGACCTTACATGTCGGTGCAGGAACGTTTATGCCTGTGCGTACTACAGACATTACCAATCACATTATGCACAGTGAATGGTGTAATGTCCCGCAAGCCACCATTGACCTGATTCTGGCAACCAAAGCACGCGGTAATAAAGTGATTGCGGTAGGCACTACGGCGACCCGCGCGCTGGAAAGTGCAGCACAGGCCAATCAAGGCAAAATTGCAGCATGGACTGGTGATACCCAAATCTTTATCTATCCGGGTTATCAGTTTTGTATCGTGGACCGTTTGATTACCAACTTCCATTTACCAGAATCGACCTTGCTGATGCTGGTTTCAGCGTTGTCGAATCGCGACAATATTTTGGCCGCTTATAAACATGCGGTGCAACAACGTTATCGTTTCTTTAGTTATGGCGATGCGATGCTGATTGATAAGCTCGACGCTTAAAACAATCAATAGGCTAAATTCAGGTTTAGCCTATTTTTTAGAATAATGATTTAAAAAAACCATGCCATTTATCTTTCAAAAAATTCAAAAAACCTTTCAAAATCAATTCATGCATAATCAGGTGACCTTAGAAAATATTAAGGCCATTCGCCAATTGCTTGAGGAACAGCCCACACCCGACACGCTTATTCATCGCTTAAAATACTGGCAAGGCGAGCAAAACCTGTATATCAAGAATTACCTGAACTGGGCGCTGACCACACTGAGCCTGATTTTTTTATTGGCTGGCCTTTTGTTCTCAGGCTACTACCTGATTGTTTGTGTTGCTTTGTTTGCTCTTGGCCTGCGCTATCGCATTCCGACCATTGAACTGGAAAACTTAAAACAGGAACTCAGGCTTTATCTGCTGGAACAGACCTATCAGGTTCGGTTTGATCATGAAAATACGCCATTAACCCATGCATTACAGGATCATCCCTTATTTCAACTCGGTGATAAAGACAATACTGTTACAACCTTGCTTACTGGGCAAATCGCCATTAAACAGAAAGCCTATGATTATTCAGTGATTAAATATCACTACACCTATATAACCAAAACAACCGATGATCAGGGAAGAGAGGTTTGGGAAACGACTCATTGTGATTTGTGGGGTGTGCTGATGGAGAATTTTCCCTATAAAGGCGTGAGTATTTCAGCGGCACATAAAAGCCATTGTCATCTTGGTATCGAATGGCAGTCCAGTGATATCCGTTTTAACCAGAAATATCAGCAAAGCGGTATCAGTGAATTTGAGTTTGTGAAATTCTTAACACCAGAACGCTTACTGGCACTTGAGCACATGATGCAGGCTTTTCATGGCGATTTTTATGTCGATCCGCACACTGGCCTGATGTGCTGGTTATTTAATGAGTCGCCTTTGGCCGAAAATAATTATTTGTTTCAGGCCATGAGCATCAATGAACTGGCCGAAAAGCTGGAACAGTTGCAAATGCCAAAACTTCAACGTTTACAAGATGCGTTCTCCAATCTGCTCAAGACCCTCTAATTGCATTTATAACGGTTAAAATAACCCGCAAGGTACTTCTTAGTTTCTGAAATTTAAAGCATAATTCAGTTTATACCCAGCAATTATAATGACATAAAAACGCCATGCCGATCGATACCGTACAACAAGCCCTCCATATCCGGCGTAAAAAAAATGCGCAGGTATTCCGTAATATCGCCCGTTTGTGGGAGGCTGGACAAAAATCACATAGCGATCAGGACTTGTTAGATGCTTTGCATCCGTGGCGTGAAGATCATAATCTGTGTTTTTTTAATGCCCTGCCCTACTTACTAGGTATCATCAGCATCGGCACGCTGGTGTTTGGCTATTTTCTGCATCCGCATATTCAATATATCTGGAGCCTGCTCGGGGCATTTCTAAGCGGTTTTCTGGCGTATCTGCTGTATGAACCACGAGAACCTCTCACCCGTGTAATCAATTATCTTGAACAACGCATTACGGTATTACGTTATGGCCTACAGTTTCAGCAATTGCCTGCTTATTTACCGATTCAGGCACAACCGCTACTGGTGATGAGTAAATTAAAACAACATTTCCCCTTATTTAATCGTGGCAGTGAATCCAATGAAATCACCCAATACGCATCCACGACATGGCACGATGGCACAACCACGCATCAGGTGCTGCTTTTTCAATATCATTACGTCAATGAAATGCCAATCCTGCAAGATCAGGGTAACGATAAGAAAATCGTCAAAGAGATCCATAAGGATTTATGGGGCGCCTTTATTTTTCAAATGCCTGCTTTGGGGATTGCAGTCAGTGATCAGCGTTCCCGTTTTTTTGAGCCCTATAGCAGTGCTTGGCAAAGCAGCGATATCCTGATTAATCGGGAACTGAATATTTTTGGCCTGGATCAACATCAGTTGGCCAAGCAGGTCAGTCCGAGTTTAACTTTAAAATTACATGATTTTTTTCAACATTTTAACGGTGATTTAATTTATCATCATCAAGAACAAATCCTGTGTTATGTAGGCGAACAAAATCTTTTCCAAACCGCCAGTAAACGCAGTGAAATACATGATATTCCGGCATTACGCGGACACTTGCGGACCATGACCATGCCGCAGTATCAGAAGTTTCAACAACTCATGCTGAATTTAATTAGCTAATCATCTCGCAATAACAATAAGGGGCAAGCGATGACAGGTTTACTCATTTTCTTGGGGATTTTTGTGGTACTGATTGTCTGGGGCGTGTCGATCCGCAACAACATCGTACGCTATTTTAATGCCACCAAACGGGCATGGTCAGAAGTGGCCAATTTTGAACGTCAAAAAGTAAAAACACTAGAAGCCTTGGAAGCAACGCTGGATCAATATACCCAGTTCGAGAAATCCACTTTGGAAAAAGTTACTGAATTGCGTCAGCAGATTCTTAACCTCAATGTCAATGACACGGATATTTCACAGTTACAACAAATTGAGAAAATGAGCAAAGAGCTGATCCGTAGCTTGAATGTGGTGGTCGAAAATTATCCTGAGCTGAAAGCGGACGCACTGTATAGCAAGATGATGGATGATATTCAGGAACAAAACGAGAATGTCGGTGCTGCGATTACCATTTTTAATCGTAACGTGGAACTGTTTAATAACCAGATCGAAGTATTTCCAAACAATCTGATCAATACCCTGACCTTATCCAAGAAAAGCATTCGTCCGTTTAAGGATAATTTGGCGACTGAAAATTTTGACTATAAGCCGAATTTTTAGTGCGGTAGTTAAACATATTAGCGTCTTATAGTTATCTCTCTCATTTCAGTAAAAACCTTCGGTTGGAGTTACTTTTGTTTTGGCAGAAGTAACCAAAACCCTTGCACAGCTTTAATCGCTGTTCATAGACTGACGGTACATCCCTGCTACCGCAGTCTAACGCGGCGGCATCCATGCCGCCATCTCGATAGCAAATTTCCTCACAAATGTCGCATTACAAAATGCAAAACCTTATTCACGTAAATCAGTATTTGCTCATCAACATTCGAGCAAATATCACTAAAAACTTATCAAACTAAATCTATTTTATCTCTCGCTACATTTAGTAGTAGAACTGGACGCCATAATCAAGGAAAATAGCCGCTTTTGATCAGCGAACTGTTTTTTCGCCTTGATGGATAGTGTATGAAATTTGAAAAATTAGGCCAGTCGGGGCGCGCCCGTCGTGGTCGACTCACCTTAGAACATGGTGTGGTTGAAACACCTGTATTTATGCCGGTCGGTACTTACGGCACGGTCAAAGGCATGTTGCCGCGCGATATTGAAGACATTCAGGCACAAATTATTCTGGGTAATACCTTCCATCTTTACTTACGCCCTGGTCTGGAAGTGATTAAAGAGCACGGCGGTCTGCATGAGTTTATCAAATGGGATAAACCGATTTTGACGGATTCGGGCGGTTTCCAGGTCTTTAGCTTGGGTGCAATGCGTAAGATCAAGGAAGAAGGCGTCACCTTCCGTTCGCCGATCGATGGTTCAAAAGTGTTTCTGTCTCCAGAAATTTCGATGGAAATTCAACAGGTACTCAACTCAGACATCGTGATGATTTTTGATGAGTGTACTCCTTACCCTGCAACCCATGAAGAAGCGCAAAAATCATTGCAGCTTTCTTTACGCTGGGCAAAACGTTGTAAAACCCACCACCATGATGAGCTTAAGAATAAAAATGCTTTATTCGGCATCATTCAGGGTGGCATGTACGAAGACCTGCGTGATGAGTCACTGAAAGGCTTGTTGGAAGTCGGTTTTGACGGTTATGCGATTGGTGGCTTGTCGGTCGGTGAACCGAAAGAAGAAATGATCAAGGTGCTTGATTATCTACCGAACAAAATGCCACAGGACAAACCACGTTACCTGATGGGTGTGGGTAAACCAGAAGATATCGTGGAAGCGGTGCGCCGTGGTGTCGATATGTTTGACTGTGTGATGCCAACCCGTAATGCTCGTAATGGTCATTATTTTGTGACCGATGGTCTGGTCAGAATCCGTAACAGCAAATATCGTCATGACAAAGGGCCATTAGACCCACATTGTGATTGCTACACTTGTAAAAACTTTACCCGTGCCTATTTATATCATTTAGAGAAGTGCGGTGAGATGTTGGCTTCAATGCTCGGCACCATCCATAACTTGCGTTACTACCAACGCCTGACCCAAGGTATGCGTGATGCGCTGGATAACGGCACATTTGATGAATACGTTCAGGACTTTTATGCACGTCGTGGATTAGATGTTCCGCCTTGCCCAGAAGACTAATGTCAGGTAAATGCATCAAGATTTGCGCCTGATCGCAAGACAAGGTACATTGCAAAACGAATTGGAATTTATTGTTAATTTTTTGGCTTTTTAATTTTAGGAAAACGAAATGAGTCTTTTCATCTCTACTGCTCATGCTGCACCAGGTGCAACACAAGGTCCAAGTCTTATGGCTAACTTGTTGATGATCGCGGTATTTATCGCAATCTTCTATTTCTTGATCTGGAGACCTCAGGCAAAACGTGCCAAAGAACACCGTTCTTTGATCGAAAGTCTGGGTGTCGGCAGCGAGATCGTGTTTGCTGGTGGTTTAATGGGGAAAATTATCAAACTCGAAGGTGACTTTGCAGTCGTTGAACTCACTCGTGGTGTTGAGGTAAAAATCCAGCGTGCGAGTGTCATTTCAGTATTACCTGAAGGCACATTAAATAACCTTTAATCATAAAATAGTCGTGCCTCAGCACGACTTTTTCATTTAAGAAGAAAGCGAATGCGTTACCCTGCATGGAAATATTTACTGATCCTGGTTGTCCTTGTGATCAGTACGTTATATGCACTTCCAAGTCTGTATCCAGATGAGCCTGCCGTCCAGATTTCTGGCGCAAAAGCCGGCACCAAGATTGATCAGACCATCGTGCAAAAAGCTGAGCAGATTTTAAAAACTGCCGATATTAGCAGTCACGACAATAGCTTCACCAACAATGCGGCATTATTACGTTTAAGCTCTTCTGAGGCGCAGTTAAAAGCCAAAGAAGTGCTTCGTCGTGATCTTGGTGATGACTATGTCGTTGCACTCAACCTTGCGCCAACCACACCGGAGTGGTTGCAAAAGATTGGGGCTAAACCGATGAAACTCGGTCTGGACTTACGTGGCGGTGTGCACTTCTTGCTCGAAGTCGACATGGATAAAGCGATTAGTCAGCGTATGGAAACATCTGCGACTGATTTGCGTCGTCAATTCCGTGATAACAAAATCAAATTCAATAACCTGGCGTTAAACAACAACACCATTACAGTGCAGTTTGCAAACAATGCAGACCGCGATGCAGCGACTGATTTCTTGCGTCGTAATGGTAACGAGTTTACTCAACAGGCAGTTGCGACCTCATCTGGTGCGACTTTAAGACTGAATTATACCGATGCCCGTCGTCAGGAAATTCAGTCTTATGCAGTGAACCAAAACTTAACCACCCTACGTAACCGTATCAACGAACTGGGTGTGGCAGAAGCTTTGGTACAAACACAAGGCAGCAACCGTATTGTTGTTGAATTACCGGGTGTACAGGATACGGCTGAGGCAAAACGTGTCTTGGGTCGTACAGCCAACCTGGAATTCCGTCTGGTTGCAGACAGCAATGATCAATATATCGATCCGTATACCGGTAAATATAACGGTCAGCCGCTTCCTCCTGGCACTGAGGTATTCGCTTACCAATCACTGGATAGCGGTCGTCAGTTACTGTTACAACGTAACCGTATCTTGACCGGTGAGCGTGTTCAGAATGCAAGCTCTGGCTTTAGCCAGGATTCTGGTGGTGCTGAAGTTAACATTACTTTGGACTCTGCCGGCGGTAAGCTCATGTCAGATGCAACGCGTGGTGCAGTTGGCAAACGAATGGCAGTCCTGTTTATCGAAAATAAACAGAAGATCTCTTATGTTGCAGACCCGAATACAGGCGTTCAGACTGAAGTTCGCACCCCGTATACCGAATCTGTGGTGATCAATGCGGCAACCATTCAGGCTGTGCTGGGTTCACAATTCCGGATTACCGGTCTGGATTCACCACAAGAAGCAGCCGAGCTTGCCTTGATGCTGCGTGCAGGTGCACTTGCTGCGCCGATGTACTTCGTTGAAGAACGTGTGGTTGGTCCTAGCCTCGGTCAGGAAAACATTGACAAAGGTGTACTCTCAACTCAGATCGGCTTCTTGCTGGTTGCGATCTGGATGGTCGTGTTCTTCCGTTTATTCGGTCTGATCGCAAACTTTGCCCTGGTCTTTAACTTGGCCATGATCTTGACCGTGATGTCATGGATTGGTGCTTCCCTCACCCTGCCAGGTATTGCGGGTATCGTGATTACCATTGGTATGGCAGTCGATTCCAACGTCCTGATCTGTGAACGAATACGGGAAGAAATGCTCTGGGGTGCCTCGCCCAAACAGGCGATTGTGGCAGGTTATGATCGAGCCTATAACACCATTCTTGACTCGAACTTAACTACCTTACTGGTTGCGTTTATCTTGTTCGCGATTGGAACAGGTCCGATTAAAGGCTTCGCGGTAACATTGATGATTGGTATTATTTGTTCAATGTTTACAGCCATTACCGTCACTCGTGCCATCGTCCAGCTCATTTATGGCAAACGCCGTAATTTGAAAAAGTTGAGTATTTAAGGAGATTCATATGACTGATCTGACTCAACCAGACTCAAAACAATACGGTCGCCCGGATAACCTGAAAATTATCCCGTTCATGAAGATTGCCAAACCGGCGGCAATCTTGTCGATCCTGCTGACGATTGCGAGTATCTTCTTTATCGTGACCAAAGGCTTGAATCTCGGACTGGATTTTACCGGGGGGATTTCTGCCGAATTGAACTACAAGCAAGGTGTACAGCCTACGCAAGTGGTTCAGACACTTGACCGTGCTGGTTTTAAAGATGCCGTGGTACAAACCTTGGGCAGTAATACCGACCTGATCGTGCGTATGCCTGTGCAAGAAGACCTGAATGTCGAAGACCTCAGCAATAGCATCACCAAAGCGGTTCAATTACCGAATAACACCGTTGAAGTGCATAAAGTAGATGCGGTAGGTGGTGCTGTCGGAAATGAGCTTTACGTGCGTTCTGCAGGCGCTGTTGCACTGGCTTTGATCTTGATGCTGATCTACGTCACCATTCGCTTCGAGTTTAAACTCGCGATGGGCGCGGTCATGTCATTATTCCATGACATCGTACTGATTATCGGTGCATTCGCATTATTCCAGTGGCCTTTCGACTTAACCGTGTTGGCTGCAGTCCTTGCGGTGATCGGTTTCTCACTCAACGATAACATCGTTGTCTCGGATCGTATCCGTGAGAACTTCCGTAAGATTCGTGGTGCCACACCACGTGAAATCGTTGATATTGCACTGACAGAAACCTTACGCCGTACCATCCATACCTCGATGACCTTGTTACTTGTGGTTCTTGCCATGATGTTCCTGGGTGGTGATGGTTTACACTGGTTCTCTGTTGCCATGTTTGTCGGTGTATTCGTGGGAACTTACTCATCGATCTATATCGGTACAGCATTCGCTTTATGGCGTGGTCTGAACCGTCAGGACTTTATTGTTCAAGTTAAACCTGAATTTGAAGAAGAAGAGATTCCTTAAATCCCTCTCCTCCTTGATTCAAATAAAATGCCAGCAATATGCTGGCATTTTTTTATCGCGTTAAAATCTGCTCTATCTGACGATGCTTTAATGCTGAATGATCTGAATTTTTGGAAACTGAAAACCTCGGCAAGACCGCTCTGCCCGCCATGCAATGGTGACTACGATTTTCTGGTTCAGGATAAAGTTCTGATAGGCAAAAGTGCCAATCAATGGATGCGAACACATGCCCTCCTGATTTGTAGGATGCACCTGTGTATTCAAACTATTTAGGTCTAAACGAATACCAAGACCTGAGGCTTTTAAAATCGCTTCTTTGGTGGTCCAGATCCTAAACCAATATTCTGTATCTTGATCTTGCTGTTGCCAGATCTGGTATTCCTCCGGATGAAAGGCATGCTGGGCCAAGGCATCAAAACGGACTTTTCGGTCCAGTACTTCAACATCAATGCCGATATCTTGAACACGTTCGCTCATTGCCAGTGCATAATATTGCTGACTATGCGAATGATTAAAATGTAAGGCATGAGAGCTTAAAAAAGGTTTGCCATGCTCATGTTTGGAAAACACCAGATCATCTATAGTGCAATGCAGTTGATGAGCCAAAAGCTGATTACGTCGTGCCTGAATCTGCTGTTTTTGATAATGATTAAAGTCTCTGAAATCGGCAAAATCAGTTTTATCCTTTTGCAGCAGCTGCGCCAATGCCTGAACATGGATGTGTATGATACCTGTCGTCATGAGCAACATCTCCCGTGTATAAAAAAGCCCAAAGCAAAGTTTGGGCTTTTAAGCATTGAATACAGCTTAACGCTTGAATTTCTTTTCTGCTTTCTTGAACTTCTGAACATAACGACGTTTACGTGCTGCAACGCGTTCGTCCACTTGGGATTTACGTCCTTCAAATGGGTTCTCTGAGGTTTTAAAGTCAATACGAACTGGCGTACCTTCAAGCTTATAGACTTTACGGAATACGTTTTCCAGATAACGACGATAATCCGCTGGAGTCTTATCCACCTTGTTACCATGAATGACGATGGTTGGTGGATTTTGTCCTCCCATATGCGCATAACGCATTTTAATACGACGACCACTGATCATTGGTGGCTGATGTGCCTCAGTAGCATCACTTAGAATCTGGGTCAGTTTCGCCGGTGAAACTTTTAGGTTTGCCGACTCGTAAGCACGATGGATCGAAGGATAAAGCTCACCCACGCCGGTACCATGTAACGCTGAAATCAAATGGATTTTTGCCCATGGAATAAAGTCAAAACGACGCTCCACATCAAGTTTACATTGCTTACGATCATACTCGGTCATGTTGTCCCATTTATTGATCGCAATGACCATGGCACGGCCTGCTTCAAGTGCATAACCAATCAAATGTAAGTCTTGTTCAACAATCCCTTCACGTGCATCGACCACCACGACCACAACATGCGCGTCTTTCATCGCTTGCAAGGTTTTAACGATTGAGAATTTCTCAATCATCTCATCGACTTTACCTTTACGGCGTACACCGGCAGTGTCAATCAAGGTATATTGACGACCATCACGCTCATAAGGGATATAGATCGAGTCACGGGTTGTACCTGGTTGGTCAAACGCAACCACACGCTCTTCCCCGAGTAAACGGTTCACCAACGTCGATTTACCCACGTTTGGACGACCGATAATCGCTAAACGCAAACCGGTATTTTTGTTGTGCTCGTCCGGATTTTCATCTTCTGGGACTTCAGCCAACACTTCTTCAAGCATTTGCTGTACACCACGACCATGACTGGCCGCAACCTGCATCGGTTCGCCCATACCGAGCTTGTAGAATTCAACTAATGCAGCTTCTGCATGGACACCATCGACCTTGTTGGCCACCAGATGGACTTTCTTGCCCAATGTACGTAGCTCACGGGCAATCTGCTCATCTGAAGCCAATAAGCCAGCACGCGCATCCACCACAAATACAATGATGTCTGCTTCATGGATAGCTGTTTTTGACTGCTCAGCCATGTAAGAGTCAATGCCACCTTCATTCTCACCAATACCGCCCGTATCTACGACAATGAATGATTTATTTTGATAAACCGCATCGCCATATTTGCGGTCACGAGTTAAACCAGCGAAGTCAGCAACCAAAGCATCACGACTTTTGGTGATTTGGTTAAATAGCGTTGATTTTCCGACGTTTGGACGACCAATGAGCGCAATAACGGGTTTCATAAATTAACCTTAATTCAGACGAGCCATCGTTGATGACATCGTATCAGAAACAGTATGGAAGATTTTGGTGATCAAGTAATCACAATAAAAATTCGGGGTTTTGTTTAAACAAATACCCCGATCATTCTTTTATTAGCAATAGCTAATTGAGCATTTTAGCACAAGCTAAGGCAAAATTAACGATTCTGCCAAATGGTTAATGCACCTTTTCGTGTTGCAACATAAAGCTGGTTGTCAATCACACGCAATGAACGCACTTCACCACTGGTTTTGGCACGACCGATCAACTTGCCTGAAGCCGGATTAATCAGATGAAGTACACCATCCAGATCACCCACCACCAGGTTTTGTCCTAACATCACAGGATTACTCAGCTGACGGTTTAACAGTTCTTCATTCTGCCAAACCAACTCGCCAGTCGCCAAGTTATAAGCATTTAACTTGCCATCGGTTGTGGTCACGAATACTTTATCTTCGGCAACCTCGGCAGTGTTGGTACTGCTGGCATCTTCACTCCATACCACACGTTGTGAAGCAAGATCGATTACGGTAACCTGACCCTGGAAGCTTGTGGTGACAAGGAATTGACCTGCAACAACCGGATCGCCGACCACATCAATCAAACGCTGGATGTCTGAACGGCCATCGCTAATCGCCACACGACGCTGGAAGCGAGGCACACCACTGATAATATCTAGTGCATATACATAAGCATTGGCAGAACCAATCAACACGGTACGCTCATCCAAGCGCACTGGGGCTGGCTGACCACGTAAACTAAACTGTACATTTGGCAGTTTATAGGCCCAGACTTGCTGGCCTGTTACTGCATCATGCGCAAACACAGTGCCATCATTGGCAATGGTAATTACACGACCCGACTGGATCAAGGATGGCGACAGAATGGCCCCTGACAGTTTTGCCGTCCATTTTTGCTCACCTGTCGCCTGATCTAAACCAAATAACTGTCCTTTACGATTGCCAATGACCACAATCCCTTCACCGGCTTCTACACCAGCAGTCAGTTCCTGTTTGGTAATCTTGCTTTTCCAAAGGCGTTCTTTGCCTTTGTAAGCAGACACCTGACCATCAGGGTCAATCGCAAAAATCACACCATTGTCTGTATCCAGCTGTAAGCGCAAAGCCTCAGCCGCATTGGTAGACGAAACACTTTGTGAAAAAACAAGGTTTAAACTTTGTTCTTGCGTGATTTTTGGCAATGGATTTGGTTTTGCCTCTTTTACTTTATTGCTCGAACATCCAACAAGTAAAGCTGAAGCAATTGCAATTGCCAAAGGAAGTTTTAGTTTATTCTGCATTAAGACTCATCCACTTTGGTATCTAAAATCGGGCGCTCAAACTCAGGATCATCTACTAAAACGCCAACACTTTCGAGTTTAATTTGTAAAAGCTGACGCTCCTGTTTGCGCTCGAGCAGGTTATCCCATGCACTTTGATACGCTTTACGCGCAGAGGCGTTGTCTTTCTTCGCAACAAAAATATCACCGCGAAGCTCATCAGCAGTAGCCTTGAACGCAGGCTCTGTCACAGCGGACAAGGTTTTTAAGGCTTCGTCAAATTTGTTTTGTGCCAATTGCGCATCAGCCAAACGTATTTTTACAACCTGTAGCAAACCCTCATCTTTTACTTTTGAGTTTTCAACTTTCTTCAAGGCTTTTTCAGCAGCAGCATAGTCCTGCTTGTCATACGCAAGCTTCGCCATAACAAATTGTGTCTGAATTGCCTGAGCAGAATCGGCATCTTCTTTCACAATTTTATCTGCAGCTTCAGACAAGCTTGCAAAGGCATTGGGCTGACCTGTGGCAGCTTTGGCCTCATCCATCAACTTCTGCACCTTCGCCGTCTGGTTCTGGGCTTCGGCAAGATTTTTCTTTTGCCAGTATTCCCATCCGAAAAAGGCAATCAAGGCAATGAGAATTCCGCTAATGATTGCAGAACCATATTTTTTGGCAAACGACTTTAAACTGTCGAGCTGTTCATCATCACTTAAACTCATGTGATTGTCCTTTTCCTAAATTCTTCAACTTATTGTTTAAATTTTTCAATCAAAAACGGCGTCAGTTCAGTCAAAGCAACTTGAGACTGCTCTGCTGTCGCCAATTCTTTAATGAGAAGCTGCTGTGATTCCCACTCGCGCTCACCCAAGATCATCGCAAAAATTGCACCCGACTGATCGGCCTTTTTCATTTGGCTTTTCATGCTGCCTTGTGAACCTGTTTTTAAACGAATCGGGCTATGGGCCGCTTCCAGCTGATCACGAATCTGTTCCGCCAAGACCAAAGCTTTGGCTTGATAAGCCGGTTCTGCCAACAAGAAGATTTCGCAATCACGTACTGTTTTGGCTTGTTCGACTTGCTCGAGCAACAGGAGCAAACGCTCCATCCCCATCGCAAAGCCAACCGCAGGCACAGACTGATCCGCCTTACCTTTTAACTGCCCGACCAGACCGTCATAGCGACCACCTGCACACACCGTGCCTTGTGAACCCAACATGGTGGTGGTCCATTCAAATACGGTTTTGTTGTAGTAATCCAAACCACGGACTAACTTCTGGTTAATCACAAACTCAATACCCGCATCAGTGAGGTATTGCTGTAATTGCTGGAAGTGATTGATTGAATCTTCTTTGAGGAAATCATGCAACTTAGGTGCATTTTCCAGAATCTTTTGGGTCGACTCAATTTTAGAGTCCAGAATACGCAATGGATTGGTGGTTAAACGACGTTGCGAGTCTTCATCCAGAGCATCTTTGTGCTGATTTAAAAACTCAACCAATGCGGCACGGTATTCTGCACGTTCGTCGGTTTCCCCGAGTGTATTCAACTCCAGTTGAACCTTGTCCGCAACGCCCATACGCTTCCACAAACGTGCTGTCAGTAAAATCAGCTCGGCATCGATATCGGGTGTTGCCACACCAAAGGTTTCTACACCAAACTGATGGAACTGGCGGTAACGGCCCTTTTGCGGTTTTTCATAACGGAACATCGGTCCCATATACCACACACGTGGCGTCGCGCCGCGCAACAGGTTATGTTCAAGCAAGGCACGTACACAACCTGCTGTCCCTTCTGGACGTAGCGTCAGTGATTCAGGCGGATTACCCTTGTCAAAAAAGGTATACATTTCTTTTTCAACGATATCGGTCGCATCGCCAATAGCACGTTTGAATAAACCGGTTTGCTCAACGATCGGTAAACGAATCTGTTGATAACCATACGCATCCATTAAAGATGCAAGTTGTTGTTCCAGACTTCTCCAAGCCGCAGTTTGCGTTGGAAGGATGTCATTAAAACCTTTGATAGCGACGATTGAACTCATGATGAACTACGAATAATTTCTTTAGATTTTGCTTCTTCAAGCTCTTGAACACGTTGACGAACCATTGTTTCAATTTCATCAACCAACTGATTTGTATCAATTAAATGGCTCTTTTCGCCATTACGGTACACCAGTGAACGCGGAGATGCCCCGACAATCCCGATATCCGCTTCTTTGGCTTCACCCGGACCATTCACCTTACACCCGATCACAGACAAGTCCATCGGCGTACGGATATCTTCTAAACGCTCTTCCAGTGCCTGCATCACCTGAATCACATTGAATTCCTGACGTGAGCAGCTTGGACAAGCAATAAAGTTAATGCCGTTTGAGCGCAAGCCCAACGATTTTAAAATATCAAACCCGATTTTAATCTCGTCTTCCGGCTCGGCAGCAAGCGAGATACGCATGGTATCGCCAATGCCTTCCATCAATAATCCACCCAGCGCGATGGCTGATTTCACCGTACCGGTACGATAGATACCTGCCTCTGTGACACCGAGATGCAAAGGATTATCAATCTGTTGCGACAATAAGCGATACGCATCCATGGTCAGGAAAACATTCGAAGCTTTTACGCTGACTTTGAACTCATGGAAGTCCAGACGGTCCAGAATATCGATATGACGCATCGCCGACTCAAGCAAGGCCTGCCCGGTTGGCTCGCCATATTTCGCCTGTAAATCTTTTTCCAGTGAACCCGCATTCACACCGATACGGATCGAAATACCATGATGTTTTGCCGCAGCAACCACCTCACGTACTTTCTGATCTGAACCGATATTCCCCGGGTTAATGCGCAAACAGTCGGCACCATAATCCGCCACAGCCAACGCAATACGATGATCAAAATGAATATCCGCCACCAGAGGCACGGTCACACGTTTACGAATAGCACCAAATGCCTCTGCTGCTTCCATTGAAGGAACAGAAACACGCATGATATCTGCACCAGCATCTGCACAGCGCTGGATTTGCGCGACAGTCGCATCGACATCACAGGTTTCAGTATTCGTCATACTTTGAACACTAATCGGGGCATCACCACCGACATACACCGAACCGACACGGATTTTACGTGTCGGGCGGCGTTTAATGGGGTTCACAATCATCGTATAGCTCTACTCTTTGTCGTTAACGAGACAAACGGAATTCTGCTTTTCCATTGACGGTATAAGGAGACAATGAAATCTGTTCCTGATTCAAAACCAGGGATACAGCGGTCGCATCGTCCAAACGAATCTGGAATGGCGACTGACCACTCAGATTCAAGGTCGATGCCTGACGACCTGTTGCCAATACTTTACCTGTTGCATCCACAATATGCACAGAGGTTGGTCGGCTGAAGTTCAGGACTAATTGGTCACCAGATGTTGCTGCCGTTGTATTTCCACCCATCGGCAGAATTTCAACTTCAGAGTTTTTGATCTTTGGTACATCCGCATCATCCTTATGGCTTGATGTCCAATTCTGTACAGCCATGACCGCTAACCATGCCAATACTGCCACCGCTGCCACAATCGCAATGCGTTTTAACCATTTGCGGTTACGTACGCTTTTCGAACCTGACAATTTCCCCATGATCTTAATCGGAGAGTTATTCAGGGCATGGCTGGCTTTAAGACCGGTATCATTAACATAGATTTCATCAAAACGCTGAATGATCGCGCTTGCATCCGCATTTAAATGCTTGGCATAAGCACGATAATAGCCTTTGATAAAGGTCGCTTCTGGCAATGACTTGTAGTCATCTTGCTCTAATGCCGTCAAGGTTTTGACCGGCATGTTCAATACGTTTGCAATCTCTTCAATTTCTTTCTTTTGTGCAATACGAATTTGACGCAAATACTCACCAGGTCGTTGAATATTTCCTAACGCAGACGATGGCGAGGTTGAGCCAGTTGGCTGATGTGAATTTGGATTTATTTCCATACGGCCTCAGTACTGTACTGTAATTGCAAATAACGTTGATATTCTGGACTATCAGGAAATAAAGCGCGTAACTGATTGACTAACACTTGCATTCCTAACTGATCCGCATTTGCCCGAGCAATGCGTAAACCAATCCAAAGCGCACGGGCACCCTGGTTTTTCTGACCTACATTACGAACATATTGTTCGTATAGTTGCGATGCATCTCTATTATTTTGTTGCAAATAGAAAATTTCCGCCAACTCTAACATTGAAATTGTTGCGTTTCGATTCGCTTGTAGCGCCTGTTTGAATGCTTTTTCAGCATTCGCCACATCGCCGAGTTTTAAATAGATTCGCCCCAGGTTTTCCAGCGACTGAAAACGCTGATCATAACCCAGAGTTGCGCCCGCACGGGTAAATTGCTCAATGGCTTCATTATAGCGTTGCTGCTGGTACAAATATGTACCGTAATTATTACGCGCCTGAGCATTATCTGGTTCGGAGGAAATAGCACGCTTGAAATAAGACTCCGCTTTTTCCATATTGGCTGCGCTGCCTTCCTGTTGCAGCAGGATGCCCATCATCATGTTGGCGTTGGCATCCCGAGAATTCAGTTTTAATGCCTGATCAAGCGAACGCTTGGCTGAATCCAGATCACGTGTACGAATATATTCTGCCGCAAGTTGCGTACGCACCTGCACCGCTTTTTCCGGATCTTTTTTTAATGTTGTAGATGGCGTCTGGCAAGCTGTTAAGCCAAGTAAAGTAAACACAACAGCTGTCGCTATAATCGTTTTTGATCGAGTTGTATTCAACGCTTTTTCCCCAAGTTTTATCCTTGTGTGCGCAATATTTCTTGTCGTTGCGCCACTTTCTTTTTCCACTGTTCAGCACGACGGGTTCGGTCAGCCACCTGTCCTACCAATTGTCCACATGCCGCATCGATATCATCGCCACGTGTCTGACGAATCGTACACACAAATCCGGCATCCGACAAAGTTTTTTGGAAGGCAATAATGCGGTTACGGCTCGAACGGCCGTACGGCGCATGCGGGAACGGATTAAATGGAATGAGGTTGATTTTACTTGGTAAGTTTTTCAGCAATTTTAACAATTGCTGTGCATGCTCAGGCTGGTCATTGACCCCTTCCAGCATCACATATTCAATGGTGACATGGCGACGAGAACTTTCATTGCCATCTTTGCCCAAATAACGCTGGCAAGCCGCAATCAGTTGCTGTAACGGATATTTTTTATTGATCGGCACCAGCTCATTACGCAATTCGTCATTCGGTGCGTGTAATGAAATTGCCAGGGCAACATCAATGTCCTGCGCCAGTTGATCGATCTTTGGCACCACACCCGAGGTTGATAAGGTGACACGGCGTTTCGACATGCCATAAGCAAAGTCATCCAACATCAACTGCATCGAACTGAGCACAGCATCATAATTGAGCAAGGGTTCGCCCATTCCCATCATCACGACATTGGTGACGGTACGTTCACGCTCTGCAACTGGCACTTCTTCCATGTAGGAATAGTTCGCCATCCACAGCTGACCAATAATTTCTGCAGGGGTTAAATCACGCTGAAAACCTTGCTTACCGGTAGAACAGAATGAACAATCCAGTGCACAACCCACTTGTGAAGAAATACACAGGGTTTTACGCGCACCGGTTTTATCATCTGCCGGAATCAGGACCGTTTCAACCAGCGAGCCCTCACCATCACCGACACGGAATACCCACTTACGGGTGCCATCTTTGGAATAGTTACGATGCACCACTTCAGGCGCTTTAATTTCACAGATTTTTTCTAATTTTTCACGTAATTTGCCCGAGATATTGGTCATCTCGGCAAAATCTGTCACAAAATATTGATGAATCCATTTCATGACCTGACCGGCGCGAAACTTTTTTTCGCCCAGATCTTCAAAGAATTTTTCCAGTTCAGCTCGAGACATGCCAAGTAAATTGACTTTATGCTCGGCAGCTTGAACGACAGGCGTAGTAACAGACTGTTGTTTTTCATCTAAATTTTCTGATGAAACGACCACTGCAGAACTCATGTATATTTACCTAAACAATATCAGCGCTAAAAAATACTGTGCATTATTTGCACAATACAATCAATAAGAAATAAAAAACCAGATAAGTAGTATACCACTTATCTGGCTCGAATACTTTGGATTAACGAGTGCGTGGGCAAATCTCGTTATCAGCAAAGAAGTAAGCGATTTCGCGCTCAGCAGAAGCAACTGAGTCAGAACCGTGAGCAGCGTTTTCGTCGATGCTTACAGCGAAGTCAGCGCGGATTGTGCCTGGAGCCGCTTCTTTCGGGTTCGTTGCGCCCAAGATATCACGGTGAGCAAGAACTGCGTTTTCGCCTTCAAGAACTGAAACAACCACTGGACCAGAAGTCATGAATGCAACGAGGTCAGCAAAGAAACCGCGTTCTTTGTGCTCAGCATAGAAACCTTCAGCATCAGCTTGAGAAAGGTGTTTCATTTTAGTAGCAACGATCTTCAAACCTGATTTTTCGAAACGAGCAAAGATGTCGCCGATGTGGTTTTTAGAAACTGCATCTGGTTTTACGATAGATAAAGTACGTTCAATCGCCATGATTGACTCCTATTATGGTCTAAACTAAAAAATTTGCCGCATTATACCGATGTCATCGTTAATAATCAGCTTGAATATGCAAAAGTTCAGCGATTTCTGACGAATTTTTAACGAACTTCATCCAGCCAGGCCATTTGGATGGCTTCAAGCAAACCTTCGGTTGATTTATTCGGATCATCACTAAAGTCTGGTAAAGCACACACCCAGGCATGCAAATCCGTGAATCGCACCCATTGCGGATCGACATCTGGATGTGCTTCGGTAAGTTCAATTGCAATATCAATCGTATCTGTCCAGCGTAAGCCCATATAACAACCTGAATAAATGTATGTGATTGAGCCTACTTTAACAAAACACCGGATTTAAGAGATAGTGTTGAAGTGCTAAATTGTCGCTAAAACGCTTGTAAAATGCGTTACAGAACCAGATTAAAGCTCGGTGCCAGCAAAATGATCGCACTTGCCACCGATGCACCAATCATTGCACCGACAATGACATCGCTTGGATAGTGTAGTCCCAGAATCATTCGTGACAATGCGACCAAGATCGTAAACGGTAGCATCAGGATCAATAACAGGGGCTGGATATAACCCAAAGTGATGGTGACCATGACCGCATGTAAGGTGTGACCCGAAGGGAAACTGAAATGATCGAGTGGTCGCTCCCCCAAGACAATGACCTGATGCACCTGATAAGGTCTTGGACGGGTAGTTTTATGTTTTAAAAACTTATAAATCAAGGTGCCTACAGAACCCGCCCCGATCAGATACAATATCTGCACCCCGTATGCCAAGCCATGCATCGCCCAAACTGATAGCAACATGACATACCAAAATGGCCCATCACCCAATCGGCTGATTGTTTTAAAAAATAAAGCGATACGTTGCGACTGTGAAAGATGGTTGAGATAGACACACCCTTTTAAATCGAGATCCAGCATTTTTATTTTTGCATTTTGAAATTTCATACTTTTTCTCCTCTTCAGGATTTAGGTCGGCGTCATGGGAGACTCCTCACGACCTGATAAAATGCATGTTCTAATTGTTGTACCGGAAACTGCCAGCTGCTGTGTTGTACGCTTTCGCTGGCCAGTAAGCCCATTTGTCTCAATTGCGGTAGCGCAGGTAAATGACAAATGGATTGAATAAAATCTGTGGTCTCTCCAAGCTGGCTCAACCAGCCGGTGACCCCATGCCGAACATGTTGATGGGCACAGACATAGTCATAGGCCACCACTGCCAAACCACTGGCAATGGCTTCCAACACCACATTTCCGAAAGTATCGGCCTGACTGGCAAAGGTAAACACATCGGCACTGGCATAAGCCGCCGAAAGCGCTTTCCCGCTCAGGCTCCCCATAAAGATCACATCACTGGATTGCGCCATTTTGCTCAGACGTGTCTGGTCTGGTCCTTCGCCCACAATCACGAATTTAGTGTTTTTGCCTTGTTGTGCCTGTAAGGCATGGAAACTCTTGATCAGCACATCGACTTCTTTTTCAGGTGACAAACGCCCGACATATAGCATGACACGAGTATCTGCATCAGCGCCCCATTGCTGGCGAAGCTGTTCTGAACGATGTTTCGGTGAAAACTTTTCCGTATCCACACCACGTCCGACCACCACCAAAGGACAGGTTACGCCAAAACCGCGTAAAGCCTGTTCGGTGTATTGACTGGGTACGCAGGTGACATCGGTACTGTTATGGAACCAGGTCAGATAACGTTGAATCGGCTTGACCAGAAAAGCCAGATCAAAGAACCGGCTAAAGTCATGAAAGGCTGAATGGAAGCCACTCGATACTGCAACCTTTCGCGATTTTGCAGCCTGCAAAGCGGTTAATCCCAAGGGCCCTTCTGTGACGATATGCACCACATCCGGCATAAATTTCTCAAAGGCTTTGGACACCTTGAGATATTGTGGCCATCCGAATTGCACACTCGGATATTTGGGAATCGGCTGAGACATCACCAGACATTCCTGATCGGGATGGAATTCGGTACAGACTGTTTTTTGTGTGGGACGTACCAGTAAGATTTTATGTCCAAGTCGCTGTAAACCCTGACATAACTGCATCATGGATAAAGCCACGCCATTAATTTCTGGGGGCCAGGTTTCAGTCACAATCGCGATACGGAGACGAGGACGAACCAGATCATGCAGTTCAGACAATTCATCTTGTTTATTTTTGAGTTGTTTCCTTTTAAAGTAAAATTTAAAATTTTCAGGAAACTCTTGCTTGAATAGAGATGTCGCGTATGTACTCTGCATATCGCCATCCATTTGTGTCGTTATTTTCATGCTTTTAGCTTATAAGCATTTTTTGACACTTTAATGATCAGTGTATGACAGTTTTTTGACAGTCTTAAAATAAAAAATGCCCATTTTCCAAGCAAAAATGGGCATCTAAAAATAGCACTGCATCCATCAGGCAAGCGGGTTATCTACCGCAAAAAGCTGCTGATCTTCTAAACGTAAAGCCACCAATTGTTGTCCCCAGACACAGCCACCATCCACATTTTGAATTTGAGGACTAATGGTCTTGCCCTGTAATGCCGCCCAATGTCCAAAAATCAGCTGATGGGTGTGTGCGGCCTGACTTTCAAACTCAAACCAGGGTTGAAAACCCGCTGGCATCGGCGCATCTAGGGCATCCTTAAATTCAAACTCCAGACGCCCTTCGGCATCAGTCAAACGCATACGGGTCAGATAATTGGTGATACAACGCAATCGCGCCATACCTGTCAGCTCATCCGACCACAGATCAGGTTGAGAACCATACATTTCTGCCAGAAAAGCATCCAGCACCGAGAGATCATCATGCGCAACAACCTGTTGTACTTCTTGTGCCAGTGCAACTGTCTTTTCAGCGCTCCAGATACAGGGTACACCCGCGTGAGTAATCAAGGTGTGTTGATTTGGAGACAGACTTAAAGGCTGTTTACGTAGCCAGTCAATCAGCTCATCGCCATCAATTGCGTCAATCACTTCCTGGGTATGGTCTTTTTCTTTGGGTTTTTTAAAGCCACGCGCACAGGCAATCAAGGTCAGGTCATGATTACCCAACACCGTTGCAGCGGCCCCACGGTCAGCCAGCTTTTTAATAAAGCGTAAGGCACCGACCGAGTTTTCACCACGCGCCACCAGATCGCCAGCGAACCATAAAAAGTCTTGGTCCGGATCAAAGCGGATTTCTTTCAGCAACGCTTTTAGTGCTTCAAAACAGCCTTGCACATCACCAATGACATAATTATAGCGCTTAGACATCAGGCCACCATCTGATCGGAAAGCGCCACAAAATCTGCCAGACTTAAGGTTTCTGGACGCGCCATTGGGTCAACCCCGGCTTTTTCAAAGCCATCTTCCACCAGCATGCCTTTTAAGCTATTTCGCAAGGTTTTACGGCGTTGAGTAAATACGTGCCCCACCAAACGCGCTAACGCTTTCTCATTTTTTGCCACAATCGGTTTGGTTTCGTAAGGCTCTAAACGGAATACTGCCGAGGTGACTTTTGGCGGTGGGTTAAATGATCCCGGTGGCACTTCAAACAAGAAGGTTGGCTTGCAGTAATACTGAATCATGACCGAAAGACGACCATACTCTTTGGTATTGGGTGTTGCGGTAATACGGTCCACCACTTCTTTTTGCAACATGAAGTGCATGTCTTTGACTTTGTCACCAAACTCCAAGAGATGGAACAACAGTGGTGTTGAAATGTTATAGGGTAAATTCCCCACTACACGTAGTGGGCGGCCTTCCTGAAACAGCTGGGTAAAGTCGTACTTCAAGGCATCTGCTTCAACAATGGTCAAACGCTCAGGATGTGGTACACGGCCTGGCAAGCCTGCTGCCAAATCACGGTCCAGTTCAACTACGGTCAATGCATCACACTCACCAATTAACGGTGAGGTCAATGCTGCCAGACCAGGGCCAATTTCAACAATGTTTTCGCCCGCACGAGGATTCACTGAGCGTACAATTTTGGCAATCACACGTTGATCATGTAAAAAGTTTTGACCAAAACGTTTTCGAGCCTGATGCCCTTCATCTTTAGGGTTTAGGGCATTAATTTGATACATATATTTATACTCAATATTTGAAACTTAATTCCCCCCTCTTTTATAAAGAGGGGCTGGGGGAGATTCTTGCCAAATCAAGTGCTAAATCCACTGCAACATGCAAGCTCGATGCTTTTGCCTGTCCAGTGCCTGCAAGAGAGAGTGCCGTACCATGATCGACAGAGGTTCGAATAAATGGCAAGCCTAATGTAATGTTTACTGCTTCACCAAAGCCCTGTGATTTTAACACAGGTAAGCCTTGATCGTGATACATCGCTAAAACCGCATCTGCATCTTTGAGATTTTCCGGGGTAAACAAGGTATCTGCTGGCAAACTCAGGCTCATGTTCACGCCCTGCGCTCGATAGCTTTCCAGCACCGGATTAATCACCTCAATTTCTTCACGACCTAAATAGCCGTCCTCGCCCGCATGCGGATTTAAGCCACATACCAAGATACGCGGTGCAGAAATTTTAAATTTGGTTTTTAAGTCATGAATCAGGATATCAAGCACCTGATGTAAACGTTCTGGACTAATGGCAGCAGGCACATCGCGCAACGGCAAATGAGTGGTTGCCAGAGCCACCCGTAGCGTTTTGGTCGCCAGCATCATCACCACACGATCAACACCAGCAAACTCCTGATAAAACTCGGTATGTCCGCTAAACGCGATGCCCGCCTCATTGATAATGGACTTTTGTACAGGCGCCGTGGCCACACCGACACTTTGTCCAGACATGGCATAATCAGCCGAACGGCGCAATTGCTTCAATACATAAGCCGCATTGGCAGAATCTAACTGCCCTAAATTCACCGGTTTTGCCAAAGGCACATGTTCAACAAAGAGTTGCCCCTGCAAACTCGATGCTACTTGCCCCTGATAAGCAATCAGTTCAACATTTAAACCGAGTAGATTGGCACGTTGCTGCAACATTTCGATATCAGCCAATACCACCAGCGGCCGCTCATCAATCCGTTCCGCCAGACTCAGACAGATATCTGGACCAATTCCAGCCGGTTCACCTGAAGTGACATATAAAGGAAGCATATCTAGCGCCAGTCTTTTGATTTCCTGCTAGTGTAACCAAAATCTAAAAGCAGCTATAGCCCCACCTTTTTATAAATTCTGTTGAAAGGACAGCAATAGCCCTTTATTACAGTACATACAGCCAAAAAAGTAATGGCTCTTCGTTAAAATCAGCACGGTCTTTGCCTAAACCCTTGCTAAACTCAGCCTTTATAAAGGTCAAAATATGAGTATTGAAGTATTTAGTCTTCCGGTTTTCGTGGCAAATGAAACTCGGCATTTAGCCAGCCGAGCACATGCGCAAGTTCTGACAAGCAAATCAGGACCCCAGCAACCCCAATAGCAATAGCCAGCCATTTCCACAGTTGGCGATGGGTCTGGCTAAAACGCTGCACTGGTATGCAGAAAAAAATCAGCCCACCTGCCAAATAAAGCAGATATGGAAAAGGTGTGAAATGCATAAACATGCTGACTAAAGCCACGCCGACCATTCCACTAAAACCGTAATAGATTCCAAACCCGGTGATCAGAATGAAATAAGTTGTGATTAGTCCGAACAGACAGCCCAATAGAAATTGTTTTACGCGCAGCATCATGAGTCTTTTTTATTTGGATTCATACTCATAAAACATTATTTTATCCGCTCAATCAAGCTGCGGGATCAGCGTTCAGGCAGCACAGCTTTAGACAGGTTCTGTGGAACAAGATTGGAAGGAACAAATTCGACCTTTCGGGTCCATGGATTCACTTTGGGCTGTGCTTTCTTCTCCGGCTGTGCTAAAGCCATTTCTTCTTTTTTTTCACTCACGGCAACCGTACTTACTGGCTTGTCAGCAAAAGGGTTGTTGATACTGTCTTTTTTTTCTGCTGCTGGCAGCGCCTGCTGAAGTGGAGCTTCTTTTTTCTCAAGTGCTGTGGTGTTCACGACTGTACTGGCTGGACGGGCATAAGCAGCGACCATAGCCCCTTGCTTTACGATGGTCTGGGTGGTCGGTGCGGGTAACTGAGGTGCAGGAGTTGTCAATGTAGTACTTGATGTCCCTTGCAGATTCAGCGGATCTACCGGAATTTCGATGGCTTTCATTTCAGCGGTAACCGCCATTGCAGGATCAATATGATCGTTGCCACGACTTTCCAGCACTTCAAGTTTACGACTAGTGCCCTCTTTCGGCTGGAATTCAGAATAATTGGTCACACTGGTCTGATCGACCCATTTATACAGTCGTCGTGCATGGGTCTGGGTCGCACAAACACCTACCAGCAAGGTGACTACAACCATTTTTGTAGAAAACGACAACTTCATCAAATTCCCCGAGAGAAGAGGTAAATACTTCTATTTATTTCAAATAATTGGCATAAAAAATAATAGGTTAATCCCGGCGCTGCCTCAAGCGAAATAACAGGCCCTGCAACTCACCGCCGATTAGTTCCCAATTCAGTCACATTGCAGCAATTTCTGGCTTCGGTAGCGTTTTTTTCTTGTGCATGGATATAAACTCATGTAGAATTCGGTCTCCTTTTGTTTGGACAGATTCCACCGTCCAAACCAACTATAATAGGTAGTGGTTTAAATGAAAACTCTCAGCGCTAAGCCAGCTGAAGTTCAACACGATTGGTATGTTGTTGATGCTTCTGGCAAAACTTTAGGTCGCCTTGCGACTGAAATCGCTCGTCGTTTACGCGGTAAGCACAAAACTTCTTATACTCCTCACGTTGACACTGGCGATTACATCGTTGTGATCAATGCTGAACAAGTTCAAGTGACGGGTAACAAATCACTTGATAAGAAATACTATCGCCATACTGGTTTCCCTGGTGGTATCCGTGAGACTAACTTCGAGAAGTTAATTGCTCACAAACCTGAAGCTGTTTTGGAAAAAGCGGTTAAAGGTATGTTACCAAAAGGTCCTCTTGGTTATGCAATGATCAAAAAAATGAAAGTGTACGCTGGTAGCGAGCATCCTCATACTGCTCAACAGCCACAAGTTTTGGACATCTAAGGGATACAGCACATGGCTACTAATTATGGTACAGGTCGCCGTAAGACCGCAACTGCACGTGTTTTCTTGTCAGCTGGTACAGGCAAACTCGTAATCAACAATCGTACTTTAGAGCAATATTTCGGTCGTGAAACTGCTCGTATGGTTGTACGTCAGCCTTTAGAACTTTTAGAAGTTACTGAAAAATTTGACCTTTACATCACTGTTAAAGGTGGTGGTATTGGTGGTCAAGCTGGCGCTATCCGTCACGGTATTACTCGTGCATTGATCGCTGCTGACGAAAACTTAAAACCTGCTCTTCGTCAAGCTGGTTTCGTTACTCGTGATGCTCGTGAAGTTGAACGTAAGAAACTTGGTTTACGTAAAGCACGTAAACGTCCTCAATTCTCTAAACGTTAATCGTTTTACGAATTGGACAAAAAACCTCGGATTTTCCGAGGTTTTTTATTGCCTATGATTTATTACTTCTTTTTAGAACAATCCATGACTGCATCACCTGTGCCATCGGCAGCAGCAAACTCGGTGACAGTACAGCCATTTTGCTGATAGCTTCGAGTGCTTTTGGAAAATTGATGGTCTTTCGGAATCGGTGCATTACACGGCTGCCCGGTTTTTTCATGTACCATCTGGATCGGTCCATCATTATAAATAGTCACCTGACAAGCTTTGACCACATACTGCTTTTTAATGCCACCATATTGTTGCCCACTATCCTCATCAGCCCCAGCAGCAATCACGGCATCAGCTGCCGCCTCACTCTCTATCGAAGAAATATTGCTCTGCCCCACTCCCTTAGGCGAACCCGCACAACCACCTAGTAACAACACACCGCACAATACAATCAGGTAATCTAGTTTCATTCTATTTTCTCTCATTGAACTTATTGAATAATAAATCTATTCTGTAAGGCTCATATTATTAATGTTTAAGTGCTTTCCAACGTTAATTTTAGTATTCTAAACAGTCAATCAGAATTTTTTGGATTTATGTCTTTAGAAAATCCCCCAAGCCCTGTGCAAGGCATTACGCTTTATAGTCATGCAGATGATTTCCGCTCACACTGGATTCGTTTTTTACTTGCT
The DNA here is from genome assembly GCF_035615075.1 of Acinetobacter sp. IK40. NCBI lineage: Bacteria > Pseudomonadati > Pseudomonadota > Gammaproteobacteria > Moraxellales > Moraxellaceae > Acinetobacter > Acinetobacter sp. IK40. Next base: position 21,238 of record NZ_JANBOE010000004.1, on the reverse strand, counting down.
GAAAAACAAATCAAATATCAGCTCATTATCACCGACCATGAAGATGAGGATTTGGCAGACCTCAATCCCTACAATCAGCTGCCGATGTTGATTGAACAAAACCTAAAGCTATTTTCAGCCAACGTGATTGCTGAATATCTAGATGACCGTTATCGCCAGAATAAACTCTATGCCGATGCACCGATGGCCAGAGCAGAACAGCGACAATATATCTGGCGCTTTGAACAGGACTGGTTCAAACTGGCAGATCATATGCTCAGACATGCCGATAGCCTGGACCTGAAACAAAAACAAAAGGCGCAAAAAGAACTCAGGGATACCTTGATCTCACTGACGCCCCTGTTTCAGCATTTTCCATTTTTCATGTCAGAAACCTTCTCCATTCTGGACTGCATGCTAGCCCCGATCTTCTTGCGCCTTAAAAGTATGGGAATCGAATTACCAGCACAGCATTGCCGACCGATTTTCTTGTATTGTCATCGTATCTTTAGCCGCCCATCTTTCATTAAATCAATGACAGCTCAAGAAAAAAACAGCTACAATGAATTGATTTCTACGATTTAATAAGTTTTTCAATTATGTCTGAGCAAATAACTTTTACGCCTACACGCCCATACCTTGCTCGTGCCATTTATGAATGGATTTGCGATAACCAGCTGACGCCTTATTTGTTAGTGGATGCAACCCAACCGCACACAGATGTTCCGCTACAATTTGTAAAAGATGGGCAAATTGTTTTGAACCTCGCACCGCATGCAGTGCATCAACTGCATATGAGTAATGATGCAATCACTTTCTCCGCCCGTTTTGGCGGTGTTGCCAAAGAAATTTATGTGCCTATCCGTGCCGTACTTGGAATTTACGCCAGAGAAAATGGACAAGGCCTATTCTTTGATCCTTCTGAATATGAAGATATGGAAGAAACTGCTGCACCAGAAACAGAACAAACCAAGCAAGAAGCAGAACCTACGAAAAAGAAACCTTCACTCAGAATTTTAGATTAAGCAAGGAGAGACACAATGGCATTTGACTTGGTTCAGTATTTTGCTGAACAGATTAAAATTCAAAAACCGCAGCTTTTTAGCCAATATTCTCCAAAAGAAAAACAGTCTTATATTGATGAAGTCAATATTTTAACTCTTGGACAATTAATCAGCTTATGGAAACAGAATCCCCAGAAACTTTATCAGGAAGTTCAAACCGCTGATCCGCTTTATATCCAAGAGATTGCTCGTCACCTGACCACCTCCCCGCATAATCAGTCTGAGCTTAAAGCGGCTGAACTCGAAAATAGTGTTTCAGAAGTACTGGCCTTACAACTGGCGGAGTTAAAGCAGCTTGACCAGACCGGCAGCTTCGGACAAACCGGACTGACCGAACTGTTAATGGGTCAAATTGAACATCTATCCGGCCAAGCGGAAGACTGGGTCTGGTCAACCAACCATTTGACAGAGTTACTGGGCTCCAAACCGGTTATTCAAGAAGAGGTTTCTCTTGAAGCTACCATGCAGGAGTTTAACCAGATGGTAAATCAGGCCAAACCTGTGGCTCATGAGTCGCATGAAGCTGCTGATATTGTCCCGCCAGTGGTACCTGGCTGGGCCTATCTTGTTTCTCCTTTGGTGGCATTGGTCATTCTTATATTTTTGTATTGTTCATATTGCCAGTTAATCTCTGGCTGATTTGAGATAAGCCGATAAAGAAAGAATTAAATTCTTTCTTTATCATCATTTTAGTAGAAAATTAATCATTATTAAAATAATAATTCAAACTTTCTAATTAATAAATTTACATTTATTTACAATCCCAATTACATATTTATCTCAATTATTAATGTGAATAAAATCACACTAACAATTAATTATTCATCTTAATTAATATTTTTATTTGTTAATCTGACAAAAAATGTCAATTATTAGTACTCCTTAAATTTCAATTAATCTAAAGCATGATTGATTTAATAAAAGAGTTTCCTATAATAAATTTATCTACTTTTGAAAACTAATCAAAAACAAAAGTAGTGTATATATAAATTCATAAACAAAGATGTATCAGTAGAGATAAAATCATGGCTAAAATTTCATTAGAAAGCTTAACAAATATTGATGGGTTCGTTGCAGCAGCATTAGTAGATACAGAAAGCGGTTTGGCGCTAGCAACACAAGGTGGGGGTTCACTGGATTTAGAATTGGCAGCTGCTGGTAATACCGAAGTTATCCGCGCCAAACGTCGCGTAGCCAACTCATTGAAACTTAACGATGATATTGAAGATATCCTGATCACCTTAGGTAAGGCATATCACTTGATCCGTCCATTAGAAAGCAATGGCAATTTGTTCCTTTATCTTGTTTTAGACCGTACCAAATCAAATCTTGCTATGGCGCGTCACGAACTTAAAACCTTCGAAAAAGAGTTAGATTTTGCTTAATTCTTAATTTAAAAATATTTAATATATTAGGTTTCTTGTATATATTTCCATTTTATTTATTCATCATCATAAAATAGAAATAATACAAGTTGCCTATTATTAGCCTTTAGTATAATGGCTATTTTTTGCAGTCCAATATTTTAAAAACATTAAAGTGATACTATGAATGGACATTGCATTAATATCGCAATTTCAGGTATAAGTTTAAAAGTTTCAGATGAATTAAAAATAGAACTTAGAAAAACCATACCACACGAGTTTGGCATAAACTGGATCAATATTGCCGATCCCAACATCGACTTACTATTAATCAATGAAAATTTCTTCGAGTCCGAAGGCATTCAACGCATTTTAAAACAAAAACAACTACCCTGCTTAAAAGTTGCGAAAGGAGAAGGCTCACATCATATCGAACAACACAATACCCTGTATTTACCGTTTCAGCATAGCGAGGCATTAAAAAACTGGATTCAGTTTCGTCTACTGAGCTATCTCTCTCATCAACAATCCCAGCAACCCAAGACCGAACGCGTTTCCAGCCACAATGCCATTAATGAAAAATATTTGACGGATATGCTCAATCCTGAGAATGCCAGACTGCATCTTTTTGATGATCACGGCACCTTGGCCATCATCGATACCCGTAGTCAAATTGCCTGGCTGGAGCCGACACGCATTCATACCAAAACCAATCACAGCTTTAAATACGAATTTGCAACCACCTCCAATTTCACTAAAGTTTCCCGTAAAGTGGAATATAACTTACAGGACTGGGTCTGGAATCTGTTTTGGCACTCGATCGAATTCCAACGCCTGGCACCCAATGAAAATGAATATTATAAAATCGAATACTGGCCGCAGCCTGCTCAAAGCGAAGGTCGTAAAACCGCCCTCCTACTTTCGGCCTGCTTTATACAAGGCGCGCAACTTTATCAGGTCGCCACACAGCTAAAACTTCCTATTCAAACGGTTCAACAGTTTATTGCGGCCTGCATGATTTCGAACAATGGTGGCATTATTCCTGCTTCAGAAAGTCATTACTTAAAAACAGAAGCTGAAGAACAAACGATTGAACAAAAAGGTTTTTTAAATAAATTTTTCGGCAAAATCAGACGCCGCTTTGGGCTTTAAGGAATATTATGATTCTCCAACAATATAAAATTGTCTTTGCAGGAAGCATGGGCGCAGGAAAAACCGAAGCGATTAAATCGCTTTCAGAAATTCCTGTGCTTGCGACTGAGGCATTAAATACAGACAGTCAGGCCCATAACAAGATGCAGACCACGGTGGGGATTGATTATGGTGAAATTACGCTGGATGACGGGGTAAAGATCGGCTTGTACGGGACACCAGGTCAATCACGTTTTGATTTTATCTGGCCAGTGATCTGCCAAGGTGCCTTGGGCGTTATTTTACTGGTCGACCATAACAGCAAAGTGCCGATTGAAGAACTTGAAGCCTATCTGGAAACCTTTAAAGATTACACCCAGAATATTTCGATTGGCATTACCCATGTCGATGAAAACAAAGAACAGCCGACTACGATCTATCGGGACTGGCTGATTCAGAATGACTATCACTATCCTCTATTTTTTATCGATGCGCGTAAACAAGAGCATATCTTGCTCATGATTGAATCTCTTATTGCAGCATTAGAAGTCAATTTAAAAGCAACAAATTAATTACTTTATAAAAGAGAAGAAGTATGTTCAGTATTCCCAGTCAGCAACGTACCGCACCCAAAGAGCTGATCCAGTTTGCCAAGGCTCAAGCCAATGATATTCTGATGAATATTCGAGGGGTGGATTATATTATGCTCTGCTCAACAGACGGGTTTGAACTCGCGGCAATTTACAAGAAAAATCCGTATAACAGTACCAAGCTGGCTGCTGTCAGTAGTTCAATTCTGGCGATGGTCACGGCTTTTCTGAATGAAATCCAGTTAACCGGATGTCAAAGTATTACGCTAGATGCTGAAAATGGTAAGGCGATTCTGACCTCTATCCCGGCCCAGCATCATCCGATGGTTATGGTGACCTTAAGTAACAAGGACGTATTATTAGGCCAGCTTCTTTATAGCCTAAAGCAGGCCAGTACGGCGATTTCCGAAGCAGATCAAGCCTAAACACCTCATAAAATAACTAATCTGACAGGGTGTCATCCTTGTCAGATTTTTTTCATTTTATCCCTCATAGAATTTGCATCCACCTGTTTATTTTCGTTTATGAACACTTGTATATTTTTACGATCTTAGAAAGATTTTGTATCCTGCTTAGTTCTCTCTAAAATATTCATAACTATAAATAAGATAGAGTTTTCAAAACATCAGATGAATGGTCATTAATTTAAATGATTTAGCAATATTTTTTCATTATTATAATTTTCGAACAAATAACGATCATAAATTTTTCATAAATGAATAATTTTAATAACACATCTCGTTTTTGTTCCAACAAAATGAACACGATGGAGAGAAAAATGAAGCTGAAAAGCTTAAAACTCGGCGCAGGGGTTGCGTTATTGATTAGTGGTTTTTCGAGTCAGCAGGCGATGGCTGATTCCTATGTTTTTGTGACCAATACCACACCGCAAACGGTATCGGTACAAGTCAATCAGACGGGAGCGGCCTTACAGCAAGGCAATGAATGGGCACAGGAAGCCACACAAATTGCCCCTTATGAAACCAAACGTATTTTAAGGATCAACCGTTATACCGGAATCAAATCCGGTAAAACCTATAACTTTGATACTGTCGTCAGCAGCGGCAACTCACAAGTGACTTTAAAGCAGACCATGACTGGCACCTGGTCTGGCAGCAACATACAGCATGGCATCCAAACAGCGACGGCAACATCGCCTTGGTATTCAGACCGTAATGTTCATCGGATTAATACCACTTATGCAGGTTTATCCGCTCAGGCTGCGGTAAAAGCCGAATATACCGGCGGTTATGATGACTTCCACTACACCATCCATCAAAACACCGTTCTAGAACCGGTTTCAGCCAGTGCCGATGAACTCAAAGTCCTGACGTATAATATTTATGCCCTGCCTATGGTGGCAAGTAAAATTAGCGAACGTCTGGCTGAATTGCCCAATCATTTAAACGGCTACGATGTGATTATGATGCAGGAAGCCTTTGCCTCTTCACGCACAGACATGTTGAATCAACTGGCACAACAATATCCGTATCAAACCCATATTCCTGTCGGTTCGGGCTATAACCTGTTTGACAGTGGTCTGGTGATTATCAGCCGCTATCCGATCGTGAAAACAGCACAATTGATTTATCCAGATTGTACTGGCACCGACTGCTTTGCCGATAAAGGTGTACTGTATGCTGAAATCATTAAGAATGGTAAGGCCTATCATGTGACATCAACCCATACCGCATCTTTTGATACTGATGCCGCACGCGCATTACGCCAGACCCAGTTCAAACAGATTCGCCAATTGGTCAATCAACAAAATATTCCAAGTTTTGATGCCGTGCTGATGGGAGGAGATTTTAATGTCAATAAACTGTTATGGCCGCAAGATTATCAAGACATGCTGACTAACCTGAATGCAACCGCAGCACCAAGCACAGGTTATACCGCTTCGACCTTTGATCCACGTGTGAATAAGCTGGCAGGGGCTGCAGGTTCTGGCGGTTCAAATGTGGAATATCTGGACTATATTGTGGCTTCCAATAACCATCGTCAGCCAACACAGTCGCGTAATGATGTGCGTATTCTGCGCAGCACGGCGGACTCCCTGTTCATGACTTGGGATCTCTCCGATCATTTCCCGGTAATGGGTCAATTTAATTACACGCCATAAACGGAATGCGGTATGAATAAAAGACTATTGCTGACAATATTGATTGTTGTCGTGGTCTTGGTTGCGATTGTAGTCTGGAAGAGCACCGCCTCTTCCGCTGCAGTCCAGCACACCAAATCCACCTCTTCATTTCAGGATTCATCAGCACAGATGAGCGATGACAGCATGCCCAATAAAAGCAAGGATGAAGTTTTTCAGGACTCACTGTTAAAACAACTCAAAACATTGCAACAACAACCCGGCAATATCACTGAATTTCTGAATGGGTTTAAAGCCAGTTGTCCTATCTCTGACTGTAATGCAGCGCTCGCAAAAGCTTTGGCCAATTATCCCGACCAGAAATTTGCAGCTTTAGTTGCGAATCTGTTGAAACGGATTCCGCAATATGAACAACAGATGCAAAGTACCGTACTCTCAACCGCGTTATCTCCTAAAGAACGTTTTGACGCGCTTTGGAAACTCAGGGAGCAGACCTTAGGCCAAGCCGAAGCCATGCTAGGCTTTGGACAAGAACGACAGTATGCAAATTATCATTTTGCCTATCATGATCTGGCACAGAAACAGAATCTGAGTGCTGAACAACGTTTAAAAGCCTTTGAACAGTTGCAAAAACAGTATCCAGATGCAACTCAGCAGGAAAGCAAGATCGGACAATATCAACAGGCCTTGAATCTGCTCGAGCAAGGCTCACACAACCCGGCAGAAACGGCACGGTTAAAGCAGCAATTACAGCAGCAATATTTGACCGAGCAGCAACGCCAACAGGTTCAGCAAAGAGAACAACAGGAGGCTCAACAACAGCAGCAAGTCAATCAATATCAGCAGGCCTTGCAGCAGTTACAACAAGAGATGCAACCGCTGAAAACACAGCTTTCAGAAGCCGAATGGCAACAGCAGTATCAAAGCCGTTTAGAGAATTTACGCTTGAAAATGTTCCCTTAAATCGGTTGAACCCCGGCGCTGGCTAGTCGCAAGGGTTCAATCAAGCCATAAAATCAAAGCAAAGCAATATTTAATAGTTGCTGACGTTTTTTCACCTGTTGGCCGACCTGACCAATCAATTCCTCTACCACCCCATCGACATCCGATTTGATCTGTTGCTGAATTTTCATGGCTTCAAGTACCAATAAGGTTTGCCCTTTCACCACCTGATCCCCCATATTAACCAGCAGATTCACAATCGCCCCATCCATTGGCGCACGGATTTTGCCATCTCCCACCACTTCTGCTGCTTCAGGTGCGGCATAGGTGATATTTTCAAGCATGACATTACCATTGCCTGCGTCCAGATACAGCTGATCTTGATCAAACACATAGGCCAGCTTACGGCGAACACCGTCACAGCTATAAATAATCTCCTCCCTATTGATCCTTACAATCTGGAGGATTGCCTGTTGATCACACAACTCGACTTTGAGCTGCTGCTGATCATGTTGCACATGCAGCAAGATCTGCTGATCGGCATATTTCAGTTTCAGTGGAAATGGCAAGGCAACGCCTGTTTGCCAAGCCACTTGCTGCTGATTTTGCTGGCTAAACAGGGCGGCTGCGACGGCTAAGGTTTCAAGCGTCAGGCTTTGTTGATGCAGACTCACATCATCCTGAAAATGTTGCTGAATAAAAGCAGTATTGGTGTCTCCCGCTACAATAATCGGATGACGTAATAAATTGCTCAGGAATTGTTTATTACTATTCACCCCCAGCAATACACAATCATCCACAGCACGGGCGAGTAAACGGATGGCATCCTGACGGGTCTTCCCGTAAGCAATTACTTTCGCCACCATCGGATCATAAAAGGGACTAATTTCACCCTGCTCTAACATGCCATGGTCAATACGCACATTCGGTATCATCCCATCGCTACCTGCGGGTTGCCAACGAAGCACTTTCCCTGTTTGTGGCAAGAAATCCTGTCGTGGATCTTCGGCATATAAACGAACTTCTATGGCATGCCCGTTTAAGCTCAACTCATGTTGCTGTAAAGGCAGAGTTTCGCCATTCGCCACACGCAACTGCCATTCCACCAGATCCAGTCCGGTAATCATTTCCGTCACCGGATGCTCAACTTGCAGACGCGTGTTCATTTCCAAGAAATAGAATTCACCCGATTGATCAAGTAGAAACTCGACCGTACCAGCGCCGACATAATCACAGGCCTTGGCTGCGGCCACTGCCGCCTCCCCCATTTGCTGACGAAGCTCAGGTGTCATCACCGGACAAGGGGCCTCTTCCACCACCTTTTGATGACGGCGTTGAATCGAACAGTCCCGTTCAAACAAGTACACATAATTGCCATGCATATCACCAAAGATCTGTATTTCGACGTGCCTTGGTGCAATCACGGCTTTTTCCAGAATTAACTCGCCAGAACCAAAGGCATTTTCTGCCTCCGACCGCGCTGTTTTTAAGGCTTCCACGATATCAGCAGCCTGCTGGACCAGACGCATGCCTCGTCCACCCCCACCTGCCGATGCCTTTACCATCAAAGGATAACCAATCGACTCAGCCTGCTCAGCCAGATAATCGATATCCTGCTGATCGCCTTCATAGCCCGGTACACACGGCACGCCTGCCTGAATCATGGCTATTTTCGAAAGACGCTTGCTGCCCATCAGCTCGATTGCAGCCGCAGTTGGCCCAATAAAAGTGATGCCATGCTCAAGACAGGCTTGGGCAAAATCAGTATTTTCAGACAAAAACCCATAGCCCGGATGTACCGCATCTGCTCCGGTTTTTTGGCAGGCGGCAATAATCTGGGCAATAGATAAATAAGATTCGGAAACTTTGGATGCGCCGATATAAACCGCTTCATCCGCTACCTGCACATGACGGGCATTGGCATCGGCATCTGAATAGACCGCAACCGTTTGATAACCCATTGCTTTGGCAGTTTGCATCACCCGTACAGCAATTTCACCACGGTTTGCCACTAAGACTTTTGAAAAACTCATTGTTTCATCTCTACGATTCAATCCCCTCATTGCTGCTGTTCAAACAGCAGTTGAGGACGATTTCTAGTCAAACCAACTCGGATTACGCTTTTGGATAAAAGCCATGGTGCCTTCCTGTCCTTCGGCACCCGCAACTGCATCTGCAAACTGTTGTGCTGCATCATCCAGAAGCTGATCTAAAGGTTCATTCAGGGTTCGGTGTAATAACGCTTTGGTCGCACGGGAAGCCAGAGGCGCAGCACGTTTAATCTGTTGAATGGTCTGTTCAAGCTGCTGTTCCAGTTCCGTTTCATTCGATGCCACCTGATGAACAACACCTAAATCCAGCGCGGTCTTGCCATCAAAGCGTAAACCTAATAATGCCAAACGGCGGGCTTGAGTTAGTCCAATCCGTTTCACCACAAAAGGCGCAATCTGCGCGGGCAAAATCCCCAAGCCTGTTTCAGGCAAACCAAACTGGGCAGTATCACGGCTGATGGCAATATCTGACACACAGGCTAAGCCGAAGCCGCCACCCAGCACTGCACCTTCCAGCACAGCAACAACAGTTTGAGCAGCCTGATCCACTTGCTCAATCATGGCACCGAAACGGCGATTAAAATCGACATAAGGTTGTAAGCTACCGCTATTGGCAACTTCAACCCGCAGCCCTGCCATATCCTTGATATCGCCTCCGGCACAGAAATGCCCGCCTTGACCGCGAAAAATAACCGCACGAATCGAGACATCATCGGCAATCTGGCTAAACACCTGCTGAATGGCGGTGACCATCTTCAAACTCATGGCATTACGGCTTTCAGGACGATTCAGCCATACGATTAAAATACTGCCTTGCTGTTCCAGCTGAATGCTGTCATCTATCTCTAAGCCTGCAATAGAAGTTGAAAGTGTCATACGTCAGCCCCTAGTTTTTCTGTTTCTTCGGCAGAATGTCAGTGAGCTTGCAGATAATTCCGAGCATGATCTCGTCTGCACCGCCGCCAATCGAACCTAAGCGCCCATCACGGAACAATTGTGATGCCGGGTTATCCCACATAAAGCCATTCCCGCCCCAATATTGCAGGCAACTATCCGCCACCTCACGGCTTAATCGTCCCGCTTTCAGCTTCGCCATTGACGCCATCAAAGTCACATCCTCACCCGCAACATGTTGTTCACAGGCTTGCAGCGTTAAAGCTTTTAGTGCTGCAACTTCGGTCATCAATTCAGCAAAACGGAAATGAACATACTGGTTATGAATTAAAGGCTGACCAAACGTGGTTCGTTCTCTGGTGTAATCAATGGTTTGCTGAATGACTTTTTCCATCCCCCCCACTGCATTGATACAGGCCCACATGCGCTCTTCCTGAAACTGCATCATTTGCATCATGAAGCCCATGCCTTCAACCCCAACCAAGTTGCGTTGCGGTACACGCACATTGTCGAAGTAGACTTGTGCGGTGGTGGTTGAACGCATTCCTAATTTATTCAAGGGTTCTGAAAAGCTAATTCCGGGAGTCTTGGCTGGGACAATGATCATGGACTTATTAACATGGGGTTTATCATCAGAAGTATTCGCCAATAGACAAAAGAAATCGGCTTGCAATGAGTTGGTGATCCACATCTTGCTGCCGTTAATGACATAATCATCGCCATCCTTTTTGGCTATGGTTTTTATCGCTGCCACGTCAGAACCCGCATGCACTTCGGATACCGCAATCGACGCCACATATTCACCACGAATGGCAGGATTCAAAAACTCATCGCGGAGTTCCTTACTGCCAAAACGTGCCAGTGCAGGTGTAGCCATATCGGTTTGTACACCAATCGCTAGGGGCACACCACCACACGCAGCACGACCTAATTCTTCTGCTACTACAAGGTTATAAGAATAATCAAGACCCAAGCCGCCATTTTCCTCTGGCTTGCAAATTCCCAATAAGCCCAGATCCCCCATTTTCTTAAATACCTCATGAATCGGAAAACGCCCCGCTTCTTCCCATTCCGGAATAAATGGATTCAGCTCATTTTCAACAAACTGGCGTGTGGTACGGCGTAAGGCTTCATGTTCTGCGGTAAATTTCATTGTTTTTGTTCCTTAAAATTGTTTCTCCCTCTCCCTAACCCTCTCCCCAGATGGGAGAGGGAATCCCTTCTCCCTCAGGGAGAAGGCTAGGATGAGGGTGTTAAAACTAAAATCTCGATACACCAAATCGTGTTGGATTTAACTCACGTTGTTGTGCTTCAAAAATGGTTTGTAATAAAAAGATCAGGACCTTACGGGTGTCTCTTGGGTCGATGATGCCATCGTCATGCAGCATGGCCGTATTGAATAACGCCGTCGACTGCTGTTCCAGTTTCATTGCTGTACTTTGTTCCAGAAAATCCAGCATCTGCGGATTCGGTTCCATTCCTGAAGCTTTCTGTTTGCCCTCAGCCACAATCCGTAAGACTTTGCCTGCTTGCGCTGCACCCATCACCGCCACATGTGAGTTTGGCCATGCAAAGATAAATTGCGGCGATAAACTACGGCCACACATGGCATAGTTACCCGCACCATAAGAGCCTGCTACCACAATCGAAATCTTGGGTACGGTTGCATTAGCCACCGCCTGAATCAGCTTGGAACCATGTTTAATAATGCCGTTCTGCTCGGCATCGGTTCCGACCATAAAACCGGTGGTGTTATGCAGGAATAAAAGTGGGCGTTGGGTTTGCTCACACAGATGAATAAATTGAGCTGCTTTAGCCGCACCTTGCGGTGTAATCGGACCATTATTGGTAATAATGCCGATATGTAGCCCGCCCACTTTGGCCCAACCACAAACAGTTAAGGCATCATATTCCTGCTTGAATTCCAGAAAATCTGAATCATCAATAATCCGCGCAATGATTTCTTTCATATCAAAGGGTTGCTTTGGATCTTGCGGAATAATGCCTAACAGCTCTTCAGCAGCATAACGCGGTTCTTTATAATTCTGAGTGGATTGCGCGGTCTGTTCTTTCCAGTTGAGGTGCTCGAAAATCTCACGCGCCAAACGAATACCATCTGCATCGTTTTCAGCCAGATATTCTGCGACACCTGACACTTGGGTATGCATTTCTGCCCCACCCAGTTCTTCCGCAGTCGCCACTTCACCTGTTGCCGCCAATAACAGTGGTGGGCCTGCCAACAGCATTTCTGTTTGCTTGCGGACCGCAATCACATAGTCAGACAAACCCGGCTGATAGGCACCACCCGCAGTTGCATTGCCATGTACCACCGCCACTTGTGGAATCCCTGCCGCAGATAAACGTGCCTGATTGGCAAAGGTCATACCACCATATGTAAATACCTCCGCCGCATAATTCAGGTTTGCGCCACCACTTTCGGTCAAGGTGACCATCGGCAATTTTTGTTCTAAGGCGATCTTTTGCAGGCGTAGGGTTTTATGCACGCCCATGGGTGACATGGTGCCACCTTTGATGGCACTGTTACTTGCAGACACCAGCGCACGTACCCCACTGACAAAACCGATGCCTGCAATCACACCACCGCCTGCTTCGGAACCATCTTTATCGTCATGCATGTTGTAGCCAACCAGACCACATAACTCGACAAAAGGTGAGTCTGCATCTAACAGCAACCGGATCCGTTCATGCGGCAAGATTTTACCTTTCTTATCGAACTTAGGTTTTGCTGCATAGGACTTATCAATACTTTTTTGCTGCACCGCACGCACTTCAGCCAACTGCGCTAATAATGCCTCCCGATTTTGCTGGTATTGTTCGCTACCTACTGCAATCTCAGATTGGAGAATACTCATGTTTATTCTCCATCTGTTTTGAATATGTCAGGAATAAACGCACGATGGAAACCGTTAAAGGCGTCATTGTTGGTCGCATCAGCCAATGGATACATGCGTGTGCCTTGTGACGCTGCCCCATCAATACGCAGGGTAACACCTGATACAAAAGCCGCTGCATCAGAAAGTAGATAACAAATCGCCGAGGAAATTTCTGATTCTGTGCCCATCCGTTTTAATGGAACATTGCTCGCTAAACTTGGAATGATCACTTTGGCAAAATCGCCACTATAGTTGTCCATACCCGAAGAAATAATCCAGCCCGGTGCAACTGCATTAACCCGTACCCCAGATTTGCCCCATTCCACTGAAGCCGTTTTAGTGAGGTTATCCACCCCTGAACGTGCTGCACCTGAATGTCCCATGCCTGGCATACCGCCCCACATATCTGCAGTCATATTCACGATGCTGCCGCCATGCTGTACCATCCACTGATTATAGGCTTCACGCATCAGGTAAAAGGTGGAATGCAGGTTATTACGGACCACGGCATCAAAACCATTGGCTGAAATATTCTCTAATGCAGAAGGAAATTGTCCACCTGCATTATTGACCAATCCATCCAGCTTGCCAAATTTTTCAATAACTTCGGCAATCATGTTTTTAACCTGTTCTTCATCGCGGTTATCACAGACAATGAAATGCACTTTGCCACCATCTTCCAGAATTTCCTGGCTGACTTTTTCCAGCTTTTCAATTTTTCGACCGGTAATGATGACCTGTGCACCTAAGGATGCCAATTCATGTGCAGTACAACGGCCAATACCAGAACCTCCACCCGTCACAATAATGACTTTGTCAGCAAATGCATCTGCCCTGAAAATTGATTGATAACCCATGTTTACATCCTTAATATTTTTCTAACAGTTGTGCAGGCACTTTCACCGGCATATCCAATAATTGCTGTGCAAACGCCTTACCTTGTGGATCAATCCGCAAGCTGGCGATTCCCCCGCCCCCCAATGCATTTTCCAGCATGAAATTCAGCGCATGCATCTCAGGTAATTCATAACGAATCACTTTTGATTTTTCAGGATCTAAAACATGCTGCATATATGCGGCAACATTGGCCTCGGTCAGAGCTGCACGAATCCACGGTAAATATTCAGCCTTGCGCGCAATCACCCCAATATTGCTGTGATTGCCCTTATCACCACTACGTGCATGTGCCAACGCAACCAAAGGGACTTCAACCTCACCGCCTTGATAACTTGCCACTTCACCGACGGGATGTAGCTTGACCTCTGCTACCTTTTGCCCAACAGGAACCTGAACCGGATAACGCTGCCCCGCAAAGTCGACTTCAACTTTTAATTGATCTTTATCAATCAGGAATGAAAATAATTTCACCACTGCTGAGGCTTTCGGACGGCCGCCGACAATTCCTGCCAATGCAGGTGCCATCCCTGTTGAAGCTTGGGCAATTTCCGAGGCAAAGAACATACAAGCTTCTTTAAACAGATGTTTGACCGCGATCTTCACCACCACTTCACGGCTATTTTGGATTCGGGTATGTGCGCCATAGGTACTTTCAATGCCAAGAATCTCAACCGACTTTTCACTAAAAGGGGGAACTGAACGCAGTGCCAAAACGCGTTCACATTTATTCAGAATGGCATCTGCAATCACTTGGGCTTTTTCTGGTGCTTCACGACCCGCAATTAAGAAACTGACCATGACCCGATAACCATCGGCATAGGTCGCACTGACTTTATATTGCTGAGTTGGTGCCTGACCTGTTGCGCCAGTCACCTTGACTCGATGTTCGCCCACCTGTTCTAAATGTACTTGGCTAAAATCAGCGCTTACATCAGGTAAAAGATAGGCTTGCGGATTGCCTATTTCGTAAACGATCTGCTCTGCTACAGTCGCAGTTGAAACGAGGCCTCCGGTCCCTTTCGGCTTGGTCACAATAAATGAAGCATCAGCACTGACTTCAACAATCGGGAAGCCCATGTTGTCAAAGCCCTCAACCAGACGCCAGTCAGTAAAGTTTCCACCTGTACACTGTGCGCCGCATTCAATCACATGCCCAGCCAGTGAACCTTGCGCCAGCTTGTCATAATCATGCAGTGACCATTTATATTCGTGTAACAAAGGCGCCAGTACGACTGCTGAATCGACCACCCGGCCCGTGATCACAATATCCGCACCCAAGTCCAAGGCATCGCGAATCGCAACAGCACCGAGATAGGCGTTGCTACTGGCAACCTGTGCAGGTAACGCATCGCCATTAAACATTTCCTGAATATTTTGTTTTGATAATTCTGCATGCTTTGGCAATACATCATCACCGAGCACCACTGCAACTTTTAAATCCAAGCCTTTTTCATCAATGATTTTCTGTAAGGCATCACGACAAGCCAGTGGGTTTACCCCGCCTGCATTGCTGATCACTTTTATTTTTTTCTCGGCAATTTTATGGATCAGTGGTGACATCACGCGACTGACAAAATCCAGCGCATAGCCATGACTTGAGTCCATCATCATTGCCTTGGCCATAATCGACATGGTAATTTCAGACAGATAGTCAAACACCAAATAATCAATATCACTCAAATGCACCAACTGAAAGGCAGCAGTGTTGGTATCGCCCCAGAATCCTGATGCACACCCGATTTTGACTAGCCTCTGGTCATCCTGTTTGACAGTTGTCATGCGCTTTCTCATTGTTATTGCTAAAAACGCCTTAACATTACCAAGCAAGTGCTTGGTTTGTAAAGTACATAATGCTATGCTGTATTGGCAAAAAACGACAAACTCAAGCAACTGCTTGTTATAAAAAGATAAGACAAAACATCGAATGAATTTTGTTACAATACACTTTAGCTTGAACAGGATAGACGGATAGGCATGATCGCAACTTCAATTGAGCAAATTCCCAAGATTGTTTGCTTTGACGATAGTCCACGTGGACGTTTACTGCAAGGTGCTGCCTATCTGTTTTATAAGCAAGGTTATGACAAAACCACAGTTCGTCAACTTGGTGAATTTATTGGCATTCAATCAGGTAGCCTGTTCCATCATTTTAAAAGCAAGGATGAAATTCTGGCGACGGTGATGGAACAAACCATTATCTATAACTTCGCCCGTTTAAAAGAAGCCGCTGAACGCTCAAGTGATCCTGAACAACAATTACATCATTTGATCAAAGCTGAATTACTGTCGATTGCTGGTGATACCGGAGCGGCGATGGCCGTCTTGGTACATGAATGGTTTGCCCTTTCTAAAGAGAAGCAAGATTACCTGCTGAAAATGCGCAATGAATATGAGCAGATTTGGCTAGATGTGATTGAAAAATTACGTGCTCAGGGCAAAGTCAAACATGATGCTTTTATCTGGCGTCGTTTGCTGGGTGGCTCGATTTCCTGGACCGTAACCTGGTACAAACCTGAAGGTAAAGTCAAAATTGATGAGTTGACTGAAATGGTTTGGGAAATGGCGGTGAAATAATGAGTTATCGCATGCATCCTAAACAAATTGAAAATATATTTTCTTTGACACCTAAACAACGTTATGAGCATTTTGTTTCAAAAGTATGTGACTGGGAAGAACTCTGGATATTAGAAGATAAACATGCAAATTATCTTATCGTTACGCCCCAAGAAAATTTAGAATACTTACCTATATGGCCACATGCCGACTACGCGGCCTCGTTCCGTGAAGTTTATCCTTCTTTCACACCAACTAAAGTCGATCTCAATACTTTTATCGAAAAATGGTTACAGACTCTAAATGATGATGGTATAAAAATTGGAGTTCTACCAAATTTAGATATTTCTGTTTGGATTATAGATCCATTCGACTTAAAAGAAGAATTAGAAAATGAGTTAAAGCAATACGAATAAGCCAAATATAGAAAGAAGAGAATGTCGCATATTTATTTACGTAAGCCCTTACTCAGTGATTTAGCCGAAATCAAACAGGCTTACCAGAGTAGTATTCAACTGCATCGGCCATGGACCTATCCACCTGCTAATTTTGAACACTACCTCGCGCAAGAACACCGTTATTTTGTCTGCTTGAAAGAGAATCATGCCATTGTCGGCACTTTTAACATTTCCAATATCGTTCGAGGTCACTTCCATTCTGCTTACTTGGGTTATGAAGCCTTTTACCCTTATGCAGGACAAGGCTATATGCGACAAGGGCTACAACTGGTTTTACAAGAAGCATTTCAAACACTGAATTTACATCGATTAGAAGCCAATATCCAACCCGATAATCTGCCCTCTATTCGTCTTGTATCACATGCAGGTTTTGTCAAAGAAGGCTTCTCCCGCCAATATCTGCGAGTCGGTGGAAAAGAATGGAAAGACCATGAACGTTGGGCAATTTTAAATAGCGATTGGACAGATCAAAAATATCAAGCCTTTTAATTATTGAAATATCGGCCCCATAACGATAAAAATAAACTGATGCCAATTCTTTAAGCGAAATATATGCAACGTATCATCACGATTCTTCTTTCCAGCCTAATACTGGGTTGTACAGATGATAGAGTGACAACCAAATTTACAGATTTGCAGCATGCGAAAGCTGAACATGCATTTGAACGTGGTTGGCTGCCTCCTATTTTACCACCGAGTACAAAAAATATTATTGAAATAAATGACCTAGACCTAAATAGAGGCCATGGTTCTTTTACCTTTTCACCCACAGATCTCAATTATTTTAGCGCTCAAAGTGCCATCCCAATCAAAATAAATAATGCGACTCAAGGTAAAAAGAAAGAAATGCAGGAACAGGGATTTCAATTTTTAGTCTACGCTCAGGATTCATCACTTTGGTATATCGCAGTTCATCCAGAGGGAAAAGGAGCTTATTGGGTTGAACCCATACGATAAGCTCCTAGAGATCAGTTTAATACCCCAATTGCTTACTGATTAAATCCTTCATAATTTCTTCTGCACCACCGCCAATCATATTGACCTTTACTTCACGATAGATTCGTTCAGACTTGGTACCACGCATAAAGCCCATGCCTCCGAGAGTCTGCACCGCCGCATCGGCACAGAATTGCATGGTTTGAGTGGCAACATTCTTCAACATACAAATCTGGGCAATCAGTTCACTGCCTTGCAATTCAGGCTTGCCCAAGCGATAAGCAGTGTCCTCGAGTAAAGCACGGGTTGCGGTCAATCGAGTTGCCATATCTACCAGCTTATGACGCATGACCTGATGATCAACTAGACGCTTGCCAAAAGTGTGGCGTTGCTGTGCCCAATCCAATGCCTCTTCATAGCAGGTCAGGGCAAAACCATAACTACTGGCAGCAAGGAAAAAACGCTCCATATTGAAGTTATTCATAATCACCAGAAAGCCCATATTTTCTGGACCCAATAAATGGCTAACAGGCACTTTGACATTGTCAAAATGCAAATGCGCGGTATCGGATGCCCACCATCCCATTTTATCCAGTTTGGTTTTAGTGATTCCCTCACTATGCGCATCAATCAGCAGCATGGATATACCGTTTGCCCCTTTCGCATTTGGATCAGTACGAACTGCCACCGAGTAATAATCTGCTCGCATCCCCGAAGTGATAAAGGTTTTTTCACCACTGACCAGAAAATAATCACCGTCACGTACAGCCCTGGTTTTGAGGGAAGCGACATCTGAACCACCGCCTGGCTCAGTAATTGCCAGTGCCGAGATTTTTTCACCCGATAAAATCTGAGGCAGCACTTCAGCTTTCACCGCTTCATTTGCAAAGTGCTGAATCGGAGGCGCACCAATGGTATGCGACAGTAAAGAAGCACTAAGACCACCCGACGCGCATTTTGCCAGCTCAATCGAAGCTAACAGCGTATAAAATGCATCTGTCCCTGCAATCCCGCCATATTGCTCTTCAAACCCTAATCCCAATAAACCAATATCTGCGGCCTTCTTATATAGCTCTCGCGGAAAAGTTTCATTCTCATCCCATTCATTCACAAAAGGCGAAATCTCCTTCTCAACAAAGCGTCGAATACTCTTGGCAAATTCCAGATGCTGCTCGTTATAGTACAAAGGATTAAGGTGCATATTCTGCTTCCTAGCAATTATTGATCATTGTTTATTGAATGAGCACTAAAGTAGCAAAACCAGAAAAACCAAGCAAGCGCTTGGCAAAATTAAAAGTTAAAAAATAGGTCAAAACCTGTGATAAAGCACAAAACTATATTTTTAATCGGCCTCGAAATCCACGCGTCGCATAATAAGATTGAGCACCATTATGATACGTAAAAACCCGACCATAACGACTATCACAGAAAATTGCGCCACCTAAAGCTCTTACATCCTCTGGCGTTTTTACCCAACTCGAGGTTTTTAGATCAAAATGTTCCATTGCCTGTAACTGCCTATATTGCTCTTCTGTGAGTAATTCAACTCCCATGGCTTCGGCCACATCGATCGCATTATTATCGGGTTTATGTTCCTTACGTGCGTCTAAAGCGGCACGGTCATAACACAGGCTTCTACGCCCTTTCGGCGTTTCTACGGCACAATCATAAAAGACAATTTCTGGTGACTTTGCATCTAATACAATGATGTCTGGCTCTCCACCCGTTTCTTCCATTTGATGGAGTGACCATAATTTTTCTGGCTGCTGCTGTAATTGATCTTCAATATCGGCCCAATTCAGTTCCTTGTGACGATGCATATTTTGTTCAAAACGTTTCTTTAATATTTCAAATAGTGCTACGACTTGTTCAAGATCTAACTTTTTATTCTTGGTCATTTTTATACTCTAGATTTTATGGCTATACCGAACGGCCATCAAAGTGATTGATCTTGATACTTTCCAGTTCCAGATCATCAATACAACGCACATTGATTGCACATATGGTATTCCCTTGAGGATCTACACCGATTGCATAGGGGTGAATACCACAGACCTTACAGAAATGATGCTCGATCACATGCTTATTGAATTGATAAGTTGCCTGAGCATCGTCTTCCACAGTAATCTCAATTTCACTCTGAGGTAAAAACCAGAGTAAAGAACCTTTTTTCTGGCAAATTGAACAGTTACAAGACAATGCTTCAGTGAGTTCACCCTGCGCAATGAAAGTTAATTTTCCACAATGACAACTTCCTTTATATTGCATCTTTTTTTCCTTTTTGATTTTTATCTATTTTTACAGGATGCCGTGTATAAGTTCAAATCTGGTTCTGTTAATCAATGCTTATGTAAGCTTAACTCCAGAAATGTTGGCATTGTTGACACTTGGTTCCATGTTTATACGAGAATAACGGGAAACCAAGTAATAAGAAAACCAGATAAGCAGGCCGTTTTCCTTCCGTATAAGGCTTTATATCTGTGCTTCCGCATTGAGGACAACGCTCACTTAAACCAAACTCTTGTTCTAATTCCTGGCTAAAGTCTTGCGCCAGTAACGCTTGTGCTTGTTCTAAATAACGGTCAGGAACCAATAACCGAACCCCACCCAATGCATTGGAATAAAGCCAGTCCATGTTAATGGTATGTTCATTTTCAATACGGGCAGGAATACCAGCAGCTTCAAGTTGCGTTTTGGCAATTTGGGCTTCATAAGGAAAAGAATACGTTTCAGCGACCACCCATTTCATAGGAATATCTAAATAGCATAAATATAAATTCTAAGCTCAATTCATCTCGGTACACAATGCGTAAATTTGTTGTTATATATTTTGGCCATGAAACTTTTCCCATGCGATCGACTCCAAGTCGCCAGTCAGTTCATTGGATTGTTCATCCAATAGCTTATACATGATTTGATATTGACCAATTGTTGCACTACCATCAAGACCTAGCAAAACCGTATACAACGCATCAGTTAGAGCTTCTGAAACAATTTTTTTAGTTAAATGAATCTGTTCATGATTCATACCAGATTTTTCTAATAGACCGATTCGTGATATTTCAGAATCAACAGTAAAGTAACTCTGGATCAGATCATCTCTTAAAAGTTTAAATTCTTCGACGAATTCTTCTGAAGTCATAGCAAGGTGATTATTGATCATTTAAATTTCATCCTTTTTTTATTTTGATTCAACCTATAAAACAATAACATACTCTTCAAGAGATGCTATTCAATGTATTTTTCTCTACGCCAATAAAAAACACCCCCAACCGTTAGGTTGGGGGTGTTTCGTATTTAAAAGCTGGCGATGACTTACTCTCACATGGCAAGTGCCACACTACCATCAGCGCTAAGAGGTTTCACTTCTGAGTTCGGGAAGGG